>NZ_QXIL01000009.1 GCF_004115745.1 Levilactobacillus suantsaii | reverse complement strand
TGATAAAGTAGATGTACCCAAAGTAATCACTCCCTATATTGGTTGGAATTAGCTACTACCATTGTAAGTGATTGCTTGGGGCTTTTTAATTTCTGTTCGGATTAATTATAGAATTTGCCAATCCATAAAAGACAGTTAAAAGATTATAAGACGTATATTGCTGAGTTAACAGATTATGGTCAACGAATGACATTAAAAAAAGCTTATGATGATTACATTGACAACGGATTGCCTCAGGTGGATTTTTACAAAAAGATTAGTTCAGTTTTGAAGAAGCAGGAAACGTTATCAAAATTAGGACAATCAATTCAAATTGCTGTTGAACAAGAAGAATTTTTGCCAAAGCAGCGGTCAAAGACCAATATTGCAATTCCATATCAAGTTCAACAGCAAGAACTAGATCAAATTATTGAAAACCAATCCCGGTACTACCCATGGCTAAAAACACCAAATCCGGTAACGAAACGACGGAAAATGGCACCATATAAGTTAGATGAGTTAGTTTGCTTTCGTGTGCCTTATTACGTTGGTCCATTGGTACAACCTGACCCCAAGAATGCCACGAAAGAAACCAAATTTGCTTGGATGACGCGGCAAAATCCTCAATCCACCGTGCCAATCACGCCGTGGAATTTTGATCAACAAGTCGACCGGCAGGCTTCAGCTAATGCGTTTATTCAGCGTATGAAAACAACGGATACTTATTTAATTGGCGAAGACGTCATTCCGAAGAATAGTCTCTTATATCAACGATATGAGGTCCTTAATGAACTGAATAATGTTCGGGTTAACGGAGAACTCCTAGCACCGAAAAAGAAGCAACGCATCTATCATCAGCTCTTCATAGCGGCTAAAAAAACAACCGTTACAATCAAAGACCTGCAAAATAATTTGATAGCTAATGGGGACGTTGATAAGCAACCAGAGATTAAGGGCTTGGCGGATCCAAAACGGTTTTTAAGTCGCTTGTCTACGTACCATGATTTGCAAAAGATTATCCCAGAGGCGCTAGAACAACAAGAACGACAAGCAGATATTGAAAAAATAATCAATTGGTCAACTGTATTTGAAGATGCCAAGATTTTTAAAGAGAAATTACAAGAGGTTACTTGGCTAACTCCTACACAGATTCGCCAATTGAATCAGCATCGCTATCGTGAATGGGGACAGTTCTCAGAAAAGCTTTTATTAGGAATTCATGATAAGCAAGGGCGAAATATTATGGACCTATTATGGCAGACAACTGATAATTTCATGCAGATTGTTCGCCGTCCAGAGTTTCAGCGGTCAATAGCAACAATTAATCAGCAAGATTTAAATCAACAAAACTTGCAACAAAACATCAATGAGCTGTATACCTCACCACAAAATAAAAAGGCGATTCGACAGGTCCTATTGGTTGTGGCGGATATTCAAGAAGCCATGCATGGGGTAGCACCGAGTTGGCTATTTATTGAAGCAGCACGAGGTGCTGACCAGCGGCCACAGCGGACAAATTCACGGCAAGCTCAATTAGTAGAAGCTTATGGGACTAGTGCTGCTCATGAATTAGTTGACGAAGCAGTTCGTCAACGATTAGTTTCGGCGAATGAAAATCTTCAGCATTTTTCAGATAAATTGGTCTTGTATTTTCAACAAAATGGACGAGATATTTACACTGGCAAAGCATTGAATCCGGATTCCGAGATCTTTTCAAATTATCACATTGATCATATTATTCCCCAAAATGTAATCAAAGATGATTCGATTGATAATCGAGTCTTAACTTTAAATGCAGTTAATGAAAAGAAAGGGCCTCACGTTCCGATTATCTTTAAAAAGTCTCAGGAAGGCTTCTGGCGTAGATTGCACCAGGTAGGGTTAATTTCTCGACGTAAATTGGAAAATCTGTTGACAACTCCTGAAGATATCGACCGTCACGCAATACGGTTTGTTGCCCGTCAATTAGTAGAAACGCGTCAAGTCATCAAACTGGTTACGGCCATTTTAAGTCAACAATATGATCCGGAAATCACTAAACTTGTGTCAATTAAAGCCGGATTGTCCCATCAGTTTCGGGAGAAGTTGAAGTTACCGAAGTTGAGGGAATTAAACGATTATCATCATGCTCACGATGCTTATTTAGCCGCCCGAATTGGAACCTATCTTCTTCAACGATATCCTAAATTGGAATCTTTCTTTGTTTATGGAAAATATAAAACAACAAAATTCGATTTACGACGTCATTTTAATTTTATTGAACAGATTATTGGTGGAGATTCTGAGAAAAATCGAGAAATAGAGAATCCAGAGACGCACCAGATAATTTGGAACAAGCAAGATGAAATTGAGTATGTTGAGTGGGTTATGGGGTTAAAACGACTATTGGTGACACATGAAGTTTATGACAATCATGGTGCAATGTTTGATCAGACAATTTATTCAGCTAAAACAGCGAAGAATAAAAAGCTTATTCCCCGAAAATTGAATCAACCGATAGAACTTTATGGTGGTTTTAGTGGAGAAAAAACGAGCTATCTGGCTATTGTACGGCTACTTGATAAAAAAGCCCCTTACTACCAAGTTGTGCGGGTTCCTACTCGTTTAAGCGGCCAACTAGAGAAACTTGACGATTTAGGGAAAAGAACGCTACTTCGTCAATGGTTTACACCAATGTTTACGACCAAGAAAGGTAAACAACGCACTTTTGAAATTGTGGCACCACATGTGTATTTGGAACAACCGATTATTGATCAGGTTAACGGCCAGCGCCATCGTTTTGGCTTAGGAACAGACACCTATTATCATAATCAGCAACAATTAGTTTTATCGCTAGAAACGCAACGAAACTTGATAAATAAAGGAGCCACGGATACTGATTTAGATAGTTCTTATATGGCAGCCTATTATGAAATTTGTAAGCAAGTCGAACGATATTTCCCACTATATGATATGAACAAGTTTAAAGAACAATTGATAGCAGCTGAGGGTAGCTTTAAAGAATTATCCACGCATTCAAAAAAAGATGAAAAAGGGAACTTGATTCTTGGTAAACGAGAGGTACTCATGCAAATTCTTCAAGGTTTGCATGCCAATGCCACTATCGTTAATTTGAATAATATTGGTTGCACAAGGTATTTTGGTCAGTTGCAGGTTCCCGGAGGATTAAAGCTAACAGAACAAGCAATTCTTATTCATGAATCACCAACAGGATTATTTCGGCGACTTGTTCGTTTAAATGATATGTAAAAAAACGGCTAGCCACATTTTATAACGTGACTAGCCGTTTCAATATGTATGGCTCGATAACGAGCTCAAAAAAGAAAACTTGATGCCAAAGCATCTTGTTTGACTTCAACTCTGCATGGTAAATCTATAAGGTCAAATAGGTCAATTTAACCTCTTTCAATATAACATGATTGGGATATTTCAGCAAGTCGAAAGGGTGATCATTATGGGGTGGCGAACGATTGTGGTGACACAACACGCAAAAGTATCATTGATGACTGGGAACTTGGTGATTCAAACGGACACAGACCGCTTACATGTACCGGTTCGTGACGTGGGAGTACTATTGTTTCAGACTCTGCAGACAGTCATTACAGCACCAGCAATTATTGCGCTAGCCGAGAAACAGGCTAAAATTATTTTTACTGGTCAGAATGGCCAGCCAATTTGTACGACCAGCGGTGACTACACCAAGGCTCAATCGATGGTAACGGTAGGAAAACAAGTGACCTGGAATCCTCAGCGAATCCAGAAGTTGTGGACCAGAATCGTGGCCAGTAAGATACAAAATCAAATTCAAGTTGTTCGTTTTATTGGTCAGGATACTAAGGACCTAGACCAAGAATTTAAACAATTAGAATTGAATGATGTCACTAACCGTGAAGCAGTTATTGCGAGAAAATATTTTCCTCTCGTTTTTGGTCCTGATTTTTCACGAACGGATTTGGATCCCATCAACGCGGCACTAAATTATGGATATGCGCTACTTTTGGCGGCGATTGATCAGGCAATCAGTACTCGAGGATACTTAACCTGTTGGGGGATTCATCACTCGCGAACGGATAACGCTAATAATTTGGGCTCTGATTTAATGGAACCCTTTCGACCAGTGATTGACCAATGGGTGTCACAACAGAAAATGAGAGATTTCACGCCGGACATCAAGTATGGACTGGTTGAGTTGCTGGATGTTGAACTGACTTTCAATGATCAAAAGACGATTTTACGAAATGCAATTCCTAAGTATGTTGACCAATGTCTTAATTATTTAGACCAAACTAGTCAGAAAATTCGAATTGAGGTGGATTTGCCAAGTGAGGTATCGAGTCATGCGATTAATGGTTCTGTTTGATTTACCAGTAGAAACCAGCCAAGATCGCCGTAACTATCGTAAATTTCAGAAAACGTTAATTCAAGAAGGCTTCTTCATGATGCAGTATTCAGTCTATGTTCGAGTGTGTGCTAATTCAAAAGCAGCGGAAGCAGTGGAGCAACGCCTAAAAGGAATTGTACCCGCAGATGGTTTGGTGCAAACTTTGATGATGACGGAAAAACAATATCAAGATATGCACTTCTTGGCTGGTAAACCCAATGAAGATATCTTGAATTCAGCGGACCGGACGGTGATTATATGAAATTGACTTATTATGGGTATCAGCCGTTTGATGTTCAACCGGGAGAAATTACCGTGTTAGCGACCGCAGCGCCTAAAATTTATCATGATTTGGTGATAGGCTTACGGGATGATATGGACACAGTTCGGCTGGCGTCAGATGATTTTGAGCTCTTAAAGCACAGTCAGGCCAGCCATTGGTATGGTGATCCGGTGTTGGAAATTGATTTGAATAAAATTTTCCAGCGCAAACTCCAAGATTTGTTTTTGAAGAGTTTATCGGAAAAACAAGTGGTACAGTTAACTGACGATTGGCAACGGATTATTACCCAAATTTTGGGTGACAGTTATTTACTGGATGTGCCGTTAAACGTTCCGGAAACGCCGGCTTTAGCAAAGTTGGTTAAGTTAAGTGGCCTGCAACTAGAAGAGTCCGTGAATCGGGAACCATATGGTATACTAGAAACGTTAATTAAGACACTTGTGGAGTTAAATGATCAGAAAATGGTTGTTTTGACCAATATTAGCCATTACCTACAGGTCCCGCGACTAAAAATGTTACGGAAGGTAGTGGCAACTACATATTTGCCAGTTCTTGACATCGAATTCTCAGAAAACCGACAAAAAGACTATTTTAAGGAATGCCGCTATCACTTCATTGATCACGACTTTATCCTTTGGTAGTCTGCTTTAGATGATATTTTGATGAGTATATGATGGCTTCAGCTTCAGATGCATGGTAAATCTATAAGGTCAAAACCCGAACTCCGGCAAATCTTGCCCCAGCAAAGGCTTCAGATGCATGGTAAATCTATAAGGTCAAAACCCATACGCCGATTTTTCCCACCAATTCAACTGCTTCAGATGCATGGTAAATCTATAAGGTCAAAACCTTACGTGCCCCCATCTTGTTAGTCTCAATGGCTTCAGATGCATGGTAAATCTATAAGGTCAAAACCGCTTAAATAGTGCCGAGAACCTATTGTGTAGCTTCAGATGCATGGTAAATCTATAGAATCAATCATCATAACTAATACCGGGATTAACAAATTGGGTCTTTGTTAATCCCGGTATTTAATCTGTTCAAAAATTTCATACGATAAAATATGGTCCTGATACCCAGCATTCGCCAGAGTATCAGGACCATATTATTTCAGTTAATCTAATGATTGCCGACCAGCTCAATCCGCTGTACCAATCAATTTGGCCACGTCGAGGTTGTCATGCTGTTCGTACGCGAATTGTTGTGCCGGGGTGAAGGGTTGCTTAGGATCCACCGGCCGGGTCAACAAAGTCGTGACTTCGGAACGGCTGACGTTTTTTGGCGCCAGGGCCCGCAGTCCGCCGCCGGGTAGGGGAATCAACGTGTAACCCCGCTGCATCAATTGTTGCTTCAAAGCACGGTATTGCGCCGCTTCTAAGTATTGCGGGGCCAAGTGAACGGTCTCCCCGGTGGCATGTTCCACGTAAGAAGAGTTAAGCCAAACAGCAGTCGTTGTCAAAGTTTGAACCATGATCAGACATCCTTTCGAATTGGCAAGTAGGCTCAGTGCCGAGCAACAATTTCCCGGTTTAGGAGCTTACCGGTTGCTTACTTTTAGTATACCATTTCTCACAGTGAACGATAAGGTGATGCCGTGAATTATTTCACAATTATCGTATGATAACTAAAGATTTTCCCGAATTGAATCTTTTAACAGAAAGGTTCAAAATAGGATTATCTTACTAAATAAAGCGGTAACACGAAGGGAATGGAGTCAGATGGTCAAACGGTTATGGCAATTGGGCGCCGCACAGCGCTGGAAAATGTATTTACAATTTCTCGGTCAGTGGGGTGGGCGCTTACTGGTGGTCACGCTAGTTTGGGCTGGCGCACAATGGGCTGTCACGGGGCGCATTCACGGAGGCTTAATTGTCCTCATCGCCATCCAATTGTTCATCACCCTCAGCTATCTGGTCGTCAGTCCCTGGTTGAGCCGTAACGGTTGGGCGGCCGCGGCCAGCCAGAACCTGCAGAAACAGTTCTTAGCTGCCGACCTCCAGTCAGCTCGCAGTCACGATGACGTGATGCAAGGCCTCCACCAGGACTTAAGCACGTTACGGGCGGTCGCCATCTTCTTTGACACGATTATCCCCACCATTTTAGAACTGAGTCTTACGGGGTTGGTCTTACTGGGCGTCGTGCTGTGGGCCCACGCCTGGACCGTTTTGATTCCCGTGGGTGGCATCCTATTACTCGGGGCCAGTATGGGGGCCTTACAGAGCCTGGGCAACCGAGAAAATTTAGCCTACATCGCCAGTTTTAATCACATGGGGCAACGCTTTTTAGATGACTTCTTGGGAATGCGAATGCTGATCATGTACCAGCGCCAACACCGCTACGCGCAAGACTTTGCGGCCGATTCGGAAAACTTTCGTCAGAAAACCATGGGCGTTTTACGGTACCAACTCCAGTCACTGACCATCATGGATTTCTGTCTGTACGGGGCCATTGGGTATTTCTTATTAGCGCAGGTCACCGCCGTCCGAACGCAAAGTTTATCGCTCAGTACTGCACTAGGTATCGGGATGCTCACGGCAGTCTGGTTGATCGATTTTCGCCAATTTGGGTATTTTATCCACGTGTTCATCGCGACGTTACCGAAATTACGACACCTCTTTCAAGTGATCGATGCGCCGGTAGTTCCCACTGTAACTACGGGGCAGGTCACGTTGAGTAAGCTAGTGAACCAATTGACAGTCACGGGCACCGTGGGGTATCCCAACCAAAAACTCTTTACGTTTGGTGAGGTCACGCTTACGCCGGGGACCTTAGTGGGGCTTACCGGTCCCAGTGGTAGTGGAAAAAGCACCTTGGCGGCGACCGTGATGCAACGGCTAGCCCTGCTCAATGGTAAGATCACCGTAAATAGGCACATCGATTTAGCTACAATCAGTGCTCAAAGTTGGTTACAACATGCCAATTATCTGGGGCCAACGACCAGTCTTTTTGCCGGCACCTTAGCGGAGAACCTCCAGTTAGGGCGGCCCCAAGGCGATTGGGCGGCCCGACTCGACCGCCTTGGGTTGTGTCAATTCGTCCGGCAGTTACCGGACCGGTACGCCACGCAAATCGGGAAGAACGGAGTCCGTTTGTCACCAGGTCAACGCCAACAGGTCGCAGTGGCCCGGGCCATCTTAGCGGACCAGGACGTATATATCTTCGATGAGATTACTTCAAACATCGACCCGACCAATGCTAACCACATCATGGCGGCGTTACACCGGTTGGCCCGGACTAAAATCGTCTTGTTGATTACGCACCGGTTAGCTGACTTGCAGGACCTGTCGCAACTGTACGTCGTGGCCGACCATCGTCTGGTTGGTGGAACGTTCACCAGCCTACAAGCGCAGGTCCCGGCCTTTGCCCAGCAAGTGGCCGAGCAGCAACGGTTATTAGCGGAGGTGACGCGCGCATGAGCTTATTGAAACGACTACTTCAAACGGCGGGGCGCCTCAACTGGATTCTAGGCGCCAGTGTTGTCGCCGGAATCGCGGCCACACTCTTGCAACTGGGCCTACTATGGGGCGGCTTTCTGGTTCTATTTCAACCAGTTGCACACTGGTGGCTCTGGCTGATTATTCTGGCCTTAGCCGGTGGCTTGTGCCGGTTTGGCGAACAGTATCTCGGGCACTTAGCCGCGTTTAAAATCTTGGACTACCTGCGAAATTTGACCTATCAAAAACTACTGTACTTAGCACCAGCCAAACTAGACGACCAACGTCAAAGCGACGTTTTAAAACTATTAGCCCAAGACATCGCCCAGATTGAGACCTTTTACGCCCACACCTTAGCGCCGGTCCTGATTGGTGTGGGGCTGGCAATCGGATTGACGGTAGGATTTTGGCTTGCCGCGCCAGTTCTGGGGGTCATTGCTTTAGTGGCTTACGCCCTGATTGGCCTCATCATTCCGCTGACCAGTCGCCGGCACCTGGCGACGTTAGCCCAGCAACAAGCCCAAGCCGATGCCAGTGAGCAGCGGCAATTAACCGCGCTCATCACCGGACGACAAACGTTACAACAGTACGCCGCCATTTCCGCGCGAACGGCAACGCTCAATCAGACCACACAGGCTTATTGGCGGGTCAACCGTAAACGATCCCTGCGACAAACGCAAAATGCGGTCGGCATGCAACTGGTCGTCATCGTGAGTTTAGCCGCCGTCATCGCCGTGGTGGTGACACAACAACTCCCACTAATCCTTGCGGTGATCTTTCCCTTGACGTTTAGTCGCTTACTTGATTTAGGTAACCTACCAGGGACTTTGAGTGGCGGCTTGTTGGCCGCCCGCCATGTCTTCGCGTTTTTGGATGAGTCACCACGCGTGGTGGAAACGGGTCAGGCTAAACTGGGGCCTATCCAAGCGGTGGCGCTGACTGACGTTGCTTTTGCCTACCCGCAACGGCCCACGGCTCCGATTTTAAGGCATACCGACTTACGCCTGCGGGCGGGAGAACGTGTTGGTATCGTCGGCCCCAGTGGGGCGGGGAAGTCGACCATCATTAAATTGATCATGCGCTGGTACACACCTGACCAGGGGACTATCGCGGTCAATGATCGTCCCATTACGACCTATTCGCTGGACCAACTCCGTCAACAGATCAACGACGTCCCCCAGGTGGCGCAAGTCTTTGACGGGACCCTGCGGGAAAATCTGACCTTACGGGTGACCGCCTTCACCGATGCGCAACTGTGGCAAGTCCTCGACTGGGTCCATTTGACGGCAGCGATTCGCCGCTTGCCCGACCAATTAGCGACCCAGGTCTCACGTGATCGGCCCATTTTGTCGGCCGGGGAGGTTCAACGCTTAGAGTTGGCGCGGGCTTTATTACACCCCAGCTCGCTCTTGATTCTGGACGAGCCCACGAGTAACCTAGATGTCGTGAACGAAGCCGTGATTTTGACCGCCGTGCAGCACCACTATTCCGGCACCGTGATTCTGGTGACTCACCGGGAAAGTTCGCTGGCTCTGTGTGACCGGGTACTAGAATTGAATCACGGTCAATTGCGCCCTCGTCAGCACGCGGGTAACCCGGTTGAGACGAAGGGAAAAGGGGGAAAGTAGGGCATGACTAAAATTGCGTTGATTTCGGACGTCCACGGCGACGTGACGGCGTTAAAGGCCGTGGTAGCCGATGCCAAACAGGCCGGCTGTACGGTCTTTTGGCTGATTGGCGACTTGTTCTTACCGGGACCGGGCGCCCACGACTTATTAGCATTGCTCGACAGTCTGCCTCTCAGTGCGTATGTGCGTGGTAACTGGGAAGACAACTTACTTGAGGCCATCGACGGCCCCATTCAGATTCACCGACCTCGCAAAATTTACCTGGCGATTCTGGGTGATGCCGTGCGGGCCCAATTGACAACCGCTGACATTAAGCGACTTCATCACTTGCCACTGGTTCAAACGCGACAAGTCGACGGACTTCAATTTCAATTGAGCCATAACCTGCCAACCCAAAACTATGGTAAAACGTTGCGGCCGGTGGGCGAACAAACCGCTTTCGACCAATTGGTGGGTACTGATGCAGACGTGGCGGTCTACGGTCACACCCACCAACAATTACTGCGCTGGAGTTCGGCCGGTCAGCTGGTCATCAACCCCGGCACGGTGGGGATGCCCTATCCCGATTGGCCCAGCTTTTCGGCGGATCTTCGGGCCCAATACGCCATCGTGACCACTCACGGGCCGGCGCTACCAGACGTCGATTTTCGCCGGGTCAGTTATGATGTGGATGCGGAACTGGCGTTAGCAACTCAGCGGCACTGGCCGTACCTTGAGTTGTACGTTGAGCAATTACGCCACGGGATGGTCAACACTCATGACGCTGCGGCTTTGACGGCGTTGACCGAACGTCTGCATTACGCGCCCTGGTTGGCCGCTATCTTGCGGCGGACGAAGACGCCTTAAAAGTTATCGATAGCTGCATTAAATTTTACGGTGACGAGTTCTGGGCCAAGCTCTGGAGCTCGGTTTTTAGCGGAGTGCCCGTGAGAAGGGGATTCTGCTAAATAAAATTGTTGCTACCGCGGGTATCTGCTAAGATGGGAACGAAAGCTTTACCGTAACGGGGCGCCCGAGTTAAATTTTGGCCGCGTCCATTACTGAATTTAAAATTTAACCGATAAGGAAGTAATAGATGATGACACACATCGTAACGGGTATTGTGGCCCACGTCGATGCGGGGAAGACCACGTTATCGGAGGCGTTGCTCTACCGGGCCGGGGCCCGCGCGCAACTGGGCCGTGTCGATAACGGGGACGCGTTTTTAGACCCCGATGACCTAGAAAAACGGCGGGGGATTACCATCTTTTCACACCAGGCCAGCTTGCAATATCATGACCTCAATCTGACGATGCTCGATACTCCGGGACACGTGGATTTTGCGGCCCAGACCGAACAAGTCCTTAGTGTACTGGATTATGCCATTTTGGTGGTTTCGGCCACCGACGGGATTCAGGGATACACGCGGACCTTGTGGCGCTTACTACAACGCTATCAGGTACCGACCTTTATTTTTATCAATAAATTGGACGTGGCCGGGACCACGGCTCAACCAATCATCGACCAGCTCCAAGCGGAACTTTCGCCGGGATGCCTGGCCTTTAACCCCACCGGGGATGAGGCAACACTGCCCGCAGCGGTCGTAGAAGACGTGGCCATGCAAGATGACGACGTGTTAGCCGCTTACCTCGAGACCGGGAAGTTGGCCGATACCACGGTTCAACAGATGATCCGTGAACGCAAGGTCTTCCCATGTTATGTGGGATCGGCCTTAAAAGTTGCTGGGGTCGACGCCTTTTTGGCTGGTTTGGCTCACTGGACCACGCCGCAGACCTATCCGCAAGACTTCGGGGCCCAGGTCTTTAAGATTTCCCACACCGCCAAGCACGAACGCTTGACCTGGGTCCGGGTCACGGGCGGAGAGTTACGCCCCAAGGACTTGGTGCTCGGCGAACAAAAGGCCAACCAACTGCGGGTGTACAATGGCGAAAAGTTCACGGCGGAACCGGTGATTAAAGCTGGTGACGTCTGTGCGATTCCGGGACTAGTCGCAACTTTTCCGGGTCAGGGCTTAGGTCAAGCGGCATACGCGGCGACACCCGCGATGCAACCGGTACTGACCTACACGTTAGACCCACAAGCTGAAGACCTGCATGCTTGTTTAACCGCCCTGCGTGAGCTGGAAGACGAAGACCCGCAGTTACACGTGTCCTGGTCTAGCCAACTCCAAGAGTTGCGGGTCCAGATTATGGGGGATGTCCAACTGGAGATCCTCGAACAGATTTTAGTCGATCGCTTCCATTTGACCGTGGGCTTTGATGCCGGTAGTATCCTCTATCGCGAGACCATCACCCAGGCCGTCGAAGGAGTCGGGCATTTCGAACCGCTTCGGCACTACGCCGAGGTTCACGTGCTGATACAGCCCCAGCCGCGAGGCAGCGGGCTGTCGTTTGCGGCCGACTGTAGTCTGGAGGTCCTAGGGAAAAATTGGCAGCACCAAGTTTTAACTAACCTCCAGGCTAAGACCCAGCTGGGTGTTTTGGTGGGTGCCCCGTTGACCGACGTCAAACTGACTCTGGTGACCGGCCGAGCCAGTATCGTCCATTCGGTCGGCGGCGACTTCCGTGAAGCTACCTGGCGGGCAGTCCGGCAGGGGTTGATGATAGCTAAGACCGCTCAGCACTGCCAGTTACTCGAACCCTGGTACCGGTTCCGCTTAGAAGTTGGTCAGAATCAGTTAGGTCGGGCCATGAGCGATATCCAACGGTTACACGGTAGCTTTGAAACGCCGGACAGTACCCCGTCGGCGACCGGCCTAGTCACCTTGACTGGTGTGGCCCCAGTGAGTGAGCTACAGGGCTACTCCCAGGAAGTACGCGCCTACACCCACGGGCAGGGCCAACTAGAATGCTTGATTGACGGTTACCGACCGTGTCACAACGCCGTCGACGTGATCACCGAACAGGCCTATGACCCCGTGGCCGACCTGCCCAACACGCCGGATTCGGTATTCTGCGCCCATGGAGCGGGGTACCCCGTCAAATGGGACCAGGTTCCCGACGCCGCGCACGTGCCGTACGCCTATACGCCAGCAGAACTTGCGGCGTTGGCTTAACTTAGATTACAATCGCACGACAAAAAGCATCCGGTTCACTATCCCCAGCAGGGAAAACGTGAACCGGATGCTTTTAAGTTAGCCGATGCTAGTCGTCGGCCTCGTCGTTATTAGTTGTGGTCGTGGACGTTGCGGACGACGAGCTACTGGACGTTGTGGTGGCGCTACTACTGTTGGTATCGTCATCATCATCACTACCACCGGACGGGCGTTGTTCGGTACTCGACGATTCTTTGGAAGAACTGGATTCCGTAGTCGAAGTTCCAGTCGAACTGGAGCTGGTCGTGACTTGGCTGTTACTGCTGTAAGCCGACGAACTGCTGGTGTTGGTCGAGCCGTACTGACTGCTTGACGTGGTGTCAGACGTGGTGTCGGAGACCGTGCCAGGGTGACCCGTGACGTAGTATTCCGTCGTATTATTCTTCTTGGTCGCCGTGACGGTGCTTGGCGCCGTCCAATTGGAATTAGTGCTCTTGGAGGCCAAGTAGGTCATCTCGTACTTGTAGATCTTCTGGGCGATTGAAGTTTGACTTTCACTGACGTAATGACCGGTCTGGAACTGTTTGTCGTATCCGGTCCAGACAGAGATGGCGTAGTTCTTGGTGTACCCGGTAAACCAGGAATCCATGGTCGCGCCATCCGGCACTTTATCGGCGTAGTCGTCCGGGTAGGAGTCCGTCCCGGTCTTCCCGGCCTGATACAAACCAGAGATGGCCGCGGAACGCCCTGAGCCATTCTCGTTGGTGATGACGTCTTTCATCATGTCGGTCAACATGAAGGCCGTGGCACTCGACATGGCTTTGTTGCCGTTAGACGAGTACTTATGGGATTTGCCGTCTTGGGTAACGACTTTGGAGACCAGGTAAGGCTTGTAGTAGGTCCCGCCGTTAGCGAAGGCGGCGTAAGCGGCGGCTTCTTGTTCGGAGGAGATGTACAACCCGATCCCGTTTTGCAGGGTCAGGGTCTTATCGAAGGTCATCCCCAGACCCTTTAAGAAAGTCGTGGCCTTCTTGATCCCAACGTTTTGTAGGGTCCGGACCGCCGGAATGTTCCGGGATTCATAGAGGGCCTTACGCATAGTGATGGTCCCTTGATACTCCTTATCCCAGTCGTAAAGTTTCTTTGTCGTGCCGGGGTAGGTAAAGGCGGTATCCTTCACGGATTCGTAAGTTGGGTAATAAAGATACTCGATGGCTGGCCCATAGTCCATCAGTGGTTTAGCCGTTGAAGCACTAGAACGGTCGGTCTGCACGGCCCGGTTCAACCCGAAGCTGACATTCCCAGTCTTGCGGCCCCCAATCATGGCAACGACCTTCCCGTTGTTCGGGTTGACGATGGTAGAGCCAACTTGGAACTTGCTGGACGGGAAGTCGACATAGTTGTCGGTGTTGACGATGTTATACAACTTCTTTTGGGCGCCCATATCGAGATTGGTGTAGACCTTGAGGCCCCCGTTCGTGGTGTTATAACCCTTATTCTTCAATTCTTGATAGACCTGTTTAAGGTAGGCGTCGACGACCTTGGTCGTGTGGGCGCTCGTGGCGCTGGTCGTATTGTGATTCTTGACCACACCAGTCTTGACACTGGTAGCCTCGGCGGCTTTAGCTTGAGCCGAAGTGATGACCTTGTTTTTGGCCATGGCTTCTAAGACCAAGTCGCGCCGTTGTTTGGCGTACTTCGGATAATGGATCGGATCGTAAAGGCTTGGTCGTTGTGGCATCCCCGCTAATTGGGCCATTTGGGCCAAGTTGAGCTTGGACAGCTTCTTACCGTAGTAGTATTGTGCGGCCGTCTGCATGCCGTAGACGCCGTTGCCCATGTAGACCTTGTTGATATAGTACTCGAGAATCTGTTGCTTGGAGTAATTATGATCGACCTTCAGGGCCAACCAGGCTTCTTGGGCCTTGCGCTTCAGCGTTCGGTCGGAAGCCGCCGTCGAGAAGACGGACAGCTTGACCAGTTGTTGCGTTAAGGTACTACCACCTTGCATCCCCAGTGAAGAGCCGGTAACGTTGGCAAACGCGGCGCCGATGATACGCACGGGGTCGATCCCGTTGTTCTTGTAGAAACGCCGATCTTCAGTTGAAACGACGGCTTTTTCCAGCATCTTCGGAATGTTCTTAGACTTGACGTAGGTTCGGTTCTGCGCGCCGAGGCGGGAAATGACCTTGCCATTAGCGTCGTAGATCCGAGTCGAAGCGTCACTAGACAGGGCACTTTGCGAAATTTTGGGAGCACTTTGGGCGTAGTAGAAGAACAAGCCCGCCCCGGCGAGGAGCCCTAAAACGATGATGGCAACGAAAACAAATAGGATCCGCCGAAAGGTGCGCCAACCATGACGGGGCTTCTTGGGCCCCGGTTTGCGGTCAGCGTTTCGGCTCATCCGGGTTTCTCGCGGTTCATTGTGACTAGACATGGTAATCTCCTTTGTAAGTTAAACGTAGCTACTCGACGCGTGGGTCTAGGCGAGGAGTTGATCTACAGCCTTTAGGTAAGGAATTAAAGGCTGGATTTTGGGGGGAATCAAGATCCCGTGCGCCGCAATCTCGGCGTAAGGGATTGATTTTCGGCCACCTTTGACCTGATCATCCCAGAAGGTGAAGAGGTCTTCGGCCCGGTACAGGTAGATCTCCTGGTGGGCGACGAATTTAATAATGGCGAAACAGATGCCCCCCTGAGCGGTACAGGCGCGAAAGTGGTCGATCTGGTGCTGATGAAAATTTTTGAGGGGAAACGACGTCTTGTTGCGCGTTTCCTTGGCATCAAAGTCCAAATAGTGGCCCTGATAGACCCCGTTATAGTCGGTCGTCGACGCGGTGCTAAAGTAGGCCTCTTTAATCACCGCGGCGCTGCGCTTCGGGTAGTCGACCTTGACAATCCGAATGGGCGTCGGTTTTTTATGAACGACCGCTAAGCCGTGGGTTTCGTAATAAACATTACTTTCATTGAGCGCTTCTTCTAGCGACATGCCCCGTTTACCGTAGTTGGTATACTGGTCGGAAAAGTGGGACGGGTGGTTAGTGGCTGGCGCTCGGTAGGCATGCCCATTGGGATACCGGATGGTCATGATGCCTCACACTCCTTTGTGTTGCTGGCCCAGTTATTGATATTATACCAAGCTGACCGTAAAATAAAAACTCCCAAACTGACCTCGACCCCGGCTTTTCTGAAAATTTACACCTTAATGATTGCCCCGTCCGGAGATTTTCGCTACACTAATAGGTAGAGAAGCCAGATTGATTGAAGCGGGTGATGTGGTGAGTCGTTTATGGCTAACGGGGTACCGCAGCTATGAATTTGGGGTGTTTGGCACCCAGGATCCTAAGCTGGTGGTGATTAAGGCGACCCTGAAGAAGCTATTGATCGAAAAAATTGAAAACGGCGTCGATTGGCTGATCACCGGTGGTCAATTAGGCGTTGAGCAGTGGGCCGTTGAGGTGGCCTTAGCCTTAAAACCCACGTATCCCGAGTTACACGTGGCGATGATGACGCCGTTTGCAGAGTTTGGGAGTCAGTGGAACGAAACGAACCAGGCGACGTACGCACAACTAAGCAGTCGGGTGGATTTTCACCGGGCCGTTAGTAGCCAACCCTATCACGGCCCCCAACAATTAAGAAACTATCAAGAATTTATGCTGACCCATACGGACGAGGCGGTCTTGGTTTATGATTTAGAGGTTACGGGGAAACCCCAGTACGATTATCGGGCCGTCGTACGGTATCAGGAGCAGCATCCGTACCCGTTGACCCTGATTGATATGGACTGGTTACAGGAAAGTGCCAACGAATATCAAGAAAATTTAAATAACAGTTCCCAAAATGAATGAAAACTGGTATTATAAATAGTGCCGGTTCGATAAGACAACGAGGTGTAGTGATCAATGGAAAACGTTAATTTTACTCCCAAAGAAATTTTACAAAAGCAATTTCGGCAGAAGATGCGGGGTTACGACCCTGATGACGTGGATAGCTTCTTAGACAACGTCATCAAGGATTACGATACCTTTGTCAAAGAGAATCAACGGCTACAAGAAGAAAACGAGCGGTTATTGTCAAAAGTCGATGAGCTGACCAAGCAGGTCCAAGTCGGCGGCAGTCAACCGCAAGCCACAACGGCCAGTTCGGCCTCTTCGAACGTCTCCAACATGGATATTTTGAAGCGGTTGTCCAACTTGGAGCGGCACGTTTTCGGCTCACAACTTGATAATGATCCAAACGAGTCACATCGTTTGTAAAATTATAATAACTGTGTAAATCCTGGGTAATTGCGGCCGGCTTAAGTCGGCTGAGGAAAGTCCATTCTCGCACAGGCTGCGATGCCTGTAGTGTTCGTGGTCGGTGAAAAAATAAGCCGGCGGACGTGAGCAATCACGTTACGGCGGGGGAAAACGACTAAGGCTTCGGCTATGTCTGAGTACCCCTGAAAAGTGCCACAGTGACGATACGTCTAGGGAAACCTAGGCGGTGGAACGCGGTAAACCCCTCGAGCGGGAAACCCAAACTTTGGTAGGGGAGCTTCACGTCAGGAATTGAACGATGCGTGGGGCAAGCAGAGATGCTTGAGATAGATGATTACCGCTGTGCGTTAGCTGCCTGAGTTAGCGTAGAGTACAAAACATGGCTTACAGGGATTTGCACGTTATCAGGTGGATGGAAGCTTGCTTCCATCCTTTTTTTTACCCTTTTTTTGAATTGGGCTATACCTTAGTGGGTAACCTATGCTACCTTATAGGAACATAAGGAGTGTGGGGAGAAATGAAAACTCGTGAAAAGGTAACCCGGGTCTTAGCTGTGGCGGGCCAAGATCCGTATCAATTGGCAGCTGCGACCCAAATACCGGTGGCCTTGATCAACAATTTATTATGGCACAACTTACCGGTGGGGCAATTGACCTTGGCACAAGCCGAACGGTTGGCGGCTTATTGGGACCGGATGACCGTTGTTCAAGCCAACATACCGCGACAGATAAAACCATAACCTGATTCAGAATTAGCCAAGCGACCGGGAAGCTTGGCTATTTGGACTGGTTCGATCCTAACCGATCCTGGCTATTTGTGAAAACGTTTACTTGTGGTAGAATAAGCTTAACGTGTGGCCGCTAGGGGATGTAACGATCGGTTTGATGCGGCGACCGTCACTGGTTTTAGAACAAGGGTGACCCACCCGCAAACGTGAGACTGGGTGGATCGTTTTGTGTGCTCAGATGATTAACTTAGTCCAAGGAGGCTAAAATGATGCAAGCACAACTGGTCACGTATCCTGTTATTCTGCACCCGGATAACGGGGAATACAACGTCGAGATTCCCGATATTAACGATGACACCTGGATTCGAGGCACGAGTGCCCCGCAAGCACTGATTATGGCGCATGATATTTTAGGCAAGACACTCGCACGGTTGGAGACGTTACCGACGCTCACACCAACGACGCAATTAAATCTCCCGCACCAAGCGATTTTACACCTGGTGACCGTGGACTTAGCGGCCTTTCGGGTGGCCCCCAGCGACCACGAACACGTTTATTCTTAAGTCATAACGACGCTTAATTAGCAGGGTGGGCCAGGTGGTCCGCTCTTTTTTGCTGTCGTTCCCCGGCAAAATCCC
Source organism: Levilactobacillus suantsaii (assembly GCF_004115745.1). Lineage (GTDB taxonomy): Bacteria > Bacillota > Bacilli > Lactobacillales > Lactobacillaceae > Levilactobacillus > Levilactobacillus suantsaii. The sequence goes on along the minus strand of NZ_QXIL01000009.1, from coordinate 64,850 downwards.
TAAGAACAGTAGTCAGGGGCGGCGTTCAATGATATCATGTTCATGAGCCTCCTCTAAATGGCCAACAGTTAAGGCCTGGTTGGATGGTAGAACGTCCAACCAATGAGGAAGGTCCCAACAGGAGGACATTATGGAAAAATTTCATTTATACGCCGCAACGGCGGCCGGGGTCGAAGCCTTGGCTGGTCGCGAATTACGTGACCTGGGTTACGAGACCCAGGTCGAAAACGGCCGGGTGCGGTTTGATGGCACCATCGAAGATATTTTAAAAACTAATTTATGGCTACGAACGGCCGACCGGATTCGGATCATCGTGGCCGAATTTCACGCGGTCACCTTTGACGAGTTGTTCGAAGCGACGAAGGCCGTGGCTTGGGATCGTTACTTACCCATGGACGCCGCTTTTCCGGTCGAAGGGCGTTCGCAAAAATCGCAATTACACAGTGTACCGGATGCACAAGCCATCGTGAAAAAGGCGGTCGCCACTAAGATGGCGGCGGTCTATCACCGGCGGACGCGCTTGCCTGAAACCGGGGCCACGTACCCACTAGAAGTCATCATCAATAAAAATCACGTGATGCTCACACTGGACACCACCGGACCGAGTCTATTCAAACGCGGTTACCGGGTCGGTAAGGGGGGCGCGCCCATCAAGGAAAACATGGCGGCGGCTTTGATTGCCCTGACCAGTTGGCACCCCGACATGCCGTTCGTGGACCCTGTATGTGGGTCCGGGACCATTCCTATCGAAGCGGCAATGATTGGCCGGAACTTGGCACCGGGTTATAACCGGGACTTCTTGTGTGAAAAATGGGATTGGATCCCCAACGCCTTGAGCCAGCAAGTGCGAGCAGAAGCCGATGACCAGGCTGATTACACCACACCACTGCAAATCTTTGGGAGCGACATCGATGAAAATATGGTAGCTATCGCCAAGAAGAACGCCGTGGAAGCTGGTTTGGCCCAAGATATCGAGTTCAAACAACTGGCTGTCCAGGATTTCCAGACGGACTTACACCACGGAGTCATCGTCGCTAACCCGCCTTACGGGGAACGGTTGAGTGACCAAGCCGGCGTCCGGGAACTTTATAAGCAAATGGGTCAAGTCTTTAAGCCACTCACGGACTGGTCGAAGTACATCTTGACGGCTGACCTCGAGTTCGAACATTTCTACGGCCAAAAGGCCACTAAGAAACGCAAGCTCTACAACGGGGCGTTGCGGACGGATTACTTCCAGTTCTGGGCTCAACGGCGGCCCCGTACTAAGAAGGCGTAGCCGATGGCTCAACTAACTGACTGTGTGTTTTGCCAAAAAAACGATATTATTATGGAAAATGACTTGGCGAAGGCCTTTTGGGACCTGCATCCGGTGCGCTTAGGCCACCTGTTGGTCGTCCCTAAAGACCATTACGCGACCTACTTCGATGTGCCCCAAGTGACGCGGCAGGCGATGGACGCCCTCTTGTTTCGAGCGAAAGCATTTTTGGACCAGCAGTACCATCCGGCCGGTTACAACGTCGGGGTCAACGTCAATCCTGCGGGTGGCCAGAGTGTGATGCACGCTCATATCCACCTGATTCCACGCTACACGGGTGACGTGAAGGACCCGCGTGGGGGGGATGCGCAATTTGATTCCCCATCCGGTTCGGCGGCAACGTTAACTAACGGTCTCGTTTCGGGGCCAGGGTTAGCCGTTGGTTAAGTGAAGTGAGTAGAATAACCCAAGATTCATGATTGGTGCAGACCGGTCGTGAGTCTTGGGTTATTTGTGTTGGGATATTGGTGACGCGAAATTGAGTCGGTGACTTTACCTTCCGGCAGAATCTGGTAAACTGAATTAGGGGCGCCAAAGAAAAATGGCGACCCGTAATAATAAAAAATCTTATAATCCAAGGAGATCCAAACGGATGATGACGATTTACAGTTATAACCAGCTAATGCTCAATGATTTGGCACCGTATCCAATGGTCGATCAGTTGCTCCAAATGGTCCAACTGGCACCCGCGCGGGACTGACCAGTCCGCCACGACGCACGCAGCACCGACACACTAACTTTGAACTATGGGGGAAGCAACAATGACGGGAGTCTATGGGGATATTCATTTTATTTTGGCCAGTTCGTTACTGAACGTGGAGTTGAGCCGACTGACGGGATTGCCAAGTCCCGTGATCAAACAATTACGGGACCGGAAATTGCCGGTCGCCAGCCTAACACTGGCCCAAGCCGAACGGTTTTGTGCGGCTCGCAGCGTGGTGGCGATTTATGAGGAACGTTACCAACAAGCCTGTTGGGAATCGCATTGACCTGTAAGAAGTCTTGAATGTAATAAAAATTAACATATATGGTAATGACAATGACTTTAACCGCCGAAAATGACCGGGTTTAACCAATGAATTGCTAAATTAAGCCGAAATTACCCTAAAAAGCCTGACAAAAGCTAAAACTTGTGTTAGAACTTATAACATAAAGAAAAAAGAGGGCGTGGCTGATGAATTTAGCAAATACAGCGTTTGTGTTGATCGCAAGTATCTTGGTCCTATTTATGACTCCCGGGCTAGCGTTTTTTTACGGGGGATTGGTCACGGAGAAGAACGTCGTCAATACCATGTTGTCGGTCTTTATCATGACCGGGGTCGCCATCGTACTTTGGGTGGCCGTAGGTTATACACTGGCGCTTTTGGGGAACATTTTGGGGGTCATTGGGAACTTAAAACACGTCTTCATGGCTGGGGTGAACTTGGCTGGGTTGACCGCGACTAAGATTCCGGTCGGGGATTATTCGTTGTTCCAGATGATGTTTGCCATCATCACTCCGGCCTTGTTCGTTGGGGCAATCGTGGGGCGCATCCGCTTTAAATTTTTACTGGTGTTTCTGATTGCTTGGTCCATCTTCATCTACTACCCGATGGTCCACTTGGTTTGGAGCCCGGCCGGGTGGTTGGCGCGGCTCGGTGTGCTGGACTTTGCCGGGGGCACCGTGGTGCACATCAATGCGGGGGTCACGGCCTTAGTACTTTCACTGTGGTTAGGCCCGCGGTTGACTGCCGCCAAGAAAAACGACCATTACAACCTACCGTGGGTCTTACTGGGCACGGCGATTCTGTGGATCGGCTGGTACGGTTTTAATGCCGGGAGTGCTTTAGCCGTTAACAGCGTGGCCATGCAAGCGGCCATCACCAGTACGGTGGCGACTGCCACGGCGATGGTGGTTTGGATGGGCTTAGACCTCTGGACAACTGGGAAACCGACGCTGGTCGGCGTCTGCACGGGAACCCTGTGTGGACTGGTCGGCATCACGCCGGCAGCTGGCTACGTCACGGTCCTAGGCTCCGTTGCGATTGGCGCTTGTGCGACGTTGACTAGTTACGCGTTCATCACGTTACTCAAGCCACGGTTGGGCGTCGATGACACCTTGGATGCCTTCGGGTGCCACGGGGTCAGTGGCATCGTCGGCAGTCTCTTGACGGGGGTCTTTGCGACCAAGTCCGTCAATGCAGCCGTGGTGACCAATGGGCTGGCGTACGGTGGCGGCTGGCATTTGCTGGGCGTCCAAACCTTAGCGACCGGCTTTACGATCATCTTCGTTGCCGCGATGGGCAGCCTCTTGATTTGGGGCCTCAAAGCGGTCTTCCCTATGCGGGTTAACGCGGTCGAGGAACGCTTAGGCTTGGATGAAGGCGAACACGGCGAACGGGCCGACTACACGGTGGGCTTGAACGCAAAATTGGGTGCCTTTACCGCCGACCAGGAAAAGTACGCCCCAGAATTCAAGGGTCAGTTAGAGCAACTCCACGCACCAGTCAGTGACGAAGCACAATGGCTAACTGGTAAGCATAAAGATTAGGCATAAGAACTGAGGGGGAGTCCGTCATGGTAAGCAAGCAGGAGGCCGATAGCTGGGTCTTAATCGAGGTTAAGGCACCAGCCCTTAATTCGGCCCAACGCCGGTTTCTCTGGGCGCTGTTAAAAATCGGGTTTACACAGCAGAGTGGTGAGATCACCCTGTCATGGCAAAAGATTCGCCAGCTTTTAGTGGCGCAGACGCCGGCCACTCCCCGCGACTTTTGGAACGACTTCTTGTTACCCTTATCCAAGGTAACCTTTAAGTTTCAACTAGCCCATTCGATTAGTGTGGGCGACTTCTTTCGGGGTCAAGAGATCGACGACCATTCCGGACGGGTAACGGTGTCGCTGACGCCGCAAGTGTTACGACGATTAAACACACCCGCGAATTTGATTCTGTTAGGTGCAACGATTTTCGACCAATTCCAGATGTAAGGGACTGGTTGAAAATCAAGCCAAGGTGTCTTTCCACAGGCGCCTTGGCCGGCCAGTCAGCCGACTTAGTTTGTCAATTGACCAGGTCAAAAGCGTCGCGGAGGTTAAGTTTAGGTAAGGTTCGACGAAAAGGTTTGCAACTCCCCCTTGATATTGCTATCCTGGAAACGTGGTTGGGGCCACAATTATTTCGGGGAATTTAGGGGGAATTGACATGACAAAAGATGCGATTGCATTGATCATCCTGGTGGTGTTAGCAGTTGGCTTATTAAGCTTGGTACTGATGAAGTCCCTATTATGGGCAGTCGGTTTTCCGATCGGCTTCGCAGCACTGGCTATTCTGTGCTACGGCGGGGAAGCTTTACTCACAAAATACAAAACTAAACAGCGTCAAGCTTAGCGACAAAATAAAGGAGGCCCGTGAGCCTCCTTTTTGTTTTGGTATAATAAAGTTAAGCGTGGCGTGAGGGGCAAGTCACGTGAATCTTAGGTGGCGGTATCTAGGTGAGGCCGTCAATAAGGGGGTACCAGGTGATGATTTCTAGGGAAAAGAAGGCCGCGTTTAATCGGATGGCGAATTCGGGGCGTCTTTACAATAGTGATGATCCAGAACTCTTGGCTTACCAACGGGAGCTGGTACAAAAGATCAATGTGTTTAACCAGTTGCCAGAAACCGATGCGGGGCTAAAACAACGCGACGCGATTTTACGAGAAGTTCTGGGAACTTATGGGGAAGGCTTAGCCATCTTGCCGCCCGTCTACGCGAATTTCGGCTTAAAGCACGTCCACGTCGGCCACGATGTTTTTATTAATTTTAATAACAATTTTGTCGACGACGGGGATATTTTTATTGGTAGCGACACGATGATCGGACCGGGTTGTACGTTGGCGACGGCGGCCCACCCCACGTCCCCGCGCTTACGGCGGGCTAAGCTCCAGTTCAATCAACCCATCCATATTGGTGAAAACGTCTGGATCGGTAGTGGGGTCACCGTCTTACCAGGAGTGACGATTGGAGATAATGCCATTATTGGTGCGGGCAGTATCGTGACCAAGGACATCCCGCAAAACGTGATTGCGGTGGGGGACCCCGCCCGCGTGTTGCGGGCCATCACCGCCAACGATGATGTTTTTTATAATAAAGAGAAACGTATTCCCCAGGATATTCGCGCTAAATACCTTCAAAATGACTAGCCCCGAATAACCTTGGATACTTAGGGTTGGTAGCAGTAAAACTAAACGAAATAATGAGGAAGTGACGTCCATGGATCGTACCCAACCAGTAGAATTAGTGACCATGGTGATGGTCCAGAATCCTGAAACCCAGCAGGTTCTGGTCGAAGATAAAGTCAACGTGCCCTGGAAAGCGGGTCATAGTTTTCCCGGCGGCCACGTCGAAGCTGGCGAAAGTGGACTCCACGCTGCCTTGCGTGAAGTCCGTGAAGAAACCGGCCTGCACCTTACGACCGCGGAATTTTGTGGGACTTGCGAGTGGTTCGACCAGGACCACGGGCGCCGGAAACTGGGCTTGCTGTATCGGGGCACCCAATTTACCGGAACCCTGCAGAGTAGTGCCGAGGGCCGGGTGTATTGGTTAGCGGAAAACGAGTTGACCGTGGCCAACAGTGCGGCGAGTCTATTGACCCTGTTAAAGGTCTTTCATCGAGACGTGCCGGCCGTGGTCTGTGACGAGTGGGATGGGCCCTTACAAGTCGATACGAGTCAAGGGTAACTGAAAAGCGGCTGGCAGTTCGATATCACGTCGAATTGCCAGCCGCTTTTCAGTTTAGTGAAGATGTCACTCAGGTGAAGAGGGTGACTAAAATATCCCAAGTCATGTGCACGATGATCCCTGGCCATAGTGAGTGGCTCTTAGCGTACAACCACCCGAACAGCGCCCCTAAAAGGGCGACCGAGACTAGGTTACTCAGCCAGACCAGTGGGCTCATCGGCGGAATCGTGGTCAGGTAGCGGGGGATGTGCATCGCCGCGAACGCAATGGCCTGGATGGTGTTAGCTTTCGTCAGCGTAGTGCGTTGCAACAGGGCGTTTAAGAAGTAGCCCCGAAAGACGAACTCTTCCGTGATCCCCACGACTAAGAAGTAGCGGCCCCAGTATTGGGGTAAAAAGCCACGACTCAGGTGTAACCCGTGATGGATGACCAAGAACTGGGCGACTAAGTAGATGACGAGAACGCCCCAGACCCAGTAACCCAGCGTGAAGTGCCAGGCGGGGCGCCATTGGGCTTTCCGAGACACGGTTAGGGTGCCTGGCTGCGCGTGGTGTAAGAACACCCACCCCCCGCCTAACCAGACTAATAGTTTGATGGCATCGAGAGCCAGTTCTTGCCACCAGCCGGCCAAGTGATGCTCAATCGGTGTGTTTAAAAAGATCTGGACCACTAACCAAGTGATCCAAAAGGCTAAAAATTGCAGCATTAATCGACGCTTGGAAATCATTTTGGCCATAAGCCTTCCTCTTCTCTAATGGATAATCACCTACATTGTAGGTCTTCTGATACGGTTAACGTGTAAAAGTTGTGTAAAGACGGCATAGCTTCTATGTTACTAGTGTTAACATTTAATGTAAACGGTGATAACATTGGACTTGAAAAGCCCAGTCAATCATGGTTTGTCCCCGGGAGGTCCTAAAAATGACAACGCGTCCCTATCATCGTCAAAATTTAGCCGCTGCGATTCGCCAACGAGCCCGCCAAGAATTAGAGGAAGCGGGGGTTGCTGATTTGTCGTTACGTCAGTTAGCCCGCTTCTTAGATGTGACGCCGGCAGCCATTTATCGCCATTTTCCCAATAAAGCCAGTTTGTTGCACCAGTTGCGCGTCGATATCTTGAACGAGGTAGCGGCGACGTTACGCGAGGGGGTCCTCGATTCCCCGGTGGCCGCGACGATGCTCACCCGGATGGTGACGAACCTGTTGACGTACCAACGCGACCATCCCCAGGCCGTGGCGTTTGTTGTGACCGGGGCCTGGCCAGTGCCGGATAGTTTGGTCACAGTGATCACGCTGTGGTTGACCCAAACGGATACTCAAGGGGAGGCCCGAGCCGCGAGTAAGACGGTCTGGACCTTTTTACTAGGCGTGTTGTTATGCCAGCCCCAACGGCCGGTCACGGCCGACTTGGTGACGCACCAATTAACGAAATTGCTCGGGGCGAGTTGATTTGCTTTACTTTCAAAAAGTAAGTAATAAACTAGGTCTACACCAATTAAGTTGTGAACAATTAAAAACCATAAAATGAGGACCTTACCTAATGAAAACCCAATTTATCGACTTAGCCCAACAACGCCGGAGTATTTACGCCTTAGGCCGCAATGTCACCCAGACGTCCACTGAAATCAGTGCGCTGATCAAAGCCGCCATCAAGTACGCCCCCACGCCGTTCAACAACCAGTCGACCCGGGCCGTTATCCTATTTGGCCAGCATCACGAGCAACTCTGGCAAATCGTCCACGATCAATTGCAGGCCATCGTGCCGGCCGAAGCTTTCAAGGTTACTGAGCAGAAAATTGCTGGGTTTGCGGAGGCTTACGGCACGGTGCTCTTCTTTACGGACACGGCGGTCGTTGACCAATCCGCAGCTGATTTCGCGACTTACGCGGCTAACTTTGCCGACTGGGCCGAACAAGCCCAAGGTGGGGCACAGTACGCCGTGTGGACCGCGCTGGCCGAAAACGGATTGGGCGCGAACCTGCAACATTACAACCCACTGATCGACGCCGATGTCCAACGAGCCTTTGGGTTACCCACCAGCTGGCAATTAAGAGCCGAAATGGATTTTGGGTCCATCGAAGCCCCGGCGGGAGACAAGACTTTCATGGCCGATGACGATCGGTTCTTAGTCCGCGACTAAATTAGAATGAGTGTTTAATGATAGGCCATCCAAAACAAGCGGCGGGCGCTTGCTGGATGGCCTATCATTAAACAGCAGATGTAAGCGTATTAGTAACGGAATAAATGAAGTAGGCAATCTTCGTTTGGCGCATTGTCTCCCTTTTTAGGTGGTGGCTTAGCTACTTCAGTATTTCTGATCGTACTCCCAAACGCCATTACAAATGGCGAGAAATTGTTCACGGCTCAGCTTTGGTTGGTCCTCCTTGATGGCGCTGAGCGCGGAGAGCAATAATGCACTGACCGTACGTCCCGCATCGAGGGTGGAGCTTAGTTTGACGTTGCCGTCTTCGTCGGCGGCCACCGTAATCGTATATTTAGCTGAATCGGATTGTGCCATGGATTCACACTTCTTTCTTCAAATTTTCAAACCTTAGTGTAACATGTTGCGACGCCTAGCAAAATATTTAGGTAAACTTACGATTGGCCCACGGCTTATCCAGTGGGGCGTTGCCTGGTCATGGGGATGAAAATGAAACGGCAACGACCGCGACGACCAAGAAGGTATGCTAAAATGAAACCGAGTGCAATCTTGGTGGTTTGAGGAGGTTAAACGAATGCAAAAACGAATTGCAATCATTGGCGGTGGCATCGTCGGTGCGACCGCCGCGTACTATCTCAGTACGCTTCCGGGTACCAAACAACTCCAGGTGACCTTATACGACGATGGGGTCGGACAGGCTAGCAAAGCGGCTGCTGGCATCATCTCGCCGTGGTTATCGAAACGCCGTAACCAGCGGTGGTACCGCTTGGCGCGCGGGGGCGGATCTGTACCCCCAATTGATTCATGACGCGCAGCTGGGAACCGACGTTTACCAGCAAACGGGGACCATCGTGACCCGGGCGGCTGTTCCGGACTTAGAAGCCCTGTACGCCTTAGCACAAAAGCGGCGGGAAGCGGCACCGGCGATGGGAACGGTCCAACAATTAACGGCACAGGAAGTGCAGGCGAAGTTGCCCCTGTTGACGGCCCCACAAGCGGGAGTCTTTCTCAGTGGAGGGGCCCGAGTCGACGGGGCCGCCTTGGTCACGACGTTGTTAGCCAAGGCGCAACAACGTAATTTGACGGTCCGTCAAGAACGGGTCGAGCTCGATGGTGACGAGAACATCGTCACTTCGGCAGGGACCCGGAGATACGACCGCATCATCGTGGCAGCTGGTGCCTGGTTACCCGACTTGTTAGTGCCGTTGCACATTCAAACGGACATTCGCGCCCAAAAAGGACAATTAATCGAGCTGGCCGTCAAGGACTACCCGTTACAGGAACAACTCCCCGTCTTGATGCCTGAAGGTGAACGGGATTTTGTGCCGTTTGGCCAAGGAAAATTGATTGTGGGCGCAACGCACGAGGATGACAAGCACTTTGATTTGAGCTTAGACGCGATGGTGACCGCCGACTTGTTGGCCAGTGCTCAGCGACTGATGGGGACTCTCACCGACGAAAACGTCGTGGGCGTCCGGGTCGGGACCCGGGCCTACAGTAGTGACTTTGCGCCTTTCTTCGGTCCGATTCCCGAACACGAACGACTCTTAGTCGCTTCCGGGTTGGGTTCCTCGGGGTTGACCACGGGGCCACAAATCGGACGTTTATTAGCCGGCTCGGCGCTCTACGGTGGCACTCCCGACTGGAGCGATTACGAATTACCACTGAGTACTTACTTAAAGTCTTCTCTAGCGTGAAGGGCTTGATTGGCTAGTGTGTGGGCCCCCTGGTTCTGTTTTTCGGGGACCCACTGGGTCAAGACCAGTTGAAAGGGGCGCTGAGCGCTGAGCAGGGCGTCTACTTCACTTTGGTAGTGCTTGGCGTAGCGTTTGGCAACACTTTGGCTCACGAGCAGACTGTCCGTGTAGAACAACACGGTGGTCGTGGCACATTGAGCGCCTAGTGTGTGAGCCAATCGCGTGAAGGCCAGCGTGGCCACTTCAAATTCAGCGAGATGGTTGGTCGTGGCTTGTAGCGGTAGGCTCGTTTGGGTCTGTTGGTGGTCGTGGATCAACAGGATGCCCCCCGCACTCAGGCCGCTTTGCGGTTGGGTGGCGGCATCCGTATATAATGAATACAAAGGACTCACTCCTTTAGATTAAATGAGGTGTTGATAAGATTATGATAACCCAGGAACGACGCTTTTTGTACCAACCCAATCCCATTAGCAGCATTATCATTTGGAGTTGGACGTTTATCGTCCTGCTACTGGGCGGGATTTTTTGGTTGGAAGTGACCCACTTTAACTGGATCACGTTTGCCTTTTTTGTGGCGTTTATCCTGTTATGTTGGATTGAGGTCCACTTTCGCAATATTACCATGGCGCACGATATGCTGACGGTCAGCACGGTGTTGAATCACCATCATCTGGTGATTCCGTTGCGTCACGTCAAGAGTGTCCGCGCCACCCGGTACCGGTTAGGTATCGTGGCGCAGGGCCGAATTTATCAATTTTTATTGCCCCGTAACTCGGCCATCGAATTAGCTGGTCTGTTACAAACAGCAATTGCGAACAGTTCATCGGAGGAGGAATCTGCTTAATGACTCAGAATACTGATATTGCCATTTCACAAGCTACACCCTTAGAACCCATCGAAAAGATTGCGGCCAAAGTCGGGTTGAAGCCCGAACAAATCGAACCTTACGGCCACACCAAGGCCAAGATTGATTTACCTTTGGCCGACCCTAAACCATTAGGCAAGTTGATCTTGGTCACGTCGATCAACCCAACGCCCGCAGGCGAAGGCAAATCGACCGTCGCCATCGGTTTGGGGGATGCGTTGAACCTGATTGGTCAGCGGACCGTTTTAGCCTTACGGGAACCGTCCTTAGGCCCCGTGATGGGCTTGAAGGGCGGTGCGACCGGGGGAGGTCACGCCCAAGTCGTGCCGATGGAAGACATCAACTTGCATTTTACGGGCGACATGCACGCCTTGACCGAGGCCCACGATACCTTAGCGGCCTTGATCGATAACCACATTCAACAAGGCAACGCCTTGCACTTAGATCCCCGCCAAATCGTGTGGAAGCGGGTGTTAGACATCAACGACCGGGCGTTGCGGCAGACCGTGATTGGCCTGGGCGGACGCACGTCGGGGGTTCCCCGTCAAGACGGGTTTGACATCACCGTCGCCAGTGAATTGATGGCGGTATTGTGCTTGAGCAAGGACTTGAGCGACTTGAAACGCCGGGTCAACCGGATCCTGATCGGCTACAACACCGATAAGGAACCCGTGACGGTGGGGGACTTGAAGGTCGGTGGCGCCATCACATTATTACTTAAGGATGCCATCAAGCCCAACTTAGTCCAAACGTTGGAGCACAACCCGGCCATCATTCACGGTGGCCCGTTCGCCAACATCGCCCACGGGTGTAATTCCGTTTTGGCGACCCGGACAGCCTTGCAACTGGGCGATTACGCCGTGACGGAAGCCGGTTTCGGCGCCGATCTGGGTGGTGAAAAGTTCATGGATATCAAGACACCGGTCCTCGGCAAAACGCCGGACGCCGTGGTCATGGTGGCCACGGTCCGGGCCCTCAAGTATAACGGTGGCGTCAAGCGCGCCGACTTAGAGACCGAAGATTTGGCAGCCTTAAAACAGGGCAGTGCTAATCTCTTGCGCCACATCCACAGCATGCAACAGTACGGCGTGCCGGTGGTCGTGGCCATCAACCGCTTCACCAGTGATACCGATGCCGAGATTCAAACGTTGACCGACATCGTCAAAGCCCAAAACGTTGCTGTAGCCACGACGACCGAATGGGCCGACGGGGGTGCGGGGACGACGGAATTGGCGCGCGCCGTCGTGGACGCGGCTAATCAGCCCAGCAAGTTTAAACCGCTAGTCAAAGATGGGGCTGATTTGGTCACGCAGATGGAAGCCATCACCCATAAAATTTACGGTGGGGCGACCGTCGAATTGTCAGCTAAGGCCAAACGGCAACTTAAGACGTTTGCACAACGGGGGTGGGATCAATTGCCAGTCTGCATGGCTAAGACCCAGTACTCGTTGACCGACGACGCCCATCAATTAGGCGCCCCGAAGGACTTTACGATCCACGTGCGGGAGTTCTCACCACGACTCGGGGCTGGTTTCGTGGTCGCCTTAACGGGTAACGTCTTGACGATGCCGGGTCTACCGAAGCACCCAGCGGCCCTCGACATGGACATTGCGGCTGACGGAACGATTACGGGCCTGTTCTAAACCAGTTAAAAATGTTAGCCAGCTGGGCTTGGTAACCCATTGCCAGCTGACAAGCGTAATGGTGTTGATAGAGAAATCTATCAACACCATTTTTGATGTGGTGAAGAACTAGTCCAGCTTCCTGTTAAACTAGTAACGTCAAAATTTAGACCATTATTAACTAATTTATAGCAGATTTGGCCGAGATGAGCCGTTAGGGTTGCACAATGAAAAGCTGGTCTGGCACAATGAAAGCTAGTCACCGAAACTGGTCCATGGCGAGTCTGAACGTTAATGACCACCGGTGTGTAGTGACAGGACAGTTGCCCGTACCATTTAAATCCCAGAAAGTAGGCTGGTCGCCGTTAGTAGTTGGGCAACGCTACGGCGCAGCGACCAAAAGAAGAGATGACTAAACCCGTAAAATGGATGATGAGTGCCTTACTGTTAGGTACCTTTCTCCCACTGAGCCCTTCCTTGATTGGGCAGGCCGCAACGACGACCGCCCCTACAGCGAGTGTGGCCACTAACGCCAATACGACGGCAGATGTGCAAGTGGCTGCCGGTAAGTTGACCTTTGCGCAGGAGAAGCTTCCAGCCCTGAAATTTGAAGCGGCGAAGGTGGCTGATGGCGAACAAACCGGGCTGGGGCTCGTTAAGACCGATAACGCGCCGGTCGTAAAGATCAGTAATTTACTCGGGAGTGGGGAACCGTGGCAATTGAAAGTCAGTCTGAGTGAGTTTCAGGCGGTCAAACTGCTCAAGAAGGCCGCAAGTGGCGCAGATGACAAGCGGACTTTAACGGGGGCCACGTTGGTCTTCCCCAAGAAGAATTTGACGGCTAAAGCAGAAAAAGCGTTGCCGACTGCGACCACCACGACCCCGGTCCGGGCGGGTGCCGACGCGATGACGCTTATCGACGCAGGACGTGACGCGGGGATGGGGGCGGTCGATTTAGATTTGTCGCCGATCACGTTGACCCTGCCACGAGTTGATTATGCGGGCAATTATCAAGCGACGGTGACCTATAGCTTGGTCAGTGGCCCGAATCAATAATCGAGAAGGAGAAAACAACGATGGCGACAATTAAATGGTGGCTCGTAGCCGGAATCGTGATTGTGTTGGTGGGTTGAGTCCGCCCACCCATAGTCACGCCGCTACCGGAACCCCAGGGCACCCCTATACGGTGACCCCAGTCTTGCCGGCGGATAACCAGGACCACGCGTCGTATTTCAAGTTAGCCGTGCGGCCGCACCAGCATCGCCGGCTACGGTTGAAAATCGCGAACCAGGGGAAGACGGCTCAGCGGTACGACGTTGTGGCGCGAATCGCTACGACGAATAGTAACGGAATCGTGGATTATAGTCGTAACAACCGAGCGAAGATGTTGCCGGCCCAGGCAACGGCTTTGTTTGCTCCCCAAGCTCAAACGGTGCGGGTCCCAGCTCAAGCGACCCGGACGGTCACGGTTGAATTAACGGTTCCCGCTCACGCCTTTAAGGGCGTCATGTTGGCGGGACTGACCGTTCGAGAACATACCACCGCGACAGCCCTAAAGGCGACGAAGGGAACGGGGGTCGTGGCGCGAGCTGAATACGTGGTCGCCCTGGAGTTTTATACTCACCGGCCAATTAATTTGGGCTCACCGGACCTGACGGTGCACCGAGCTCAGTACCAACTGGCCCAAGCTTACCCGCAGGTGGCGTTAGCTATGGTGAACCGGACCCCGGCCTTGGTGTCGCAAGGCCGGTTACACGCGACGTTAACTACGTCGGCGGGGAAAAAGGTCCGCCATTTTCAACGCAACGACCTGCTCTTTGCGCCCCAAAGTCAGTTCACGTTGGGGCTTGATTTAGGGAGTCAGGCCCTAGCAGCGGGTCAGTACACGCTCACGGGGACCCTGAAAACTCGGGGTGGTTTTACCTATCCATTCACCTTACCGTTGACCGTTACCCGGCAAAACGTGCGACAGGTGACACGACATGGGGTGGTGAAGGCCTCCGCCCGAACGTTTAATTGGCTATGGGCGGTCGTGGGTGGCTTGAGTGGCTTAGTGTTGGTGCTGGCACTGGTGATTTGGCGGTTGCTTCGCCGGACCGCTTCGACAGAGTTACCGGATTCGGAAGCGTAACGCGATTTATTTTGAAAGGAGGTGATAGGATGACACAATCTAATCAATTGAAACGGGTCGCTGGGACTGTGATTTTATGTTTAGGGACCTGGGGCGGCTTGTGGCTGATCTCAGGGTCGCCAGGTCACGCGGCCAGTTTGGGTGGTCAGAATGATCGGCGAACAACTCGTGGGTTATTTGATGACCTGCTTAAAGTTATAGCGGAGATTAGAAAATTGACCAATTTAAGCTGGGATAGACTCCAACACTACATTGGTCGGGCCAAAAGTGCTAAGGGAAAGGATGAACTTGATTCAATATTAACGGATGCCGTTAACGAAAATAGTGCTAAAACACCGTCGCCAGTTCAGACCAACCAGTCCCAAAGTACGGTCACCGCGACGGTCAACTCAGGATCGTTAGGCTTTGCTAAGACGAATAGCGGGCAAACTATCGTTCCGTCGTTGCAGTTTAAGACTGCGTTAGGCCGCCAAACGACCCCCACGTCGCTTGCCGTGCGCCCGGCGGGAACCCAGTTAGCAATCGAGAATTTCCTCGGGACGGGTGAGCCTTGGCATTTGAGCGTTCGGTTAGGAGCCTTCAAGAATCTGGAACACCCCAACATCGCGGTCGACGGGGCTAAGTTACACTTGAACCCCAGTTCACCGACTAGTCAAAGCACCTATCCGGCCGTTGCGTATTCCCCAGAGCTTAAAGCTGGCGGGGATGCGGCGGTCATTTTGCGGGGCAAAAAAGATGGGGGCATGGGGCGGACCCAACTTGATTTGGCAAACACCCAATTAGACTGGCCCGCTGTGCGCTATGCGGGGTCGTACACGGCCGACTTGACTTATACGTTGACGACGGGACCGGTGAAATAAAACTAAGTCCTGACTCAGCCTGCCAACCACACCTGGGTGGTGTGATTGTTGCCAGGCTATTTTACATAGTTTTGAAGCAGTCACTGCACTGGCCTTTGTGCGCTAATGGTCGAGTAGTGCGGTTAGTTACTAAGAGGGTCCGAAAAGCACCTAAATTTGGTCCAAAATGTTGATCAGAATTTCCAGGTAAAAGCGCTGGAAGTGAGCTCACCGAGCGGGGAACGCCGTTGGCTGACGGTAGAGCGATTCAGGTAACTGTGCTACAATGGGACCATCTTGGGCACTTGCAGGCGATCCCCACTCCAACATTGCCGTCGATGGAAAGGATTTTGATGCGGTTAAATATCTTACAGCATACGGCAGAAGAAGGGCCGGGGACTATTTTACCTTGGGCGCAAGCACACCACTACGATGTGTTCGTGTACCACCCCGACCAGTTTGGCCAGTTGCCCACGGCGGATGAGACCGACTTTTTAGTCCTCCTGGGAGGCCCGATGAGTCCCAATGATGATTTGCCCTGGATTCACGCAGAACGGGCGTTGATTAAAACGTTGTTGGTGCGCAACGTGCCGATCTTTGGGGCCTGCTTCGGCGCCCAACAAGTCACGCGCGTATTGGGCACACCGGTGACCAAAGCACCCGCTAAAGAAGTTGGGTGGGCGCCGATTTACCGGCAAACGACGACGATTCCAGGGTTACCAGCTCAGCTGATGGTTTTGCACTGGCACGAAGAGATGTTTCAGCTTCCAACGGGGGCTGAATTACTGTTTTCTAGCGATCGGGTCCAAAACCAAGGCTTCGTTTACCATCACCGGGTCGTAGGCTTGCAATGTCACTTGGAACCAACCGCAACGAACGTGCGCGAAATGGTGGTCAACGATGCCGCTTATCTGGCGGGGTCAATCCTAGGACAAACGGCTACGCAGGTGCTGGAAACACCGGTTCCCACGGCAAATCAAGTGGCTTTAAACCGGATTTTAGATTACCTCATTGAATGATTAATGGCGCCCTAACGTTAAGGGGAGCCAACACAGATAAAACGGGTCTGAGGCGTTACGCCTCAGACCCGTTTTGAATTGTCGCTGTTACTCAATTAGAAGGTTTTGCCCGCTGCTTCGGCACGGGCAAAGGCCTGCGCCATGATGTCCGGGGCGTTGGCAGGATCGTGATCCATCCCTTCGGCGTAAAGGCCGGTGACATCGTCAACGCCCATCACGTGGAGGACGGTCTTTAAGTATTGGTGTCCCAGGTCAAGCCGACTGATGTCCGGGCCCCCCGCGGTGCCGTGGTAGTCGCCGCCAGAGGTCTGCAGGTGAAGGGCCTTCTTACCGTGTAAGGCCCCGGCCATGACGCCTTCAGCGGTGTAGTGAAAGGTATCTGGGACCTGCATGACCATGTCGAGGTAGCTTTTCATTTCGGTCGGCACAAACAGGTTATACATGGGGTTGACGAACACGTATTTGTCCGCACTGACGAATTCGTCGATCCAGACCTGCCGGGACGCTTGGAACCGTTCTTCGTCAGGGTTCAGTGGCTGATTGACCAAGGCTTTGTTATAAATGGCCACCGCAATTTTATCCAGCGGAAACGGCATGTATTCGGAGACGTTGTGCTCGATGATCTGGTCATCGGGGTGTGCGGTTCGGTACGCTGTTAAAAATTGTTGGTAAAATTTGGCGGTGGTCGAGTAGGTTTTCGTTTCAGGGTGAGCATAAATTACTAATACTTTAGTCATTAATAACTCCTCTTTTCTTAACGATAAGTTTAGTATATCAGAAAGCGCTTACATTATAAAGCTAGGCGCTAACTGGTCTTTACGCAAGGCGGCCACCAGGCCATTATCGTCCCGGGAGGATAGCGGTTGCTAGATAGGCTTGCGGCTAAACAAATTAGGGACTGAGTTGAATGGCATCAGAGCAAAAAGCGGTCGGAACCGAAAAGTTTACGGGGTTTCGGCCGCGGACCGGTGAGTTTTCTGGTATACTTTTAGCCAATGACAAAACTATGAAAGGTGGGGCCAACACCATGCTGATTTTTGATTCGCTTTTGATCCTGGTCCTGATTGCAACTGACCAGTTGATCAAGCATGCGGTCGTGGTCAATATTGCCTTAGGCGGCCAACACGTCCTGGTGCCGGGATGGCTTTCTTTGACGCATCTACGCAACGATGGTGCTGCCTGGAGCATCCTGCAGGGGCAGTTGTGGTTCTTTGCCGTCATCGCGATTTTTGCCTTGGGCGTCATGGGCTACTTCTTTTGGCACTATCGGCACCGGCCCAAACAATGGGTCGAAGAACTCGGGCTCGCGTTCATGATTGCCGGTACGGTCGGTAATTTCATTGACCGTCTGGTGCAGGGGTACGTGGTCGATATGTTTCAACTCGATTTTATCAATTTTCCGATTTTTAACTTTGCCGATTCCTGCCTCACGGTGGGGGTCATCTTGATTATGATCGGCGTCTTTTTAGCCGATCGACGGGAGGAACATCAGTCACATGGAAATTAAAGAATTTACGGTGGTGCAAAAATTACGCTTGGACAAACTGGTGGCTATCACGGAGCCGACGATTTCGCGCTCCCAGGCTAAAAGTGCCATCGAAGCCGGTCAAATTACGGTCGACGGGCAGCAGGTCCGCCCCAAGGACCAACCGGACCTCGGGGCCACGGTCCACATCGCGTTACCGGACCCGCAGCCCATCGATTTGACCCCGGAGGATATCCCCTTAGACATCGTCTACGAAGACGCGGACGTCATCGTGGTTAACAAGCCGCAGGGGATGGTGGTCCACCCCGCCCCGGGACACCCGAACCACACGCTGGTCAACGCGTTATTGGCGCACAGCCCGTTATCACAGATCAACGGTGAGTTGCGGCCCGGCATCGTCCATCGCATCGATAAGGACACGTCGGGGCTGTTGATGGTGGCCAAAAACGACCACGCCCACCACAGTCTCTCCGAACAACTCCAGGCCAAGACCAACCTGCGCGAATATCTGGCCATCGTTCACGGAAACTTTAAGGAAGACGAGGGCGTCATCCGTGCCCCACTGGGTCGTTCGCCCAAGGACCGTAAGAAGCAGGCCGTCGTGGCCGATGGGCGTCCGGCTGTGACCCATTTCAAGGTCCTCGAACGTTACGGCGATTACTCGTTGATCGCGTGTCGCTTGGAGACTGGGCGGACCCACCAGATTCGGGTCCATTTAGCCTACATTGGTCATCCGGTGGCGGGCGACCCACTGTACGGCCCCAAGCGGACTTTAAAGGGGAATGGGCAGTTCTTACACGCCCGTGAATTGGGCTTCAAGCAACCGACCACGGGTGAACAACTGGACTTTACTTGTCCAGCCCCACCCATTTTTCAAGAAACGGTCCAACGCTTACGGCGCCAGGCCGGATTGCCGGTTGACAAAGCCATCTAGTTTTTTTATGCTAAACTTAATATCTAACGGGTTTGCCGGTAGTTAGGCGGGCGGGGTTCTTCACCATTTTGCCGAAGAAGCTCGCCCGTTTCGCTAGTTTCAGACTTGAATTTTCGAGGAGGACAAAATAATGCCAAAGGTAGTTGTCGACGCCATGGCCATGCAGCGGGCCTTGACCCGAATCACGTACGAAATTATCGAACGGAACAAAGGGGTAGACGACCTGGTGATTCTGGGCATCAAGACCCGGGGCGTGTATTTAGCGCGGCGCATCGCGAATCGCTTGCAACAATTAGAAAACGTCACGGTTCCCGTGGGCGATTTAGATGTCACCCCGTACCGGGACGATATCGATCATGATGGGCCGAGTGACCCGGAAGTCACGGTCGAAAACCTTGATTTTTCCGTCGCTGGCCAGAAGGTCATCTTGGTCGATGATGTCTTGTATACCGGTCGGACCATTCGGGCAGCCATGAGTGCTGTGATGGCGTTAGGCCGGCCCAAGAGCATCAACTTAGCGGTCTTAGTCGACCGGGGCCACCGGGAATTACCGATTCGCGCCGATTTTGTGGGCAAGAACATTCCAAGTTCCCAACGAGAACGGATTAAGGTCTCCGTGAGCGAGATTGACGATCGCGATGCGGTGGAGATCTTAAAGGCGTAAGCAACTCAGTGCCAGATAAAGGGGCCGATTTTGCATGGCAAAACGTTATTTAATTTTAGAAGACGGCTCGGCTTATGCGGGTGAAGGATTCGGCGCCGGGGCCACTACCAGTGGCGAAGTGATTTTTAATCTAAACCTTTTAGGCTATCAAGAAACGATTACGGACCAAATTTACCATAATCAAATCATTATTTTTGCGCAACCGGCGATTGGTAACGTGGGCATCAATCACGATAGTTATGAATCAATTTTACCTACAGCCAAGGGAATGGTGGTTCGTGACTTGACCAACATCTCGACCAACCGCTTGTCCCGGTTGTCGCTGGACGAATTTTTGCGGCAACATAATATTCCGGGCATCAGTGGCATCGATACCCGGCACTTGATCCGTAAACTGCGGCAAGCCGGACCAATGAAGGGAAGTATCGTCGACGTGGCGGACGCCCACGCGTTCGACCAGTTGAACGCCACGGTGTTGACCAACCGTCAAGTCGATCAGGTCGCCACCCCGAAACCGTATCCCAACCCGGATGCCGGCAAGAACGTGGTGGTCATTGACTTTGGTTTGAAACACGGTATCTTGCGGCAATTGTCCGAACGACGGTGCAACGTCACGGTCTTGCCCTGGACGGCAACGGCGCAGGACGTCTTAAACTTGGATCCCGACGGCGTGTTACTGTCCACTGGGCCCGGGTCACCGTTAGATTTAGGGACCGACGTGTTAGATATGATTCGGCAGGTCCAAGCTGAGATCCCGCTGTTTGCGATCGGCCTGGGCCACGAACTGTTCGCCTTGGCTAACGGGGCTGAATTGGTCGCGTTACCGGTCGAGTATCACGGTAGTAGCCACCCGATTCGCCGCATCATCACCAACGACGTATTGTACGCGACGCAGGGTCAGGGCTATGCTGTGGTGGCCAAATCCATCGACCGAGACCGCTTAATCACCACCTACGTGGACTTGATTGACGGCACAGTCCAGGGGTTGCGCCACCGGGACTTCCCGGCCTTTTCCGTGCAATTCTTTGCGGACGGGGCGCCCGGACCGCACGAGAGTCGGGACCTCTTCGATGAATTTATGGAAGCGATGACTGCACGGGAGGGATAGGTTTGCAAAACTGGGATCAAATACAAAAAGTGTTAATCATTGGCAGTGGCCCGACCGAAATCGGCCACGAGACCGAGCTGGACAGCGCTACCGTGCAGATTTTGACTGAATTCAAGAAGCGCGGCGTCCGGACCCTGGTCATCGATAACAACCCGTTTTCGGTGGCCTTAGAAGAAATCCAGCCAACTAATATGTACGTCCAGGCGGTCACCACCGCTAACGTCCGGCACATTATTGAAAAAGACCGGCCAGACGCCATTTTACCGATTCTAGGGGGCTTACGGGGACTCCGAATCGCCCAGGAACTCCAGGAAAATGGTGATTTAGGACGTTACGAAGTGGGGGTCTTGGGGATGCCGACCACCACCTTACAACAGATCAATAATCCGGCAGCCTTGAATGATACCTTAAAGGAGATTCACGAACCGGTGATTGAAGCGCAGGTCGTCCAGACCGACGACGAGGCCCTCGGCTTAGTCGAGACCATTGGTTTTCCATTGATCGTCAAACCGGTGGCCCCCCGGGTCGACACTAACCGGACTATTTGTGAGAACGTCGATGAGATGTTGACGGCGCTCAACCAGGGCTTCCAGCAGTCACGCTTCGACCAATGCACGCTGGAGCGCAGTGTCGTGGGGTATAAGGAAATCGAAATGGTGGCTATCCGCGACCGAGCCGACACGGAACTGATTATTAGCGGGCTCGAAGATGTCGATCCAATTGGCATCCACTCGGGTGATTCCATCGTCATCACCCCCCCGCAGACGTTGACCGATCGGGAGTATCAGGACTTACGTGACGCCACCTTTCGCATCGCCACGGAATTGAACGTGGTGGGGGTCTTGCACGTCCATTTTGCGTTGAATCCGGCTAACCAACACTTCTATGTCACCAAGGTCGCCCCGTACTTTACCCGGGGCGTCACCTTAGCGGCCCGGACCGTGGGTTATCCGGTGACGATGGTCGCCGGGCAATTACTGTTGGGTCAACGGTTGGTCGATGTGAAGTTACCGGCCCAGTACGTTAAGCAGACGGCCATCATGGAACCCACCAACGACCACATTAGTGTCCGGATTCCACTGTGGCCGTTTCAAGAGGTGCCCGATGCCGACCAGCACTTGAACACGGCCATGAAAGCGGTCGGGTCCACCGTGGGCATTGGCCGTTCGGTCGAAGAGGCCATGTTGAAGTCGGTCCGTAGCTCGCAATTCTCCCCGCGCGACGTTTTGCCCTCCGTCAGCAATCTGACCGATAGCGAGATGGTCAGCCAACTGATTCACCCGTTGGCCAACCGCATCTTGGTGCTGATTGAAGCCTTACGGCGGGGGTATTCGCCCGCTGAACTGAGTGAACTGACCAAGATCGACCCGTTTTATTTCGTGAAGTTACGGCACCTGTTGACCATCGAACGACAGATCACCGACCACCCCATGGACGTCGACATGTTGAAAACGGCGCGTTACTACGGCTTTGGAGACGGGATGATTGCCCGGATGTGGCAGACCGATACCACCGCCATTCGGCATTTGTCACGGGGGGCCAAGGTGGCGCCGACCTATAAGATGATCGAACCCACGGCCGGCGAATTTCCCGAGCAGACCAGTGGTTATTACAGCACTTTCGAATACGAAAACGAAAGTCAGGCACTGGGTGAACGGACGGCCTTGGTCTTAGGTCGGGGTGGCAATCAGCTGGGGCCAAACTCTGCGGCGGAGTATTTTACCACCGAAATGTTGAAACAGCTTAAACGCGCGGGGTACCACACGATTCTGATGAACACGAACCCGAACGCGGTCGGCGTGGCCCCCGAATTTTCGGATAAGCAGTACGTCGACCCGATTCAGTTAGGGGATATTTTAAACGTCATCCACGTTGAACACCCGGATATCGTTATCGTACCGGGCAACCGGCACTACCTGACCCGGGAGCTCAAGAAGTTGGATCTGAACCTCCACGTCTTGCCACCAGACCAGGAGACCAAGGACCACTTGCCCGAGATGGCCACGATTGGCGTCAGTCTGTTCGTCCACGAGCAACAAAAAATCGCCGTGGGCGTCATGGACTTAATCGCCCCGGGGATGACCCAGAAGATGGCCCAAATCACGGCCTTTCGGATGCCAGCGGACCTGACCAAGGCCCAGCGGTTGAACCTGGTTGAATGGGCCAAGCAGGCCGTGAGTGAACGGCAGGTGCGGGGGATGGTCCAAGTCCTATTCGCACCTAGTCCAGATTCCAAGCAGATGGTCTGCGTGGGAACTCGGCCGACCCGGTTGACCGAGATGGCTTTCTTGAGTAAGGTCACCGGAGTCAACTGGGTGCGGATGCTGACGCGACAACACATCGAAACGTTGGACGCAAATGAACTGGCGACCATCGAGATCGACGTCAACAGTACCCGGGTGGCCCTGATGAACGCGGTCTTCCCGTTCCGACACTTGCACGTGTTGAACCGACCGGGGACCACGGACCAAGAAGTCGGAGCCACGATTGCCTTTGGGTCCAGCGAAGCTTTGAAGCTTAACAATTTGAGCGACACGGCCGAATTGGACCGGATTATCAACCGGACGATTTAACAGTCAAGGTGAAGACACACAAATGGGACCCCCAACCAAGCGGCGTTGGGGGTCCCATTTTTAAACTGTCAGAAACTTATTTTGGGTTATTTGCGGCCAGTTGGTCGACCAGATCACTTTCCGGCGTGACGAAGACCGTTTTTTGCCCGGTGAAGATCACGAATCCGGGTTTGGCCCCGTTAGGCTTGTGTAGGCGTTTGACCGGCACGTAATCCACGGGGACGGTACTGGAGTCGCGGGCTTTCGAATAATAGGCGGCTAAATTGGCAGCTTCTAAAGTCGTCTGCTCGCTCGGATTCGCGGCGTGAATGATTACGTGAGACCCGGGGATGTCTTTCACGTGCAACCAAATATCGGTCCGCTTGGCGGTGTGTAGGGACAACTTGTCGTTTTGCAGGTTGTTTTTCCCCACGGAGATACGGGTGCCATCGCTCGCCGTGAAGCGGTCTGGTTGGCTGATGCGTTGTTTGCGGCGTTTTTTGGCCTTGGCTTTTGCCTTACGCTGGTGGTCGTGGTCGCGTAGGTAGCCGCCTTGTTGGAGCTCCAAGCGAATATCGGTCAGGTCCTTAGGCGCAGCCAACTCGATTTGGGCCATGATGTTGGTGAAATAGTCCACGTTGGCTTGGGTCTGTTTGATTTGCGTGGTCACGTAACTGACCGCGTTTTTCTCTTTTTGGTAACGCTTGAAGTACTTTTGGGCGTTTTGGTTTGGCGAGAGTTGATTGGACAATGCAATCTTTAAGTGCTTTTCGTTGTCGTAGAAGTTAGGTAAGGTGACCGTGGTGGCCCCCCGTGAGAGCTTATACAGGTAAGTCGTTAAAATTTCACCCTTGATACGGTACTCGTCGGCATTTTCGGTCGCGTCGAGGGTCCGTTGTAGCTTCTTGAGTTTATTTCGGTTTTTCTTCAGTTCGTTGCGAACCACGCGAATCAAGACGCTACCTTGTTGCTGGACCCGGTCACGTTCGGCCTTATCTTGGTAATAGGTATCTAATAGCTGGCTCAGGGTCGGCAAGCTTTGGTTAGTCGTCGTGTCCGGGTACGGGAAGGCCGTGAAGTTGGTCTTCCCGTTGGGTAACTCGGCTAGCGTCGGTTGTGGCGCGTCGAACTGGGCGAAGAAGGCCTGGAAGTGTTGCGCCAAGTCCCCAGTTTCGTGAAGCGTCGCGGCTAAGGCCGCTGCGGTATCTTTGCCCAATCCTTGATATTGGTGTTGCAACGTTTGGGCAAGGACTTCCTGATTCGGGTAGTCCTTGACGGTTTGCGTCAAATCGGCTCGTGGACCGTTGAACGGGTTATCGAGGTCCTGTTTGGGCGGCGTGATGTATTGCGCCCCTGGAAGCAGAAGCCGGTAACGGTTCTGATCGGACCCCACGTGTTTGATAGCATCAAGGATTTTTCCACTACTTTGTTCAACTAAAATAACGTTACTGTGTCGTGCCATGATTTCGATGATGAGCAGGAGTTCTTGTTGGTCACCCAATTCATTGCGGGACGTAAAGTGGAGGTGTACGACCCGGTCATTAGCGGCCTGGGTGACGCCCTTTAAGATGGCCCCCTGGAGATATTTCCGAAGGATCATGGTGTAGTTGGTCGGGACTGCGGGATTCACGTACGGAATCTCGGTGACCTGGATGCGGGCGTACGTCGGGTTAGCGGACAGTAGAATCGGGTAGTTATGCCCATTGGCCCGGATGGTCAGGACCACTTCGTTAGCGTAAGGCTGATTGATTTTGCTGACGCGGCCGGTCGCCACGGTTTGTTCTAATTCGTGGACCATTGCGTGAGTGAAAGACCCATCAAAGGACATCGAGTCACACCTTTCTGGTTAGAATTTAAGTCAGACGTAAAAAAGCATACATAACAAAGTATAACGATTCTCACCTGAAAGCGCAAAGAAGTTTCCTTGCCCAAAGACCGCGTGAGTTAATACTTGTGATAGCCAACAAAGTCATTGTATAATGCAAACAAAGGAAGTGAGGGTGACATGAAATCAAGTCTCGCAGCATTGATGACGGTGACTAAGTCCCAACAACCCTTATTACGCCAAATGGTCAAGCAACACCACTTAACGGTTTCGGAGTGGCAGTTGCTTGACCAAATTGGTAGCGGGGCCAACACCCAAGAAGTGTTGGCGCAGCAGACGCGGTTGGATACGTCGACGTTAAGTCGTCAGTTAAAAGGTCTAGTTGCTAAGGACATGGTAACTAAGGAAGCTGTGGGTCGGGATAAACGACAGCTGGTGTATAGCATCACCGCGATTGGAACGGCCACGGCAGCCGAAATCAACAGCGCGTTCGACGCGTTGGCGGACCAAGTCTTTGAACACTGGTCAGCTGATGAGCGCAACCTCTTACAGATCTTATTGAATCGATTGGCAAAAAGCATGGAACGGCAACGGACCATGTCTCTGAAGTGAGGAGTGAAGGCATATTCAACAGCGATTAGTGGTCATTTCTTTAGACGCACTGGGCAGTCGAGACCTCGACGACCATCTCGACGAGTTGCCTAATTTACGCCGCTTAGTGGTGACGGGAACCCGGGTCAGACGCGTGCAGGGTATTTACCCAACGTTGACCTACCCGTCCCATACGACGATCATTACGGGACAATACCCGCGCAAGCACGGCATCGTGAACAACACCAAAATGCAGCCCCAACGCAAGTCGCCAGATTGGTACTGGTACCAACGCGACGTCAAAGTGCCGACACTGTATGATTTGGTGCGACGGCAACATAAGAAGACGGCCGCGTTCTTGTGGCCGATCACGGCGGGGAGCCGCATTACTTATAATTTAGCAGAAATCTTTCCCAATCGGATTTGGACGAACCAGGTCCTGGTCTCGTTAAAGGCCAGCAGTCCGGCTTTCCTGTTCCGCATGAACCAGAAATACGGTCATTTACGCCGGGGGATTCAACAGCCTGAACTGGACGACTTTATCACCGCTTGTGCGGTCGATACCTTGTACAACAAGCGTCCACAACTGACGCTGATTCATTTAGTCGACATGGACAGTATGCGGCACCGTTACGGGGTCCGCTCGACCGAAGCCATGGCCGCGTTAAAACGGCTGGACACCCGGGTCGGCAAGCTCATCGACGCCACAATCGCGGCGGGGACCTTTAGTAGTACCAACTTTGCGATTTTAGGCGACCACTACCAAATCAACGTCGACCACATGATTCATTTGAACCAGGCCTTTGCGCAACGCGGCTGGTTGACGCCCACGCAGGACGGTGCCGTGCGCAGTGACTGGCACGTATGGGCCAAATCCTGTGATGGCTGTACCTACGTGTACACGCGCAATTTTGCCGACACGCAGGCTTTAAAGCAACTCCTGGAAGACACCCCGGGGGTCGAAGCCGTTTTGACGGGCAAGCAGGCCGCAAAGCGCGGCGCCGACCCGCACTGTCAGTGGCTGGTCGAAGCCGAAGCAGGGTATTACTTTACCGACGAGACGCAACGGCCGGCGGTGGTTGAAGCCGTCGACCCAGACAGTCTGGGGCAACCGGACCGCTACCACGGGGTCCACGGGTACGACCCGTTGAAGCCGAATTACCATACCACCTTGGTTTTAGCGGTACCCGCCATCAAGTCTAACCAGGTCATCGACGACGCGGCACTGATTGATGAGGCGCCTACGTTTGCGCGCTTACTGGGGGTTCACTTTCCAGAGCCCTTACCCGGAAAAGTCTTGACTGAAGCCTTTAAGGAGGACCACCATGAAGCTGACTAAGGAGCAGTGGAGCTGGGTCTTCTACGACTGGGCTAACTCTGGGTACGGCATTATCGTGACCACCGCAATTTTACCCATCTACTTCAAAAGCGTGGCCCAGACCAGCGGGGTCAGTGCGGCCAATGCCACGGCATTTTGGGGCTACTCAAACAGTTTTGGAACGTTATTGGTGGCCATCCTCGCACCGTTCTTAGGGGCCTTGGCCGACTATCCCGGGTTTAAGAAACGCCTATTGCTGAGTTTTACCACGCTGGGGATGGTCATGACGTTGGGTCTGGCCTTATTACCGCCTAGTCAGTGGCAGTGGCTCCTGGTGCTCTACGTCTTATCCGTGCTGGGCTATTCCGGTGGGAATCTGTTTTACGACAGTTTTTTGACCGACGTGAGTGACAACGACCAAATGGACCAATTATCCAGTGTGGGGTATGGTTTTGGCTATCTTGGGGGCGTTTTAGCCTTCATCCTCTTCATGGTCCTTGCACTGACTCACGGCTTCGGTCACTTGGGTAGTCTGGCGGTCGCCCGCTACGGGTTTGCCTTAGCCGCGATTTGGGTGGGCCATCTTTCTTATTCCGTTGGCCCGTAACGTGCATCAACGCCACGCGCTCTCAGCAACCCACGCGCCATTGAAACAAAGCTGGCACCGGGTCTGGCAGACCATTGCCCACTTGCGGCAGCACCGGGGGTTGGCCTGGTTTTTAGTGGCGTACTTCTGCTACATCGACGGGGTCGATACCATCTTTACCATGGCAACGTCCATTGGGATGGACATTGGTATCACCAGTTCCACGTTGATTATGGTCTTGTTAGCGGTCCAGTTGGTCGCGTTTCCGTGCTCGATCTTTTATGGTTGGTTAGCCCAAAAGACCAGTACGCGCACGGGAATCTTAATTGCCATTGTGGTCTACTTATTGATTTGTTTGGACGCCCTACACTTGAAATCGGTTGACGATTTCTGGCTCCTCGCCATTTTAGTGGGGACCAGTCAGGGCGGAATCCAAGCGTTATCCCGGTCGTATTTCGGTCGGTTAGTCCCGAAGCAACAGTCGAGCGAATTTTTCGGCTTTTATAACATTTTAGGTAAATTCTCGGCGGTCTTAGGACCAATCCTGGTAGGGGTGGTCACCCAACTGACTGGCCAGTCGCGAATCGGGGCGGCTTCGTTGTCGCTACTTTTCCTGGTAGGCCTGGTCATTTTTTGGGCGTTGCCGCGACTCGCGCCGGACAATTCCTAGTTCTGCCAACGGTTTTATGGTATTCTAGGGGATAAACGAAAGTAAAAGTAGGTGTAAGAACATGAAGATTGCTGTGGTCACCGATAGTACCAGCTATTTGTCCGCAGAAGAGGCGAAACGATATCAGATTCACGTCGTTCCGATTCCGGTGATCATTGACGGCCGTTCCTACGATGAAGGCGTTGATATTACCACTGAGGGATTTTATGACTGGTTACGTAATTCCAAGTCGTTCCCCAGCACGTCGCAACCGCCCCTGGGCGAAATGATTACCCTCTACAACCAGTTGGCTGAAGAGGGGTACGATACGGTGATTAGTATTCACCTGGCCAGCACGATTTCTGGGTTTGTGAACCAGTTGAAAACGCTGGCCCCCACGATTGACAATATCCGGGTGATTCCTTATGACTCCCAGATTACGGTCAAGTTGATGGGGTACTTAGCGATTGAAGCGGCCCGCATGGCGGCTAAGGGCGCCACGCCCGAAGAGATTATTGCCCGTTTAGACGACTTACGGTCGACGATGGGCGAATACTTCGTGGTGGACGATTTACAGAACTTAGTGCGCGGTGGCCGGTTATCCAACGCGTCGGCCTTTATTGGTAGCGTGTTGCGCATCAAGCCATTGTTGACCTTTGATGATACGACCCACGAAATTGTGGCCTTTGAAAAGGTTCGCTCGCGCAAGAAAGCGTTAGCCCGGGTGGAGGAGTTGTTCGTCGAGGCGCAAGCTAAGGTTGATTACCCATTAAAGGCGCTGATTATTGACGCCAACGATGCCGAAGGTGGGGCCGCCTGGGCAACGAAAATTACCCAGCAATACCCCGACATTCCGGTCGAACGGTCCTACTTTGGGCCCGTGATCGGCGCGCACTTGGGCGAAAAATCACTGGCTTTGGCCTGGATCAAAGATTACGAACGCGCTTAATTTGAACTGCGAAAAGCCTGACCAATTGGTCAGGCTTTTTTGGTGGCTAATTTGCGAAATTTGCGTCGGTCACGCATTTTTACTAGTAACTACCGGAAAGTGTGGTATGCTGGAAAGCGTAATTAAATTTACGGAGTAGGCGATAGGGCGTTAAGTGCCGGTGGAACGCAATGTGAACACCGGACGAAGGACAAGTGGTCCGCGATCCTATGGCCGCATTGGCCGCAGGAATGTGGCAACTCCCTTAGGAGATGTCTGAATTGAAGACGATGGCAAGAACCCAGCTCCCCAAGCTGGACACGTTGAGTATGGTCACGATGGGGTTATTAATGGCGTTACAGCTCGTGATCAGTCGATTTTCGGTGGGGAATCAGTTTTTAAAGTTTAGCTTTACCTTTCTGATTGTGGCATTACTCGCCAAGTGGTTTGGCCCGTGGTGGGGGATGCTCACAGCGGCGTTAGTCGATATCGTGGGGACCCTAATGACGGGTGGTCCGTACTTTGTCGGGTTTACGCTTTCCGCCATTATCGGATCGTTGATTTACGCGCTCTTTTTGTATCGCAAACCGGTCAAATGGTGGCGCATTATCGTTGCGCAGCTGTTGATTATGGTAATTGTGAACATCATGTTGAACTCGCTGTGGTTGGTCATCATGTACCACACCCCCATCTGGGGGATTTTACCGGTCCGCTTGTTGAAGCAAGCCATCACGACGCCGATTCAAATCGTGTTGATTTATGGGTTGCTGAAGGCGCCCGTGATTCAAACCATCGAAGGGCGCTTGCACCGAACGACTAGTCAATCATAAAATTCAACTGACGCGGTTTCCTCGAAAGTGAGGAAGCCGCGTTTTTAGTGGGTAAAAGTGGGGCCCAGCTAGTTTACTTAGAGTGGTGAGTAGCGGATTGGTGCGCTAACCGTTTGACCTCAGTTTGCAATTGGTCGACCTGTTGCGTTAAGTGGTCTAGCTTTTGCAATAATTGCCGAGTCTCATCCGGGGATAAAGCCGGCGCTGAGTTTTGTGCGGCCGGCTGCCGCGTGAAGAAGTCGGTGATGGTACTGGTCAATAGCCCAATGAACCCGATGCCCCCAAACATTAACCCTGTGGCGACGATTTTACCCACGGCTGTGTGCGGCGTATCGTCGCCGTAGCCGACCGTGGTGGCCGTCGTGACCGCCCACCATAGCGAATCGGCTAAGCTCTGGTGTTCTGAAACGGAGAATAGCAGGGCACTCAAGACGATGATCACAATACTAATGGAAAATAAATAGATGAAGCCAGTACCGTAGAGAAACCGATGAAAGGCGTGGGTCCATTTACCAGCCAAGCCGAGCCGCCAAAATAAGTGGTGATAAAGCGCCAGGCGGACTAATCGTCCTAGCCGGAAAACGGCAAAGATGGGGTGCATTGGGATGATTCCCAGCAAGTCGAACGCAGAGTGAATTAGAAAAGTTTTACGGTCGGGGGTTCGGATCAAGCGTAGCAAATAATCGGCGGCAAAAATGAGTAGGAGCAAGTGATTAAGTCGTGATTCAAGCTGCCAATGGCCAACGTGACAGGTTAGCAGTAACGCATTGAGCACGGACCAAAGAATTAATAACGTCATCATCAAGTGGTAACTGGTCAGCCGGCGGGATGAACACCGCATCAGAGCAAGACTCCTTTACAGACAAATTAAACTATAATATAGGCTTTTTCACGGCGAGGGGGGGTGCTCGGATGCTTAAACGTAACCGGAATTTAAGAGTTAGAGAAAGCAGGAGAATTAAATTAATTACTTTAACTTATAATCAAAACCAAACCACCACTACCGCAACATCCACAAAACCAATACTCAGCCAAACCCAGTCACTAAGGTTTCCGGCCCAAGGAGTTAAATTTTTCTAGCGTTCTGCGGACTTTGCTTGTCATTCCCTATAATGTTGGTTATAACAGGAAGTGGAATACTAGTGACCGGATTTTATTTCAGGGGGATACACATGAGACGCATCGCACAATTATACGCACAGTACAAGGACGTCATTGCCTACTTAATCTTTGGCGGCCTGACGACTTTAGTCAACTTGGTGGTTTTCTTCATCACGGCGACGTTGTGGGGTTGGAACTACCAACTTGGAACGGCGATTGCTTGGGCCGTTTCCGTCTTATTTGCTTATCTGACCAACCGGGTGTGGGTTTTTCACTCACACTACACGTCATTGGGGTCCCTCGGGCGAGAAGTGGTGTCATTCTTTTCCGTTCGAGCGGCGACGCTAGTCATGGATGAGGGGATCATGTGGCTAGGCGTGTCGGTATTGCTGCAAGATGCTATGCTGACCAAGTTGGTCGACCAAGTGGTGGTCGTGTTAGCCAACTACTTCTTTAGCAAGTGGTTTGTCTTTCGTAAAACCAAGGCGGCGGCTAAAAATTAGGAACCAGCATAAAAATCCGTGACGACTGAACCAAGTAGGGGTTAGTCGTCACGGATTTTTCTATGGTGTGTTCAATTTAATTGTCGGTTCGTAGTTGCCAACTAAACAGGCCAATCAAGACCGTGAAGACCAGCATCATGATAAAGATGGCTCGTGTCCCGTTGATGGTCTGCGTCATCACGGTCCCACCGTGACTAAACGCGGCTAGAATTGCCGAAGAAATGGCGGTCCCTAGCGACCCCGCGTATTGCTGTAAGGTGTTGAACGTCGCGTTCCCGTCACCAATATGGTTAGGCTGGAGCTGCTGGAGGGCCAAGGTAAGGGCGTTGTTGAAGATCAGTGAGAACCCAATCATGTACAGCAAGTAGAGACTCAGCATCCAAGCCACTGATAAGCGACTGGTCAGTAGGGTGAGTGAAAGCAGGGCTAAAACTAAAATCAAGCTTCCCACCAAGAAGGGTTTCCGCTTGGCCCCCATATCGAGTAGCCGCCCCGTAAAGGGTTGCAGAATCGCCGAAGCTAGACTCCCGACCAGTAGTCATTCCTGAGGCCATGACGCTTTGGTGCGTGACCAGTTGGGCGTACGTTGGCAGAATGAACGTCAACCCAATTTGAACGAACTGAATCAAAAAGTAGATACCGAGTAACAGGACAAAATTACGATTCGTAAAGATTTTTAAATTGATTAACGCTGTAGGTTGATGCAAAGACAACCGAATAAAGATAAACACGGCTACGATGGCAATCACCAACGGAACTAAGGCCGCAACACTCAACAGGCCGTCAGTCCCCGCGTTATTCAGCCCCAGGGTCAAACCCACGAACGTGAACATAATCATAATCAATTGCCGTAACGGGAAGAGGTTTTGGGGTGTCGCTTTTGGTTGTTGAATGGTTTTTAACGCAATCAGCCACATCACGATACCAATCGGTAAGACTAACCAGAAGATGATCGGCCAACCGAATTGCTGGGTAGCCCAGCCGCCGTATGTTGGACCCAGCGAAGGTGCTAACGCGACGACCATGCCGGCCGTACCGACGTAACGGCCTTGAATGCCGTGGGGCACTTGCCGCATGATAATTGTAAAGACTAGCGGCATCACTAATCCGGTCGCCACCCCTTGAATCAGCCGGCCACCCAATAAAGGCCAAAGGGCGGGGGCAGTCGCACACAGCACATCCCCCACGATAAAGAGAATTCCGCCTAGAGTAGTTAAGCGCTGCCATTTAAAGCGTCGTTGTAAGTCCGCCGCAATCACCATGGTGCAGGCAACGGCTAAGAGATAGGCGGTCGTGACCCATTGAACCGCGTTGATGGTCGTCCCAAATTGACGACTCAACGTCGGAAAGGTCACGTTCATCGACGTTTCGACTAGGACCCCGCAAAAAGCTAAGCCGGCGGTCCCCACGATACTTAATTTAGTCCGTGTAGAAACAACTGAATTTTCCAAAAAAACAACCTCCAAGGCTAAGTCGCGTTTAGACGTCACAAAAGACGTTCAAAGCAGCTTAGAATTGGAGGTATCAAAGAAGAACACGGATTCTAGCAGTTTAAGCTGGTGCGTCCAGTGAGGCACGCGCCTTAGCAATATTTTAGTTTCTAAGAATCAGTTTACACACTTCGACAAAAAAGTTCAAGGTCGCGGTGCCATCTTGGATTTAGGATGCTGGCGGACGCTTGCCAAGCGAACGTCGAAGACTTGTAGCAGGAAGGCCACCAGTGGCACCCCGACAATCAAGCCCCAAGCCCCGAAGAGCTGTTCACTGACAATCAAGGTAATAAAGGTGACAAAGATGGGCAGGTTGGTGGCGTTGGCCATTAATCGGGGGTGCAGGAAGTAAGATTCAAACAGGTGAATCAAAACGACCAGCAAGAGGACTTCCAATAAGCGAATCAAGCCACCAGTGGCAAAGGCGATGATGACCAAAGGAATCAGGGAAATCAAGACCCCGGCCACCGGAATCAGGCCTAAGAAGAAGACCATAATTCATAAGATCAACAGGTTTGGCATACTTAAGAGCCATAGCCCAATGACCATTAAAACGGTGTTAATGGAGCAGATCATCAGTTGGGTTTCAATCACCGTGCCGAAGATACGCACGAAGCTCATCACCAGGCCGCCCATCGGGACGAATAACTTAGCGAAGCGACTGGTGGTAAAGGCGTGGACGAACCGTTGAAGTTGCGTCTTGGTCAAGTTGAAAATAAAACTGAAGAAGAAGGCCAAGACGATGGTCTCAACACCGGAACTCAGCCGTGATAATTGACCGATTCCCGAGGTAAACAACTTTTTCCCACTGCTGATAACCGATGCATTTTGGGTCAGATCCGTGACCAATTTCTTGGCCGACGTTTCCAGTTGCGGGTAGGTTTGAATCAATTGGTCGACCGCCGCGGGTAACGTCTTGATTTCGCGGACTAGTGGCGGAATCAATTGGGCAAAGGCGGCGACTAAGACAATCAAAAACAACAGGTAAACCAGCAACGTGGCCCATAAATGGCCCAGATGTAAATGTTTCTGGAACCCCATGATGGCAGCATTAGCCAGGTAGATAAAAATAATAGTAAATAACGCCAGCGATAAAAAGTCGCGGGCAGCCCACACTAAGATGAGCAGTAAGACCAGTGCCAGGTAGTAAGCCGATAGCGGATTTTGCCAGGCACGTTTCAAAGTGGTTAGCATCCAAACATCCTCTCAAAGCACGTGATAAGTTGAGTTTACGCCACGGACAGGGGATTGCAACTAAGCTAAAAGCACCCAGTATTTTCCATTAGTTGCTATAATAAAACCATACATTGATTGGTTAAGAGGTTGCTTATGCAAGTCGAAAAAGGATCACTACTCAAATCAAAAATTATTGATAAGAACATTCGGGATAGTCTGAACTTCGGTTGGATTAACTTTGCCGTTTTGTTTTGCGCCATCATCATTGCGAGTGTTGGCTTAAACATGGATTCCGTCACCGTTATCGTCGGGGCCATGTTGGTCTCGCCCATCATGGATCCCATTATTGGGATGGGGTATGGTTTTGGCATTCGGGATCAAAAGCTGATTAAAAAGGGGTTTGCCATTTTCCTGGTGGAGGCGCTCATCGGGTTAGTGGCCGCGACGCTTTACTTTTACTTGTCACCCATTAAGGATGCGGGTGATCAACTGATGTCCCGGACGCAACCCGCGATTTGGGACGTTCTGGTAGCCTTCTTCGGTGGGGTCGCCGGGATCATTGGTTCGGCCAAAAAGGAATCGGCCAATATCATGCCCGGGGTCGCCATTGCTACGGCCTTGATTCCACCGTTGTGTACCACCGGTTACGGCATTAGCCAGTTGGACTGGTCGATTGTAATTGGCGCCGGGTATTTGTTCTTGATCAACTCGTTCTTCATTGCGTTAGCGACGATGATTGGCACTTTGATCTTTAACTTTCGGCGGATTCGGGACAATCCGATTCCCATTAAAGATCAAATCATCATTGTGATGATTGCGTTTGTTATTATCGTCCCCAGCCTTATTTCGGCGTCCAAATTGGTTAAACGATTCTACAACGATGCCCAATTGACGACTTTCTTGAACAAAGAGTTGCCAGATACCTATGTGGTCAATAAGAGTTTTACGGATAAGAAAATCAAGCTTGCTATTATCGGTGACCACATCGACAAAGCGGAAGTTAAGTCACTGGACAAGAAGCTTTCAGACTACAAACTTGGGGACTATAAAATTAAAGATTCAGCAATTATCCCAAGGTAACTACCTTTCAGTCACCGCGTTCAAGAAGTACATTGACCAGACTCAGTCCAGCAACTCGCAGGATGATGAGAGTACGGCCGAGAAGAATGAGGACTTGCCAAAGCTCAAAGAACGCCTGGAGAAGAAGTACCCCAAGAAGATTGACAAGGTGACCGTCAAGCAGTTGGCAGGTGATGACAACGATAAGGCTGCCGTCTTGATTAAGCTGACCTCAAAGGGGAAAGATGATCAAAAGACCATCAAGAAACAAACTCAAAAAATGGCAGACAAATTGGATATTAAAGCGTCAGTTTACTTTACGGACGATTAACTGATTCCGGCTGGTGGCCAACCAAGGTTAGCTACCCATAATTTCACAGCCATCAAAAAGGACTTACCGGTGGGTAAGTCCTTTTTGATACTAGTCTTCTGTCGAGTTAGTTTCGTTATTTTGAGGATACTTCATTTCACTCCAACCACCAAAACCGTGGTGTAGTGATTGAATCTGATCGGCACCGGCCAATGGCATCGCCGGTTGAGAGGCCGAAAAGTTGGCGATTAACCCTGGCGTTAAGTGGCTCTTTTTGACTTGATCAACAGATAAAGTGTCCACAACTTGATCTGCATGGCCAGTTAAAATCTTATCGGCAAACAACGGGTCAATCAGGTTCTCCCGACCGACCGCGACCAGGTCACTTAAGGCGAGGGCGGCTTCGGCTTTTTCTTTAGACGTCACACTACCAGCTACGATTTCCTTAGCGCCATTTAAATAGGGCTTGAAGAGCGTCGCAAATGGTTTGTCGGAATCTTTAAACTTGCTCGCCGCTTTTTCGGTATCCATGAGGAGGGCATCCCCCGGCTTAGCCGCGTAGTTCAACATGGAAAGGTGAATATAATCGAGGTCGAACTGCGTGGTGATTTGATTGATGAGTTGTGTTGCTTCGTGCCAAGTGTAGCCGACATTCTCGCCGTGAATCTCTTCTGGAGAAATTCGATACCCAACGATAAAGTCCTTCGGCGCCGACTTCTTCACGACATCCATCACCGACTTGACCACCGCCAACGGAAAGTTCATGCGTTTTTCAACGGAACCGCCCCAGTGGTCTGTTCGCCGGTTAGAGTAAGCGGATACAAATTGCTGCAGGAGATAGTGGTTGGCGCCGTGAATTTCGACGCCATCAAAGCCCGCGTCAATGGCGCGTTGAGCGGCCTTACCAAAATCAGCGATGATTGCTTGAATCTGGTCGTCAGATAAGGAATGGACCTTGTAAGCGAGGAAGGGGAACTTAACGCCGTCTTCAAGGCCACTCGGCGCGTAAACTTGTTTGCCCTGCATCGCCCGGAAGTTAGCTTCCCGACCGGTATGGGCAATCTGCATAATAGCTTTATTGCCGGAATGCTTCATGGTTTGGGCCAATTTCTTTAATTGCGGCATGAACTTATCATCGTAGGCGGCTAATTGTTCGCGACCGCGTTTCCAAGTCATGGCCGGCCCCCCGTTTTCAGTGACGTACATGTACTCGGAAATGATCATCCCGCCAGTTTTGGAACGAGCTTGATAGTAATTCAACGTGTCGTCAGTAACGTAGCCATCTTCACCACTGTTGGTCAACATAGGGGCTTGGACAAAGCGATTGGTCACCGTCGCGCCGTGGCGGAAAGTCAATGAATCAGTTAAATTAGGCATCGTGAGCAACTCCTTTTTGTTTACTATTTCACTTACTATTGTAAAGCAGACAATTTTCAGAAACAAGTAAGCGATTACTTTTAGGAACTTTGGTGTGCCACAAAAAGCCCCCGGTCCAGTTTCCGTAGCCAAGGAACTGGACCGGGGGCTTTTTAGGCGTCAATCAAAAACTTAACTGGCCTGTGCCAGGCGTAATTTTCGGCGGGTATGCCGCTTGATAGCGAGGTAACTAGCGCCAATCAAGCCGCCTAGGATTACCCCCAGGGTATTGGCGACCACGTCGTTGATGTCGCTACTACGGTTGATGAGCCAGTGGTGCGACAAGAGATATTGACCAACTTCGATGCTGCCACTGGCAACAAAGCCAAACAAGGCCACGCCAAGCAATGGCAACTGGGCCCAGAGCCGTTTAACTAACACGCCTAGCGGAAGGGTCAACAAGATGTTTTCAGCAAATCCTAGATTCATGATGTCTAGAGCGGTGAGGTTCACGCGTCCTAGACCCGGTGGCATGATGTAAACGGCCGTCCCCGTAAAGGATAACGGCGTAAAGACGATAGCGGCTAACCCCGTCAAGTAGCTTAGACTCACTAAGGCCAACCAACGATGCGACCGGTTAACGGTTGTGGTCAACACGAACAAGCCACTCAAACCGGCTATGAGTAAAATAATGAGTAACGGTTCCCAGCGCATTGAACCACCTCCAATGTGTATACGTTGAGATCAGCGGGTAACTTAATCTGGGATTAGCATACCGCATCACTGGGGATCCGCCTAGGGGAAAGCCCTGGTCTTTACGGTTTCTTTGGGCCTTTAATAAAAACGCAAGGTGAATTATTTGTATCTATCGATTAATTGGCTACTTGATAATTATTGGGCTAGGTAAGAGCCATAAGGTCTCAGCTCGCTAAGTAACTGAGCAATCAAAGTCATTGTTACCCATGATTTTTTCGGCTAGTCGTATACTAGGCGCGGAGATAGGGGGACATCCAATATGAGACGACATCGACATATCACTGATTGCTTACTGGGGCTATTGGGGTTAGTGATACTGTTAGGGGGATGTGGTCAATTTTCGCAACCGGCGAAACCTGCCACATCGACTAGCATCACCGCTAAAACCGGCGCCCGGTATATCCCAACCTTATTTTTTCATGGCTACGGGAGCCACGCTAGCGCTGAGATGCAGATGATCCATGCGGCAACAGCCGCTGGCGTGACCCGAACAGTCGTGCACGCCACCGTGACTAAGACCGGTCGGGTCATCTGGCAGGGACATTTCAAACGAGGCGATTACCACCCGTTAGTCGCGGTCGAGTTCAAGGATAACCGCAATACGGATTATCAAGTCACGGCTAATTGGGCGCAAAAGGTCATTACCGGTCTGGCCCGGACTTACCATATTCAAAAATTCAACCTGGTGGGGCATTCCATGGGGAATATCACCCTACTGACCTACTTATTAAAACGAAACACTGACCGCCAAATGCCCCGGCCCCAAAAATGGGTCGCCATTGCCGGTAACTTTAATGGTGTTCTCGGAGGTAACGATACTAGCCAGCAACAAACGCGAGACCAATCCAGACGACTTCAGACACCACCTAATGATTACCGGCGGTTAGCGGCTCGGCGCGCCTATTTTCCGCGGCAAGTCGCCGTACTCAATATTTATGGGGAATTAAACGACAAGACCCGTTCAGACGGACGAGTCAGCAACGCCTCGTCACGCTCGTTGCGGTTATTAGTTCAAAAGCGGGCCAAATCATATCAGGTCCGCAAAATCATGGGGGCCAATGCCCAACATAGTCGGTTACACGACAACCAGCAAGTCGACCAATTACTTCTGAAATTTTTATGGCCGTAACAGAATCGTGGAACAACGCAAGCCCCACAATGATTGCGCTTCGTTGACGAAGTCCCGTCACTATAATTTTTTTGATAAATGGGTTGACGGTGGCAAATTCCGGTGTTAGATTAGTTCTAAATTAAAAAGTGATTAAAGACGTTGAAGAGAAGAGTAGTGACATCCCCGATTTTAAAGAGAGCTTGGACCTGGTGAGAGAAGCAATCGGTGATACCACGAAGATGAGCTTGGAGTCATGACCCGGGTCTAACGGCTACGGGTGCGGGTGCGACCGATATCTCGCGGAGTCTCCCCAGCTGGGGGTACTTGTCGAGGTTGCTATCGCGAGGTAGTAACGAAATACGGTGGTAACGCGAAAGCCTTCATCCGTTAGTTTCTAATGATTAAATTAGGAACTGGCGAACGAAGGCTTTTTTATTTTCGACGGAAAGGAAGTTATCAGATGACAGTTGTGGCAACGAACGGCCTGTTAAAGGCCCAACACCAGTGGGTCGACGATTCTCTGCGCAGTGACCCCTTACAAATTTTGATTTTAAACCTGATGCCCACGAAGGCGGAGACGGAACGGCAATTTCTGAAACGCTTCTCAGCCGTCGACGATGACGTCGCGGTGACCTTCATGTACCCGAAGCGCCACCACTTTAAGACTTACTCGCAACGAGCCGTAGCCGAGGCTTATGTGTCCATCGACCAGGTCGTTGATCAGCACTTCGACGGCTTGATCGTTACCGGAGCACCGGTCGAGCAACTCCCGTTTGAACAGGTAGACTACTGGCATGAGTTTTTGGCCATCATCGACTGGGCCCAACGACACGTGACTCAAACGTTGTTTGAATGTTGGGCGGCTCAGGCTGGGCTTTACGCGCAGTTCGATGTGGCCAAACGGTTATTGCCCCACAAGATTACGGGGGTGTACACCGCCACGACAACTGACAACCGCTCCCGCTTGATCAAGGGGCTAAGTGCCAGTGGTTTATTGAAGATGCCCCAATCGCGGCATACCGGCCTGGATTTGCCGGCAACGTTACCGGATGGATTGAACGTCGTGGCCCAAAACGATGAAGTCGGGCCTCTGGTCCTGACATCTGCGACGCAACATGCCGTTTACGTGACCGGTCACCCAGAATACGCGGCCAACACACTGGCTAAAGAATACTTCCGCGACAAACAAAAGCGGCTACCGGTCACCTTACCGCAGCATTACTTTGCCGATTCTGATTTAGACCAGGTCGATTACAGCTGGGCCCACGCCAGTCGGCAATTGTATCAAAATTGGTTAACCACACTAAACTTAACGAAAGCGAGTCTTTAAATTAT
This sequence comes from Levilactobacillus suantsaii, assembly GCF_004115745.1. Lineage (GTDB taxonomy): Bacteria > Bacillota > Bacilli > Lactobacillales > Lactobacillaceae > Levilactobacillus > Levilactobacillus suantsaii. The sequence continues at coordinate 24,837 of NZ_QXIL01000009.1, read as the reverse complement.
GACAAAATCTAACCCAGAAAACTACCACTTTGAAACGTTACAAGTCCACGCTGGCCAAACGGTCGATGAGACCGGCGCCCGCGCAGTCCCGATTTACCAAACGACTTCGTACGTCTTTAAGGACGCCAAGCAAGCCGCCGGTCGATTTGCCTTGACCGATGCCGGCAACATCTACACCCGGTTGACCAACCCGACCACGGACGTCGTTGACAAGCGGGTCGCAGCCCTCGAACATGGGACCGGGGGTGTGACCTTAGCTACCGGGGCGGCTGCCATCACCGCCGCTATCCTGAACGTGGCCCAACAGGGTGACGAAATCGTTTCGGCTAAGACCCTCTATGGCGGGACGTATGACCTCTTCAACGTTACGTTGAAGAAATTGGGCATCACCACCCATTTTGTGGACTCTGACAATCCGCAGAACTTTGAAGACCAAATCAATGAACACACTAAGGCCCTATACGTGGAAAGCATCGGTAACCCCGACATCAACTTGGTCGACTTCGAGGCTATCGGCGCCATCGCCCACAAACACCACATTATCTTGATCGTTGATAACACCTTTGGCACACCGTACTTGGTTAAACCGCTTGACCACGGGGCTGATGTGGTCGTCCATTCGGCCACGAAGTTCATCGGTGGTCACGGCACGACCATGGGCGGGATCATCGTCGAAGGCAGCAAGTTCGACTGGAAGGCCAGTGGCAAGTACCCCGAATTCACGAATCCGGACCCCCAGTACAACGGCTTAGTCTTCGCCGACTTAGGTGGGGGCGCCTTCACCACCAAGGTTCGGGCCGAAACGTTACGTGACACCGGTGCCACCATCAGCCCATTCAACTCCTTCCTGCTGCTACAAGGACTCGAATCGTTGTCTTTACGGGTCGAACGCCACGTCGCTAACACTCGGAAAATCGTGGCCTTCTTAAATGACCACCCTAAGGTTGCTTGGATCAACTACCCCGAATTACCCGACAGTAAATACCACGCTTTAGCGACGAAATACTTCCCGAAAGGCGTCGGGTCCATCTTTACCTTGGGCCTCAAAGGGGGCGAAAAAGCCGGTAAGGACTTGATTGAACATCTTCACTTGTTCTCGCTTCTGGCCAACGTAGCGGATGCCAAGTCCTTGATTATCCATCCGGCCTCAACCACTCACGCCCAACTCAGTGAACAGGAGCTGTTAGCGGCGGGCGTGACTCCCGATTTGATTCGAATTTCTGTCGGGGTCGAAAACGTCGATGATTTGATTGCTGACTTGAAACAAGCCCTGGACCAAATTTAACGTGACCCAAAGGAGGGAAAACGCGATGACCACCATTAAAATCGGCATGCTGGGGTTTGGCACCGTCGGCAGTGGGGTCGTCGAACGGCTGACCCAAGCGGCCGCCAAAATTGAACAGACTCATGGGTTGCACCTCGAATTGACCACGGTGGCGGTGCATCACTTACACGCCCCGCGCCAAGCCAAATTACCGGCAGGTACCCGGTTGACCACGGTATTAACTGATGTTGTGAGTGACCCACAGATTCAGCTGGTCATCGAAGTCATGGGCACGGTAACCACGGCCAAGCAGGCCATTACGACCGCGCTCGAACACGGTAAATCGGTGATCACCGCCAACAAGGACTTAATTGCGACGGCCGGCCAAGACCTCATCGATTTGGCACACCGTAATCGCTGTGATTTGTTTTACGAAGCCAGCGTTGCCGGGGGCATCCCCATCTTAAGGACCTTGACGGATAGCTACGCGACCGACACGATTCAAGCCGTCACGGGAATCTTGAATGGCACGGCCAACTACATCCTTAGTGCCATGACCCAAACGGGGCAGACCTATCCCCGAGCATTAGCGGCGGCGCAGGCGGCCGGATACGCGGAAAGTGACCCAACGAATGACGTCGGCGGGTTAGACACCACGTATAAGCTGATGATTTTGACCCGCTTAGCGTTTGGCCAACAGGTGACTCAAGCCCAAATTGCGCCAAGAGGTATCACAACGTTAACGGCGGACCAGTGCCAAGCCGCAGCCAAGTCGGGGTGGACCATCAAATTGCTTGCCCAGGCCCAACGTCAGGCGCACCACCTTTACTGTCGGGTGGCGCCGGTCGCTTTGGATTCGACCCATGCCTTAAGTCGCATCGATGGGGTCCAAAACGGGGTGGCGATTCAAAGCCAAGCTATTGGCGAAAGCCTCTACGCTGGTCCGGGTGCCGGCAGTACCGCCACGGCCAACAGCGTGTTGAATGACGTCTTAGTGGCCGCCCAACGCTTCCGCGAGGGGACCCGGGGGACCGCTATCACTGGTGTAACTACCGACCCTTTGCCGGTCATCAATTTAGCCGCCTTACCGCAGGAGTACCTCTTATTCAGCGACCTCCCTGGCGATATTTTATTTCGCTGGGCAACGGACGGCCAGTTCACCATTCAACCGCTACCTGACGGGGGGTATCGGACCAGTCGCTTAACAGCGGAACAATGTCAAGCACTTCAGGTCAGTGATTCCATTCAACTGGTGCCCATCGCGGGGACTGTGGCCTGGCCAGTCGCCGTTAAAAGCTAAATTTAAACTGCTCCCTTTTAGAAACAAAGCTCGCTTAACCGTGCCAATGATGGTTAAGCGAGCTTTTTCGTGCAAATTTTATTATTGTGGGAAAGTAATCTACTTACTAATGAGTTTGACTTGGCTACGGCCATCGCCTAATTTTTGTATCAAGACCTGTTGGCCAATCGTGCGTTTCATGGATTCGATATGGCTGATGACGCCCACCATCCGGTTTTCACCGATGGTCTCAAGTGCCTGCATGGCCTTTTCCAAAGTCTCATCATCCAAAGACCCAAAGCCTTCGTCGACGAAGAGGGCATCGATTTGAACCCCGTTGGCTGAGGACTGCACGACTTCACTGAGCGATAGCGCGATGGACAGCGCCGCAATGAAGGTCTCCCCACCGGACAGCGTGTCGGCTGAACGGGAATGGCCCGTTTCGTTATCGAAGACGTAAATATCGAGTCCGTGGTCGGTCCGGTGGTCGGCGACTTTGGCAGCGAGTTCAAACGTGTAACGGTTATTAGACAGTAGGTTGATGAAGTGCTCGTTGGCGTAGGTCAAGACCCGTTGGAGGTAGTTCTGAACCACGTAGGTTTCAAGTTTCAACTTCTGATCGTTGCCATCTTTTCCCGTGACGATATTGTATAATCCCGTCAACTCGGCAAATCGTTTGGCGAAGTCACCTTGGTCACGTAAAATCTGCTGGATTTGCTGGTAGCTAGCTTGTGCCGTTTTGGCCGCGGTCGTGGCGTTGGCTTGCTCTCGGATCAGCTCGTCACGTTGCGCTTGTTGGGTGGCCAGGGTAGCTTTTAACGCCGCTAGATCTGGGATCGTTTGGTCGGACAACTCAGACTCCAGGGCCTCAATCGTCGCCGTGAGGTTCTGGGCGTCACGGTGATAACTGGTAATGGTGGTCTGCAGGTGATCCATGGTCCCATCAGCGATGTCTGCTAACCACTGCTGCAACGTAGCGAGGTCCTGGGTGGGGGCCGTCATGGCGTTAAGCGCCGCGGTGAGGCTATCATTTAACGCCGTGACCTGGTGTTGCTTGGCCGTCAATTGTTGATTCAAGTCTTCAAGTTTGGTCGTAGTCGTCGATTGGTCCAGCTGAGCTTGATGGGTTTCAGTCGTCGCCTTTTGGCTAGTTGCCGTGTAGGTCGCGATTGCTTGCGTCAATTGCGTTTTTTCTTGGGCCAATTGTGCGCTGGATCCCGCATCACTTGGTAAGACTTTCTGGGCGGCTTGCAGGTCACTTTGTTTCCCTTTCAAGGTTGCCTGCTGTTGCGCTAAGGTGACTTGCGCTGCATTTAAGTCGTCACGCTTGGTGGTCAGTTGCGTTTCCAAGGCTTGGACGGTTTGGGCAGCTTTTTCGGCTTGTTTCAACTCGGTCGTGGCCGTTTGCAATTGCTGGTCAAACGCCGCTTTAATCGTCTTCAGCTCAGCTGTTTGGGGTAAGCTGATTAAGCTCGTGTTCTGACGTAATTGTTGGTACTGTGTGGTTAGTTGGGTGGTCGCCGTTGTTTGGTCCTGTTGCGCAGTAGCCAGTTCTGTCTGTAATTTTTGAATCTGCTCTTGACCGTTGGCAACACTCTTTTGCGCCGCCGCCAGGGTGTTTTGCGATGCATCGACCGCTGTCATGGCCGCTTTCAACTCGGTCTCACTGGCCGCTACGTGGGGCTGCATATGCGAATGGTCCAAAGAGCCACAGACCACGCAAGGTTCACCGTTGACCAATTCCTGTTGAAGTTGGGCAATCATCAGGTCTTGTCGCCGACCCTTTTGGGTTTGAAAGTCAGTTTGTGCGGCCGTCAATTGATTTTGACGGTCTTGCTGAGCCGTTTGAGCTTGGTCATAATCCGCCTGAAGCCGTTTGACCGTGGCGCGAGTCGTTTGTTGCTGGTTAAACAGGGGGGTCAGGGTATCCACGGCTTGGGAGCGTTGCTGCGTGAGGTGATCTTTAGTTGTCCGTAACTCATCTACTGGCGCTAAAGCAGCTCGTTGTTGGGTAATGGTCGCGGCTAAAGTATCAATTTGGGCCTTCTGGTCAGTATATTGTTTTTGGGCTTGGGTTACCGTTGGTTGGAGCTGAGCTACCTGCGTCGTCAGATCTTCGACTTTTTGGGCCTGGGGGATGAGGGTGATCAATTGGTCGACCCGGTGCTGTTGCTGGTCAAAATCGGCGGCTTGATCCGTCAACTTTTTTTGCGTTTGTTGGGCTTGTTCGACCCGGTCGTTGGCCTGGACGGCAGCTGTTTGGGCGGCCGTTTGGGCCTGTTTAAGGTGTTGTTGGTCGGCTTGGGCCTGCTGATAATCCCTAACCGTATCGCTGAGCGTAGCGGCCCAGCGTAACTTGGACAATTGCGCTTCTTGGGCAGCAATTTGTGGCTTTTGTGCCGTGATTTTTTGCTGATAGTCCGCCTTAGTCGTTGCGAGACGTTTGAATTTCTGGTCGATATCGCGACCTTGTTGGTAAGCCGCGGTGGCGTGGTCGAGCGCTTGTTGATTGGTTTGCGCGTTAGCCGTTACCTTGGTTAACGTTTGTTGCCGTTGCGTAACGAAAGCTTTCAGCAGGGCAGGTTGTTCCGGCGCCGCGGCTTGCTGTAGCTGGTCTTGTTCGGTGGGCGTCCACGTTGCCGCTGTGAGTTGAGCCGTTAATTGGTTGGTGAACTGTTGACCGGTCTGGCTGGCCGCGTCATACCGTTCCTTCAGTTTGGCGGTAAAGTCCGTGTACAACTGGGTCCCAAAGATTTTCTTTAAGATGCGCTCTTTGTCCGTTGTCTTGGCCTTCAAAAATTCCGAGAAGTCGTTTTGCGGCAACAGGATAATCTTTTTAAATTGATCGGCATTCAAATTTAAAATTGACATGATTTCCGGGCCCACGTCGGCGGGTTTAGCCGCGATGCTGGCCGTTTCCGTCCCGCCAACGGTGGTCATGGTCGCCAACGTGGCGGTCGCGTTCTTTTTGGTCGTACCGTTCCCCCTTTTCTTGGCTAACGATTGCTCCGGAGACCGAGTGATTTTATAGAGTTGGTTTCCTTGCTCGAAATAAAAGGTGATGGTCGTGGCCTGATCAGCAGGGGCAAATTGACTGCGCAGTTCCTTAGCCCCGCGGCCGTCCGCACCGTCATTAGTGGTGCTGCCAAATAGCGCGTAGGTCATGGCATCAAAGATGGTCGATTTGCCGGCCCCGGTATCGCCACCAATTAGAAAGATGGGGGCCTCTTCGAGCTGGCGAAAGTCAATGGCCGCTTCTTGGTAGGGGCCAAAGTAAGTCATTTTTAAGTAAACGGGTTTCATAGATTATTCCTCCTGACTCAAGTCGATGAAGATATTGTCGACTAATCGCTGCTGTGGCTGGGATAGGTCGTGACCGGTGACCGCGTGAAAGAACTGACCGACTAAATCGTCGGGACTGAGGGTGCCGGGCGTGGCCGTTTCTGGGTGGTCAATCGGCTTAGCTTGGGTGTCGGCGTAGTCGAGTTCCACAACGGTCCCATATATTTTTTGCAACTCGGCTCTGACGTTTAGGTGTTGGCTACGGTCAAAGTCTTCAATCGTGATAGCAAACCAAGCTTGGTTGCAGGGCTGTTGATGGTAATACTCGGGATCCGTTAACGTTTTCCAAGGGGCCTTTAACGCAATTAAGTCCGTGTGGGGCGTGATGGGCTTGAAGGTGTGGGTGATGTGGTCGGCGGTGATGTCAACGATTTCCACACCTTTTCCGTGAAATTTGGGATTGGCTTCCTTCACGTTGAATTTGACTGGACTCCCGGCGTAACGGATTTTATCTTTCATCGGAGAAGCTAACCGGGTGTGGATGTGGCCCAGCATGACGTAATCAAAGGCTTCGAACAGACTAGCAGGAAGACTGGCCAAGCCACCGACCTTGGACGTGGTTTCGCTGGTCAGGTCCAACTCATCATCGGCACTGGCGGTTACAGCAAAGTGGGTAACTAGCAGATGGCGTTTCTGCGGGTCAAATAATTTGACCAAATCGGCGATAACCAATTGCATAGCATCGTTAATCGTGTGGATGGCCTTAGTTTGGTCTTCGGACATGCCTTGGTGACTGTAATAGACTCGAGCATCCATGGGATCAAAGAACGGCAGTAAGAAGATTTGCGTGCTCGCCGTTTCGATGGGCGTAAAGGCTTCTTCTAATAATGTGTTCAAATGAAACCCGGTATTGGCTAACCATTCACGGCCGTAGTTCAGGCGTTTAGCCCCGTCATGATTTCCCGAAATGGCGTAAATCGGAAGTTGATGCTCAATATTAATCGCGCGAAACATGTGGTCCAACGCGGTCACGGCGTCGGTATTGGGAACGGCGCGATCGTACAGGTCGCCGGCGACCACGATACCATCCACGTGCTCATCCAGGGCAATTTGTAAGATTTGTTGAAAGGCTTGTTCTTGTTCAGCCAATAGTGAGTAACCGTTGAGCGTCCGCCCGATATGCCAATCGGCCGTATGTAATAATTTCATGGGAAGTCCTCCTTGTTAGTCTGGTTAAGGTCTATTATGCCACATCTCACGTTCTTCGAACAAATGTTCGTTATCGAAATCCTGAAAATAACAATTAATGTCTTAATTATTAGAAAATTCGCCCGGGAACAGCGTAGAGTGGAAAGAATCACAAAAGTAAACCTGATTTGAGAATAGCAAATTGTAAAGTTCCAATGGTTTATTTTTACGTTCCCAGTATGGCTTACTCTGACTTTCAGCATAATCCTCTAGGATGACACCTGCTGACGTTTAACCACTAAAGTTTTAACTTTTTAATTCATCATAAGTTTTAATTGTCGGTCTCAAACCAGTTCTAGTGGACGATTTCCACCTCACATCATTAGCGGGCAACTTCCTTTAAAGGGTCAATCAGTTGCCGCCAGGACGATGACAAGGTATGATGGTCATAGAGATTGGCACCGCTTCATCAGCTTCAAAGTACCAGCAGTGTCAGTCAAATGGACGTTTTACTAGTCTGTTAAGATGAGAAAACGTAACTACTAAAAAAGTGAGGTCATCACATGCAAACTGCACAGTTAAGCAATGGCGTCACCATCCCCGTTTTAGGGTTTGGGACGTATCAGATTGACAACCAAGATGTTCCGGAATCTCTGCAAACGGCATTAGATGCCGGGTACCGGCACTTTGATTGTGCCCACATCTACGGCAACGAAGCCGAAGTCGGGGCAGCCCTCAAAAAAGCTGACGTCGACCGCAAAGATTTATTTATCACGTCCAAGGTCTGGAATGCCGATCAAGGCTACGACAAGACGCTGGCCGCTTTTGACCAGACATTAAAGGACTTACAACTCGATTACTTGGACCTCTACCTGATTCACTGGCCCAATGAAAAGGACTTTGACTTAACGTTAGAGACTTGGCACGCCTTAGAAACCCTTTACGATCAAAAGAAGGTCCGGGCGATTGGCGTTTCGAACTTTTCCAAGGACCAGCTCCAACAACTCTTTGACGTCGCTAAGGTTAAGCCGATGGTCAACCAAATCGAACGACACCCTTACAAGGTTCAAGCCGACTTGGGCCAATTTGACCAGGATAACGACATCGTTAACGAAGGCTACTCCCCAATCGGTCATGGGCACATGATTCTGGAAGACGAGACCATCACGAAGATTGCTAAAGCCCACGAGAAAACACCGGCGCAAGTCGTCTTACGTTGGCAAGTCGACACCGGCTTCGTGGTCTTCCCGAAGTCTTCGAAGGCCGCTCGGGTCCGGGAAAACTTCGACATCTTTGATTTTGAACTAACCGCTGATGAAATCAAAGCCATCAACGCCTTAGACCAGGATAAGCACCTGAATTACGATTAATAAATTTGATTTAAAATGAAGCCCAAAATAACGCCCCCGACCTTAATTTGTCGGGGGCGTTTTATCTTGTCAAAAGGTATACCAGTTAGTGGCGGAAGTGCCAGTGACCGGTAAAGACTAAGGCGACGCCGTGTTTGTCGGCCATGGCGATGGAGTCTTTATCACGAATACTCCCACCAGGTTCGGCAATCACGTGAATTCCGTGTTCCGCAGCGTATTCGACGCAGTCATCCATGGGGAAAAAGGCGTCGGAGACCAAGACGCTATGGTCATAACCTGCTTTACCCTCGGCCTTAGTGACGGCAATCTTTAACGCGTCAATCCGATTCATCTGCCCGGGACCGACGCCGAGCGTTTGACTGGTGGTGTTGACCAGAATGGCGTTACTCTTAACGAATTTAATGGCCTTCAAGCCAAACTGAATCGCGGCGAGTTGTTCGGCTGTGGGTTGGGCCTGACTAGGGACGGTGAAGTTAGCCAGGTCATCAATCACGTGATCGCGTTCCTGCTGTAACAGACCGCCACGCACGCTCACGTATTCTGGGGCTTCCGGGTCCTTGGCGTGGGTGAAGTCGACCGTTAACAGACGTAGATTTTTCTTTTTGGCCAGAACAGCGTAGGCATCATCGTCAAAACCGGGGGCAATAATGATTTTTAAGAAAAGCTGGTGCATCTTTTGCGCCGTCGCCAAATCAACGGGCCGGTTCAACACGATGATGCCGCCAAAGATGGACATCGTGTCTCCGGCGTAGCATTTATCCCAAGCCGTTTCAAGGTCATCCGCCGAGCCCACACCACAGGGATTCATGTGCTTCAAGGCGATCACGGTTGGCCGGTCGAATTCGCGAATCAACCCCAGCGCCGCATCGGCGTCCTTTAAGTTGTTAAAGGAGAGCGGTTTCCCGTGGAGCTGCTTGGCTGCCGGAATGGAGAAGGGTACTGGGGAGGGGTCGCGAAAAAGCGTGGCGGCTTGTTGCGGGTTCTCCCCGTAGCGCAAGGACTGTTCTTTCTGGTAGGTCAAAGTTAGTTGGTCCGTCGCGCTATCATCATCAGTTAAGTAGGTCGCAATCAGCGCATCGTATTGGGCCGTGTGTTGGAAGGCCTTGGCAGCTAGCCGTTTCCGAAACGCGATGTCATCGTTATGGGTTTGTAACGCTTGACCGACCGGCTGATAATCGTCGGGGTCACAGACCACCAAGACGTCCGGGTAGTTCTTGGCCGCAGCCCGAATTAGTGACTGTCCGCCGATATCGATTTGTTCCACAGCTTCGGCGAGAGTGACGTCCGGGTCCTGAATGGTCTGGGCGAAGGGATATAGATTGACACAAACCAGGTCGATAGGGGTAATGTTGTGGTCTTTTAAGGTTTGTTGGTGCTCAACGTTGTCACGTTTCGCTAAAATTCCGCCGAAGACTAACGGATTCAGCGTTTTAACGCGGCCATCCAGCATTTCGGGAAAGTGCGTCACGGCTTCAATGGGTGTGACCGGGACGTTGGCGGCAGCTAAGACGGCCTGGGTGCCACCGGTGGAAACTAATTCAAAGTCTTGAGCCAGCAAGGTTCGGGCAAAATCGACTAATCCAGTTTTATCAGAAACGCTAAGTAACGCACGACGCATGAGAAATTCCTCCTATTATATAAGTAGTGATTAAGCACGGGGAAACAGCGGCAGGGGAGCCAAAAACTGAATATCGGTGCGAAAAGCGGCGGCGCCCTCGGCCAAGACCGCGACCTGACCGACAACTTGGGCGTTGACTTTAGCCATCAATGCTTGCGCAGCTTCCAAGGAGCCCCCGCTACTAATGACATCATCAACGATCACGACCCGGTGACCGGCTAAGCGCTGGGCATCGTCGCCATCCAGGACCAGCCGTTGGGGAGCACTGGTCGTAATTGCGCTGACGGGGACGGACAATGGAGAGCGCATGTAGTCTTTTTGTGACTTCCGCAGGACCACAAATTGTGAATGATTGGTCACCCGGCTCAATTCCTGGGCCAGGGGGATGCCCTTGCTTTCCATGGTCACTAAGTAGTCGAAGTCGGCGGGTAATTTGGTAGCTAACGCTTGCGCCGCATAATCGGTCAATTCGGCATCCCCCAATAAGACGAACGACGCGATGGCCAGTTCATCACTAATGGGAATAATCGGCAATTGTCGGGTCAACTTCCCGACGGTTAACGCATAAGTCTGTGGCATGTATTAGACCCCCAATCCAAGTAGTGGCAAGACGAATTTTAAAATGGCGCCGGTCAGGAGGCCGGTAAATGGATCAACAATGGCGGTAATCACCAGGGTAATGGCTGCGGCTGTGGTTCCCGTGCCGTGTAGCGCAATCGCCGCGTTTTCCGGGAAGATGACCACGACACCTAAAATCAATAGAAACCCGGCAATCGACGCGCTCGGAACGAATTTCCCTAACTTGGCCAACCACCCAAAGGCTAAAATGACGGCCATGATGAGCATCATCATGATACCCGCCACGACGGGTTCGGGGGCACTGGCGGTCGCCGAGATGATGGCTTCGACGGGCGCGCCACCTAACAGGCTGGTTCCCATGTCGGCAATGGCTTGTGTCCCGGTCAATAGGTTCAAGTTAACGGGGTTGGGCTTGATGCCGGTCATTTGTCCGGTGATCAACCCGTAAGAGATGTTGGCCCCAATGTTTAGGCAGGCCAGACTCAAGGCGCCGCGAACGACCCGAACGTTCACGGTTGGCTTGGTAAAAATGAAGCGGCGTGCCGTGACGTGTTCCGGTAGGTCGGCGTGGTAGTGTTGAATACCGACGGCGGCGAGGCTCGACCCCACAACCGAAATGGTGATGGTCCACACCAGATCCTTAGTGATGAGATAGATGATGACGGCTAGGGCAATGGAGATCCAGCCGGTGAGCTGTTGGTCTTTGGCTAACGAGAGGGCAATCTTAGCCAGCATGATGCCAACCCCCGCCATCATCCCTGCCATGATGCCGTTACCCAGGACGTCAACGATCTTCGTCAGGGTTCCGGTCAGGCCAATCACCAACATGATGACGGATCCGCCGAAGATGATCGACGTCCGTTCCCGCAAACTTCGGCCCAGTTTTCCGGTCAGAGCGAGCGACTCGGCTTGAAACGAGAGGGGCGCTACCGCCCCAAAGGCCCCGTTGACGGCCGAGGCAAAAATAAACGAAAACATCGTGGGAAAAATCGCAAATCCAAGGGACATGGCCATGATGCCTTGAGGAATCCCATTAAGCACGACCCCAATGGCGGACAGTAAGTCAGTTAACCAGTGCATATTCGCTTCCTCCTAATTTAAAGTTCGTCTTTAGTGAACATTATATTGTAAATAAATGGTAATTACTACATAAAATTATAAAAAAGCGAACTTTTTTGCAATTATAAATATAATTATAAGCAAAGTAGTCAATTTTGTATTAAGCTACCTGCTTGCAGATTTATAATCCATTTAATTTTATTTGTAAATAATGCGAAAATGTTGGGTATCAATGTTGTAGACCCCTGACATTGCCCTTGTTTGGGCAGGGGGCTTCTGCTAGATTTAACCTAAATTATTTGATAGGGGAATCAATACAAATGAAACAAAGGACCCACAATTCGCGTTCGAATTGCGGGTCCTTTGTTGTTGGAGCGGCACTAACTGCTTAGATCAATTCAATTGTTACGATACCAAAGATGATGGTCAGGATGCCCGAGACTTGTATTTTGTTGACTTTGTTGACTTCAGCACCTAACAGCCCCCAGTGGTCGATCACCAAACTAATTACGATTTGTCCCATCAGACCGAGGATAGTGGCCAAACTGATTCCAATTTGCGGGACCAGCAGGGCGGTGATCAAAATATTGATTCCGCCGATAACACCGCCCAAGAAATTCCAGGCGGGCGCCGGGGCAGCAACCAGGTAGCCCAGCTTTTTGAAATTACCTTGAACCAGGTTGATCACAAGCAAGATGAGCGTAGCAATCAGAAAAGTTAAGAATGCTGAATGGATCGGTGACTTTAACACGGTCCCCACGTGGCCGTTGATCGTTGATTCGGTGGCAAACGCGAAGCCGTCTAAGAGGGCGGTGATTTGCCAGATAAATTTCGAAGATTTGGTAGTGGAGCGTGGACGCGGCGTTTGCTTCGCCAAGATTCCCGGGAGCGCCAGCGTGATCATGATCCCAGCGATGATCAACACGATACCGGCTAGTTTGGCTAGTGTTAGCGGACTCGGTTGGGTATCCAACCAGCCGAAGTTATCGATGACCATGCTCATCAGGATTTGACCGACCATCGGGATGACGACCGTTTGGACACTGCCCAGAATGGGGAACAGAAAGATGTTCAGCGTTAAACAGAGCATGCCAATGATTCCGCCCAAATAGCCCCACCAGGGCAGCGCGCTCAGGGTGTCGTTGATGAGCGGCAGGTCTGCCTCCGTAACGAGGCTCAGAATGAACAAAAAGAGTGCCCCAATGATAAATGAGATTAAAGATGATAAGAACGGTGTTTTAACCCGATTGCCCAATTGCGAATTGATCGATGTTTGAAGGGGAATAAACCCACCCGTTGTGATTCCTAAAATGATAAAAAGTAACATGTAAGTCAACCATAAAATGATAAATATTAGCATAGCGGAAAAAACTGGTATCAGGAATTGCTTAACGAGTTAGTCTCGTATTAACTAATGGTTAATGTAAAAACCGCGATAATCATTATTAACGCGGTTGTGCTAAACTTGACGTTTAATTAAAAGGAAATTAGTATTGCGGTAACAACGCGTAATTCAGAGATGGAGGGGTTATTTATGTACGATGCCAAGTTAGCGACCTTTATCCAAGTGGTGCGTGCCGGTAGTTTCTCCAAGGCCGCAACGCAACTATTTATTTCGGCTGTTTCGATCATGAAACAAATGAATAGCCTTGAAGAGATGGTTGGTGTTAAGTTGTTGAACCGAAGCACACAGGGTGTGAGCTTAACCAAAGCCGGTAATTTCTTTTATGAATCAGTGAATAAATATATGACTGAAGCCGATCGGATTGTGGCCCGGACCCGCGACATTGCCCAGCGGGGACCTAAAACCATTAAAATTGGAACTTCGCTGCTGCGTTCGGCGCAACCGTTGATCAAAGTTTGGTCGGGGATGGCTGATTACACTGATTACCAAATTGATCTGGTTTCATTTGAAGATGATCCGCTTAGTATGCAGCGGATGTTTATAAATCTGGGAACTAAAATCGATTTTTTTGTTGGGCCGATGAATTCTGAACAAATCGAACATGGCCCATACCAGACCTATGAACTGTCAGAAACAAAATTATACTGGGGCGTGCCAATCAGTAACGGTTTGGCGACTAAGCAGCGGTTGACTTTTGATGACCTGCAGTCTGAAAAGGTCATCTTGGTCAAACGCGGCCTGTCACCACGGCTGGACACGCTGCGTGACCGGCTGGAAGCGCACCATATTACCGTGATCGATAGTGATGATTTTTATGATATTAATACGTTTAATATTTGCAGCCAGAATAATTACATTATGGAAACTCTGGGAATTTGGCAGGATGCTTACGCCCCAATCAAAGCAGTCGCGATGGATGCAACATATCAAATGCCTTACGGGATCGTTTATTCACAACGCGCCACTGCTGCGGTACAACAGTTTATTGAACTGATTGGGGCGGAATATCGGCGGCAACGGCCGGCATTAACGTCAGGTTAACGTGACGCTAATCAAGCGATTATTCTGTTTTTTAGTCAGTTTGAGTAAAATGAATTCATCAGTTAGAAAGGAAGTTAAACGATGGATTATTTTGAATTGAATAACGGGGTAAAAGTCCCGGCGCTTGGGTTTGGAACGTATCAGATGGCGCCTGCCGTCACGGAGCAAAACGTGGCGGCGGCCATCCGTTTGGGATACCGGAGTATTGATACCGCCCAGAATTATGGCAATGAAGCCGAAGTCGGTGCGGCGGTGAAGGCGAGTACAGTGGCCCGCGAAGACTTGTTTATCACCTCTAAAACGCAAACTTCCGGCTATCGGAGCACGCTGCGTGGAATTGATGAATCGCTGCGGACGGCGCAGTTAGACTATTTGGACCTCATGCTCATTCACTGGCCAACAATCGACAATTCCGGTACGTATCGCGCGTTGGTGGAAGCTTACCAGGCCGGTAAATTGCGGGCTATTGGCGTTAGCAACTTTAATAGTTCAAAATTACAAGAGCTAATGGCCTATGCTGAAGTTAAGCCGATGGTCGATCAGATTGAGACCCATATTTATTGGCAACAAAACAAGATGCACCGCTTTTTGGCGCAGCATCATATTCTGCATGAATCTTGGGCCCCCCTGGGCGAAGGGCTGAGTTCGGTGCTAACGGATCCGGCAATCGTCCGGATCGCAACGGAACATCACAAAGCGACTGCCCAGGTTATTTTGCGTTTTCTGACTCAACAGGGCATCATGGTGATTCCCAAATCGATTAATCAGCAACATATCGCTGATAATTTGAATGTTTTTGATTTTAAATTAAATGATCAGGAAGTTCAGACTATCCAAAATTTGGATCAGGGACATTCGGACATCGGTTGGCCCGTTTCCATGGAGCAAGAAGCTTATTGATCGCGGTGCACAGTCAACGAGCGTTGATGAAGAATTTTAAGCGGGAACCAATTCATTTACGGATTGGTTCCCGCTTTTTGATTTTAATAGTACGTTCGCGATTGTTGGGTATGACCGGCGGTGAAGCGAAGCACCGAGTTAAAAAGCCTAAATATTAATTATCAAAGCGTGTGGGTATAATAATATTTGTAATGAAAAATAAACACATGCTACTTGACGTGCATGCGCAGTGTAAAGAGGAGTTAATAATTAAACGAGTGTCGAAGAAAAATCAATGCAATGAAAAAAAGGTCATGTCTGGCGAATTTTATGACAATATGGACGCGGGTTCAGCGAATCAATGAATTTAACTAAATTGCGGAGACCACGTCCGGTCTGCGTCAGCGCGACCCATTTCTTCGGGCCGCCCTTGGGACTTATTCCGACGGGCTGTCCGTTCTTCCACCGATTTGCGCTAATTTTGGCTTGGTCAACGTTCACGTTGGCAAGGACGTTTTTATTAATTTTGATAATAAATTTGTGGATGACGGGGAAATCTTTATTGGTGATCATACGATGATTGGTCCCAACTGTACCTTTGCAACGGCTTCTCACCCGGTGTCACGGGCTTCAATTTAATAAAACGATTCATATTGGCGATAATGTCTGGATTGGCAGCGGTGTGACGGTGCTGCCGGGAATTACGATCGGTGAAAATTCAATCATTTAAATTAAGTTAGAACTGCTCATTAAAAATACCCCCACTAAATTAACTTAGTGGGGGTATTTTTAATTTAGTTTGATAGTTTAGAGTTTCTTCAATCCCTTACGTTGTTCGTCATCAATCATGTGCGTGTACAATGATTGCTCAACTGCAGACTTATCAATGGTCAAAAATAAGCGGCTTCGCATGACAATAAATTTTATATTTTTCCCATAATTCTATTTACATATCGTAAATTATGAATATAATAGAACTATGGAAATTAATACAAAGTTGTTTTCGGTCCTATCTAACCAGACTCGGCTCGATATTCTACAATGGCTCAAGAATCCAGAAAAGGAGATTACTTCGGTATCGTGTGAAACTGTACGGTTCATGATGCGGGAAAAGGGAGGAATTTGTGTGACCGACATCGTTAAACGTGCCGGTTTGGCCCAATCAACTGTTTCTAAATACTTAAGTGATTTGCAAAACTGTGGGTTGTTGATTTCGGAACGGCACGGGAAGTGGACCTACTACCGACGGAACGACAAGCATATTCATGAGTTAGCACAGTACGTGGCAGAGGAATTGTAAGAAATTCCTTTTTATTTCCACTTAAGTATCGTTAATTTTCGATTTATAAATATAAATGGAGGCTTTAGTATGACGGAGAATTTGCGTCTGGTGTTGCCACAATGGCCGGGCGGGATGAACGCTAATTATCAAATGGGAGCTAAAATTCTGGAGGCCTTGGTACCCGAAAGTTCTCAAACGGAAACCTTGCACATCCCGGTCGATCAAACGGCAGTTACCGATAATGACCGTATCGACGGTGAAACAAGCCTGTTACGACAAATGCAAACGACCGCTGACACGTTACGGATCAAACAACCCCAGCGAGTCATCACCCTCGGGGGCGATTGTTCAATTTCGGAAGCGCCCTTTGATTACCTGCACGGCAAATATCCCGATGATTTGGGTATCATCTGGTTAGATGCGCATCCCGATGCCTCTGATCCGGACACTTCGCACCATATTCACGAAATGGTCGTAGCTAATTTGATGCAAAAAGGGGCGGCCAAATTTAACCAGCAGGTCCGACACCCATTTACCCCTAAACAAGTCTTGTTTGCCGGGTTACAAACGCAAGCGTTACGCCCAATGGACCATCTAGTTTCTGATTTACAGATGGCAGTACTCACGCCCGCAGACTTGGCAACGACTAGTGATCGCCTCTTAGCCTGGTTTACGGCAGCCGGCATCAAGCACGTGGCCCTTCACTTAGACCTAGACGTCTTAGACCCGGACGATTTTCGGTCTGTTTTACCGGCAGAGCCCGGGTTAGACCGACAAAAATTTGGCGCAGCTATTGGGTCGATGAAGTTGGCAACGGTTAGCCGGGTGCTCCAAGATGTGAGTGCCCACGCCGAGCTAGTTGGGCTATCGATTGCTGAACACATGCCGTGGGACGCCATTAATTTGCATAATGAACTCCAAAAACTAGCCATTTTTAAGTAAACACGACTAAATAAATGCCAGATGGCATTTATTTTTTCATCTAATATATTCATATTTAGCGATATATAAATCTAAGGAGGAACCTAAATGAACCCCATTACGAAAATCTTACAAACAACGTACCCGTTGATTCAAGCTCCAATGTCTTGGTTGACCAATGCTAAATTTGTTGCTGCGGTTAGCGATGCCGGTGGTTTAGGTGTCCTGGGCCCTAACGCTGGTCAGCAAACGAATGCCAGAGACCCGCATGAAGTGGCTGAACGCATGCGGGCAGAAATCAAGCAGGTCCAAAATCTCACTTCAAAATCATTTGGCTTAAATATTTTAACGCCAAACGACGGTAAAAGCTTGGCCGATACTACTTATACGCGTGAAATCCTCAAGGTCGCTTTTGCCGAGGGCGTGAAATATTTCGTTGTAGTCGGTACAGCCCACCAAGAATTATTTCAACTCATCAAAGCGCATCAGGGAATCATCATCTTTCGGCCCTTAACACCAACAGTTGCGCAAATGCAGTTAGGGGAACGTTACGGGGCAGATATCGCGGTCGCCACCGGCTCAGACGAAGGCGGGGTATTACCGAAACAAGATTTTGGAACGTTCACCGTTGTTCCAACCATGGTCGATGCCGTCAACATCCCCGTATTAGCTGCTGGTGGCATCAATGATCGCCGCGGTGTTAAAGCGGCCCTTGCTTTGGGTGCACGGGGCGTTTACATTGGGAGTCGTTTCTTAATGACGACCGAGTCGCCGATGAGTCCCGTGGCTAAAAAAATGGTTGCGACGGCAACGCACCACAACCTTTTTCGGGTATCTCCCACGCAACGTTCGCTGGACACACGGCCAGCGAAAAAATATGCTCAAGTCCAACTGGCTACGCCCAAAGACAACGATTTGGATCATCAAATCAGCGTTAATGGGGGCGTACGTCCGGGGATGCTTCAAGGGGATTTTCAAACGGGTATCGTGAGTGTGAATACTGGTGTCGATACGCTTAAAAAGGTATTACCGGTTAAAACCCTCATCCAATCCTTAATGGAGGCATAAGCGAGTTGTTACTGAGGCTCAGTTAAATTTATTTTGGACAAATCAGGTGAACTTATTTCTGAAAACACCGCCCCTGCTGAATTTGCGTAAATTTCAGCAGGGGCGGTGTTTGTTTTTTCTGAAGACAACGCTGTATCGCCTAAAGTTTCTTCAATCCCTTACGTTGTTCGTCATCAATCATGTGCGTGTATAAACCCGTTGCAGTTGTCGAGTTTTGCCCCAGCTGGGTGGCGACTAATTGCTCATTCTTCGTTGCCAGATACAATTTTGAAGCCAAAGTATGCCGCAACTTATGGGGCGTGATGCGGACTTTGAAGGCACTCGAATACTTGGCGACCATTTTTTCGATGGAATTAGCCTGCATCCGGGAGGCCTGGCCGCGATAAATGGTCAAAAACAAGGCCCGGTCACTGGCCGTTGCGTGATAAAGTGTGGGACGTTGCTCAACGTAAGCCTGAATATAGGGCATGGTCCAGGGGGCAATCGGCACGGTATCGCGTTGGCCCCCTTTGCGCACGACCCCAATCGTAGCGGTCTTTAAGTTCAATTGGCGCAAATCCGCGTTGGCCGCTTCGGATACCCGCAGGCCACTGCCGAGTAAGAGGGCGTTGATGGCGAGGTCCCGGCGCTTATCGCGTTTAAAATACCGCCGTTGGGCCGGTGTCAGGC
Source organism: Levilactobacillus suantsaii (assembly GCF_004115745.1). Lineage (GTDB taxonomy): Bacteria > Bacillota > Bacilli > Lactobacillales > Lactobacillaceae > Levilactobacillus > Levilactobacillus suantsaii. Next base: position 5,933 of record NZ_QXIL01000009.1, on the reverse strand, counting down.
CTTGTTCGTACTTATGATCGATGAAGTCGAGGTAGTCGTGATCCGTATTGCCCAGCATCAACTTGGTCTTGAGGTTCGCCGCCCGGGTGGCATAAGTTTCATTTGTCCGTACCAGCGCAATCTTATGCATCACGTTACGGTCAAAGTAGGCTTCACCGTGCTCATCTTCAGTGTCTTCGGTCAGATACTTGAAGAGCGAAGATAACGCGTTCAACGAGCGGTTGATAGTGGGGTGAGACCGACTGCCCCGCGCACCGGTCAGTTTTGTTTGGTTCAATAGGGCGGACTTGTAGAGTTCCACCGTTTCCTTTTTCAAATGGGCCAATAGGTCGAGGGAAATCTCGGTCGGCTGCGTCGCCGTGGTGAGGCCCTCGCTAATCAACCAGTTAAAGAAGCGCCGAAATTCGGTCAGGTACTGATACAACGTCGCCGGGGACAGGGGAATCGTCGATTTAGCCTGATAGTATTCCTGGACGAACCAGGGCGCTTGGGCGAGTTCTTCGTCGATGAGTTTTAAATAGTGTTGCTTTTCCATAAACAGGGCCTCCAAACAGACGTTCTTGACTTTAGCTTAGCATATTTGCCGGGAGAAGACGACTGTTTAACTGGGGGTAAAATGTCTTGTTTAAATTAAACAGGAACTAATTTAGCCATTTTAGACTCATCAATGGTGTCCTTATCAGCGTTAAAATGATTCTAGCCCATGCTATACTTAACGAGTGTGACTTTGCCCATACTTTAATTCGACTTTTTATAGACTAGTCGTTGGTGTGCAGCTACTCGAACCAGGTTCAGCGTAATACCCAGACCAATTAAGACGAGTAGTGCCATCCCCAGTGATTCAAAATGGTAAGCTGAAAGTAACCCGTTGTGTGAAAATAACGTTGCAAGCGTTGCTAGTCCCGTAACGCCACCAAGTTGCAACATGATGTTAATTAGACCGGAACCGATACCGGCTGCTGAGGGCGATAATCCGGTTACGGCTAAGGTGGTCACGGGACTTAAAATCCAGCCTTGGCCGTAGCCAATCAGAACCATCGGGAGGGCAACGGTTACCCAATAGTTTCCACCGGGATGAATGCCTAGTAAGCCCAGGAAACCAATCAAGCCAATCATCAGTCCCCATAAAAGTGGTTGGCGATTACCATACCGACAGGTTAAATGATCCACCTGGTGAGCAGACCAGAAATTAACCAACGTCATGGGCAAAAATGAGGCTCCAACTAAAATTGGATTCAGGTGGTATAACGTTTGGAGAATCCGGGGAGTGAAAAACCAGAAGCTAGTAATTGCCGCCGAATAAACGAATCGAATCAAATAGGCTTGAGTACGGGAGGCATTATTTAAAATAGCCACTGGAATTAATGTTTGGGGGCTACTTATTTCGTGATGGGCAAAGCCTCCCAGCAGTAGCAGACCAATCAGTAGGGAAAGTAGCCGATTGCCATAGCCGTTAATTCCGTTAATCAGGCCCACAATACCTAAAAACGAAAGGGCAACTCCCGACCAATCGAGGGTGCGTCGTTGCCGACTTGACGCTGGCAGATAACGCTGGGTTAACCAAATTAAGCCTAGGGTGATGGGTAAATTAATAAAAAAGCCAGCACGCCATGACCATAAAGTTGTGATGCCCGCGCCGATAATGAGGCCGAGACTAACCCCAATGCCAGACATTGCCCCATAAACGGCAATTGCGTGGTCCCGTTGAGAACCTTGATAATTATCCATAATAATAGCTAAGGTGGCGGGCGCAATGATGGCGGCCCCAACTCCCTGGACAGCGCGGGCTAAAATGAGCATGAACATACTGGTTGCTAAGCCCACGGTCAGTGAACTGATTCCGAAAATCAGGAGCCCCGTGATAAAAATTGGCTTTCGGCCCCATAAGTCACCTAAGCGTCCACCCAGAAGGAGGAGGCTGCCAAAGGTGAGGCCGTAAGCATTGCTGATCCAGGTCGCTTGATTCGTCGTCATCGCAAAAGAACGGCCGATTTCGTTGGAGCAGGTAAAGACGAGGGATGTGTCTACCAGAATAATGAAATAGGCCAGCAGGAAAATTAACATGATAAAATCAAAGTGTTTCAAACGCATCGTTTAAACGCCATCTTTCTTAACTAATAAGTAGTCTTAGTTTAAAACCAGTGAAATCGGTTGGGAAGAAAGCTTTTGTTAAGGCGAATTAAGGGATGGTTAATGGAGGAATGGCAATGTTAGATATGATGAGTTTGGCGATTTTTGAATTGGTCGTGACTAATGGGAGTTTTACGCAAGCTGCTGCTCACGGTTATTTAACGCCCCCGGCCGTCAAACGACGGATTGAAGAGCTAGAAAAGCAGATTGGGGTGACTCTGTTTTTAAGGACCGCCCAGGGTGTGCAACTAACGGCAGCGGGAAAATTACTCCATCAACAGGCGCCCGCCTTGATTAATCACAGTGAAAGTCTCCTGAAACAGGTTCAGCATTATACGGGAAGTCAAGCTAAAGTGATTCGGATTGGAACGTCCACGTTGAATCCGGCTAGTCGTCAATCTGCCTTGTGGGCCGAAGTTAGTCGTCAGCTACCAGATTATCGGTTTCAATTCATTCCGTTGGAGACCCTGAACATGGGATTTCCGATGCTGTATCAGCACTTAGGTGAACAGGTTGATCTGTTAGTTGGTCCTTCAGGCTTTCAGCAAACACCCTCGCATATTCATTTTTACCAACTGGCAACGGCTAAGCTGACCTTGACTATGTGCCAGACCGATGCTTTGGCTCGTCAGGCCGTGATTCAGCCGGATGATTTGGTCGGAACTAAGTTGGCCTTAATTCCCCAATATGAATCAAATGCGATTGATCAGGTTTACGACTATTTGGCCCAAGCCCAGATCAAATTTACGGCTATGGCGGCCGATGCCCACTATACGATTGAGACGTTTAATCGGGATATTTTACCGAATCAGCCTTTATTGACCCTCGATTGTTGGCCGGCAATTTTACCCGGGACAGTCACGCGGCCGTTAAATCTCCCCGTCAGCATTCCTTACGGTATCATGGCGCCGTTAAAATTAACGCCAGCCATGGTTAAGCTGACAAACGTGGTACAGCAAATCATCGATAATTAAATAACCCTGGTTTGTACGACTCTGGTTTGGGGATGCACTATGGGTATCGTCTTAATCCGACCGACCCATGCTATAATTAATGAATATGGCCTACCTGCGTTTATCTTTAGCGTTGACGACTAAAATGACAGATAAAATTGAATTTAATTTTGACTTAACGGAGGAATGACATGGTACTCAACTCAGCATCAACTGGCCTCGTAAAACTAGCCAGGTCCGTTCATCAACAACTTAGTCACTACCGCGTCCAACAGATTCAAGCGGTACTGACGCTATTAGATGAGGGCAACACAGTTCCCTTTATTGCCCGTTACCGCAAGGAGCGGACCGGGACCCTCGACGAAGTGGCGATTCGTGAAATCGAAGACGAGGCCCACCGGCTGCAAAAATTGAACCAGCGGCGCCAGGATGTCCTGAAGCTCATCCAAGAACAGGGAAAATTAACGGCACCCCTCAAGCAGCAATTGGCTCAGGCAACCGTCCTGCAACAGGTCGAGGACCTTTACCTGCCGTACAAACAAAAGCGGCGGACCAAGGCCACGGTCGCCCGTTAAGCCGGATTAACGCCACTAGCCCAGTGGTTATTGACGTTTCCTGCTGGGGACCTCGACACGAAAGCGGCAACGTTTATCGCGGCGGACAAGGATTTACCCAATCTCCCGGCAGTTTGGGCCGGAGTCCACGAAATCTTGGCCGAAACCTTCAGTGAGCAGGCGGCCTTTCGGGAATGGATTCGCCGGTACACCTGGCAACACGGTGACCTAACCAGTAAGCTCAAACGCGGGGCCCAAGCCCTCGATGAGCAGCAGGTCTACGCGACTTACTATGACTTTAGTCAGGCCTTGAAACAGCTCCCGCCATACCGGATTCTCGCCATTAACCGAGGGGAACGGGAAAAAGTGTTATCGGTCGGGATTGCGGTCGATGACCCATCGATTCTACAATATGGTCATTTTCGCTTAGTCGGGCAGCACCAGGGACCGGCCGTGGCGAAAATCACGGCCGCGTTCGCCGACGCTTACAAGCGTTTCTTAGGCCCGGCCATTGAACGGGAACTCCGTCGGCATTTAACTGAGCAAGCCAACAATCACGCCATTCAGGTCTTCGGCAATAATTTATACCACCTGTTGATGCAGGCGCCTTTGAAGGGGAAAGTTGTCATGGGCTTTGACCCGGCATACCGGACCGGGTGTAAGCTCGCCATCATGGATGCCAACGGGCGTTTTTTAGCCAAACAGGTTATTTATCCTCACAAGCCGGCTAGTGGCAAGCAACGAGCGGCGGCTGGACCCGAATTTAAACGGTTGCTAGAACAGTACCACGTGGAAATGATCGCCATTGGTAACGGGACCGCGAGCCGCGAATCCGAGGAATTTGTCAGTGAGATTTTAAAAACGTTAGATCATCCCGTCTACTACGTCATCGTCAACGAAGCGGGGGCATCGGTCTACTCGGCCAGCGCTAACGCCCGGCAGAATTTGCGGACCTCCACGTCGAAGAACGCTCGGCCATTAGTATTGGCCGCCGGTTACAGGATCCGCTGGCGGAACTCATCAAGGTTGACCCCAAAGCCATTGGTGTCGGTCAGTACCAACATGACGTGCCCGAAAAGGCGCTGGATGCGCAACTAGACCGGGTAGTTGAAACGGCGGTCAATCAAGTGGGGGTCAACGTTAATACCGCTAGTCCCGAACTTCTAACCCACATTTCTGGGTTAACCACGACCACGGTGCAAAACATCGTGACGTTTCGCAACGACCACGGGGCTTTCGCCAACCGGCAGACGTTAAAGGCCGTCCCGCGGCTGGGACCTAAGGCGTACCAACAAGCGGTCGGCTTCTTACGTATCATCGACGGTAGTGAGCCCTTGGATAACACGGATATTCATCCGGAAAGCTATGTGGTCGCGCGACAACTCCTTAAGGAAATGGGGACCACGACTAAAGCGTTGGGAACGGCCGACTTACAACAACAGGTCCGTCAATTGAACACGGCTAAGTGGGCGCAACAATTAGACATTGGGACGGCCACCTTAACGGATATTTTAGCGGGGCTGAGTAAACCCGGACGCGATTTGCGTGATAGTATGCCCGCTCCGTTATTACGCCAGGACGTGCTGACCATAGCGGATTTAAAACCCGGTATGGAGCTACAAGGCACCGTCCGTAACGTCGTTGATTTCGGCGCCTTCGTGGACATTGGCGTCAAACAAGATGGGCTGGTCCACATTTCACAGTTAGCCGACCACTATGTTAGTGATCCTAACGCCGAAGTGGCGATTGGGGATGTGGTGACCGTCTGGGTCTTAAGCGTGGACGAACAACGGAACCGGATTCAACTCACTATGCGCCAACGCCCACAAGATTAAACACACTTTTAGTTAAAATTCCCATGATGTCAATCATGGGATGGGGGAGCCTGAGACTGTAACAGAATTAGCCTCTTAAACCATGCCAAAGACTAATTAAGCTCACCCTAGATCAAGGTTATTAATGAGTACAATCTGTTATAGAACCTAAAAAATTGCTAACCTCTCGTTAAAGTGCCTCCCCTAAGTTGGCGTAAATCCAAACTTAGAGGGGGCATTTTAACGAATTAGATGACCAGTTATTCGCGTTACACGACTAAATAATTTCTATATTTTAATGATGTGTTTACCCGCTTTGTTCTGACACCTGCGTTATAATTAAATTTGTAGGGGGTTAATATAAATGAAAAAAATAATTTGGGGTGTTTTGGCGGCTGCTTGTGCACTATTATTAGGACTTGGGACACAGTCTGCTAACGCTGCGTCAAAATATACAGTTGTTAAACAAAAATGGAATTTAA
>NZ_QXIL01000008.1 GCF_004115745.1 Levilactobacillus suantsaii | reverse complement strand
TCGGAACTTCTTCATCTGGTGTGGCATCAGTTGATGGTTCATCCTCATCATCGTTGTCATCAGTATCTGGTTCCGTTGGGACTTCCGTACTCCCATCAGTATCCGGGTTGTCTGGTGTAATTGGCGTTTCTGGTTGCGTCTCATCTTCATCATCGGCCGGAACTTCTTCATCTGGAGTTGGATTTGGCGTGGTACCAGTTGATGGTTCATCCTCATCGTCGTTGTCATCAGTATCTGGTTCTGTTGGGACTTCCGTACTCCCATCAGTATCCGGGTTGTCTGGTGTAGTTGGCGTTTCTGGTTGCGTCTCATCTTCATCATCAGCCGGAACTTCTTCATCTGGAGTTGGATTTGGCGTGGTACCGGTTGATGGTTCATCCTCATCGTCGTTGTTATCCGTATCCGGCTTCGTTGGCGTTTCCGTACTTTCGTCAGTATCTGGCTTCGTTGGCGTTTCTTCATTATCAGGTTCTGGATCTGGTGCCGGCGTTACTCCCGTGACCCATAACTTGATGTAGCCTTCTCGATTTAAATATTGGGTTAAGAATCTATTATTAAAGGTTACAATCCCCGTTTGTGAACCCACTGTAATTTCTCCCGTTCCAATCGTTTTTTTAGGACCCTTAGTTCCTACCATTTCGAACTTTTCATCTCTAGCAACTTTAACGTTCGAGGGAATTTGAAATTTCATGGTATCTCTATTTAAAATCGGGACATACTCCGGCAATGTCCAAGTGTATTCAACCGTAAATTCTTGATTCGTGTATAGATCAGCGGTATGGGATTGAACCATTCCATCCGTGTCTTTAATCACCGCACTCGCTGCGTCCAATCCGGTGCCTTGCCATTCACGCGCATATCCCTTCAAATCGGAGTCTCCCGCCCCAAAAGCCGCTAATCCTAAACCTAAACCAATCGTCGTCTGCCAAATTTTCTTCATCTTTTTTCCACCTATTCTTTTAATTGCTTTCTTAGCTGTTTTATACGTCATCTCGTTTCAGTAACTTTGAAACCGGTAATTCCTATTTCTAATAACTTTTACTGTCCACTAGTGAAGTAATCCTTTACCCGTTAGTGCACATGATTCGGTTAATTTCGAAGCGCTAAACAAATTTACTCGTTGAGTATAGCGTAGGCTGAGCCCTACGTGGGCCTAAACGCAATTTTAATTGACCACTCTTTGAAAAAGACTTTCACATACACAACTAAGTTAGTTTTTATGCCCAGCATTTCACAGGATTTTGACGCTCTCCAATCGCCTATCCGCTCGTAAATAAAGTGTTTCCTAATAGTATACAAATTAACCCAAATCTTTAGTGAACTACTTGTGGAGTCAAAGATTAAATCAACATGCTTAAGCCAACATTATCCCTATTTCAGTGCCATATTTACAGCTCGTCTCGAAAACTATATACTTGGATTTATTCTGAAAATTGGAAGTGACTCCGAATGTATCAAATTTTGACCGACTCCGAGTGCGGTCTCCCGGCAGCAACGCTCCAGGAGCACCACGTGGAAGTTATCCCGTTTCATTTTGAAGTCAACGGTCAAACCGTTGCTAGCGACTTAGCGAATGATCAACTACTCGAAGATCTCTACGCTAAAGTCAAGGCGGGCATTCAACCAACGACGTCTGCCATCAACGTTGGTGAATACATCGAATTCTTTAAACCTTACGTACTGGCTCAAACGCCAATCTTATTCTTAGGGACCTCCAGTGCTCTTAGCAGTTCCTACGCCAACGCGGTGCAGGCTCGCCAGATTCTTCTGGAATCCCACCCCCAGGCCGAAATTCACATCGTCGACACCTTAGCGGCCTGCGCCGGTGAAGGTCGCCTAGTCCTTGAGGCCATCCATCTTCAAGCCGACCAGACGCCCCTCGCAGACGTTATCGACTGGATAATGGACAACCGACTACGTGTTCAACACTGGTTTACCGTCGACAGTCTTGATTTTCTCTACCACGGTGGTCGGATCTCGAAAGCCACGGCGACCCTGGGCACTTTGCTACATATCAAGCCCTTGTTAAACGTCAACGCTACGGGAAAATTGCAAATGGTCAGCAAGATTCGGACCCGGAAGCACGCCTTGACCGCATTAGCGGATCACGCTAAAGCCGCGTTGAAACTCGACGCAACGCAACCGGTCCTGATTTCGACCAGTGGTGATTGGGAAGCCGCTCAGACCGTCCAGGATTTGATTCACGCTGACTTTCCGCAGGTCAACTGCCACATTGGCCCACGATTGCCTGTCACACCGGTTTTGGCTGTGTCGCGGTTTTCGTCACTGGTCCCGCCAGTGAACGCCAGGATAGTAACAATTAATTTTAAAAATCTAAGTCATGACCCCAAACAGCCTGAGGACACCGTGGTCCCCAGGCTGTTTGGCGTTACTTAACGAAAATCCTTCGGGCGTTATTGCTTCCTGGCACCGTTGTAATCGTTTTACCGTTCATTTTTGGTCAACCAGTGGTACTCTTAAAATAGTTCCTTTTGACTAAAACAGCCATTGGTTATCAACGATTGGCGTTTAAGCGCTAGCTGATTAGTGGTCGAAAAAGTGCCTTATCCAGCACGCCATTTTCTGGTGGTCACAGTGGTGGCAATCTTAGACCTTGGCTTTACCTGTTTCAGCCATGATTACGTCCGGGAGGTTTCAGCATGATTATACTTATCTTATCTATTGGCATTATTTTACTTTTCGTGGGAGCCTTGGTACTCCCTAATCGCATCAGTCGAATCAGCGTGACGCTAGTGGGAATCCTCATCGCCCTGGGCGCCACCATCATCCTGGTCGGCAATAGTAAGCGACACTGGGGGATGAAACAGGTCACCACGACCAATCGCACGACGATCACCTCTACTTCACCCACCAAGCAACTCAGCGTCTTAGTCTATCAACCCCTGCAAAACTCTAAAACGAAGCGGGTCTACGTTTACCGCACCATGGACAGCGACCAGGAACAGCGCACTTCGGCCAGCTCGACGACCCACAATAAAGTCACCCACCAAGCGACCACTACGGCCCAATTGGAGACGAAGACCACCACTTGGCACTACCGTAATCACCGCTGGCGGGTCTTGTTCAGCCACACCGGTAAGCACACCAATCTGGTCAAACAGACCAACACCTTCATTCTTCCCCACAACTGGGTGACGTTGACGAGTCAGCAGGCCCAATGGCTCAATGCAGCGACTAAAGAACAGGCCAAATCTAACCAGAAAAATAAAAAGAAGGCCGTTACTAAAATCGTGAAGCAACAAGCGGTAACCCGTGAATTCAACAAACAGGAACCAAAACAACTCAAACGCCTGGTTAAATTAGCCAAGCAACAAGCTAACTAAAGATGATCAGGTAAACTAAAAGGCGTCACGACCGAAAGCTCAGTCGTGACGCCTTTTTAAAATCCACTAGTTACTGTTTTACTCCAGGTACTGCTTAGTCGACGCTACAATCTCTTGCAGCCCCTTCTTCGCATCGGAGAAGAACATCTGCGTGTTATCCATCGAGAACAATGGGTTTTGAACCCCGGCATACCCGGTACTCATCGACCGCTTGATGACAACGACAGACTTCGACTTGTCGACGTCTAGAATCGGCATCCCGGAAATGGCGTTGCCGCTCTCCCGCGCTAACGGGTTCGTGACATCGTTGGCCCCAATGACCAGCGCCACGTCGGTGTTTTCAAACATCGGGTTGGCGTCATCCAGTTGCTTCATTTGATCGTACGGCACGTTCACGTCGGCCAGCAACACGTTCATGTGCCCTGGCATCCGCCCGGCAACCGGGTGAATGGCGTAGTTCACGCCGATGCCTTTATCGGTCAAGACCTTGGCCAATTCGGCCACCTCGTGTTGGGCTTGCGCCGCAGCGAGCCCGTAACCAGGCACAATCATGACGTTTTGGGCGTAGGCCAATTGTAACCCAATGTCATCGGCTGACGTTTCCTTGACGTCAACCGGTACGGCATCGGCGGCGCTCCCAGAATCGCTATCACCAGTCCCGAAGCCCCCGGCCAAGATATTGGCCACGGACCGGTTCATGGCATCGGCCATTTGCAGCGTCAAGATGGTCCCGGCGGCCCCAACTAAGGCCCCGGCGATGATCAAGACTTGGTTGTTGATAACGAACCCGGCAAAGGCGACCGCCAAACCAGTGAAGGCATTCAACAGTGAAACCACGACCGGCATATCGGCCCCACCAATTGGTAAGGTCATCAACAACCCGAAGCACAAACTCATGACTAAGGCTAAGACCACGTACCAAACGTTGGTGGCGTAGCCCAGCATCAGCCAAGCGGAGACTAAGATGGCCAAAACGACGATAACGTTTAAAAGTCGCGCCCCCGGGAAGGTAATCGGCTTGCCCGGCACGTGACCGGACAACTTCCCGGTCGCAATCAGTGATCCGGAGAAGGTAATCCCCCCGATGACCACGTCCAGCAGAACTGGTAACGAGAAGGCGATACTCAGGCTCGCCCCGTCGCCCTTCAAGAGGTAATCGAAAATCCCGATTACCGCGGCAGCCCCGCCCCCAACGGCGTTAAAGAGACTGACTAATTGCGGGACGTCGGTCATGGGCACCTTACGCGCCTTGACGACCCCGTAAAGAATTCCTAGTGCCAGGCCTAAGATCAAGACGATCCAGCCAACACTATCGATGGTGCCTTCCACAATGATCGTGACAATAATCGTAATAACCGCTAAAAACATCCCGATTGCGGAAAGCCCGTTCCCGCGCCGTGCCGTCTTCGGTGACCGCATCATGTGGACACCCAAAACATAGCAAATCGCGGAAACTAAGTAAATTAATGATGATACCGTTTGTAACGCACTCATTTCTGATCAGCCTCCCCTTTTGGTTTGGCAGCCGGCTTACGGTCAAACATGCCCAACATCCGGTCGGTGACGGTGTAACCGCCGGCAACGTTGACCGCCGCAAAGAAGGCGCCCAAGAAGGCTAACACGTAAAAGACGGCGCTGTTAGCTTCCGCCGCAATCACGAAGGCCCCAACGACAACGACCCCGTGAATCGCGTTGGCCCCGGACATCATTGGCGTTTGCAGGGTAGCTGGAATCTTACTCATGACCTCAAAGCCCACTAAGAGACTCAATACAAAGATAGCTAAATTCGTAAATAACTCTTCACTCATGACTAATCAGCTCCTTTAGTCTTGGTTGCTTCCGTGGCATCCGTGGTCGCCGCCGTCTCATCCGCTGCTGGTTCAGCGGGGTGGCGGTCCGGTAACTTCATGGCGGAACGAACCCGACTACTGATGAATTCACCTTGGTAGGTGGCTAATAATTCGCCCACCACTTCATCGTCCACGTCGAAAGTCAACTCGCCATCTTTGGTGATATCGGTGATGACGGCCTGCACGTTCTTGGCGAACATGTCCGACGCCGAAGCGGGTAACTGACTGGCCATGTCACCGGCCGCAATGATCTGTGCGCCGTTCTTGGTGGTCACCGTCTCGCCTTCCTTAGACCCGGCGACGTTGCCCCCTAAGGCACTAGCCGCCAGGTCGATAAAGATAGTCCCGGCCTTGGCCTGGTCTACGGACTCTTGGGTGACCAACAATGGTGGTCGGCGACCCGGAACTTGAGCGGTAGTGATGATGACATCATTTTCCGCGATGAATCCAGCCAGTTCCGCCTGTTGCTTGGCCGTTTCTTCCTTAGTCAATGCCCGCGCGTAACCGCCTTCACCGGTGGCTGAAACGGACGTGGTCAAGAACTTAGCCCCCAGGGATTCCACTTCACCCCGAGACGCAGGCCGAATATCATAACCAGAGACCATCGCGCCTAACCGATTGGCGGTCCCGATGGCTTGGAGTCCGGCAACCCCGGTCCCTAAGACCAAGACTTTAGCCGGCTTGGCAGTCCCCGCAGCCGTAATCATCATCGGTAAGTACCGACTGAAGCGATCCGCGGCCAGCAACGCCGCCTTATAGCCAGCGACACTAGATTGCGAACTCAACACATCCATCGTTTGGGCTCGAGAAACCGTCCGCGGGAGGAGTTCGAACGCCAGTGCGTTGATCTTCTTAGCTGCCAGCTTCTTGACGAACTCCAAATCTGTAAGCGGTGCCAAAAGTCCCAATAACGTTTGTCCTGCCTGCATGTGATCCACGACGTCTGCCCCGGGCTGACCAACCGTCGCAATCAGCGACGCCTTTTCAATTGCAGTGTTCCGGTCAACCACCTGGGCCCCAGCATCCGTATACACGGTATCCTGATAGAACGCACGGTCGCCAGCGCCCTTTTCAATGAAGACTTGGTAGTCTTGTTTGACGAGCTTACCGACAACGTCCGGTGACAAAGCGACTCGGTTTTCACCTGGCGCTTCTTTCAAAGCCGAAATGGTAATTGCCATACCACACATCTCCCTTTTAGTAAATTCTTCACAATTCCACTATAAAGCAATTTTTCATGCAAAACAATGGCTAACGGCGAAAATCCCGCCGTCTTGTTGGTTGACTTGCCCCATTCGCCGGCCTTTGGGTGACCCCGAAGTTTTCTGAAAAAGTTCCCGGTAGCTCCCGAGAAAAACGCGTTGCCCCAACTTATTTTCACATGCTGAACAAGCAAAACCACCTCTCTGGACGACAAATCAAACCGCCTATGCACGATTTTTTACTCAGCTGATTTTTATTCACCTGGTGAATGGCTAACATCATTCATCCCCGGGTAAAATCCCTGAACTTTCCCTTCATTTTGAACCCGTTTCTTCTATATAATAGTGTCATTTTATTTCAGACCAAAAAGGCGTTCGGTAGTTGTGCCCGGACGTCAAACAAACTCTCAGCTTCCACTTAAACAAATCGCCGACGCCACCACCAACTAAGTAAGCTCCCCAAGAGTAAGCTCAAGCCTACGCGGCTTAAGTCTCGCTCTGGTTGGTCAGCTGTTTGGGGCAACTTAAGCGCCACGGGCGTGGAACTAGTGGTCGGCGGCGTTGACGACCCATTGACTATTCCATTGCCCATATCATTTCCAATGGGCCCCGTGGCGGAGACACCGTTTGCCGGCAGGCTGGCGCCGATCCCATTCGTCGCCCCTGGCGCTGTTACCGGAGGATTATCTAAATGCCCAGCGGGGGCACCATGACCTGATGGCGTAGGTTGACCTGGCAGACCGCCCATGCCCGGATGCCAACTAAGTCCAGCCTCCCCGGGATGATTGGCTTGTGGTCCCGTGACCACCGGGGTCTGGTCAGTCCCATCACTAATGCCGGGATAACTCGGCATCCCCGTTGCCGGGGGTTGCGGCAACGTTTCAACTTGTGGCGGCGTGCTTTCTGGACTAGTGCCAGGAAGGGGCGGATTGGTTACTAGACCGTTTTCTGGTGGGGTCGCTGGCGCCGGCGTCACGCCAGCACCCCCGTTTACCGGTGGGTTAGCCACGTCTTGTTGCGCGACTTGAATACTACCGGACGCCGTGGCCGGTACGGTGAAGCTCACCGGCGTGGGGTTGCGGTGGTAACCCACCGGTGCTTGGACTTCCGTTAACGTATAATCCCCCGCTGCTAAATCAGTGACCGTTAGCTTCCCAGCGGCATCTGTGGTCAGTCCCGTTTGCAGGACCGCCCCCGTGAGGGCATTCTGCAACTCATAAACGGCTCCGCTCAGGACTTGTCCAGTACTCGTTGTCTTAGTCAAGGCCACGGTCCCCGCCGCGACGGGTGTTTCAGCCGGCGGGGTGGCTGCGGCCTGATCATTTTCATAGAGCTGCTCGATGGCCGTAGCCCCTGCCGTGATCGTAAACGGAATGGCAATTGGCTTCAAGCTATAGCCAGTGGGCGCCTTGGTTTCGACCAGAACGTAATCACCAGCGTGCAACTTTTTGAGACTGATCTGGCCGTTAGCATCCGTGGTCAATCCGGCTTCCACCACGGCCCCATCACTTTGCAAAACTTCAAACTCCGCTCCGGGCAAAGCTACGCCGTCAGTCCCGGTCTTGTTCAAAACCACGCCGCCATAGGTGCCCGTGCCACTACCGTTACCTCCAAACGGGATACTGGCCGTGACGGTCTGACCATTGGCGCTCGCCGTATTGGTCCAGGTCTGACTCCCCGGACTCACCCGCGGCACACTTTGATAGGTCATGTCGACCGCCGTGGTGACCCCACTAAAGGCAAAAGTCAGCGTTTGGCCGTTTTGCGTGACCGTCGGCGTCAAATGTCCCCCGTCGGCCACGAAGCTCCCCGCAGCGTCATACGCACCGGTCGCTGCCGTCACACTTCCCGGCACGTAAGTCTGATTTGGTCCCAAGGCGTCCGTAATCGTGATTCTCCCCAGATTCTCACTGCCCGCATTAAATGCCACGTTCCATAAGAGAGTCGTTGGGTTGCCCGCATCATCTTTATTGGCGATCCAACCGATCTTATTGACAGTCCAATTATTATCCGTCGTTTCGTTGTCCGTGGTCCCCTTGGTGAAGAGCGTCAAGGTCCCCTTGCGGTCCACCGCATCTTCAGCGGCCGCCGTAAAGTTCAAGGTTCCCGTGGTCGCCCCGACCTTAATTGTAAATTGACCGATGATTTGCCCCGTCTGATTCGTTAAGGGCACCGTGGTGTCATCCGCGGCGACCAACCCCGTCGGAAGCGTCACGCTGGTCGTCTGGTTAGCAATCGAAACGTCGTCTGGAAGCGACCAATGATAACTCACTTCGTAATTTTCCCACTTATTAAAGGCCGTGCCATTGGTCACCGGTTATCCCGTCGAGGTCGTGATATTGGCTTCACTGGGTTGGAGTCCTGCCACTGCGACCGCGGCTTGAGCTGATAACGGCCCCGCTAAAAAAGCCCCTAATAAGAGGCCACTGAGTCCTAAAATCACCGCATAAATCCATCTGCGCATCTTGGTCGTCCCCCTCTCATGACGACGTGCCGCCCTCGGACAGGATCACGTGCCCCTATCGTCGGCAACCCTCACGGTCTCGTCATGACATCCTGGACTAACCTGGGACATCTCCCCAACTTGACCACCTTCACTATAGTAGTTTCCAGTTACCCGCCCCTTACCAACGGCTTCCTTTACCCGCTGGTTAGAGTACTGAGGACCCACAACTAATGGCAACCGGTCTTAAAAGTTGCTTTTTTCAGTTGAATTTTGCGAATTTTTTCGGCGTCAAGGGAATTTTGCGGTTATTTTTTCTCTTTTTTGGCGTGATTAGGCGTAAAAATTCGCACGATTTTTATTGCCAACACCCAAATTTCGGTAACAAGTTTAATAATCTTTACAATTTTCAAAAACGCCTGTTTAGCTACTGGCCCATCTGATTAACCGTTTTATTTGTTTTTTAAACGGGAACATTAAGATGACAAATATTACAAAATTGTGTTTTTCTGCAACGTCTTGCCGTCTGTTCTTAATGTCAGTGATACTGTCAGGTAACACTGAGCCGGTAAACTTTGAGTCATTGATTAAGTTAGCCAACACAATTAATCAAGTCATGTCACGCACACGTAGTATTAAAAAAATAGGAGTGTATATTTTGAATAAATTTGTTACAACATTTTTCGCAACAACCGCAGCGGCCGTTGGTTTGTTCTTCGCCGGCTCTGTCAACGCTGATGCTTCCACGACTTACACGGTTAAGTCTGGCGACTCTGTTTGGGCAATCTCCCAAAAGTACAACACGACTATCAACGCCATTGAAACGGCTAACCACATCCAAAACCACTTGATCTTACCAGGTCAACACTTAACGATTACGGATGGCACGTCAACGACTAAGACGCAAACCACTTACACGACGCCTGCTAAGTCAACGCAATCCTCGACTTACAGCAACCAAGCTTCGTCTAACAACAGTAGCCAAGCAAACACGTCCAGCAACTACAGCAGCAACAACTACAGCAACCAAGCAAACACGACGTCGACGCAATCCACGTCCAACGCTTCTTCTTCCAACAGTTCCAACAGCTCTAGCAGCAACTCAAGCTACACTGGTAGCAACTTGAAGAGCTACGTCTTAAGCCAAATGTCTTCACGGACCGGTGTTTCTGCTTCTACTTGGAACACTATCATCCAACGTGAATCCAACTGGCAACCATCTGTTCGGAACAGTTCTAGTGGTGCTTACGGCTTGTTCCAAAACATGCACATCTCTAGTGGTTCCGTCAGCGAACAAGTTGATGCAGCCGTTAGCCTGTACAACGCACAAGGGATGAGTGCTTGGGCTCTCTAAGCCTAACCTCAACCTTTAACGGATTAGACCATGATGGTCTCTTCTAAATTAAACCGGGTCCGATTTCTCAATTTTGAGAAGTCGGACCCGGTTTTTGTTTGGATTCAGTGAAACTGCTATGGTTTGTGACCAGTTAACCCCCTAGTTTTCTCCAATCCGCCTTCTCCGGTTGGTTACGCCACTGACTTAAGGTTGTGCCACTTATGGGGCCCACAGTCTTCGATTTTATTGGAAACCCCGCGACTTTGTAATATTTCTCACGATTAATTGCCTGGAGACGGTAACCCCCGGTACATTGCGGTTAGGGTAATTCATTAAGCGATTTAATTTTCTTGGAAAGCCTCCTAAACACTGGTTTCACGGCTCGGATGCGCTTTCGTTTGTGATACCAGTTTAACGCCCTGGTAATAACTCCTTAACACAACTGCAACATTCATCGGTTATGCTACGAGTAATTAAGCAACAAATCGGAACGCACATAGATTAGGAGTTATCGAAAATGTCGAAATTCAAACTTAAACTGGCTACATTCTTTTTACTATTTAGTTTTTCCTTTGGGATGGTCTCAGACGTCTCAACTAGTCTGGGAGTCCCCGCTACGGTGACGGCCCAAGCGTCTAAATTATCGGCTAAGCAAAAGAAAAAGATCAAGAAGATCAACGCGTCATTGTCTAAGAAACAAAAGGCCGCTAAGAAGTGGATTGCCTACCGTGAATCCGGCTATAGTTACACCGCTAAGAACGGAAAATGTTACGGTCGGTACCAACTTTTGAAGTCTTACTTGCACGGAAATTATTCTCCGGCTAACCAGGAAAAGACGGCTAACAAGTACGTGTCTGGCCGTTATGGCACCTGGACCAAGGCGAAGAAGTTCTGGCAACATCACCACTGGTACTAAAAACCTAATCTAATTGAGCGCAAAAAAAGGCGGTGTCCGCAATGGGCACCGCCTTTTTGATTGTCTCTAAATCACATCGGTATCGTCGCTATCGCCATACTTGTGGCGTAAGTAATAGTACAGCGGAATCCCTAAAGCAATCACCAACATCGAGACCGCTGCCCCGGCAAAGTCGGAGAACAATTCGCTGACGACCACGAAGCCCGTACCTAAAATCGCTAAGATGGGCACCACGGGATAACCCGGCGTGCGGAATCCTTTAGGCTTGCCCCCGTGTCGGCGCCGCAGGATGAACACACCGATAAATGCCGCAATGTAGAAGCTGTACATCACGAAGATACACAGCTCCGATAAGCGGTCCGTATCGATGGTCAGAATCATCGCCGCCGTCAGGACCAATAACGTCACGATAGCTACGACTGGCGTGTGCGTTTTCGGACTCAATCGACTGAGGTGCTTGGCAAACGGCAATTGGTGCTTAGCCGCCATCGCGTAGTAGATCCGCGGAAAAGTCATGATTTTTCCATTAAGTGCCCCAATGATGGATATCATAATGCCAATATTAATCAGCCGACCGCCCCAGACCCCAAAGGCACTGGTGGCAAAGTATGCCGTGGCGTTTTCACCCAGCTCGTTGATGCGCGTGGCACTCATTGAGCGGAAGATGCCGTAGGTGACGCCCAGATACAGGACGATAATGATGGCAATGCCTAAAATAATCGCCAACGGCAACAACTTTTCCGGCCGCTTGATCTCACCACCCAAATTGGTGATGAGGATCCAGCCGTCATAAGCGAAAATAGTCCCCAGCACGGCGACCCCAAAGTTACCCATGCTCTGATGAACCGTGGTAATCGTTTCGCCAAAGGCGCTCTCGTGGCCGAAAAACAAGCCGAACAACACGATCACGGCAATCGGCAGGAGTTTGCAAATCGTGGTCACAATCGCAAACGCCGCACCGTAACGATTCTCTAACATGTTGAGGATGGCAATCAACACGATGGTCAGAATTGCAATCGGCGCTTTCCAGACCGAACTGATGCCGAAAAAGTTGACCATGAGTAGCCCTAAGTACCCGGCAATCGAGCCGACAATTGATGGCGCATAGACAATAACTTGCATCCAACCAGACATGAAGCCCCAAAACTCACCGTAGATGTGGGCCATGTATTGGTACAGCCCCCCGGTATGGGGAATCTGAGCCCCGATTTCAGACAGCGTCAGCCCGTCAGCGAGCGTGATCAGCCCGCC
The DNA here is from genome assembly GCF_004115745.1 of Levilactobacillus suantsaii. Taxonomy (GTDB): domain Bacteria; phylum Bacillota; class Bacilli; order Lactobacillales; family Lactobacillaceae; genus Levilactobacillus; species Levilactobacillus suantsaii. The sequence goes on along the minus strand of NZ_QXIL01000008.1, from coordinate 86,559 downwards.
TAAGAGCCACGCCAGTAACGCTAAATTTGTGGACCCCGTCATCTGCAGGACCGAAGCCTGCTTGAAAAATATCCCGGAGCCGATGACGGTCCCAATCACGAGCGCCAGAGCCGACCACAGCCCCAGCGATCGGTTCAACCCAACCGTTGTCTCTTTCAAATTTCTCCATCTCTTTCTTCTCTCATACCCACAAGACCGCTTTTTAGTCAGCCAAAAATTTACTGGGTTAGGTTACAGTATACTGAACTTGTCCGACCGACGCAATTAGAAGTCCCCCGCGAGAAATTCACTGCTCCACTTGACGGAAAAACCTCTATAATGGAACCTTGTAATGATTTTTGCCGAACAATAATTTTGAAAGGATAATTTTTTAATGACGAATAAAAGGATCTCCCGATCATTAATTGTCATGGTCTTTGGAACCTTCTTTGGGATTCTGTGTTCCACTTTGATTAACACGGGACTGCCCCAGTTAATGACCGCGTTTCACGTCGGGGAAGCCCGGGTGCAATGGGTGACCAACGGTTATATGCTGGTCAACGCTTTGATGATTCCGGTGAGTGCCTACCTGATCAAACGCTTCATGTTTCGAAACCTCTACATATTGGCGACCACCATCTTCTTGCTGGGTACCTTGCTCGGCGCACTCTGCCACCAGTTCATCCTGGTCATCTTCGCCCGGATGATTCAAGCTATGGGCGCCGGGATGATGATGCCCTTAGTCAACGTGCTGGCGATTCGTTACGCTAAGCCCGAAAAGAAGGGCGCCATCATGGGGATTATTGGACTAGCCTTCAATTTCTCCCCCATTATCGGGCCCACCGTGTCCGGAGTCATTCTGGACTACTTGTCCTGGCGATACCTGTTCATCATCATTCTACCGTTCATCGTGGCGACCTTGATTGCTTCAATCATCATTCTGCCCAAGATTCCCCATAATGAAGCCCCGCAGTTTGACTTACGCGGGTTGATTATCATCAGTCTGGGGCTCTGGGCGGTCCTGATGGGCTTGTCTAACATCTCTACGGCCAACTTTCTGTCCTGGCAGGTTGGCGGTCTGGTCGTGGTCGGCGCTATCTTTACGGGTATTTTTTACCTCACCCAACGACACAGTACTGATCCTCTGATCAACCTGCACGTCTTTAACCACCAGCAGTTCGTGGTGGCCACAGTGGTCAACATGCTGATTGTCGCCACCATGTATGGTAATACCATTCTGTTACCGTTATTGATCCAAACGATTCAACACCGTAGCGCCCTGGTCTCCGGGCTGGTCATCCTGCCTGGCGCCTTGTTGACTGGAACCCTGTCCCGACTGAGTGGCCGGCTTTATGACCGCATCTCGGTCCGGAAATTGGTCTTTACTGGCCTGTGTATCGACTGTGTCGGCACGCTGATGCAAGCCTTCGTCGGTACCGAAAGTTCGGCCTGGGTCCTGGCCGTCTTCCAGGCGGTCCGCCAGTTGGGGTTAGTCACCATGCTGATCCCCATTCAGACCCACGCATTGGGCCTGTTGCCCTATGATATGGTGCCCGATGGTGTGGCAACGTTCAACACGATTCGCCAGGTTGCAGCCTCCTTTGGGACGGCGATTATCATCGCGGTGGTCGCCGTGGTCAACGACCGCACGCCTGGTGACGGCCGTTACGGCATCGAGGCCGGTTTCTTGGTCTGCCTACTGTTGTTGATCGCTTCCCTCGTTGTCGCGCGGCAACTCCGCCGGCAACCCGATTTGGCCCGGACGGTTAAGGCGTCTTAAAATCCTGAAACGACTCACGACAAAAGTTTCTTTGCCGTGAGTCGTTTTTTGATTGCACTATTTAATTAACGATAGCAGCCAACGGCGTCTAATGTATAGTGGCCTGCCGTCACCGTAACCACCACGTGATGAGTAGTGGGTGTCAGTCCAAACAACGTGATATTTTCACTTTTATCCGTTGCAGTCTGGGGAATAACATCGGGCCTAAGCACCTGGCCGTCAACTTCCAGACTAAGGTGACTAAGCGTTTCTTGGCGACCATACAAGGCAAATCCCGTACCAGTAAAATCAAAGCTGACCTGCGTTGTCGTGCCAGCCGAGCCAGTCGAAAGTGTCCGGTTCCAAATGGTATTGCCTAACCCGCAACGATGGGTCCAATTGCCCCGGTAATTGATCTGGGTATCTAGATCATCCAGCCGTTGATACTGAACGCCGCCAACTAAATTAGTTCGCCGTACACTGATTTGGCTGATGATGGTGTGATAATAGCCGCTCCCCAGTTTGACCCGTCCGCTATAATGTGGGTTATCCGTGACGACTGTTGTTAAGATCACCTGATGGTCAACCTGAGCTGTTAACTGATTACCAATCACCCCAAAACTGACCACATGGGCCGTGGTCGCGTCAAATTCGGGTACGTTACCTAACTCCATAACCTGATCTTCTATGATGAGCCGACAACTGCCATCAACTGACAGTTTAAAGACATACGGCGCACTTTCCAACCGCCCCTTAACATCGGTAAGCTGGTAAAGACCGATACCAAAGTAATTGCCATCCGGTGAATTTTGCTGTAACTGTGTGTCAAAAGCCATCGTGACTACGACCATGTAGTCGTGCCACCGGTCATCCCCCAGCGTTAGATTCGGCGCGTACGACTGTTCCCAGTCTAACGCTCGCTCCTGTTCACTAATCTTTTGTCGCAAAACGCCGTGTCCAGCTTGTACTTGAACTTCGAAGGCACCACCCTGGTCCGTGGTGTACCGTGGCGTTCCTCCCCGTTCTGTCTGGTAACGTTGCGCATAGGCAAAATCATCCTGGTAAAAGTTCTCGTGATTAGCCATCAACACTTCATTAGGTTGGGTAGCCATTTGCCGCGTGTATTGTACGGTAGAATCCGTTGCTAAATCGAGCGTTGTCGCCGTTAAAATTGCGTGAGGCGCTATCGTTATGGTGACTTGACCGTCCTGAATAGTCAAGCGCCCCAGATAGGCTTTTAAGTTGGTATCGTAAGCTTCGGCAGGACTAGTTGGTCCACTGGATTGCCACACCCCCAAGCTTTGCGGCGCACCCGGTAAATGTTTAACGGTAACTTGATACTGGCGGGAAACTGAACTGTCATTGACCATAATAATTGAATAATCTTTTTTACTCGGTGCCATCAGAGTTAGATAACTTGGGGATTCCGTGTGCGTGTCCAAGTTTTCCGTACCACCAACGCCACTACCACAAGCACTGGTCAGATAACGCCAAGCCTGGTCACTCGCCCAACCGGCATGAGCAAAGTCCGTGAAATGACGCAGAATCTGAAGTCCCACATTATCCACCTCGTAGTACCCGGACCACGGATGATTCGCCGTAATCAATTCTTTATGGCTGTAATTGACGCCAGGATAATACGCTGAAACGGCCGGTTGAAAGATATACAGGCTCCGTCGTGAGTTGACGTAGCTCTTAATTAACCGGTTCGCCACATCCAACCCACTTTGCTTGCCGCCAATACCGTCACCAGACGTAGCTCGAACTCGATATTGGCCAAAGGTCATCGGCGCAATTCCTTCGCTGTACCACACTTCACGGTGCTTATGATCTGCCAATTGGGTGTACGGATGCTGGGGGCCATCATCTGTATTGTAGTGATAACCCACGGCCGCGACCCGCTCTAAGAGGTCAGCATCCGCCAACATAGCATCCCCAAAATCCGTTTCGTAATTTTGGTCCGCCGCAATGATTTTGAGACGTTGATAGCGGGTTACCGGAAAATCCTGGGGAAAATCCTGGTCGCCTTGCACGCGGTCACTAAACCATTTAATCCACCGGTACATCGGATGTTTGGTCTCGTTACGGTCGGGGTCAATATAATCAAAGAGGTATCCGAACTGTTGGTAGGCTGCTACGACAGTTTGTTTATAAAGTTGATACATCGGTTCATAGGCCGTTACGGGTACCTTTTGGTCCGGGTCGGCGCTCTTAACTGCTTGCCACAAGGGACGCAAGTAACCTGGTTCTCCCCACCGTAACAAACAGGTCTTCAACTTAGGATTTATCTTCTTGGCATCCGCAATTAACTGATAACCGGCACCACGCAACACGTTGGCTGGTTCCGTGGCCGAACGTTTCGTTGCGGGTTCTGTACCTGACGAGGTATTGGCATCGTCACCCAATTCAACCTTGATCATCGTAATTAGTGGGTGCGGACCCCCAAATAAGATTTGGAGGATTTGTTGGTAACTCTCAGGATGCTCCCACTTGTAATCCAGCAACAACCGCGACGAATTGTTACAACTCAGGTAGCCAAATCCTTTAAACGTATTGGCGTCCTGAGCCGCCGTATCCAACAGCTGCCCATCGATAGTAATTTCTGTTGTCTTGACCATTTGAGTTTCACTCCCATAGTAAATCTTATGACTATTACGGACAATTTTACTAAAACTTTTGCAAATATACGCTATAATGATGACAAGGCGTCCTGTAAATGAACGCTAATTCATTTTTAGATTGGGGGAGGCGTTGTATGACAACCATTAAAGACGTGGCCCAACACGCCGGCGTTTCTGCGTCTACCGTGTCACGAATTCTGAACTATGACCAAACGTTAGCCGTCAGTGAACCAACCCGGCGAAAAGTCCTCGAGGTCGCTGAGAAGCTTCAATACAAGAAACGCACTAAAAAGGTTAAACAATCCGGGGACAAGGTCGCCATCATTCAATGGCACTCCGATAAAGAAGAGCTCAACGACCTCTACTACTACCAGATTCAGTACGGTATCGAAACAAAAGCCCAAACTAGTGGCGTTTCTATCGATACGATTTCCTTTAACAACCTGCAAAACATTGACCTAAGTGGTTACACCGGAATCATCGCCGTAGGTAAATACGACGCCTCCGAGATTGACCAGTTAGCCGCCTTAAAACGACCATTGGTATTCATCGGTCAAAATTATCTGCTGTACGGCTTCGATAGCGTACAAAGCGACTTCTTAACGCCTATCAACTGGATGATCACACATTTTCTGGAATTAGGAATTCAAGATATTGGATTGCTGGCTGGTCAGGAAAAAACCCAGACCGAACACCAAGCCATTTACGATCCCCGGGCAACGACTTACCGTACCCGAATGACTCACGAAGGGCTCTTCAATCCCGACTTTCTTTACGCCGGCACGTATGGTCCCGACTCTGGTCACTCGCTCATGTTGCAAGCTATCGACCAATTACAAGACCAGCTTCCCCACGCTTTTATCATCGGAAGTGACTCTATGGCCATCGGTGCGCTCAACGCTTTAAAGGAATGTGAGATTACGGTGCCTGACCGGGTCAGCATCGTCAGCTTCAACGATGTCGCGATTGCAAAATACGCTTATCCTGCGTTGACAACTGCTCATGTGCACACCGAAATCATGGGTGAGCGCGCATTTGAATTACTCCGCGAACAACTCAAAAATCCCCATAAGGTTCCGGAATCTGTCGTCATTAGCACCCAGATTATTCATCGAGATAGTAGCCTCTAACACCGAAACTTTCAACAACAGGCCCCGCCTCATCAGCATTTGATGGGACGGGGCCTGTTTAGTCAGTTATGACCAGGACGTATCACAGTCTTCACAAACTCCAACTAAGCCCCAATCCTAATTTTTAAAATCATTATGAATCTGATGCCACCGTTGCCGCAGGTAGAAAGCCGCCGCTTTCGGTTGCCGATCCCGTGTGAACAGGCCCTTCTTGTTGCCGTTGACCCGCATGTTGCCTTCGACCGTTTGGAAATCGGCCAAGTTCCAAGGTTGTTCCCCCCGGATAAAGTCGTAGGAATCAAAGACCCGGTCGAACATTTGTAACAGTTCAATCTGGTACTCTTCACTCCACATAACCGATGGTAATTTGTGTAAACCAGGTTCAGTATCCGCCCCAAATTCGGAGAAGACCACGGGTTTATCAATATCGGAAGCTTGCCACTGGTCCAGTTCAGCGCGCAGGCCTGCTTCACCGTCCGAAATCTCATAACCCCACTTATGGTACCAGCCTGGGTACCGGTTCAGTAAGTAGAAGTCAGGGAACTGCTTGCAATACGACGTCTCAAACGTATCATCTTCGTTCAACGTGAAGGTCCGCGGCCGCTGGTCGGGATCCAAATCTTTAGTATCATGGAACAACTTTTCAAAGTACGGCACTGCCGACTTTGACGACGTATCAGGTTCATTCAACAGACTCCATGCCAAGACACTAGGATGGTTCTTATCCCGGTGAATCATATCGGTAATTTGATCGAGGTGCTTCTGGTAAAGGGCTGTCGTCCAATCTCCATCGAAGAAGGATTGATCCAAGCCACCCAGGAAGCTAGCTGCGGCCATCTTGAAGCCAACCGCTGGCACTTCATCAATGATCAAGAACCCTTCTCGGTCAGCAAAGCGATAGACCTCTTCATCGTATGGGTAATGCGAGGTCCGGAAAGAATTAGCCCCCATCCACTTCATCAGTTCGAAGTCACGCTTTTCAACGTTCAGGTCAAAGGCCCGTCCAGCATAAATGCTGTCTTCGTGACGGCCAAACCCCTTCAGGTAGACCGGCTTGCCATTAACCAGAATCTGGTGGCCCTCAATCTTAACGGTCCGCAACCCAATTTGATCATGGTACTCATCGACCACTTGATCAGCCGTCGTCAACTGAATATGTAGCGTATAAAGATACGCCGCCCGCACGTTCCACAGATGGGGCTGGTCAACCACTAAGTCACCTTGGCGACCATGTCCCGTGGCCACAACGGTCCCGTCGACGTCTTGCAATGTCACGGTGACTTGAGCCGTGGCTTGGCTGGTGGTAACTCGATAAGCCACGTGAGCCGTTTGTCCAACTAAACTGGTCGTTACGGTGTAGTCCGTGACCCGGTCTTGCGGCAACGCCAGTAGGTGCACACTACGGTTCAACCCCGAATAATTGTAAAAATCAAAGAAGGGTTTCGCCATCTTTTTACCGTTTTTCAATACCGTCGTATCCCCGGCCGGTAAAGCATCCCGATGCAGTTCGTTGTTCAGTTTAACGACCACTAGGTTCTCCTGGTCAAACTTAACTTCCGCTGTGATATCCGCCGTAAACGGGAGAAACCCACCTTCGTGCCGGCGAATTTCCTGACCATTAACGTACACGACTGCCCGGTGCGTGGCGGCACCGAACCGTAATGCAATGGTCCGGCCCTTCAACGTACTCAGGACAAAGACGCGCTTGGCATACCAGAAGTCTCCGGTATACTCGCGAGATGCTTTATCTGTAAAGAAATCGTTGAAGCTAGCGGGCACCGGCATTTGAATTGCCGCTGATAACCCGTTTTCGGGCCACCCTTGGGCATCCCCTTGAGCCGCCTCATCAAATTGAAAATCCCATAAACCATCCAGTTTTTGATCAAACCGGTATTGATTCATGACGGGATATAAAAGTTCTTTTTCCATACGTCACGACCTCCTAAAATTCTGCTAACGTGACCGTCTTAGTCTTTCCTGCGGCCGTAATCTTAATTTGATTGCCGACTAATGCCACCGTTGGAATCTGAATGTGACCCTGTGCATCCAAGCTTTCGAGCTCCCGGTCACCTAAGTACAAGGATACCAGCGTGTAGTCTCCAGGTTCCAAGATCCCTGTTTGTAACGGAATCTTCGTTTTCGGGAAGTAGATGCTAGTGTTAGGTTCCGGTTCGGACAATTCGACCTTCAAATCATCTGATAAGCCGACCAAACCGGTAATCCCGACCCGCGTCTGGTAGAAGACCGCGTTCTTGGCTTGAACCGGTACAACTTGTTCGTCAGGTGATCCGCTATCCGGTGCCGAGAAGCTCCCTTCAGCAACGTGTAATTTCCGCGACGTCTTGATTTGGTGAACCCGAACGTACCATGGCATATCCGGAATAATGTAATTTTTAATCTCCACGTCCGACCATGGTTGCCAATCCGAGTAAACGTAGTCGTCATGAATCTGATAGTCCTGATACTTGAAAGCCGTCCGCCAGAAATTCTCCGATTCGGAAATACCTAATGTATTGTCAAAGGCACATTGTTTGAGCAAAACTGATTCCTTAGGGGTGCTGAAGCCAAAAGTTGAGGAATAAACGTACTTTTCGTATTTTGCGGCGCCTTCAGCGTGTTCGTGAGAGTGTTGCCCCGCGGTAAAGGCCTGAACTTCTAAGCCGTGTTTACTGTGGGCAACTAGCATCCGTGGTTCGGGTTGCTTCTTCAACGGCACAAACTTGAAGTCTTCACTTTCCTTGACGGTCCAGAATGGATCATCATCAGGGAGTGCGTAGAAGATGAAAGTCTTTAAGGCCCAGTAAGCAGAAGCTGGTCCGTTATAGCCTTCGGCAAAGACCATATTCGGGTAAGCATACCCAATTGGCAGTAAGCCATCCGTTGTAAAGATGTTCTGTTGGAACCACCAACGCAGATTATTAAGTAATAGGTGCTTGACGTCACCCAATGTATAACCTTCAGGTAAGTCAATGTGAGCATACGCCGCTACGGCCCAAAAAGCCGCTTGGGCAAACCGATAATCTAGGCTCCGTCCATACGGTAACGCCGCCCCGTCTGCCGCAAACCAGTTAGCATAACTTGGTACGAACGCCTTGGCTCGTTGCCGCAGAAGCGTGGCTTCATCGCCTTGCCAGTCGGTCAATCCTACGGTCAGCAGGGTAAAGAACTGGTACGCGAACGGAATGTAATTGTCAATTTGGTTCTTGTAACCATCGTACGACCAACCATGGTCTAAGTAGTGAGTGTTGGTAATGGCATAATCGTCAGCCACCAATTGCGAATGATCCGCGTAACCCGTGTCCGTGATGAACTTATTGACCATTGCCCGGAAGAAAAGCCAGTTAGTCTTCGGCACAACTCTACCATTGACCTGATCCATCCAATCGATGATTTGCTTTTGCTGAGTCACAGACAGGCTGTCCCAGAAGTTCGGCTTAGTCTCGTACAAGAATGCCGTCAGGGCACCCATTTCAACGAAGAGTTGGTCGTAATCGCCCAGGTCGCCTCCCCAGTAGCTATCTGAATCGGGAGCAACTCCGGCTAAGATACCCTGAGTAACGAGTTCAAACCAATCGGGGTATTCTTGAATGTTCTCGGCGTTGCTAAAGAACGGACCAAGGCCCCACAACAACCGCATGAAGCCTTCGATTTCAGTCTTTTCTTGTAAGTAGACCGCCCCACTGTCACTCATCCGGAAATGACCCTTTTGTTTTTGTTGGGCTAAGACTGCCATAGCCGGCCGTAAAATATCGAGTAACGCTGATTTCACATCAGTTTTACTCCGGAGTGGGTTCGCTTTTATTTGTTCATTGAACAGTTTCTGTTTCAACATAGATTCCTCCTAGTCCTCGTGACCAAAAAGCCCCGCGTGCCATCATCATTTTTGAGTTGGCTAACGGGGACTTGGAAATTATCGAATACGCTTAATCATCGCGATGGCAATCCCACCAACGACTTCCATAGCAATCGCAAAGATGAAGATTGCACCATAACCAAAGGATGCAACGATAGCGGACGCTACCATGGCCCCTAACATCTGGCCTAAAGTATTGGCTAAATTAATCAGTCCTAAGTCTTTCCCGGCAGTGTCTGAAGAAGGTAAAACATCCATGTTCAAGGCACCATCGACGGAGTTATACAGCCCATTCCCAAATGCAGCGATAACGGCGTAAACAAACATCGCCCATGGCTTTTGAACGAATAATGGGAACAACGCAGCAAAGCCTAAAGCAAACGTCGCAATTACAACTGGTGCCTTAACCCGCTTTAACTTATCGGCTAACGGTCCTCCAATCAGGGCGAAAATGACCCCGATAATTAACATAATGGTTGAGAAAATCGAAATAGATTTCCCGGCGGCAGCGGTGCCTTGACCGATATAATCCGTAAATAGGAACAACAGGAACGTGGTAACAATGGTTGACCCCACAACCATGAAGAATTTCCCGGTCAACGCTAAGTAAAAGTCGCGGGAATCGTGGGTTGGGAAGAAGAAGTATTTCTTCAAAGTATCCTTATTGAATGGAACCTTCGGGTCATCCAGGTTACCTTTTTCTTGGATCAGCAATTCATGGATAACGGCTAACACCACCGTGCAACCAGCCATGAAGTAAATCCCCATTTTAACGTTCCCCAAAAATTGAGCCGCTAACAAGGCAAATCCTTGTTGAGCAATGGTGAACCCGACTCCATAAAATGTTGAAACAGTCCCCCGCCACTTAGGCGCGACCCGGTCAGAGATTTGCGGATAAATTGCCGCCGCGATGGCGTTTTCGGCTGCCGCCGCGATAATCCAAATAAAAATGATAGCCATAATCGACTTGACGTTGGCGATCACAATCAATGAAAGGGCGATCGCAACGGTCCCCAGAACAATGTATGGCTTCCGCTTCCCAAAACGTGTCCGGGTAACATCAGAGAACGCCCCAAACAACAGGTTTGCGACCGCACCGGTAATTGACGCAACCGTGGCTAAGATTCCGACCGCCCAAACTTTATGAACGGGATCCAATTGTGAGAACAATTGGGGAATCAAAACGCTTCGCGTGGACCCAATCGGCCCATACCAGCATAGTGGGGCTAAAAACATGGCCGAAGAAACCATCCAAGGAAGCTTGGGCTGTTCTTCGTCTTTGACTTTAGCGTTCGTCACTAGACCAACACTAGAGTTCACTGCCTGATTGCCTTTATCTTCTTTCGACATCATGGCTCACTCCTAAGTATATAGATTTGTAAGAGGGTTCATATGTAAATGACTAATGCATTTCCGCGTCCAACCTCAAGCTGAGGAGAACTTTAACTAAATAATGGCTATTATGAAACCGCTTACAGTTGTATTATAGCTCGTGCCAGCCAAAAGTTAAAGAGCTATTTTAGTAAAATAAAATTGGTTTCTCAAATATTTACTAAAACAATTACTCATCCGTTAGCCATTGATTATAGATAAAAACGACCAATAGTCATACATGCAGACCACTGGTCGTTACCTATCTGTCTAAGTTTAATTTTGAGCCGCGTAGTCCGCCAGTTCCTGTAAGTAAACCGCTTTTTGCTGGTCACTGATCCAGGAGGTTTCAAATGAATTACGGGCCAATTGAACCACCTGGTCCTTAGTCAAGTTGAACTGGTCGGCAAGCGCGTAGTAGTTATCGCCGATGTAGCCACCAAAATATGCCGGGTCGTCCGAGTGGATAGAGACTTTCACGTGCTGGGCCAATAACTCGAGGACTTCCTTCCCCTTCATTTCCGGAGACACAAAACCATTAGAAAGTGGGCAGGACGTCAGCCCAATGCCCTTCTTGGCCACCAGCGCCACCAAATCCGGGTCCTCGACAATGTTGGTGCCATGGTCTAAGCGCTCCACGTCAAGTTGTTCTAAGGCTTGCCGGATATGTTCGATGGAATCCTTCTGATCGATGTCACAATGGGCGGTCAGGTGCAACCCCGCGGCGGCCGCGTCCTCGTACTGGCGGGCAAACTTCATTGGTGGGTTATTGTGCTCGTCGGAATCCAAGCCGATACCAATAAATTTATCCTTGTATGGCAAGGCTTCCGCTAATGTTTGCCGCGCCGATTCCTTGGAAAAATCCCGCAGAAAACACAAAATTAACTGGGCATCTACGTTGAGTGCCCGAGCATCGACCGTAGCCCGGTATAACCCGTTGATCACGGTTTCAAAGGCGATGCCCCGGCTGGTATGGGCCTGGGGATCGAAGAAGATTTCCACGTGGCGCACGTGATTGGCCGCGGCCCGTTTCAAATAATCCCAAGCTAAATCATAAAAGTCTTGTTCGTGTTGCAACACGGCCATCGCTGGGTAATACACCGCTAAAAACGACGCCAAATCATTGTATTGGTAGGACTTCTGCACCTCTTCAATGGTGGTCTGCCCCAAATCAACGTGGTTGCGCTGCGCTAACTTCAATTTCAATGCCGGCTCTAGCGTTCCTTCGATATGCAGATGGAGCTCTGCTTTGGGCAATCCCTGAGTAAACGCTGGTGTAATTTCTGTAGACATATGTTAATACCCCCTACAAATTTTATCATCCGGCTTTTTCGCCGTTTATTTGAGCTTAGCAGATAATATTTCATTGTCAATGGATAAAACACGAACTATAGGCTTGCGCATTTAAATAATATATGCCACAATAAAACTTATCTTGAGAGAGAAGGGAGTTTCACACCGTGTTAAAAGTTAGTCGTAACACTGCTACTACCAATTTTTTGGAACAAACTTTCCACCTATCGGAACAACACACCACAGTTCGCCAAGAAGTTTTGGCCGGCCTGACCACGTTTGTTTCGATGGCTTACATTCTCTTCGTTAACCCCAGTATTCTTGGGGCCGCTGGTATGGACAAGGGGGCCGTCTTCACGGTCACCGCATTATCCGCCATCCTGGGCTGTTTCTTGATGGCCTTTCTCGCCAACTACCCCATCGCCGTCGCACCAGGTCTCGGGGACAACGCCTTCTTTACATATTCCGTGGTCCTGGGAATGGGCATCCCTTGGGAAAAGGCCATGGCCGGCGTTTTCGTCGCCGCAGTTCTCTTCAAGCTATTATCTTTCTTTAAAGTTCGTGAGCTAGTCATCGACGCCATCCCGAGCGATTTAAAACTCGCCATGGCCGCCGGCATCGGGATCTTCATCGCCTTCGTCGGCTTACAAGGTGGGGGCCTCATCGTCGCCAGCAAGACGTCACTCGTGGAAATCGGTTCCTTCACAGTACCCACGACTTGGTTGACCATTTTCGGGTTGTTCGTGATTGCCATCTTGATGGCAATGCGCGTTCCTGGCGCCATCTTCATCGGCCTGGTTGCTTCCACCGTCTTAGGGCTAGTAACTGGTCTCATCAAAGCGCCTAGCAGCTTGATTTCTATGGCACCAAGCATGGGCCCGACCTTTGGCGTGAGCCTGAAGCACCTACCATCCGTTTTGGATCCGCAGATGTGGGCGGTAGTCATCATCTTCCTGCTGGTGGCCTTCTTCGATACGGCCGGCACCTTGATTGGTTTAGCCCAACAAGCCGGCATCATGAAAAACAACAAAATGCCCCGCATCGGTCGCGCCTTGATGTCTGACTCCATTTCCATGTTGGCCGGGTCCGTCATGGGGACCACCCCAACCGCCGCTTACGTGGAATCTTCCGCGGGGATCGCAGTCGGTGGTCGGACCGGGTTGACCGCACTGGTTACCGGCGTCCTGTTCATCCTGAGTTTACTGTTCTCGCCATTGCTCACGGTCGTGACCACGCAAGTCACTGCACCGGCCTTGATCATCGTCGGGGTTCTGATGGCTTCGGCACTAAGAAATATCCAATGGGACAAATTCGAAATCGCCGTGCCCGCCTTTCTGACGGTCGTCGGCATGCCGTTGACCTACAACATCTCGTACGGGATTGCTTTTGGGTTCTTGACCTACCCGATTCTGATGACGGCCGCGGGTCGGCGCCGCGAAGTCAACGGTGTGATGTGGAGCCTCATGGTCGTCTTCATCATCCTGCTTTACATTTTGAACATTCTGCCGAAATCTTAGGAGGTTAGTTAAACTCTATGACCGAATTCACGCAATACCTCGATGCCGGGGCCGCCAAATTACCCGCGGACCTGGTCATCGAACACGGCACCCTCACCAACGTCGATACTGGTGAATTTTATCCGGCCGACGTCGCCATTTATCATCAAAAAATCGTGGCGGTCGACCACGACGTCAGCGCCTATGTTGGTCCGCAAACGCAACACTTGGACGCAACTGGTAAATACTTGGTCCCCGGACTGATCGACGGCCACATCCACGTTGAATGTAGCAAGCTGTCCATGACCCGATTTGCGGAACTGGCGGTACCCCACGGCACCACCAGTATCGTGTCCGGTCTCGACGAGTACATCTCCGTCGTGGGCGTCGACGGATTAAGCGAAATTTTTGCCGAAATTGAAAAGTTACCGCTCAAGGTCTTCTGGGGGTTGCCGTACAAGACGCCCTACACGATTCCGGAGTCGACCATCGCCTATAATGTCACGGCCGCCGACCACGAAAAGTACCTGCCACAAGCCAACTGTTACGGCGTGTGGGAGACCGTCCGTGAAGCCGTTGCAATGCAAGATCCCGACACGTTGAAGGCCTTGGAACTGGCCAAACGGTACCACAAACCCATCTTCGGCTGCTCCCCGATGGCTCGGGGCATCGACTTGAACGCCTTCTTGCTGAGTGGCGTCCACATCGACCACGAAAGCTACAGTCACGAGGAATTCTTGGAAAAAGCACGCAAAGGCCTACGGGTGGTGATTCGTGAGTCCTCTGTCACCAAATTCTTAAAGGAAAACATCCGGGCCGTGACCGAGGGGCCGTCCGGTGTTGCCCGCCACGTCAGTTTCTGTACCGATGACGTTAATGCTCGCGACGTGCTGGCGTACGGCCACCTCGATCACATGGTCCGCTTGGCGATTCAAGCCGGTGTCGCCCCCATGACTGCCATTCAGATGGCAAGTTTAAACGGCGCGGAAGCTTACCATGTCGATGACGCGGTCGGCTCCATCGCTCCCGGTAAGGACGCCGACGTCTTACTGGTCGATAACCCCGGTAGTTTTCACGTCGAGACCGTCATCAGTAAAGGTCACCTGGTCACCAAAGCCGGCCAACCGGTGATGACCTTTACGCCGCCAAAACGGTCGACCACGTTAAAGGGCCAGCTCAACCACGCGCCTTTAGATGCGGCGGACTTCGCCTACCCGGTAACTGTGACTACCGGTACGGCCACGGTCCGCACGATTCACAGCGTCGGTCCTTTCGTCCGTAAAGCGTTAGACGTTGAGTTGCCAATCCAGGGTGGCCACGTGCATCCCGACTCCGACCAAGATGTGGCGGCCGTTTCGGTCATCGACCGGTACGGTAAGACCGACCATCACGCCCGGGGTTTCATTTCTGGGTGGTCGCTCAAACGGGGGGCCATCGCCACCTCGGCGGCTCCGGATGACAATAACCTGGTGGTCGCGGGTGTTGACCCGACCGATATGGCGTTAGCCGCCAACACCCTGATTGCGTGTGGCGGCGGCCAGGTCGTAGTCGCCGACGGTCAGGTGCTCGCCTTACTAGAGCTCCCCATCGCTGGCATCACCACCGACCTCACACCAGACGCGTTAGCCCAAAAGGAAATCGAGCTGAAGACTGCGGCGGAAAGCCTGGGGAGTACCCTGCCAGACCCGTTGTTCTACTTGTCTTTCTTACCGATCACCGCTATCCCGGACCTTGCCATTACCGATGGCGGTAACGTGGACTACACGCATCTCACCTACTTCGACCCCATCTTAGCCGTGACTCCGGCTGATTAGGGCTTTCAAGTGGAGACGACCGATCCTCCTTGCATTGGTTGTCTCGACTAATTCTCGCAACACACAAAAACGGCCGTCCTCCTCATTGGGGACGGCCGTTTTTAAATGACATAATGACATTATTCTTTGAATTTACGTTTGAAACCGACAACACTGCCCAGTAAAGCTAATAACGCGGCGCCCCACCAGCCAGAAATGGTCTGGTCATTCGTTTGTGGTAAGGTCGTGGCAGCTTTGGCCTGGTCCTGCGGTGTCTGGGTTGCTGGCTGTTGCGTTGGCATTGATTTCAAGTTCACTTTATCGGCTGCCGAATTGGTCGTGGTCCCCAACTGAGTTGGCGTGGTGGTGCCACGACGCGTAGTCCCCGTAATCTGGTTGGCACTGCCGCCACGAACGGCTTGGTCCGCCTCGATGCCTGGTTTGCCGGTTGGCTTAGTCTGGTTTGGGCCCGGCTTGGTCTTATCTGGCTTGGTATCCGGTGTTGGCGTTTCTGGCGTGACTTGGTCGCCACCTTCGCCTTCCTCGACATCCTTCGCATAAATGTAGGTCACCGTACTGTCACTGGCGCCGAAGGTCCCGCTATCATTGTCCGGCGTCGTAACTAGCGTGTAACCAGGAATCTCAACCGGTTCAGTGGTGTAAGCATCCCCCTGTTCACCGGTCAAAGTGACGTCCGGCGCCACCGTCGTGCCATCAGCCGTTTGGTGATGAACCGTGACCGTTACGGTCTGGGTCGGCGGCGTTGGTGGGGTCACCGGCGTCGTGTCTTTGGTGTAAACGAAGGCAACTGTTTGGGCATCCTGCGTGTAAGTCCCCGTGGCGTTCGCTGGGGTCTCGGTCAGTGTGTACCCGTCAATGGTCTTCGCCGGAACGGTATAAGCCTCTCCGACTTTCCCGGTCAAAGTCTCCGGTTCAAGTAGCTGATTGCCCTGGTCATCTTGGTAGGTCACCGTAATGGTTCCCACAGCTTCTTTATAAACGAAAGTTACCGTTTGTGGTTGGTCGCTGTAAGTCCCGGTGGCGTTGGCTGGCATTTCCGTTAAGGTGTAGCCGTCGATATCTGGGGCCGTTAAGGTGTAAGGTTCCCCGATTAACCCGTCGCTCAAGACATCAGGGTCTCGTAGAGCCTTGCCCGCCTCATCGACATAGTTGACCGTGATACTTTGCGCGGCATCGGCCGTTACGTATGGTGTCACTAATGACACAACAAGGCTATCACCGTAACCAGACATTGTGAAATTAGCTACCATGGAATACAGATAGTCACCTGGAACCTGCTGGTCATACCCAAAATTAGTAGGCACGCCATACTCTGCAGTATCCTTTGCGTACCATGGTTCCTGATTATACGCAACCTTATAAGTAATTTCAGTCCCATCAGGGCTTAGAGCCATCGCGCCTCCAGTCCAAAATATTTTTACAGTGGATGCGACTTCAGATTGAGTTAACGAAACAACAGGTAAGGCAACAGCCATTGGATATTTAGCGCTCATGGTCATACCTTGCGGTGCTTTTACCGGGTTAACCGTCGTGTACTCTGGATAGTAACCCTGACTGGCATCGACCTTAGGGACGTAAACCGTCTCTAATTCCACAAATTGTTGGCCAATGCTAAGCCCATCCGTATACTGTGCCGGATTCAACGATGAAAAATCCGCAATACTATTCATCCCTAGAACCAAATAAGTGACTTTCTTCAATCCTGCAATAGGAGTAATATCAGAAATTCGGTTGCCACCTAATTGTAGCCAGGTTAAATTAGTCAGGGCACTCAATGGTGAAATATCCGTAATATCTCCTCGCATCATATATGGATTGCTATTCACATTATTTAACAAATCCAATTCCGTTAAATTCGTGGCGTACTGTAACCCTTCCAAGGAGAAGGAAGATTTTCCATCAATATACGTTGTGCCATGCATACTTTGGCTGGACAACTTACCGGTAAGATACAGCATATCTTCCTTCGTAATCTGGTCAACGCTGGTCCAGGTCTTACCGACACCTGCGTTATTAAGTGCATACAAGACCCATTGTTGTAAAGTTTTATTCGGCATCCACTCATCGATACTTTCGTCTGCGGTTGGCACCGCGACTGGTGCATTAACTGTGGCCGCGGCCGCCTTAATGCTGGCTACCGTAGGGGTTGCCGGCTCATCACCGAGTGACATGACCTCAGCGACTGGTTGTCGCAGAGTTGATTCCTGGGTCGTGGCCATCGAATCTTCATCCGTTTTGTCGATGACAGCCTGGTTAGCGCTTTCATTTTCTGGTTGGGACGTTGTAGATTGCGGCGGCGTTGGCTGATCAGTCCCCTGTTGGCTAGCCGTCGTCTGGTCAGTTGCTGGTTGGTCGGTCGTGGTTGTCTGATTGTTCTGTTGATTGGATTCAGTCGAATCAGTTGCCACTTGATCAGGTGTCGTTTGAGTCGTTGCTGGTTGATCGGTAGCGGCTTGACCAGCGGTCTGCTGGTCAGTGGTGGCTTGGTCATTATCTTGCAACGTTGTTTCGGTTTGACCACTTGATTCCTGACTCGTCGTAGTTGATTGGTTATTGGCCTGACCGGTATCAGCTTGATCAGCATTTTGCTGGTCAGTTTTGGGTGTCGTTTGATCACTATTCTGTTGGTTAGTTGTGTCCTGGTCAGTAGCCGGTTGATCAGGTGTTGCCTCTCCTGTTTTATCTTCCTCGGTTGTCTGGTCATCGGCCGTCGTGGCAGTCGTAACCTTATCCTGAGCTGACTTTAACGTGACGGTCTTAGACGCTGTGCCGGCTTTAGTCGTCGTTTTCTCTTCCCCGGTTGTCGTTGCATCGGTCGTTGCCGCGTGAGCAGTCTGACTTTCGCCCACATTCAAGCCCAACGTGACCGTGAAGATTCCTGCAAAGACCCATAGTTTACCTTTCTTATACATCTTGTAGTGTTCTTTTGTGGTCATTGGTTTCATCATAATTCTTATGCCCCCCTAGCATCATCCTTAAGTAAACTGTTATCCCCAGTAGTTAAGCTATTATATGAACTAATCATTTATAATATCCGTAAATTCATTATAACTAAATTAATTATTACCGTCTACTAAACTGGCTTAAAAACATTCTGCATAAAATCAAGTTCTATGCTCAACCAAAATCCCAATATGCTGGGGATTAAATCGTTGATAAGCCCTGACTAGAATTAATCATTTTATCCTAATTTATCGATAAGTAACAGCTAAGAAAAATGCCTAAACCCCGCAGTTTTCCCACACCTTTAAGGTTTAGTCTAACTAATATTTAGCGGGTTTTACTGGCCTCAAACCGCAAAAAAACGGGTCTAGACAATTTGTCTAGACCCGCAAGCCCACTTAGACTAATCGATTTGATTGTAGTCTTACTTAACTAACAGTCCGTGCTTAATCAGGTAATTCCGGGCAACGGTGGCTGCTTTCTGGTGCTGGAAGGTGACCTGGTAGTTCATCTTCTGCATGTCCTTGTCCGTGATTTTCCCCTTCAGCTTGTTCAACGACCGTTTTAGGCCGGGATGCTGCTTCAGGGTTTTATTCCGGACCAACGGCGCACCTTGATATGGTGGGAAGAACTTCCGGTTATCCTTTAGTGCGACCAAATGGTACTTCTGAATCTGCGGATCGGTAGTATAGCCGTCGACCAAGTTGACTTCGCCAGACGCAATCGCCTTATAGCGCAAGCTCGACTGCATGGAGCTGACCTTGCCGAACTTCAGGTTGTACGCCTTGCGAACACCCGGATAGCCATCCTTTTGCTGGTAGAAGTCCAAATCAAAGCCAGCCTTGACCTTATTTTGGACGGCCTTCAAATCATCGATGGTCTTGAGGTGGTACTTCTTAGCGAAGGCCTTAGAAACCACTAACGCGTACCCGTTTTGATAGTGCATCGGGGACAGGTAATCCAGGTTATCTTGTTGCTTCAACAGGGTCTTGCCCTGCCGATAAATCTTTTGCGGGTCATGGCCGTAATTTTTGACCTTGACCAAAGACTCCATCACGGTCCCCGTGAATTCCGGATAAATATCGATCTGGCCAGCCTTGAGGGCCTTATACAGGAAGGTAGTGGTCCCGAAGTTTCGTTTCAAAACGACCTTTTGTCGCGGATGATCCTGTTGAATCAGGTCCTTGTACATGTTGATCAGGATTTCCGGTTCACTGCCCAGTTTCCCAGCGATGGTAATCGTAGGCGCCGGACGGCTAATCACCGCGTACGCGCCCCAGCCGGCAAATAGCACCAGAATCGCGGCGAAAATGTAGATGATTTTACGAAACGACAACTTACCCAACCACTGAATCAACGCGGAGAAAATCAAAGCCAATACGGCGGAAAGAATCGCCCCGATCAGTAGCAGGGAATTGTCATTATTTTGAATCCCTAACAGGATGTAGGTTCCTAATCCCCCGGCCCCAATCAAGGCGGCCAAGGTGGCGGTCCCAATGATCATGACCATGGCAATCCGCAATCCGGATACAATCAACGGCATCGCCAGCGGCAATTCAATGCGCGTCAACCGGTGGAAGCGTGACAATCCAAAGGCGCTAGCCGCTTCCTCCAGGCTGGGGTCAATGGTGGTAAAACCGGTATAAGTATTTTGAAAAATCGGCATCACCGCGTAAACCACTAACGCGATAATGGCTGGTAACGTCCCGATACCGACGAAGGGAATCAAAAATCCCAATAACGCCAGACTCGGAATCGTTTGCATGACGCCGGTGATCTGCAAGACCACCCCGGCCACTCGCCGGTAGCGCCGTAAGTAAATGGCCAACGGAATCGCAATGACCGCCGCAATCAGCAGTGAAATCAGCGAAATACTCAGGTGTTGGCCCAAAGCACTTAAAATATCTTGATGTTGGGTGCGTAAAACGCGAAGTAAATCAGTCAAGAGCCTCCTCCTTATTCTCGATAAAGTCTAGGACATCTGCCAACTTAAGCTGATACCACGCGTCGTGATAGGCCACGCTAATTGCTGGTTGTTGCCGCAACGTGCGGACAGCATCGCTCAGCTCCGTCTCAAAGGCCATCTTAGGCGTGTCAGTCGTGGTCACTCGGTGGCCGTAGCCCTGAATGATGACCTTGCCCACGGTCGCTGTCTGGGTCTCTTGCTCGTTCTTAAAGAAGTTGGCCACAAACGCATTGGCCGGATTGTTCAAGATTTCCTCTTGGGTGCCGACCTGCTGGATGACCCCGTCCTGCAAAACCGCGATGCGTGACCCTAACCGGAGGGCCTCACGCATATCGTGAGTCACAAAGACGATGGTCAGGTTATTCGTCGCCTTGGCGTGGAGATCTAACACGATGTCTTGGAGTTGCTTGCGGGACAGCGGGTCCAACGCACTAAAGGCCTCATCCATCAAAATGATGTTGGGGTTAGTCGCTAGCGCCCGAATGATGCCGATACGTTGTTGCTCCCCACCCGACAATTCGTCGGGCATCCGCCCGGCGTAACTGTCCGGGTCGAGGCCCACCTGGGTCAATAAGTCACGCGCCCGGGCCACCCGTTTCTCCTTGGGCACCTTGAGCTCCTCAAGCTGGATACCGATGTTTTCTTGAATCGTGAGGTTGGGAAATAGCGCGATGTTTTGGAGCACGTACCCCATCCCCAATCGCAATTGACGCAGATCGGTAGTCTGCACGTTTTGACCGTCGATTTCGATGTCTCCCGAAGTCTGTTGGATCAATTGGTTGATCATCTTGACCGACGTCGTTTTACCACTCCCACTAGGCCCGACCAGCACGAACAGTTCACCCGAATTAATGGTCAGATTCAGGTCCTTGATGACGTCCGTGTCGCCGTAGGTCTTGGTGATGTGTTTAAATTCAATCATAGCTAACCTCCCAAAATAAAGTCATTACGGCCAAAATGGCTACCAGGAGTACTATCCCCCAGTACAATTAACACTCCCCATGATACCGCAGTTCACTGGTTTTCACTGGCCAGACGCTTAGCGGTTTCATCGACCAACCACAAAAAAGCCCCGGCAACCCCACAAGGGATTACCGGAGCTCAATAATGTTATTTTAAACGGAAAGTCTTACAGTGAAACCTTCGCTTGGCCGTTATCCAAAGTGGCTTTGACCACGTTGGTGCCGTCGTGAACGTAAACCGTAATGTCACCGCTCAAGCCAGTCGTCTTCACGGACACTTCATTGCCCTTGCGTTTTGCTTGAACCTTTGCGACATCTTTCCCACGGTTATCAACGACGCTGGTCTCAACTTGACCCTCGTCGATTTGATACAGGTGAATGTCAACATCCTTGGTGTAGTCGTATTGGGCGTGTTCCGCCTTTTCGTTCCGCACAATGATGGAATTTTCACGGACTAAGACTGGTAAGTCTAATTCGTCAAAGTTCTCGTTGACCCATTCCCCAGTTTCAGGGGCATCGTAGACCTTACCGTCTAAGATGCTGGTCCACTTGCCACCTGGTAAGTAGAAGTGTGCATCGCCCTTGTCGTTGAAGATTGGGGCAACCAGGATGTTCGGCCCAAACATGTACTGGGTCGCAATGTCGTAAACATTAGGATCCTGACCAAATTCAAGGAACATGGCCCGCATCAATGGGTTCCCGTAAGCAGCGCCGTGAGCCGCTTCTGTGTACAGGTATGGCATCAAGGACAGCTTCAAGTTGACATACTTACGGGTGTTCTCAACGGCTTCGTCATCGAAGTTCCACGGAACCCGGTAGACATCACTGCCGTGGTACCGACTGTGCGAGGACAGTAACCCAAATTGGGTCCAGCGCTTGTACAAGTCAGCAGTTGGCGTATCTGGTCCGTCTTCGAACCCACCGATATCGTGGCTCCAGAACCCAAAGCCAGAGAGCAGGAAGGACAAGCCACCACGCAACGTATCACGCATGGAACGGTAGTTGGATAAGTTGTCGCCGCCCCAGTGAACCGGGTAGGATTGCGAACCAGCCGTAGCGGAACGCGCAAAGACAACGGCTTCGTCTTCGCCTTTTTCTTGTTGGATGGTTTCGAAGACAGCCCGGTTGTATTGCAACGTGTAGTAGTTATGTTCTTGTTGTGGGTTGGATCCGTCAAAGAACTTCACGTCGTCAACTGGAATCCGTTCACCGAAGTCGGTCTTGAAGCAATCGACACCCATGTCTAACAAGGCCTTCAGCTTAGATTGATACCACTTCACAGCGTCCGGGTTCGTGAAATCAACGAACCCGTTGCCAGCCTGCCAGAGGTCCCATTGCCAAACGTCGCCGTTTTGGCGCTTGACCAGGTAGCCTTGATCCTTGGCTTCCTTGAACAATGGTGACTTTTGCGCCACGTAAGGGTTGAGCCAAACACAAACTTTGACGCCCCGGTCGTGGATCTTCTTGATCAAGCCCTCTGGATCTGGGAATTCATCCTTGTCCCAAGCCAGGTTGCACCATTCGAAGCCCTTTTGCCAGAAGCAGTCGAAGTGGAAGACGTCTAGCGGAATATGACGTTCTTGCATACCGTCGATAAACTTCAGCACTGTTTCTTCACTGTAATCAGTGGTGAAGGACGTGGTCAACCAGAGACCGAATGACCATTCTGGTGGCAACTTGATGGCCCCAGTTAACTCGGTGTAACGGTGTAAGACTTCCTTAGGCGTTGGGCCGTAGATGACGTAGTACTGTAGGGATTGGCCTTCAGTACTGAATTGGACCCGGTCCACGTTTTCGGAAGCGACTTCGAAGGACACCCGTTGTGGTTCGTCAACGAAGACCCCGTAGCCATTACTACTCATGTAGAATGGGATGTTCTTGTAGGTCTGTTCACTCCCGGTCCCGGCATCTTGGTTCCAGGTGTAGATGGTTTGGCCGTTCTTGACGAAGTTGGCAAACCGTTCACCTAACCCATAGATCTTTTCGTCAATGTCCATGTTGAGTTGTTCGCGCATGTAGTTGACCTTGGTGTCGTGGTTCCAAATCGTGGCTTGCGCCTTGGTTTCGGATTCCGTGACGACCTTGCCGTTCGCGGTGAACTTCATGTCAAAGGCCGTCCGTAATGGCAATTCGACCTTCAAGTCGCCGCTTTGGAGACTGGCCACTTTGTCGTCAACGTTGATGTCGACGTCCGGGTCAGTATTGTTGATCTTGAATTTTGGTCCGTGATCGTTGCTGTCAAAATGTTCTAGTTTAACCCCGATAACGTTTTCAACTGGAGACGTCAACGTTAACGTCGTCGCCCCAATGTTGAGTTCATCGCCTCGAGAATGGATCCGCTTGTAAGGGGCAAAAGCCTTGAGGACCTTGCCGTCTTGGTGCGCATCAAACGTTTCCTGAGGAGAATTGATATCGTACTCTTCACGATTTAACCAATAGCCATTCGTAAACTTCACTGTGTAACATCCTTTCTATTAGTTATTTCCAGCATCTTTAGCCGCTGCGTTTTCACGAGCATGCTTTGCGTCCAAGTCCGCCAACATCTTTGGTTCGATCTTGTCGACCTTGTAGAACAACAAGGCAATCGCGGATAACCCGAAACCAATGATTGGAACCCAAACATAGTTCATTTCAATGGCCCGTAAGGCTTCAGCGGTCTGAACATGGTTAGCCACGTAACCACCGGCGGAGAGAATGATCCCGGTGACGGCACCACCAATGCCCATCCCAAACTTCGCGGAGAAGCTTGAGAAGGAGGTGACGATTCCTTCGGCCCGGACACCGTTCTTCCATTCACCATAGTCCACAGAATCGGCTAACATCACGGCGATTAACCCGGAAACAAATCCAGTTCCTAAGTAACCGACGATGGTCCCAATCGTGATGGTTGGCACGTTTAAGGCTTTGGACCCACCCCACAAGATTAATTGACCTAAAATGGCCAAAATCATGCCGAGGAGCATCGTGTTCCGCTTCCCAATTTTCTTGGAAGTCCACGGCGTAACGACAACCGCAGCCAAGGCAACCAACTGTAAACTCAAAATGAATGAGGCTAACGTAGCGTCATGCATGTTGTACTTGAAGAAGTAGACCGTTACTTGTGACCGGGTCTGCATCCCTAACCAGTAGATGAAGTTGATGAAGATCACGATCACCCATGGCCAGTTCTTCTTCAAAGCCTTCAGCGACGTTAAGATTGGAATACTCTTTTTAGATTGCACCGTTTGGACCCGTTCTTTCGTGTTCGCAAACACAACGAAGAAGATGATCATGGCGATGACGGCCATGATCAAAGCGACCATGAACCAGCCATGAGCCGAGGTGGTGCTGCCCTTACCAAAGAACGCAACCATCGGCAACGCAATCGCGGAAATGATGGTGGCCCCTAAGGTCCCCATGAATTGCCGGATGGTTGACAAGGTGACCCGTTCTTGCGGGTTACTGGTCAAGCTTGGCAAAATCGACGTAATCGGGATATTCACCGCTGAATACAGGATGTCGACCCCAATATAAGTGACGTAAGCCCAGACAATCTTCATGCCCATGCTCATATCCGGTGCACTGAAGCACAGGACACTGAACACGGCAAATGGGATGGAGAACCAGAGCCAATACGGCCGGCTCTTGCCCCACCGCGTGTGGGTATGGTCAATCATGATCCCCCAGAAAGGACCATCGAACGCATCAACAATTCGGGCGACCAGAAACAACGTTCCGACAGCTGCGGCGCCAATGCCAAAGACGTCGGTGTAAAAGAACATAAGGTACGTACTGATTAACGAAAAGGACAAGTTGCAGGCAAAGTCGGATAATGAATAGCTAAAACGCTCCGTCCACGGAACCATGTTTTTCCGTCGCGCCGAAGATTCCGCGTTAGCGTTGTCTTCTGGACCTGATGCATCAACACGCATAATACTAGCCTTCTTTCTCAAAATAGAAACACCTGAATGATTTAACGAACGGGATGATCACTTCCTTAGTTGGTTTGTTGTTAGAAACAACCAATTTATGTAAGTAACGGCCACGTTCAAGTTTACGTAACCGCTTACAAATGTAAGTATAGCATCATCTTTCATTTATGGAAGCCCTTTCTTTGCGAATGTTTCGGTAAAATCGCAAATTTACTTACCGATCTAAACCATTGCTGAAAGGGCCGATAAACGGCGGCATGCCGAGAATGTTATCCCCTGGGCATTTGCAACACTTCCCCCCGCGTGCGGTCCGTCCCAGCCAACACAAAAGCCTTGTAAGCTCTAACGAGTTTACAAGGCTTGGTGCCCCCTTTCAGGGGTTAACGATTTACATGTTTTCAGTCCGCCTGTTCGCGGCGAATAAACGACTCAACGATTAACAGGCCAACCAGCCAAATCACGGAGCCAATGACCGCCCAGCGGTTAACTGGGTCGAAGCATAAAATGATAGTCACGGCCAAAAAGAACGCCAACGTGGCCCAACTCGACCACGGGAACAACGGCATCTTAAACGGATTGAGCCGGTTGTCGGTGGTCCGCCGGTAAATCAGATGGCAAACCAAGAGCGAACACCACACGATGATGAAGTTGGTGGTTGCCACGTTGGAAATCAACGTGAACACGGTGCTGGGAATCACGTAGTTCAACACCACGATGATCAGCAAGATCAATGACGAAAAAATCAGTGAATTCGACGGCACGCTGTAACGGTTGATCTGCCCCATCCACTTGGGGGCGTTGCGGTTGTGCGCCAAGGTGAATAGCGTCCGGCTGGTACTGAAGATGGCACTGTTGCAGGCCGATAACGCCGCGGTCAGGACCACGAAGTTGATGATGCTGGCCGCCGCCTTGATGCCCACGTCGCTAAAGACTTGCACGAACGGCGACTGACTCGCCGACAGTTGGTTCCAGGGGTAAATCGCCATGATAACGAACAAGGCGCCGACGTAGAAGACCGAGATTCGAATCGGTAAACTGTTAATGGCGCGCGGCAATTCCGTGGTGGGGTTCTCCGCCTCACCCGCCGTGATGCCAACCATTTCGATCCCGGTAAACGCAAAGATGACCAACGAAAACGACATCAGAAAGCCACCAATCCCCTTGGGGAAGAAGCCACCGTAGTTGACCAGGTTGGTCACGGTGACCGCGTGGCCGCCGACATTGGCCGATGACCCTAGCAGAACCAATCCGGTTAGGATAAGGGCCACGATGGCGACCACCTTGATCATCGAGAACCAGTATTCCAATTCCCCGAAGACACTGACCGATAATAGGTTGAAGGCCAGCAACAACACGATGATGATCAACGGCGTCACCCACTGGGGCAACCACGGTAACCAATAACGAATGTAAATCCCACTCGCGGTCAAATCGGCCATGGCCAAACTTATCCAGCACAGCCAGTAGGTCCACCCAATCGCAAACTCAAATTTTTTACCCAGGTATTGTTGAATAAATTCCAAAAATGAATGAAGGTTCGTGTTCGATAACAGAAGTTCCCCAAGCGCCCGCATCATCAGGTAACAGAAGAATCCCCCGATAGCGTAAGCTAGTAAGATTGAAGGCCCCGCTTGGCGAATCGCCGTCCCGGACCCCAGAAACAGTCCCGTTCCGATGGCCCCACCCAGGGCAATCATCTGAACATGGCGGCGTTTTAGTTTACGTTCCAGATGCTGATTTTCCATATATCCTCAACTTTCTTTTTTCGATATAAGTGTTCCATCACGTTTCGAGCGGCATCGCGCGGTGGCCCACCAATCAGCACGGCCCCAAACAAAAAAATACCATCAGAAACGTAACGTTCCCAATGATATCATTTTTTACGGTTATTGTGCGGATTTTGCTGTCGATGGTTCAGCACGTAACGCCGCCACGATGGCCGCTTCGAACTTCTCCGGCGTGGTGGTTGGGGCATAACGGCTAATCAACTGCCCGTCGCGCCCAATCAAAAATTTCGTAAAATTCCACTTAATTCGACCGTGCCCCGCAGTGGCCTTCAGATAGGTAAAGAGTGGGTCCTCGTCGTTACCGTTGACCCGCACCTTGCGCGTCATGGGAAAGGTCACCCCATAGTGCATCTGACAAAAGTCGTTCGTTGCTGCGTCGGAGTCGAGCTCTTGGTGAAACTGGTTCGACGGTAACCCCAAGACCTCTAGCCCCTGGTCATGATACCGCTTGTACAGGTCCTCAATCCCGGTTAGCTGGGGCGCTAACCCACATTTGCTGGCCGTGTTGACGATGAGGAGCACCTTGCCCTTGTAATCGGCAAAGTTGATTGGTTGCCCGCTCATTTCGGTTTCTTGAAAATCATAGATAGTTGCCATGACGTCGCATCCCTTTCTGGTATAAAATATTTAATTGTTCACAACTCTATAATACACTTCCGATTGATTAACCGGTAATGATTTGTGGGGTCAAGCTGGGCAATGTGTGGTCATGGGTGGGAAAATAATCCTCCCAATCGTCGCAAAAAGCCCCGGTAACTAGGACCGGGGCCTGCTGTTAATGCGTCAACCAATACGAGTAGCCCCCCACGGTCACGACCAGTAGTCCGGTACCCACCACTAACATCAGGAGGGACGCTCCCACCAGATTGGCTAGGAGCAGCACACCACCGAAGGGCACCATGAAGCGCGCCGCCAACAAATTCGTCTTGTGCCAGATCAACGGCGACGTCATGGTCCAGGGAACTCGGACGCCGACCCAACCGTTGCGCGGCACGTAAGGGAGCGGCAGACCAACGACGGAGAACAGCAGCGCCGGTCCCCCACCCAACCCCGTCCGAAACGCCTGGGGAAAACTTAGGAGAAGTAACGCGTACAGGCCAAAGAAGAGGCCCAAGTCCACCGTCAATTGAGCGACGTGTTGGGTGAGCAAGACCCGTTCTCCCAAGAAGGTCAACGCCAAGAGCCCCAGATACGCGACCATCGCGGCAATCACCCAGATGATCGAAAGCCGGTGATATGCTAACTGCGACCAATAGATTCCCATCAACAACAGGCTGTCGAGGACCAAAATCAGTAAGCGTCCCCCGCGGCTCACTCCGTTAATTAACATGCTTCTCATCTCGCTTTGGGTGACTATCGTACCGCCTTTGGGGAGTGATGGCGGGAATCGTGCTTGGACGGGGATGCGATTGGTAAGGTGACTTGGCGGGGATGGGTGGAGCACATATTAATGGGTGGGTAAGTCAAAGTCATGAGTCTATTTTGTTACTCGCTTAAAACCTATCCAAGCCAGATAAATCATATGCTGGTGTTAACGTTGAACACCTCTTACTTGCTTCCCGATTCCGGCGTGCTAGACTGTAGCCAGACAAGCAGAGTTTCTTTTATATTGAGCTATCTACTTATCGTTTAGTTGTTTATTTGAGGCTGGTATTTCATAAAACTTCTTATTAGGAGCCGAGCTAAACCATGAAAAAGTCAGTTACCGTAGCCGTCATCGTTACCTCTTTATTGACCGGTACGCTATGGAATGACAGTAATGCCATTAATCTCCTGCCAACAACGACTGCTCAGGCCGCGACCATCAGGTATCATGGCCACAAATATCATTCGAAGTACTCCATTCGCCAGATGCGTAAAAAATACCATTTGAAGTATAAACAAAGGAAGTTACGTATCTCCAAGAAGGAAACGGATCACATTGTTTGGAACCAATTCTTTGGTATTCAGAAGAATCCCACGATTCGCCGTGAAATTAAGATGCCAATGTTTAAAAAGCTACACGGGACATATGCCGCGTTCTTATCGGAATATGTGGAGGCCGCGTTCAACAGTAAAATTGCCTTTGTGAATCTGAAGACCGGGAAACTGGTGATGAGTCACTCCGGGTGGAATTAACCCTAAACGCGACAACTTAAAAGGAGAACAACTAATTTTAGCCGCTCTCCTTTTAACTACGACCTATCAAAAACCTGCATCTGCGCCAAGACCTGCTTGCACATCGATTTCACACTAGAAATTCGCCTTGGCAAGGTTGACTTTGTTATTCGGCTTCTAGCCGGAACGTTCTGCATCTCCTGCTGGATAACTTGGATTAAGTAATCGTTAGTCACTTTCTGCTGGTTCAAAAGACGGTGTAACGTCTCCCGTGAACTTAAATGTTGTGCCATTGCGTAAATGAGTATGCGGTTACGCTGATTCAAGTTTGCTTCTCTCAGATTACGACCGGCAGTTGTCACCACTGGTCGCCCCGTTTTCGCTTCTCGGTCCACAAAGCCTAAGTATCCCAGCCAATTAAGATAATAATTGTACTGGCGGCGATCGTACTTAAAGGCGTCCACAAAAGCTTCCGCGCCTACTCGCGGTACGCTCTCATCATTGATGGTCGTGTACGATGCCGGTCCATCTAACAGCTCCAAATAATCCAACGCAATTTGTAAATTATTGGCCTGCGGAAAACTAATGATAGCGCCATTAGAATAACGCGGATAATCTTGCTGGACCGAAATCTCTTCGATAAAGTCCTGAATATCCGCCACACTTTTCAAAGGTGTGGCTTGTCGCTTGGGGCCTTCAATGGTAAACACATGCGTCGGATCATCTGGCAGGCTAAATTTATACTGGCGTTGTAACTTGATTGAATTCATATCCATCAAATCGGTAAATTTATAAATCGTGAAAATATAGATGTCTTTCGTCTTTACGAAGTAACCCGCGTAAACGTCCTTACGTTGCTGCAGTTTGGTCATAATCTGTTCAATCAATAGCCGCGGAATAAATAACTGCCGGATATTAAAGTCTTTAGGAAATTTCATCTTGCTTTCAATAATTAAGATAGATTCTTCGGACTCGTAGACACCATCAATTTCCGCCTGCCAGGTTTCGATATCAAATGTGATAGGTTGCTTATCCAGCACATTCTGAACGTTAAATTTAATGTTGCGAATGTTATTTTTACCACTCAATGTGCTCACAACCATCCGATTAGCCGGGTTTAAATCATGAAAGACGTAAGCCAACATCCCCGTTACTTCAGCAACTGTCTGAGCATTAGGTTCCGTGGTGACGTGATTAAAATCCAAACTCGCAATTTTAAAGGGACTAGCCATGGGAATGACCGGCACATCTTCATTCTTCAATTGATGGTACATTTGAAACGGTGCAATTCGGTAAGTGTTCCCTCCTAGCGGCATAATCTGCAGGCGATAACCCTTAAAGATATTCGGTAAATCGGCCGAAAAATCAAACTTTAAAATATTTCGATTATCCGGAATCGACACCCCAGCATGGTCCCGTTGCCAAAGCTGAATAACCTCATTATTGCGCATCATTTGATCCGTCTTAATGTCGTAATACCCGTGCGTTTCAATTTCATTAACAATGTCATATTTCTTAAACAAGATTTCCCAAGCATAACTGGGCTTGTTATTGCGTTTGTTATACGACTCCAATGCATAGTGTAATTTAAACTTTTTCCCCACCTCTATGGCCCCCTCAAGTTAAACCGACTTTTTCTACTATTAGATTACCATGTCCGTTGCCCAACAAACAGGTTTAATTTGGCCAAACTCGTGATGCACAAAAAAGGCTTAAGACTGGCCATAATTAAACAGCCACGACTTAAGTCTGCTTTAAAAGCATTGTTAATAATTAGTGATAATAACCTCAACAACGTTGCCCCGCTTAGACCCAACTGAATTGATAGCTCGGCGTGCTTGGACATGGTGCACGGTCACTCCCGGAATGGTCCCGTACAAGTCTTGAATTAATGGCACATCTGAATTAGACAGCATTACTTTCACGCCTCGACTCGTCAGGTCCACAAACGTATCTCGTAATTCAGTCTGTTGTTGTAAGCCAAAGCCATCCTTCGTATACGACGTAAACGACGATGATAACGTCACTGGAATATACGGTGGATCAAAATAAACCAAATCACCCTCACTAGCTGTGACTATGGCCTGCCGATAATCGCCGCACAGAATTTGAACATCATTATTTGCTAAATAATCCGCTGCTAATAGAATGCGTTCATCACAGATTTTAGGGTTCTTATACCGGCCATAAGGCACGTTATTCTGTCCTCGCTGGTTGACCCGCCAGAGACCGTTGAAACCCGTTTTATTCATATAAATAAAGCGAGCGGCTCGCTCTACCGGAGACATCTTTTCTAATCGGCCATCCCGGTCGGCACTTCGTAAATCCAAGTAGTAGTCTTTACTATTTTTGGCCTGATGAACCTGTAAAATTTCCAACAGCGTTTTGGGCGACTCTTGGACAACTTGCCAAGTGTTCACCAATTCCGGATTGAAATCATTAATTACCGCTCGTTTAGGCGCTAAATTCAGGAAAAAGGCCCCCCCGCCAATAAACGGTTCGTAGTAACGGTTAAACGTCGTTGGCATTAACGAGTTCAAGCTGTGGAGTAATTGGCGCTTACCCCCTACCCATTTAATAAATGGGGATAGTGGATCGGAAATATCCAAAAGTGTAATCAAATGCTCCACTCCTACTCCAATTTCTTTAGCCGTGGCAATTAAAACCGCCACCGACCAAGTTTCCAAGGGACGCTTATACGCGGATTGTAACGTCATATAAGGAATTGCTTGGTGCGCCGCAATGGTCTTCGCCGAGGTATTATGTTCAATTAATAACTCTGGAATCTTCATGTCTTCACCTCGTCAATAAATACGATATATCGTATTATACAACCAGGCAGTTGTTTTGACTAAGGATATTTCCGAAAAAACGTCATCTTTTTCTGCCTCACGCTTAAATTCTACTGAAAAGAGTTAAGTCAGCTTAATTTAGTCCCTAGCAACTAGAATGTTTGACAACCTAGCAGCCGCCCTCTATACTAGCTATGTTGTAAAACAACCTAGCAAGAGGTGACAACATGAAACAGACCCAGCTCATCAAGGGCGTCTTAGAAGGCTGCGTTCTGGCCATTATTGCGCAAAAAGAAGTTTACGGCTACGACCTGATGCAAGCGTTGAAACACCGTGGGTTCACCACCATCGTTGGGGGGACTCTGTACCCCCTGCTGGTCAAGCTCGAACGCAACGGTGACCTCGCCAGTCGCACCAAGCCTTCCCCTGCTGGGCCTAATCGGAAATACTATCGATTAACGCCCCAGGGGACCCAAACGTTAACGGAATTCAGCCAGCAATGGACGCAATTAAAAGGCAACGTTGATCAAATTCTAACGGAGGCATTAACCCATGACGAACCCCAACCGTGATTTAACCACCATTAATCAGCTTAAACGCCAGCTGTCACCGGCGGACCGCAAATACATCGATGACTTACAAGTCTACCTCAATACCGCAACCGTTTTTTATAGCAACGCCCCAATTAACGCCCAATTATTGGCCATGCTCCAGGACCTACTCAACGCCAATCAAGACGGCCTAAACGCTGCGGAATGGTTCGGCCACGACCCGCAAAGCATGGCCGACGAAATTCTCCGCCAATTTCCGCAACCACAATGGCGCGCTAAGCTCCGTGACCTGGCTGGATTCGTCGCCCTAATTATCGGCATTAGTTGGTTCTCCTTACTCCTCAGTAGCCAGAAAACGCCCCAAGGCCTGCAGCTGAATCTGCTAGCCTTTGTGGGGGTGCCAATCGTTGAACTCATCGTCATCGGCGTAGCGTTCAAACTGCTCCATCGCACGACCTACCAGAACGCACATTCATTTTTCCATCGGCATCTCCCAGTCATTCTCATGGGGCTGATTTTCCTACTAGGAGTGGCTGCCATTCTCGTTACATCCTTGTCTCCCATTGGCGTCACCTACATTCTGCCAACACCTTGGGACACTGTTTTGCTGACTAGCATTATCCTGGTGGCCACAAGTTGTTTTGCGGTGTCACTTTACTGGCGCTACCATAGTTGATCGTTTAATCAATGCGACTCAAAAATCCTGATAACTGGCTGAACTTACCGTTTTGCCATTACCAGGATTTTTAGTAACTTTAATCAATCCGTAATAAGAACACATCGTGCTGCGGAATCTGCACACTACCGCTCTCTAAGGTCACGGGCCGTTGTTGCCAAATATCGTAACCAGTGGTTGGAACCTCCCACCGTTTAACTGCCGCCGAGGACAAAGACAATGCCTGATTTGAAATATTAAAAATGGCAAAATACTGGTGCATGGCACTAATCCCCCGCCAAACAATCACTTGGTCGGTCCGGGTCACCTGGTACTTTTCGGTAAGTTGGTCATCCATGGCCAACAGGTCGGGATTAGTCAGTAGACTCGTGGTCCATTCATCCAAGTCTGGCAACTCACCGCCCATGATCAATGGTGACTGCATCAAACACCACAGTGTCATCATGGTTTTCTGTTCAGCCTTGGTAAAGCGAGTCTGACGGTCACCCCCAGGGCCATCTACTGACCGTAGCCCAATGTGCCCCAGCGGCAACATATCACAATCAGGCCAGTTTCCCGGACGCGACAGACTTGGCCATTCTTCGGCCCGGTCAAACATGTTCAACAGTAACGACCACTCATCCCAGAAATCATCCGTAATGCGCCACATGTTGGCCGTGTGTTGAAAAAATGCCCCGTTCACCACGGGCGCTGGTCCGGGTGACAACGACAACACCATCGGCCGACCACACTGGTCAATGGCTTTGCGTAAGGCTGTAACTTCCGCCTTATGGGTCCCGCCGTAAATCACGGAGTTGGCGATATCATCGCATTTGATGAAATCCACTCCCCACGACGCATAAAGATCCATTAATGAATTGTAGTATCCCTGACCTTCTGGCAACGCTACGTTGACTCCGTACATGTCCGCGTTCCAAGGACAAATGTTGTTTAAGGCAATATCACGAGCCGTTTTAGTCGTACCCTTCAAAGCCGTGGCCTGATGTACCGCTTGGCGGGGAATCCCCCGCATGATATGAATGCCAAATTTCAAACCCAATCCATGGACGTAATCCGCTAACGGCTTAAAACCTTGACCATTCGCCGCCGAGGGGAACCGCTTCGGGTCGGGTAATAGACGTGAATACTGATCCATCACCAGCGGAGCAAAATTGTGATACTTGGACGAATTGGCCGTGGGTTCATACCACTGGATATCGACCGTTACGTACTCCCAACCGGCTGAACGCAAATAACGACTCATGTACGCCGCGTTGCGTTTCACTTCGTCTTCACGCACGGAAGCCCCGTAACTATCCCAGCTGTTCCAGCCTTTTGGCGGTACTAACGCCACCTTTCTAAACTCATCAGTCATGCTGACTGCTCCTTTCGTGGTCTTCCAATCAGTTCCCACTCATTGCTCGCAGTTTCTCATGCCTACTTATTATCTTAGCATCTAAGAAAGCGATTACAATGGTGGCAAAAGTATAATTGGTGTTTAAAAGTAACCCGCTCTGAGACTTTTGGTGGCGAAAAGTAACGTTCCATAGCACTCAGCTTGCCAACACGCCAAAAAACGGCCCCGTCCCAGTGACCTGAGACGAGACCGTCAGATGATGCGTTTCAATTCTACTGACTCTATTTGGTTAGGCCAAATCTAATTCTTTCAGCCACTGCTTGATTTGCCGATCGTTCATCAGGACCGCGCCTGGATGGACCGTGGCGGTGTAGTGGTTATCCGCGATGGTCCGCTCGATATTACGTTGTGACCGGCCATAACCGGTCCCACCCGACGTCGCAAAACCGGCGAATTGCTTACCATTTAAGTCTAAGTGATCGATGGTGTCCGTAATCAAACGCGGTGGAATCCCCCACCAGATGGGATGACCCAGCAAAATGTTCTGGTAACCCGCGAGGTCTGGTAGATCGTCTTGAATGGCGACCCGGCTAGCGTGTTCGTGTTGTTCCTTCGATGTCCGGGAGTCTGGATCATGCCAATTCAAATCAGCTGTCGTGTAGGGTTGTTGCGCGTGTAACTCGTGCAGATCAGCGCCTAATTGTTGCGCAATCTGTTCGGCGATGCGTTTCGTCGTCTGCGTTGCTGAAAAGTAAAGGACTAGTGTGTTCGCCATAATGGGCTCCTCTCTTCAATGCTGTTAATTGGGTTATTTGATGGACTGACCCAGGTCGTGGGCTTGTTGCACATACACGGCCAGTTTGCGTTGGTTCCACGAATCGTCGGCATAAATGTCGCCAAGACTTGGCCAGCGCATGTATTTTTGAAGCTTTTGCAGTTGGAGCTTGATGGCCCCGAGGTCGTCTTGACTACCGTAGCCAGTCACTAAAACGACGGACTTTTTTCCCTTCAACTCATGATTATAATCGCAAAAGCGGTCAATCACCGCTTTGAGCTGAGCGTTAATCCCGAAGTAGTACAGTGACGAAACCAACACCACCACATCGGCCTTCAATAGGTGCGGCAGGACGTCGTTTTCCACCGGATCATTATCCGGAATCCCGACTTCCATCCCCGACGCCTTTTCAAGTTGTAAGAAGTGCGGTTGGTCCGTCCCTTGCAGACCCGCATCATACCGGTAAACTGAATGACCAGCTTCCTTAGCGCCCGCTTCAAAGGCGTCAGCCAACTGCTTAGAAGTCCCGGGATTGTGGGGACTCCCCGTTAACATAACAATTTTCATCTTGCACGCCTTCCTTTCTTAACATTTTATATTATAGGCGCTCTCGTCTTGCTTGAAAATTGACGTTTAGGCATGCTAGTATAAATTCAATTTAAGGTAGGAGGTGTCAGCCATGATTGATTACCATTTGCTGGCGGTTCTGGCGACTTACGCCCAAGTGGGGACCTTGGCCAAGACGGCCCAAAAATTAGGGCTCACCCAGCCGGCAATTTCTCATTCCATGCAAAAACTGGAAACCGATTTAGGCGTCGCGCTTTTTATTCGTCAGCCGAATAAGCTCTACCTCTCCGAGACCGGTAAATACGCCGCGCGCGAAGCTAAAAAGGTGCTGAACAACAACGCCAACTTCGTCACCCGCGTCCAACGTTTCAGCCAAAATCAAGCCACTCTAACTGTGGCGGCCAACGCCCCCGGGCCGTTGATTGTCCTGCGGTCCTTGGCCCCGACTAACGTCCAGATTCAAGCCGACTTTTTGGTTGCAAACGTCGCCGAAAGCCTCACCGACGAACAGGTGACATGCGTGTTGATCAATCATCCTTTGAAGGCCTTCGATATTACATCCGTGTACCTGGGGACCGAAAAGATGGCGGTCAATTTGCCCGCTGATAGTCCGCTCGCGAACCAGCCAACGTTGACCTTTCAGGACTTAAGGGGGCAAACGTTGTTGAGTCCGCAGAATATCGGCTTTTGGCAAACGATTTATCACGACCAGATTCCGGCGGCCAAGCTGATTTATCAGGATCAATCCCAAGAATACAGTGAGATTTTAAATTATTCTCGTCTCCCCTTCTTCACCACCAACCTCACTAATCTTAACGATGAGTGGGGCCAGCACTTGCCTAACGACCGCTTGCTCAAACCGTTAACCGACAAAGTCGCCCACCAACGATTCTACGCCTGCTTTCTCAGCCGTAACCGGCAGCGGGTGATGCCACTAGTTGAACAGTTGCAGGAGCGATAGGCACAATTGGATGCGCACCCCTGACATAAAAAATAACCCGGTAAGATTGGCTTCAATCAGTCATCTTAGCGGGTTGTTTTTATTTCAAAAATTATAAGATACCCCTTCAACTGCTAATTTTACGCTACATTTCACCACCAATCCGCTTCATATTCATCGCTCATCCGAACGATTAACACGTAGTCAGGCAGTAACAAGTGGCGACGCCGTTTTTAGCGAAATAGTCTTTTTCTCGGCAACGCCCCGACCAATTCACTCAGCGAAATCAGTGACCTGATTATAACGGGCCTTCACGCTGGTCCCTGCCACTTAACCATAGCCAGCTGATCAAAACTAGGTGGCGTGAGTCGCCTTATGGGGACGGTTGCGACTCGTCGATTTGTAATAAGATTGCTTTACGAATGATACTAATCGATTCAATCACGGCTGGTAGCGAATCGGTGCCATGAGTGATGACCCATTCGATTAACGTCATATGCATACTGGTCCCCATATCGGCAATTAGCTCAACTGGGACCTCATGAATGGGACCTTGTTTTTGAATATAGTGGCGCCATTCGGTATGTAGTAGCTGGCGAAAGCTTTCCTTTAAATCAACGTGAGGTTCATGAACCGTAAAAAGAATCTGAATCGCCCGGCGATGCGGTGCCATTGCGATGATGACCTTATGAATCAAAGACTCTAAATCACCGGCAACCATCTGGTTAAAATTCTGATCTAATTGCTGGACCAACATTGTCTGATAGTAAGTCACAATTCGGTCCAATAAGTCATACTTATCAAGGTAGTGACTGTAAAAGGTTGAACGACTGGTGAGTGACTTTTGACAAATATCACTCACGGTAACCTTAGTAAACGGTCGTGTCGTGAGCAACTCTAAAAAAGCGGTTTGAATATCACGTTCAGTTTTTATTTTTCGCACGTCTTTTGTCATAATGAATACGTTAACGAACTCCTCAATTTAAGATAGGTCTAGCATACCACAAATTAATTGCAGCTTAATTGTTGCCTTTCGAACAGTCAGCAAGGCTTTTGTTCGAAATCTGACAATTAAACTTATTTTGATGGTGGGATTTATAAACGAAACAGGGTATGCTTTAGAGGTTAGGAAAGCCGGCATAATTCCTTTCAAATTTATAGAGAGAATAGAGGTCATGATAATGTTTGCTTGGAGTTTTTGGATTTTAGCAATTTGGTTCATTATTAATGTCATCTGGATGTGGTTCGTTCTCGACCAACAAAGCAAGCAAAAAACGTTTGCTTGGATTAATGTTGTTGCCGTTATTTGGGGCTTCTGGGCATTCTACGGTGCTACTCCGGTTAGTGGATTAAGCACTTGGTTCCAAGTCTTAATTTGGGTGAACGTCATCCTGGCATTAGTTCAGTTCTACTTTGGCTACCGTCATCTTACCAATTCGGCAAGATCGTAACAGCCACTAATCCGGTCACCCACTTAAGCGCACTTACGGTAATCTAAAGGGGTATGCCATCATCAATTTTTCAAGGGACCCTTGACCACACCGGTTTTGTCGTTCCCGATATTAATCAGGCTATTGTATTTTTTACGAAGATCTTACCCTTCAAGATGTGATTGTAATTAGAGCCTCGACCATAGTTTAACGCGTTGCTATGGCGGCTCTGATGAAGCCGTAATGGGGTGCTGAGATTGGTTTAACTGGATTTAATTGAATAGTGCTGTTGTTTCTGGCATGCTTCCGAACTTCGGGGGCATGCCTTTTTTATCATATTAGCGGCAGGCAATCACTCGAGTCTCCCTTCTAGGGGCAATCTCCATAAAAAAAAGAACCCAATTCGCAAACGAATTGGGTTCCCCTAAGCCGCTTCACCAACACCAGTTGAGCAGGCTTTTTAGCTCGCGTCCGCATCCCCTTGCACGAACACGTGCTTATCGTCCAGTACGTACTGGAACTCGACGGCGTCCAGCATCAAGCTGGCCCGGAACAAGGCCTTCAAGCCCTGGTCGTTGCCCATGACCACGAAGAACTCGCGGTCGGTGCCGCTGACCCGTTGAAACTCCTCGTATTCGCCTTTGTAGCCCTCTTTGCGAAACAGGGCGATAATCTTCATCATTTCAACTTGCGTTACTGGTTTAGTCAATTCTCAATCTCTTTTCTTCTCTTATAGTGTGCACCTGCCGTAGCGCACGATACGCTTTTCCCCACGAAAAAGCCGACCCTGCAATTGCCGGATCGGCTTTACGAGTTGGGACTACTTGCCCAACTTCGTCTTGTTCGTCATGTTTAACTTGTCATCGAAGTCGTAGACCACTGGTTCACCAGTTGCCATTTCGAGGTTCATGATGTCGTCATCAGAAATCCGTTCGATGTACTTGCTTAATGCCCGTAATGAGTTACCGTGCGCTGCAATCACCACGTTCTTGCCGTCAAGTAACTTCGGAGCGATTTGGTCTTCCCAGAAAGGCATAACCCGTTCCAAGGTAACCTTCAAGTTTTCCCCACCAGGGATGATGTTCGGGTCCAGATCAGCGTAACGCCGATCGTTAACCGCAGAACCTTCATCGTTAGCGTCCAACAGGGGTGGCAAAACGTCGTAAGAACGCCGCCAGATGTGAACTTGGTCGTCCCCATACTTTTCCGCGGTTTCCTTCTTGTTTAAGCCTTGTAATGCGCCATAGTGCCGTTCGTTCAAGCGCCACGTCTTAGCTTCTGGAATCCAAAGTTGGTCGGATTCTTCCAAAACGTAGTGTAACGTCTTGATGGCCCGCTTTAAAACTGAAGTGTAAGCGTAATCGAATTGTAAGCCGGCTTCCTTGACCTTTTGGCCAGCTGCCTTTGCTTCTTCAACACCCTTTTCACTCAAGTCAACGTCAACCCAGCCGGTGAATTGGTTTGAAAGGTTCCATTCACTTTGGCCGTGGCGAATCAGTACTAATTTTGCCATTATTTAGACCTCTTTCTTTCATAGTTTACCTTTGCTATTCTACACCATCTCCCCGTAAATTTCAGCAATATTCGGTGATTTACGCGGTGGTCTGGTTATTACACCGCAAATCTAACCGGGGTCGCAATGCTTCGGGGGCAAACGCGGTGCTTGGCTACTGGTTTCATCATCAAAAAAGAGGCGCCCAAGTCGTCAATAACCTGATTGCCTCATAAAATACGTTGCTTAAGCATGCTGTTTTTTAGCAACTGCAGGCGGATCCAGTTGAAGCGTCTCAATCAGTTGCTGGCGAAAGAGTGGCGTCCAAATGTTGCGGTAACCCAGCCGTGTCGGGTGGGCATCATCGACCATAGCGAGTGGTTGCGCCTGGTTTTCGGCCTTGACGATGGGATTTTGCCAGAGATCCAGAATCGTGAAGTGCCATTTCTGCTGCAATGCCCACAATTTATGGACTAATTGGGCATAGTCTGGATCCGGATGCCGCACACAGGTGTAAAAAATCAGCGGAACCGCCCAGTACTGGTGCACGTAAGCCGCCACCGTTTCAATGGCCCCTAGCGTGGTGGTCGTGTCAAAACCGTGCCGTTGTTGCGGCGGCGTGACGTGGCCCAAGGCTTTGTGATGGCGCCCGTCGTTGGTCGACAACTGACAAACGAACGCGTCCAGTAGCGCTGTGACCGGAATGTTGTGCCGCATCCGGGGCAAGTAACTGTCGGCTTCATCCCCGGCCAAGGTGGTTCCACTGACGGCTTCTTTGATAGCAATCACGCCGTCTTGAGCCACTAAATAATCCACGAATGAATCCTGTAGCGACCCCGCCCCGGCCGTAATGGACGACCCCAAAAAGGCGATGCGCTTGCCTGCCAGCGGTGACCTCGGGTGTAGCGGTTGGCGACTTGGGGCGTAGCGTGGTAAATTACCACCGATCAAACGACTGACCATCGACTTGCGTTGCAACCGATCACTGGCATCGGCCAATCTGATTGCCCCGCGCAATAAGTGTTGCCGAATACTCATTTCATATCACTTCCTATTTTTCAATGTAGCACAAAAGGTCCCCTGACACTACTATAAGCCTGGTCCTCCCTTAGTCTCACCTTCACCAGTAAAACCCAAAAAGAGGAAACCAAGTCGGCGATGACCTGCTTTCCTCCATAAAATTCACTTCTGGTTGCCAACCGACTGTTACGGTTGGTCGTGTTTCTCTACGTTGTTATCGGTATCATCACAATCAGTATCTTCCGGATGGTGATGGTGTCGCCCGTGCGTTTGCCGATATTGCCGCAATTTCTCCACGTCGACACCCGGGTGTAGGCCGTGGACCGGCCGCACACCTAAGATATCTAAGAAGAAGGTAAAGATGGGCACCCCGACGATCAAGCCCCAGACGCCGAAGAGCTGTTCTCCCGCCAGTAACACCACGAAGGTGTAAAAGATAGGGAGCTCTGTCCGGCTGGACATGAACTTCGGGTTCAACACGTAGGCTTCAAGGGCGTGGACCACCACGATCATCACTAAGATGTAAATGATGTAGCGATAGCCGCCCACCGAGTAACCCAAAATGGCCAATGGAAAGACCGACACGATGACCCCGGCGACCGGAATCAGGCTCAACACGAAGATCATAATGGCTAACGTCGGCAACTGTGGCATCTGCATGATGGCCAAGATAACGGTGGTAATCAGGGTGTTGCACAGCGCGATAAAGAACTGGGCTTCTAAGACCACGCCGAAGGTATTGATGAACTTTTCGGCGAAAAACTTGATGTCTTGGAAGATCCAACCATAAGTGCTGGTCAAGAACCGTTGGGAAAAGGCCGCCATCTGCTTGTCTTCGATGGTGAAGAAGAAACTCAGAATCATCGACATAAAGACGGTAAAGCCAAAGGAGCCGATGGTCGACACGTAGTTCAAGACCAACTTGGCACCGTTTTGCAACTGATTGACAATGTCCGAAGTGCTCAGGTAATTGATCACCCATCGCGCCACTTCGTTGGTGTCGTTGTCGGGATTTTGGTAGAACTTATAGAGCTGTTCGATGCCCCGCATCGACGAGGTCACGAGTTGTGGTAAATAGGTCGTAATCGCCCAATACAGCCCGCCTAAGATGACCACGTAGGTCACGATGACGATCAGCTGGGAGGGCAAGTGCACGTGACGGTGCACAAATTTCACTAACTGGAGGACCAGAAAGGTAAAGATAAACGTCAAGAGAATCGTGTTCATTTCACTGCGAACCAGCCATAAGATGAGGATAATGGCTGCCAGCACCACGAAACGGCGGAGCCGGATGTTCGCGACAAACCGTTCCCATAAATTCAAATCGCATTCCCCCACTCTTAATCAGCTTAATTATACCCTACCCGTCGCGATTGCCGAAGGAATTTCCCACACCAACACCTAAAAAAGCAGTTTGACAACGCCCCGCCATCATCGGCGGGACCTCATCAAACTGCTCACATTATCGTTATATTTTAAATGGTCAGGGGCCTTAAGATTCCAATTCCTCGAGTACGACTTGCCGTTCGTTCTTGAAGGTCAGCTGTAAGTCATCGAGACCTAAGACCCGGTGAATGATGGCCGATGACCCACCCATCAAGGACGCTTCCTTAGCCTTCTTGGTCAAGAGGAGCGGGGCCTTGCGGGAAATCGCCATCTGGTCAACGTAACCGCGAACCCCATCCATCAATTCAGGCAGGAGTTCCAAAATCGGCGCGTTCAAGACGATGGCATCTGGGGCAAAACTGCCGGAGAGGTTTGCCAAGACCTTGGCCAGGTAGTAAGTGAACTCATCCAGAATGGCGAGTAATTCGGGCTGATGGCCCAAGTAATCCCGCCGAATCCGGTTC
Organism: Levilactobacillus suantsaii; assembly: GCF_004115745.1. Classification (GTDB taxonomy): domain Bacteria; phylum Bacillota; class Bacilli; order Lactobacillales; family Lactobacillaceae; genus Levilactobacillus; species Levilactobacillus suantsaii. The sequence continues at coordinate 44,148 of NZ_QXIL01000008.1, read as the reverse complement.
ACATCCACGTGGTCCAGATGCTGGTAAGCCATGATACGCTTCAACACGCTAGTCTCAGAAACATAGTGGTTGACCGTTTCGTGAGTCTGTTCCTGGTACCGGTCGGCTAATGGGCACCGGCCGATGACGCCCGCTTCACCCGCGTGACCCCGGTACAAATGCCCGGCCGCGACGATGCCGGCGCTAACTTGATCCCGAATGGTGACCGAAATCAAGTTCTCGTAGACGCCCTCACCGGAAAAGTCCCGTTCGAAGATGGCCGATTCGTTGGCCAAGTTTTCCAAGACCACCGGCACGTTGAACTTGTCGCCGAAGTACTTGGCTAAATCAAAGTTCTTCAACCCAGCGAGCGTGGCCCCTAAGATTTGATTGTTGTCGATCATGCCATCTAAGCCAAAGGACAACCCCAACAGCCGGGTATCACGTTCCGCCATCATCTTGCGGATATCGTCTTCAATCATATCGAGCGCCGTGGTCAAATCCACGTTGCGCGTCGAAACGCTGGTGTAGTCTTCCGACTTACCGTCTAACCGGCACGCCAACATAGTGAAGCGTTGCCGGAGGATATTGATACTGATGATGTAACCGTAGTCGACATTCAACAACGCCATGACTGGCTTCCGACCACCGTTACGGGTGCTGACCCCGTGACCAACCTCACGGATCAAGCCTTCGTGGAGCAACTCACTGTAGATATCCGAGACCGTCACCTTGTTCAAGCTCAGGTTCCGGGAAATCTGACTCCGCGAAATGGGTCCTGCATTGACAATCTGTTGCAACACTTGCTTTTCGTTCGTCGTCCGCATGATATGTTTGTTAATAATCATAATATGGTGGTGATGTTAACCCCCGATTAACCATGACGCTAAGACGCTTGCCTTAGTAGAATCGCTTAATCCCCCAAGATCATCACGACTCTGGCCACCTGGTGCCACATCACCCTTACCCCCCTTACAGTGTAATTGGTTTGTGGACCTATTACTATAGTAAACCTCACTTACCAATAACGGGTAAATAACGACTCGCCAGTTTACGACGGTTTTATCAGGTCTCAAAGTCCCCAAACCACTGGTATCCTTGACCTTTTGTGTGTCAAATCAGCCGTTCTGGGGTCGCAAAACTTTCTAACGTCTGGTTAAGTCGCCTTACAAACTACATTACCCTAGAATATATTATTAGTATTCATGAGGTTGCCCTCACATAATCGATTCACGTTACAACTTAACGGCGCTTAGTGTACCATAGGTTGCTCGCAAATTCGGGTCCTAGCGGGGCGTTGGTAAGGTCGGTTTACCCCGCCCCAACCATAATCCACAAAACGGGCCGAAGACTAGTTACGCCTTCGACCCGTCCATCGGGGGGCGGCTCGACCCTTGTCAATCGTGGCCACTCCCAGTAATTATTTCAGATATTGTTGCGTGTACTTGGTCAAGGACATGCCCTTTTTGTCAGCTTGCTGTAAGGCGACCCGGATGTCCTGATCACTCATGGCGTCTGCTTGGCCGCCCGCAGCGTTAATGGTCTTGCGCGCTAAACTGATTTGGCTAGCCGTGATGGTCTTGCCGTTCAGTTCCTTCTGCTTCTTAGTGACCGTGTACTCGTTAGACCCCTTGTAGTTCTTAGCCGCTTGAGATTCTGACGAGGTCAACGATGCCCCGGTGTTTTTGGTGCTACTACTGCTACTATTACTATTACTGTTACTGTTGCTAGTGGCCGCTGCCTTACTGCTGGACGTCGTCGTGCTGCTAGCACTAGATGACGCCGTTGTTTGGCTGGAGGCACTAGAACTGCTGCTAGCCTGGCCCGCGTTGTTGGCCTTGCGTAGGGCTAAGGCTTGGGTGTACAGGTCCTTATAGTAGACCTTCTGGAATTGCTTATTATTGAAAAGTTCATCTAACGTGTTGTTGGACGTGCCGTAGTTCAAGGCCTGGTTCTCACTTGCCGCCTGCTTCAAAAGCTTCTTGAATTGCTTGACGTTAGCCTGAATGACCTTGAGTTGTTTCAGGCGTTTCGTCGCCCGTTGGATCAGGACCTTGGCACCATTTTTGGTATCTTTAACCGTCTGATAGCGGCCTTGTGCGCGACTAAATTTACGCGCATCCAACGCATCTTCCCCGGATACAAAATGCTGCGTTTGCGTCAAATACGTCTGCGCGGTCTTATCATTCAACCGCCGCTTCATCGCATTCTGAAAATAACTTTCAGCTTGCGTGTAATCTTTATTCGTTAGGGCTGTGCGCCCATTGGTCATCGCCGCTTGGTATTCCTTCGCGGTGGCGTGGTGGTTCGAATAGGCGTAACCGCCAATTAAAAGTGCCACCACGAGTGTTGCGACGACCCATACCCATTTTTTCAAAGTGAAGACCTCCGCTGGTAAAAGTGTAATCATTATACCATGTCCATTTCACATTACTGTCATTTTTGTAAAATCGACGCAACGTTAACCGTTTTCACCTAAGACGTCCCCCTTACTCTCTTGCGGGGATAGGCGTATAATGGCGTAGTAATTCTGTTTTCCTTGTCGGAAGACAACGAAACGAGAAAGGACCCTCTAACATGCTTGAAAAAACTTTTTACAAAACGTTTCTCAGCCATACCTTTAACATCCCCGTCCGTGTGAACTATTGGGACGGCTCCAGTGATGTGTACGGGGACGGCACTCCAGAAAACACCATCACCATCCATAAGGCCATTCCGATTAAGGAAATCTCCCGCAACGCCTCGATTGCGTTGGGCGAAGCCATCATGGACGGCACGATTGAAATTGATGGCAGTATTGAGGATCTCCTCACTTCGGCTTACGAAAATGCGGATAGTTTCTTCCATAATAAGAAGTACATCAACTTCCTGCCGAAGCAGAAGCACACCGAAAAGGAAAGTAAGACCGACGTGCAGAACCACTACGATATCGGGAACAACTTCTATCGTCTCTGGCTCGACGACACCATGACTTACTCCTGTGCCTACTTTGAAACGCCGGAAGATGACTTAACCACCGCACAAGTCAACAAGGTCCACCACATCATCAAGAAGTTGAACCCGAAGCCGGGCAAGACGTTACTCGACATTGGTTGTGGTTGGGGTACGTTGATGCTGACGGCTGCCAAGGAATACGGCTTACACGTCACCGGGATTACCTTGAGTCAGGAACAATACGACTACGTGACCCAAAAGATTACCGACGAAGGCCTCCAAGACGTCGCCGAGATTCGGCTGGAAGACTACCGGGAATTGGGCGATGAACAATGGGACTACATCACGTCCGTCGGGATGTTCGAACACGTCGGCCAAGAAAACTTGGGCGAATACTTCAAGTGTGTTCAACAATACTTAGCCGATGACGGCGTGGCGTTGATTCACGGGATCACCCGGCAACAGGGTGGCGCCAACAACGGTTGGTTGAACAAATGGATCTTCCCAGGCGGCTATGTCCCGGGCTTGGTCGAAAACTTGACCCACATCGTCGAAAATGGGCTGCAAGTCGATGACATGGAACCCCTGCGGCGCCACTACCAAAAGACCGTCGAGACTTGGGACAAGAACTTCAACCAACACCGTGACGAAGTAGCCAAGATGTTTGACGAGAACTTCGTGCGCATGTGGGACTTATACCTGCAGGCTTGCGCCGCGTCCTTCAAGTCTGGTAACATTGACGTCATTCAGTATCTGATTTCTAAGGGTCCGTCCGCCCGGATGCTGCCGATGACGCGGGACTACATGTACGCCGATTCAACTAAGGTGACGAATTAAATGAATGATTAGTTGCGACCGCGGATCGTAACGACTTTTAAAGGCTCACCGGCTAACGCGTGATCAACGTTAACCGGTGAGCCTTTTTGGGTGTGGGCATTAAAAAAAACGACCCCCGCATCCCCGGGATAGTCGTTGTTGTAACGCTTTACTAAATTCAAATCACCATTGAGAGGAAAAAGACCGCAATTAAACCGGTGATCACCGAAATCGCCATCGACCGTGTCCGGTATGCAATAAAAATCACGATAACGGCCGCTAACATTTCCGGCACCTTGGTTAAAATCAACTGGTAGCTTTCACTGTCAATAAACACGTCTTTGACCACCAGCGCGGTAAAAAGTGATACTGGCACGAACTTCATCCATTCGTTAAACCATTCCGGAATCTCCCGCTTGGTAAACAACATCAAGGGTAAAAAACGCGGCACGAAGGCAACGCAAAAGCCGAGAATAATCAACCAAAAATGTTGCGTGCTGGTCCAAGTATTAACTGTACTCATAAACGTCTCCCTGCATCCTTATTTTTCATCCGTACTTTCTACCGCCGACTGCTTGGCCCCTGGGCTGCGCAGTTTCCAGAGCCAATGGCTATCTGGGAGCCGTTTACGCAGCGTAGATTCCAGCGCAAACCCAATCAACGACGCAATAATGGTCGAGATAACCAGGCCTAAGGTCGACTTGGTCAGCATCATGCAGACCGCCGCTAAGACCCCGGACAACAGACAGATCACCACCGTTAAGCGGTTCTTGATCTGCATCACGATCATGTATAAGAAGAGCGCCGTTAACGCAAAATTGACAATCCCCAGATCAATCTTCAAGGTGCTCCCAATCAAGCTCCCGATAACGTTGCTGAGCGCCCAAAAAAGCAAGGAATAGTGCTCAACCATGAGCGCTTCTTTGCCAGTCCACTTCTTATCGGTCGCGAATTTCAGGTAATTGATCGCGTAGTTTTCATCGTTTAGGGATATCGCAAATATAAATAAGAATCGATTCGGTTGACCCTTTAAGTATGGAGATAGACTCGAACTTAACAGGGCATACCGTAGTTCCAAGAAAAACAGCATCAAGACAATTGAAAGTAATGGAGAATTAATGGTCAACATCGTGGCAATTAAAAATTGTGCCCCACCAGAAAAGACTAGTATCGAAACTAATCCGGTCAATAAGGTATTAAGCCCTGCCGCGTGTAGTAAAATCCCACAAGCCAGCCCGATTGGAATGTAACTCAAGTTAAGGGGCATGGCGACCCGCAGTGTCGACCGCCATAAGGGTTCGTTGGGGTCCGGCACTTGCTTAGGGTTTGGCCTTCGTCTATTCAAGAATGTTTGCCTCCGTCGAATACTCTAAGATATGAAATGCATTATAAAACCACACGTGGATATTTTACCATGTTTCACAAGATTTTCATACCACGAGTCCGACATTATCCGCGCCCAAGCGTCACTTTTTAAGCCCCCTAGAATCCCGTTTGTGAAAATTCTTAGCGTTTTTTCACGGAAAAATAATCTTTCACCACCCCCGAATCGCCCCACGTCACGCCAAAATGGCCTCCACCCGCAACGACTGCAGATGGAGACCATTTCATGATTTAATTTTCAATTAGTCGTAACGGTTAGCTGACTTGCCAAACGGCTTACGAGTGTTGGTTCGTATGGGCATCTTCAACGGCTTGGAGCTTTTGATTATCGTCTAATTGCGAGACGCCCATCAGGTGCTTCTTTTGGAGCCACTGCATGGTTGGGTACAGGCAGATGATGCTGATGACGGCAAAGGCGCCTAAAATCAAGACGGCTTGACCAATCATACTGCCACCCCCCATGCCGCTGGTGATGGCTTGCCGGAACCCCAGAATCGAGTAGGTCATCGGTAAGAATGGGTGCACCACGTTAAAGAAGTGGTTGGTGACTTCCATCGGGAAGGTCCCACCGGAACCCCCGAGTTGGAGCATCAGCAGAACCATCGCAACAAACCGTCCCGGATTATCTAGAAGCATCGACAGGAACATGACAATGAACATCGACGCCTCCGCAAAGAAGATGGAAACCAGGATCAGTTGGCCAGGATGGTCGACTGATAAGCCCCCGAGCATCATCAGGAGTGGTTCGACTACGGCCATCGCCAAGGCTTCAAAGGCCCCAATCGACAATTTGCTCAAGAACCAGCCGGTGGCGGTCCCCCCGGCTAATGAAACTTTCCGGATTGGGAAGACGAAGTTGAAGACCAACGCCCCCACGTACAGCGCCACGGAAAGCACGTACGGCGCTAAGGCGTTCCCGTAATTCGGGACGTAACTGTAGTTCTTGTGGTTGAGTTTCGTCGGCGAAGCGAACATGTCGGCCGTCTTGCTGGTCAACGGTTGGGCGTTGACTTGGTCGGCACCATCCTGTAAGGACTTAGCCAGTTTCCCGGTTCCGTTCTTCAGTTGATTGGTGCCATCGTTCAACTTGCCACTATTATTGTTCAGCTTAGCGGACCCATTAGCTAACTGGTTCACGCCACTCGTCAGCGTTGGCACCTTGCTGTTCAATTCAGCGGTCCCACTGGCAAGTTGACTCGCCCCACTAGTCAGTTGCGGGGCAGCCTGGTTCAGCTTGTTGCCGGCACTGGTCAGTTGGCCGGTGCTGGAATTGAGCTTGTGACCCGCCGTGGTGAGTTGGCCCGTGCTGGAGTTGAGTTTATTGCCCGCACTGGTCAACTTGCCAGTATTGGCCGTCAACTTGTTCACGCCAGCAGCGGCCGTTTGTAACCCATTGTTTAAGGTCGAGGTACCCGATGCCAATTGCTTCGAGCCGGACTTCAAGGCCGAGCCATTCTTGGCTAACTTGGCCGTTCCGTTCATAATCTGGGTGACCCCGTTCGTTAGCGTTGGCACTTGCGCGTTCAATTGTGACAAGCCAGACGTTAACTGGTTTGACCCACTCAAGGCACTGGAAACACCAGCCGTGTAGGTGTCCAGGCCGGTGCTCAATTGACTCGCACCAGAAACCAAGGCCGCCACATCCTGTGTCGAATTCCCCAAACTTTGGATGGCCGAGCTTTCATCTTGGAGCGTCGATAACGCCCCCTGCATCGCGGTTAAGTCATCACTGTCAATTGAACTCATCTGCGTTAATGCCGTTTCTAATTGCCCCACATACGGTTGTAACGTGGCAAGAGCTTGCAATTTGTCAGAGACCGCACTCATTGCTTCAACTAGAGCCGTTGAATGCGTGATTAAGTCCTGAACCGCATCGCTAGCGGTCGCACTTTCTTTAGTGGTTTGAGCGCCTGAATTCTGGGTGCTGTTTTGTAACGATTTTGTCTCCGTTTGAGTTTCTGAAACGGCCGTTTCCACATCGGCCGCCGCGGAACTGATCTTTTTACTATCCCCGTCTACTTCAGCCGAACTCAACGCCGCGGCTTTTTCAGCGGCAACCGAAGCTGCTGAACTGGCGGCCGCTGCACCGTCACTGCTGCTATCGCTACTACTGCTACTGCTGCTAGACGCCGAACTTTGTTGCGCCTTAATTGTAGCAAGGTCTGTGCCCACATCTTTTGTACTGCTAGTCAGTGTCGACAAATCATCGGCACTTAGGCTGTCCAATTCTTTCAGCGCCGTCGAGATGGTTTTCACTTTCTCGGCCGACAAACTCCCTTGGGTGGCTTGTAACTCTGATAAGACGGTCTGCAGTTCCGTTAGCTTCGTTGGGTTACTCGTTAATTGCGAGAGGGTCTTTAAACCTGGTGCCAGTTCCGTTAACAGACTTTGCATCTGCGTCAACCCACCCGAGAGTTGTTGGGCCCCAGCGGTCAATTGGCTGGAATTATTATCAAGCTTTTTCAACCCGCTGCTCAATGTTGTACTGCCAGAGGACAACTTAGACACGCCACTAGCTAGTGGCTCAACTCCACTTCCGAGTTGCTTGACCCCGGTATTGAGGGTGTAGACGCCATCAACGTACTTGTAAGTCCCGGATTTTAAGGACTTAGCCCCGGTGTTCAATTGCTTGCTTCCAGATAAGAGCTTCGGCATCCCCGTTCCCAGTTGACTCACGCCACTGGTGAACTGGTTCACGCCTTTCGTGTATTGGCCCACACCGCTCGTGTATTTGTTGACGCCACTCGTGTACTGTCCGACACCGGACGTGTACTTGTTCACGCCAGCTGAATACTGTTTAACTCCGGACGTGTAAGTCCCTAGGCCGGCCTTCAACGTGGCGGCCCCGTCATTCAACTGTTGAATCCCGGTAGCCAGGGGTTTGACCGACGTCTTCATCTAGCGGCCTTGCCCATACCTTTACCGACCTTATAGATCTGGTCAAAAGTTGCTTGCGCATAAGCCTTAGTGACCTTCGCACTGATTTGGCTTTGGAGCTTGTCCGCTGCCGTATCACTCATGATCTTGGCGATATAGCTGGCCGACGCGTTGGTGTTGTAGTTAAACGTCATCTTTTTGGGATGTGCGTCTAACGCCGTCGCCGCGTGGGCCGAGAAGTTCTTCGGGATCGTGATAACCGTGTAATACTTGTTGTCTTTCAATCCCTGGGCCGCTTTTTGCTGTGACACGAACCGCCACCCCAACTGGTGGTTCTTCTTCAAATTGGTAATCGTCTGCGCCCCCACGTTCAGCTTCTTACCTTGGTACTTAACCGGTTGGTCGAGGTTGACGACCGCGACCGGTAACTTACTTGTTTGTCCATACGGATCCCAAACGGACCGCAGGAAAAAAATACAGAAGAGGAATGGAATAAAGATAACTGCTAAAACCGTTGCTAATATCAACCGGTTATGCAGAATGTAATGCCATTCGCGTTTAACCATGTTCACAAGTTCCAACTCCCTTTGCCTCATAATAAATATAAATAAGTGCATGCACCGCTAATATGCCGGTTACTGGCGCAGTCTGATGCCTGGGCTTGGTTCAAAAAACAACATGCCCTTGACAGTATTGGGCCATCAAAAAAGTAACATGCCCTTGACAATACTGGATCATCAAAAAGCAACATGCCCTTGACAAATGTTCAATTAGGCGTATTCCCGGTCCTATCCGGGGCTCACCTCCTTTGCCTAAGTGGTGCTAATAATTCAGTGGATAAACTATGTATCAGCGGCAACATAAAGAGGACCACGGGTCACAAGGGGACCCCCAGTCCTCTAAATATTGCCTCATTCAATTAAAACAGAGCGACAATCCAACGCCACATCCGGACGAAGACGTTGGCCTTCTCTACGGATGACGTGACCTTCAACGGAACCTTAACTGTCTTCGCGTTCCCCAAGAACCCGAGTTGATCACCCTTTAAGGATAGATTGGCAGTCCCGATGGTCGTATTTTTGGCGACTGGAGCTTCCAACGCCTGATTCTTAGTCAGCTTAGTCTTTAATTGCGGCTTAGCCGTGATGTTGCTAGCGACTTGGTCGTTACGAATCCATAACTTCACGCTCTTAGCCAATGCCGTTTTGGCGGTCTGCTTTTTGGCGCTTTGGGTCGCAACGGTCTTAGCGCCCTTGACCCGGGTGCCTGCAGCGTAGGTCACCGTCTTGAAGTTGTTATAAACGTACGACATCATCTTTTGGGTTTGTTGGAACCGTGATGGGTCGGTCTCGGACTTGTGTGCGGCGTGTAAAACGACCGTCACGATCCGGTTACCGCCGTTATGGGCGGTCCCCGTGAAGTTGGCGCCGGCAGCCGTCGACGTCCCGGTCTTCAAGCCATCAACGTGCAACTTGGTGTACGAGGCAGATAAGCCCTTCAACATCCAGTTCCAGTTTTCCATCTTCGTAGCGTCCTTGGTGCCCCTTTCAAACCACATCTTGGTAATCTTTGTGGTCTGTAAAACTTCTGGGTACTTGTTCAACAGGGCCACGGCCAGCTTGGCTTGGTCGGCAGCGGACCAGGCGTTTTCGGCCTTCCCCGCAACGTTATCGTAACCCAAGTCACCAACTTGCTTGTTAGTCAACCCACAGGCGTTGTAAATCTTGGCGTTGGTCATGCCCAATTTCTTGGCTTGGGCCCGCATCTGGGTGACAAAGGCGTGCGGAGAACCCGCAACGGCTGCGCCCAAGGCTTCAATGGCCCCGTTAGCCGAGTAAATCAGGGACGCTTGGTAAAGGGCCTTGACCGTGTAGCTGTGCCCCGCCCGTAACGGCACGTTAGATAAATCCGTGTCTTGGGCGACTTTGGCCACCGCCTTACTGATGGTGACCTTTTGCGACCACTTCAGCTTACCGGAATGAATGGCTTGTAATACCAGGTAAATCGACAACAATTTAGACATCGAAGCCACCGGCAAACTCTGCGAACTATTCTTGTCGTAGAGAATCTGACCGGTCTTGGCGTCGACGGCAATCCCCGCCTTAGCCTTTAAGTTAACGGTGGTGCTCGCTGAGTTAGTCGTGGCGGCTTGAGCCGTGACCGTTGGGGCAACATTAGCAGTGCCAAGGCCCCCGGTCAATAAGGTAACGGCCGCAACAACCCCGACCATGAGTTGACGTAAACGTTTCAAAGCAAAACTCTCCTGTCTTATGTAACCGCGACGCCATTAAGAACGTCCCGGTTTAATTTAATTGTCGGCACCCGCCGTTTTTAATCGCTGGGGCACCGTTAAGGGGTGTGCGTGTTGCGTTGGTAAGTGAATCACGAAGCTGGTCAGTTCGTCCGTGGACTCGACGTAAATGTACCCGCCGTGCAGTGCCACGATACTTTGAGCGATGGCCAGTCCCAAACCGGTCCCGCCGGTCTCTTTGGAGCGGGACTCCTCGACGCGGTAGAACCGTTCGAAGATCAGCGCTAGCGACTCTTTAGGAATCTTCGGCCCGTCGTTCGTCACGCGGACCTCGAGTTCGGTGTCGGAGACGTGCTTGGCTACCAGGTCAATGTGTTTCCCCCCGTCGCCGTACTTCAAAGCATTGCTGACTAAGTTATTGAAGACCCGGACCAATTTCTCAGCATCGGCCTCCATCATCAGTGGCTTGTCACCGACAGCGGCGCCAATCGTCATGCCCTTCTTTTGGGCTTCCAATTCGAAACTCGCGGCAAGTTGTTCCAACATCGCCCCTAAGTCCAACTGGTTCAGACTCAACGGCGTGTCAGTCTGCCGCACCTTGGTGTATTCAAACAAATCGTCGACTAACGATTTCATTTGTTTGGATTTCAAGAAGGCCGTATGGGTATATTTCAATAAGTCCTGGTCTGAATGGTACTGCTTGTCTTCAATCAAGCCTAAGTAGCCAATAATCGAAGTCAACGGCGTCCGGATATCGTGGCTGACGTTAGTGATCAATTCATCCTTCGACTTTTCGATAGCCCGTTCTTCGTTCATCGAGCGAATCACGGAATCGACTAAGGCGTTGACGGAATCGACCACCCGCTGGACGTCCCCACTGACCCGAAACGGAATCCGATGATCAAAATGACCGTTAGCGATATAGTGCAACTCTTCAATAATGTGATGCAGTTGCATCTGTTTGTAGCGCCGCACCAGTCGCCACCAGACGACCAAAGCGTCGCCAATCATCATCAGACCAACGAAGAGGTTCTCCCAACTCCACAACTGATAATTATAGGGACCAAACACCACGGAGCGTTTAATGATGAAGATCCCATCACGGAGACCGGGGTTACTCTCGATAGCCTGAACAATCAGGACCAGTAACGCGAGGTTCAGCATGAGCAGTAAGATCACGGTCACGACGCCTTCCATAAACAGCGCGCTTTTTTCCCTGGTCGTCAGCTTCATGCCGGTCACCTCAGTGGGCTTCAATCTTGTAACCTACGCCCCAGACCGTTTGAATAACTTTTTCGCCATTAGTGGCCTCTTCGATCTTGTCCCGCAAATGACTCACGTGGACCATGACCGTCTTGGCCGACACGATACTTTCCTGCCGCCAGACCCGTTCGAAGATTTCATCAGCCGAGAAGACCCGGTTGGGGTGACTAGCCAATAGGTATAAAATCCCAAATTCCAACGCCGTGAGCGAGACCGGTTTGCCGGCAATCGTCTTGACCTCGTGAGAATCCTTGTTGATGGTCAGTGTCCCGATGTCTAAAACATACGGGCTGTCATCGGTCACCTTGTCCTGGCTCCGCCGCAACAGCGACTTGACCCGGGCCATGACCTCTAACGGGTTGAACGGCTTGGTGACGTAATCGTCGGCCCCCGTAATCAAGCCCTGAATCTTATCCATATCGCCGGTCTTGGCCGACAGGATCAAAATCGGAATCTGGGAGTCTTTGCGGACTTCCTTGATGACCTCGATACCACTCATTTCGGGCATCATCACGTCCAAAATCATCAACGCGATATCTGGGGTGGTATGGAGCTTGGTCAACGCTTCCTTGCCGTTGTACGCAGTCAGGGGTTCGTAGCCTTCGTTTTTAATGTAAATCTCGAGTAATTGTGCAATTTCCTTATCATCATCGACAACTAAAATTTTCATTCTGGAAATTCTCCTTTGCAGCTAATTCCCGCAAGCGCAGTTGCTGCTGGTCGTTTAGACCTATTTTACCAAAAACTACACCTGATGACCGCCCACTCGCCTAAGTTTTACGGAGGCGTAAGGCCCTTTAACATTCCTTAAGTTTACACTAATTCATCGTGAACGGCCACTCTTCACGTTAACCGAAGCTTAACGCAACCACTACCATTCGCACAACCACCCTCATTAAAAAAAACGACAATCCCGTCGATTTAGGATTGTCGTGAGCCGTTAACGGCTTAAATTTCGTTGTAGTTAGGTGCTGCTTTCGTGATCTGAACATCGTGCGGGTGTGACTCCAACAATCCAGCGTTGGAAATCTTCACGAATTGCGCGTTGTCGATCAGGTTCTGGATGGTCGCACTACCCGTGTAGCCCATCCCGGAACGCAAGCCACCGACCATCTGGAAGATGATGTCGTTGACGCTGCCCTTGTAAGCCACGCGCGCTTCGATACCTTCGGGCACCAGCTTATTGGCTTCGTTGACACTGCCCTGGAAGTAACGGTCCTTGGATCCCTTTTCCATGGCGGCCAAACTGCCCATCCCCCGGTAATCCTTGTAGGCCTTGCCGTGGTCTTCGATGACTTCACCTGGTGCTTCGGCCGTGCCGGCAAACATCGAGCCAAACATCACGGCGTTACCACCCGCGGCGATAGCCTTGACGATGTCACCGGAGAACTTCATGCCCCCATCGGCGATGATTGGCTTGCCAAATTCACGGGCGACGTTCGCCGCATCGTAAACGGCGGTGATTTGCGGCACCCCGACCCCGGCAACGACCCGCGTGGTGCAGATAGAGCCTGGGCCGATACCGACTTTGACCACGTCAACGCCGGCTTCAAAGAGGGCCCGGGTACCTTCACCCGTGGCCACGTTCCCGGCAATCAACGTTGCGTCGGGTAACTCTTGGCGAATTTGAGCGACCTTGCGTAAGACCCCCGCGGAGTGTCCGTGAGCCGTGTCAATGATGATGGCGTCAGCGCCGGCATCCAGTAAGGCGTGGGCCCGTTCGGAGGTGTCGGAAGTCACCCCGACCGCCGCGGCGACCAACAAGTGATTGTTCGCATCGACCGCAGCATGCGGGTGCTGGTCATCTTTTTCGATGGCTTTGACCGCGGCCACCATTTCCGCCTGCTTGGCGGTGGTCATGTTCTTGTGAATGACCCCTAAGCCACCGTTATAAGCCATGGCGGTGGCCATCTTAGTCTCGGTGACCGTATCCATCGAGGCACTCAAAAACGGGATGTTCAACTTTAAATTTGGCGCTAATTGGACACTTAAATCAACTTCATCCGGCAAAACATGACTTTCCGCAGGAATTAACAGTACATCATCAAACGTGATTCCTTCTTTAGCAAACTTCGTGTCCCAATTAGACATAATAGTTGATCGCTCCTCTATAAATTTTGCTTCCACCCGCCGAAACCGGGTCGAAGATATTGTGTTCTAATTTACCAGCACATCCGCGTCCGGTCAAGCTTTCTCATAGAACTTTCATGGTTTATCACAAATTATTGCATCAGCTCCCTTAATTGGGGCTCCCAAGAACCAAAAAACGTGGCCGTTACCGACCACGCGAATCGCGTTTTATTTCACAACTTAATTATTTAGCGATTTTAACGGTGAAGCTGTAAGTCCGATACCCCTTCTGGGCGACGGTGACCTTAAAGGACTTGGCGTGTTTGCGCAGCAACTTCTTGGCCTGCTTCTTGGTCAACTTAATGGTGAACTTACCGTTCTTCTTGATCTTGTAAGTCTTGACCACTTGCTTTTGGCGTTGCGAATCGTGACCTTGGCACCCTTGCGGCCCTTCTTGAAGACAATCTTACGGGCATGTTTGCGGTACTTTTTAGTGGTCTTGACCCGCTTCTTAGTGGCCACTTTTTTGGTGGCTTTCTTGGTAACTTTCTTGGTGGCCTGCTTAACCTTCTTCGTTTGCTTGGTCGTGGCCGTCACCGAACTCGACGAAGCAGCGACAGCAGACGAACTCGAACGTGTTGGTGTCGTGACGACCGGACTCGTCGTGGTCGTGTGCGATGAGGCCACTGAACTCGCTGTCGTGCCACTCGCCGCGGTGGCTTGGTTGCCAGCGGCGTTCGCCGTTGTCGCTAACATGCCGCCCAGCGTCAAAACAGCCACTAATCCTAAAACATAACCTAGAACCTTTTTCATTCTTAAATCCCCCTACATTGTTAACTGGTTTTTTAATCATGAGGCTAATTCATTGGTTATCCTAAGCCACGCTGATTTTAGTGTCAAGACCACATTGTTCGAACTGTCACCTATTTGTCGATAAAACTATCCAATCAATCGTCAGAGGACGTTAGTTTCACTCTTGATTGCCGTTGACGCCACCAACGCCAGCCACCGAGGCCCAGCAATACCAGCCAAGCCAACCAACTGATGGCGCCACAAAAGTGCTGAAAACCTGTACGTCGATACAAGAAACGGATATGGCTGGTCCCCTGATGCACGGTGATGTGGACCACATCATTACTGTCCAGGCGGGGCGTCTGCTCATGGCCGTTGACGGAGACGTGTTCACCCAAGTACATGAGTTGCGGGAGTTTGATATCTCGGGTCACGGTACTGTGCAACGTGTAATCAATCCCATTGACTTGCGGCGATTCACTAAGTTGCTGTAAGGACGCCGGTTGTTTGCCGTTCAGTTGCGTGTTCATGACTGGAATCGAGTGCGTTCGCACGGCGGCCATCGAGACTTGCCCTTGTTGGGGCACGTAATCCGCATCCGATCCAACCGCACTTTTGACGGCCGCCGGATACGTCGCGGTCGTCAGTAATTTCGGGTTCGTTGGCCCAATCGCTTCCGTTAAGGCCGCGGTCGAACTGACGGTTAACCCCAGAATCAACGCCAACGTCACCGGCGCCACGATTGCCCAGCGCCGCAAAGTGGTGGCCTTGGTCAAACGGGCCACCGCTTTAGCCCCCACGAGCGCTAACGGAAAGGTCGCTAACGCTAAGAAGCGCCACGGAAATTGGATGACACCCAGTATGTTTTGGAACAAGGCCCAGGGAAAGAGCGTTGAACTCAGGTAAATGAACACGGCCCCGAGAACCAGCCAGTAACGATCTAGGGCGGTCAATTGCCGCCACATGATGATGGCGATGACGCTAGTCGCTAGAAGCAAAAACCCCATGTTGATGGACCCCGACGCCACGGCATCCCCCAAGGAATTGGCTAAGAAGGTACTTAGTTGAAGCGCGCTATCCTTCAAGTCGTACTTGGCCAAGCCCAGCGCCCCGACGTGGTGCAACTGTTGGAGCAGCGGGCCCAAAAAGCTCAGAGCTAAGGCCACGGTCAAGCCAATCGCGGCCGCCAACCGCCCCAGTCGGGGTTGCAGGTCTTGTCGTCGTAAGCCCCACAGGCCCAGCATCAAGACCACCGCAATGGCTGCCAGTACCAGTGAAGCCACGTGGGTCAACGCAATCAGTGCCATCCCAATCGCCAGCCAGTACCAACGGTGGTAATCACCCGTTACGATGCAGTAGCTGCCGTAAAAGACCAGTGGTAAAAAGGCAAAAACAATGCCTTCAGCTAACGCCCCACGCACGAAGAAGTCTAAAAAGCGGTACTGGGCAAACCCATATAGTACGGCGGCCAAACACGCCTGAGTCCGACTCCCCAATAGCCGATGAGCCACTGCTGCGGCCACCACCAGCGTGACAAGGTTGAGCAAAAATAGAAAGCAGACGTACCCGGGAATCCCGGGAATGACCAGTTGAATCCAGGCTAGCGGCAACAGCGTCACGGCCGGATAAAATAAATTGATGGGGTAGCCCCAGGCACTAAATGCCCCGGTGGTCACCGCAGGCACCTGCCACCAGTGCCCGCCCTGTTGTATGGCCGAGAGCAACCCCTGCACCCGGTTCAGATGAAAGATGAGATCATCGCCCACGTAAAGCTGCCCAAAAGCACCCCCGGGCAATACCCAAATCAAGCTCAGGATGACAAACCCCACGAGTTCTAATTGCCACCAATACCGTTCAATAAATTTCCGACTCCGTTGTCCCACTTTCAGGACCCCCTTCAATTCTTACGACCCGCAAATGCGGTTTCCGTTCCCCCCGTTAGGATTTGCGTTGAAACAACCAATAAGTCACGTTAACGTTTTCAAAGCTCTGCGTGTGTTTAGTCACGTAGCGGTAATGTTGATACAACACCCGACTCATTTTAGCCGTGCCCGGATTCAAGTTCCCGTCGCTGATCTGCCCGGGACGGTACGAGATTCCCGTCCACGCTTGCGGCGACTTGCCCTTTGGCGTGTTGAAGACCACCCATTCGGTCTTGGCCCGGCGAATCGAGCGCAATTGGTCCGCTAAAATGGTCGGGTCACTACGCGCCGGAATATTGTAATTCTGGAAGTAGTACTGGTCGGGCACCGCCCCCGACGCCGTGTAAAAGCCCATGTCGATGGATCCGTAATTTAACAGGGTCAATGGCTGGCCACTGCGCCGCATCAAGTTGCCGAACTGAATTTGTGCCGGCTCTTGGGGCACCGTGGTATGGCGGTCGGTCACGGACGCGTTGTTAGGAAACAGCCGCGAACTGGTAAAGTTATTATTGACGCCCAAGACCAAAAAGAGACTGATTAGAATCGTGACCAAGATGGGCCCCGCGTCGTCGGTCCGCACGATTGTTTGCCGGTCGAAGAAGAACCGGCAAAAATAGATGAACGGCAACACAAAGAACGGAAAGTAGACCAGTTGATAATATTGGAAAACGTTGCCGCTACTGTACCCGTACAGTGCTAAAACGTCGCTACTCAAGAAGACTACCAAGTACAACGATTTGGCAAAGCTATTCTTCAAGATGTCGGTCCGAAAGGCAATGACTAAGGTTCCCACCAGTCCCAAGACGAAGAAGACCACGTCGGATAAGAAAAACTGCGAGAGTAAGCTGGTAGATTGCAACAGGTTAGAAAAGGCCGAGACGGACGAGGTCATGTAGATCCGCATATTGAAGAGAAAGTAAACGTTAATCAAGGCCCCGAAACTGTGGGTCACCGCAAAATAGATGGCCCACGGCACCGTGGCCACCAAGAAACCCAAAAGACTCCACCCCACTAGGCGCCTCAAAAGCGGCCAATCCCGGTCGCGAATCAGCGCCACTAACATGAACAGGTAAAAGGCTATCCAGCCCCCCAGTAACGTGTACTTCGACAGAAAGATGATGCCCACGAACAACCCTTGCAAAAAGTACCACCACGACTGGACCCCTTGCCGGTCCTCGGCCAGTAACAAGACCAGATAAATCAGCGACAAAATCAACGGCACCGCAAAAAACTCCACCGTATCCCCATAATCGTAGTACGGATGGTACAAGAACAGTGCCGGCGACAAGATACCCATCAATAAGGCTTGCGGCGTGGGTAAAATCAGTCGAGCAATCCGATATGTTAGATACATCGCCGCAATCAACGTCAGAGCTTCCACCCCGTAGATCAAGATGAAACTCCGGTGGGAAACCAAATACACGAGCCCGTGTAGCAGGTACACGTAAGGCCCCTTTTGTTCAAAAATATCTTTATACAGAACTTGTCCGTGCATCATAGCCTTCCCGGTCGTGAAAAAGGCGTTATTGTCCGGCGAGTAATCAAAGTAAAACGCCGGTGACGTGTACGAGCAAAACAACATGATGAAAAAGCCTAAGATTGCAAATAAGGCGAGATACTGGGCCTCTGCACTCCCCAATTTTGCCTTGATTCTTGCCAACATCCCGCATCACTCCATTCAACCAATTTTACCATTTTCCATTTGAAGTGTTTATACCGTTATGGATAATCCCATTATGGCGAGTGGTCGAACGAGCAACAACAATTTGGCCATCAAAAAAAGGCGATTAACCAATCGCCTTACAAAGGGTAACGAGACTTAGCCCGCCACTGTATACTTTACGGTCGTGGCCGGCTGGTGCGCGACTAAGGTCGTCACGTAAAAGGCCCCGGTGGTCAGCGCATTAAACTGCCCTTTGGACAGGGGTAACGTGAATTTGCCACTATGGCTTAATTGGCAAACCTTGATGACGCACTGGTCCTGATCACGCAGGACCACGGTCATCCCTTTGGCCCCATGCTTAAAGCGTAGGTGCCGTTGTTTAGGCCGCACGGTCTTCAGTGCAAGACTGGGCTTTACCGGTCATTTAGCGGTCATGGGTGCTAACACGGTGGCTGGTGCTTTGGCCGCCCATTTGTTTTGCGGCACGATGACGATGGTTTCCATATCGGTAGCGGGTCTAGTAGTGACCTCAGAACTTTGCGTTGTCATTTTTATAATTTCCCCCAATTTGTGTACTCCTCACTCACAGCGACTGACTGGTCAACATACGCTGTATTATACGGAGCCCACCCTAGCCAAGACAAGCCAGGGCCCTTCGTTTGGCTCAAGTTGCTATAAATCCCATTGTGTAAGGGGTTACCAGCGTTGGCGGCCTGGCATTTATCCCCTACGCACCAAAAAAGCTCCCTGCCAATCAAAAACGACAGGGAGCTTGTTAGAATTTTAGTCGTGCTTTTTATTGCTCAGCGCTTAATCCGTCACCGGCTGATTAGCCAACTGGATGAACTGGGTAATTTGCTGCTCGCTGATTCCTAGCATCACTGCTGACCGTAACGGGATATTTTCCAGTAGTTTGGCGTTATCACCGGATGACGTTAAGTCTGACAAGACTTTATCCAAGCCAGACGTTGCCAGTGCCTGGTCGAGATCATCGCGCTTGAGAATATCGCTGAAGTACGTATTTTGGGTGACCGTTGGTGCGTCATTCGTGCCCCAATCCAGTTGCAAGGTCTGTTGTAACTCGATGTCGGCTACAGATTGACCGACCAAAATGTCGTAGTCACCGCTATCACTTTGCCAGCTTTGGGTTTGCGGGTTGTACCAGCTAAAGGCCCGTTGCGAGAGGTCGATGGTGACCGTTTGGCTTTCTCCCGGCTTTAAGTCGACCGTCGTAAAGCCCCGCAATTCTTTGGCTGGCTTCTCGATGTGACTAGTCCGGTTGGCAACGTAAAGTTGTGGCGTCGCCCGTCCGGCTCGCTCACCCGTGTTGCGCACGGTCAAGCTGACCGCGACGTGATGGTCCGCTTGTTCCTGGACAGTTAAATCACTGTACGCAAATTGGGTGTAGCTCAGACCATACCCGAACGGATACAGAACGGGCACCTGCTTGGAGTCGTAATACCGGTACCCCACAAAGAGCCCTTCACGGTAATTTTCATCGGTCGGACTCGCGTTGAACGTGGTGGCAGCCGGGGTATCGGCCAAGCGCAACGGGAAGGTCTCCGCCAAATGGCCACTCGGGTTCACGGCACCGCTCAACACGTCCCAGGTGGCTTCCCCGACGGCCTCACCGGCGAGGTATGTTTCGACGATACCAGCAACCTGGTCGCGCCATGGCATCGTGATAGCTGAACCGTTTTGCAAGACCACGATCACGTGCGGATTAACGGCCGCGATTTTGGCCAGCAAGGTCGTTTGGTTCGCGGGCAAATCGATGGTGGTTTTATCGAACCCTTCTGATTCATCAGCTTCCGGCACGCCCGCAAAGAAGATGACCTTGTCCGCCTTCTTCGCTACGGCCACCGCTTCAGCCGTCAACTTATCGTCTTCTTGATCATCCGTTAACGCGTAACCTTCAGCGTAATCACTGGCGTTGTCGGCTGCTTGAATCGCCTCCAAGGGCGTCGTCACGTGAAACGCGTTGACGTGCGAACTCCCGCCCGCCTGGTACCGTGGCTTGGCGGCCAACTTGCCGATTACGCCTAAGTGGTCGCTGGCTTGCACCGGCAAGACGTTCTGGTCGTTTTTGAGCAAGACGATACTTTCATCGGCCACTTTACGGGCAAACTGGTGTTGTTCCTTCAAGTCGTATCCATCCGCCGCTGACTGGTCGGCTGGGTAGTGCTGAACCATGGCCACGATGCGTTCCACGGCCCGGTCGAGTTGCGCTTCGGCTAACCGACCATCCTGAACGGCGTCTAAAATGTTTTGGGTCGATGTCTGGCCCTTTCCAGGCATCTCCAAATCTAAACCGGCCTTTAACGCCGCTTCTTGGTCCGCAACCGCGCCCCAATCGGAAAGCATGACGCCTTTGAAGTTCCATTCATTGCGCAAAATATCCGTCAATAAGCGCTTATTTTGTGAGTTCAACCGGTGATTGATGGCGTTGTAGGAGCACATCAACGACGCCGGTTGGGCCTTTTTCACGATGCGTTCAAAGGTACTCAAGTAGATTTCCCGTAACGTCCGCTCATCGACATTCGATGAAGCCGTAAACCGTTGATTTTCCCGGTTGTTGGCGGCAAAGTGCTTCACACTCACCCCAACGCCTTGGGACTGGACCCCTTGCACGTAAGCCGCGCCAAGTTCACCGGCCACTAGCGGATCTTCGGAAAAGTATTCGAAGTTCCGTCCGGCTAACGGGCTCCGTTTGATATTCACCCCGGGGCCTAACAAGACCGAGACCTGGTTGGCTTTGGCCGCCTGCCCCAAATGTTGTCCCAATTCTTGCAGCAAGTCGCGGTTGAATGAACTCGCGCTCAGGGCTAACGCGGGAAAATTGATGGCCTGCACACTGTCGTTCAATCCCAGGGCATCGGCACCCTCAGCCTGCTTCCGGAGCCCCGAGGGACCATCCGTCATCATGATTTTGGGGAGGTTGGCATGTTTCACCGCTTCCGTGTACCAAAAGTCCTTACCACTGACTAACGCCGCTTTTTCAGCAAGCGTTAACTGAGCGACTAACGTTACCGGATCTGTATTTGCCATTTATATCAAACTCCTTAATTATTAATGGGCACACTCTTAGCCTTGGTGATCCCACCATTAACCATTTTCTAGTCGCGACAGAACACATCGGTCTGACCAGCAGCTAGTATGGCCCTGCGGAATCATCCAGTAGCCAGTATAATACACTATCTGGAAATCGTTGCCATATTTGTATTCGAAGGCTTCTTCGCCTTACTCCCCCGAATACAAAAACGGGGCCGTTCCCCCAGGAAACCGCCCCGATAATTGAGTCATCGTATTTTATTTGTAGATCAGGTACCTTACGGTGTAGGCCTTGTAGCCCTTTTCGGCGACTGTAAATGTAAAGTGTTTGCGGTACTTGCCCAGCTTAAGGGCTTCCTTCCTGCTCAACTTAAGGATGAACTTGCCGTTGTGCTTGACGTCAAACTTCTTGACGAACTGACCCTTGGCGTTCCGCAAAACGACCTTTGCACCCTTCCGCCCCTTCTGGAAGAGAACCTTGCGAGAATCTTTGCGGTAGTGCAAGCGCCCCCGCATCTTCTTTGCGGAGGTCACTTTCTTGGCCGGCTTCTTGGCCGGCTTCTTGGCGGGTTTCTTTCCCGGTTTCTTAGCGGGCTTTTGCGGCTTGTTCACCGAACTCGATTCAGCGGCGGAACTCGAACTAGAACTAGGCGCACTTGCATTAGCATTATCATTCGCGGGACTTGAACTATTCGCATCACCTGTTGGATTATCGTTCAAGATCCTCGTGTTCTGCCCACTAGCCGCATTCGCCGCATCCCCATCGGCACGTGCCGACGTGGCGGCGACTCCAGCTAACGATAGCGATGCCAATAAGGCCGCTGCGTACCCCAAAATACGTTTCATGAAAACTCCCCCTCAACTCCAAATTGTAGTCAGGTAGTCACAAACATCGGCTATCTGGACCCCATTCTAGGAGGTCGTTTTCTGGAGTCAAGTGCGGGCCCAACAAACTTTTTTCGTCAGCTTTTGATTGCTTGAAAATCCCCCGAAAGCTTTGATTTTAAAGGGGCCACGGGAGTCAGTCCCCAACCGAGCAAACGACGGTCACCTAACTATGGCCGCTAACTTTTCACCTTTTTTCATCCTTAACCGCCAAATAGTCGCTATGCCCAATCATCAGGCACCGAACTCAACGCAAAAAAAGACCAGAGAAGTAATCCCCCGGTCCTGTCATCAGTTACTTAACGGTCCATCATATTGTGATCATACTGTGTGCTTCCCGTGTGAGACCCGCACGATGAGCCCGACCAATTGCCGTCCATCATGTTCCCACCCGTGTGGTGGGTCATTTGAGAACTGTGGGTAAATGGCATCCACATGGTGTCAGCGCTGGCATTGATGGCAACGCCACCCAGTCCCAGAACCGCAATTGCGCCGGCACAGAAACTCCAAAACTTCTTCATGCGTATCGCTCCTTGCTAAGACTTGGTACGCCCTTAGTGTAGGAAATACCCCCACCGGTTGTCAAGTCAGGCTAACTAATTGCCGCTATAGTTGTGACCACTGGCAAAGGGCAGGCCTCCCAACCGCGGTAAGGTCAGGTTCAAATGGGACTGGTGCGTGCCGTCAATGGCTTGGCGGTTAACGTTAGAACTGCGGTAGAGCGGGAACAGTGACGCATCAGCCTTTGCGGTGACGGCCACGCCCAACAGACCGCAGACGACCACGGCAACGGTAAACCATCCAAAAACTTTTTTCATGAAAATGATCTCCTAATCGTTGATTTTCTCTCTAGTTCTCATGCAACCTATAGTCTAGACAGGCCGCCAGCCCCTGTCAAGGCCGGTGACGCTTCCAAATTGGCGCTTAATCGATTATTTCTTTGTGAAACCGTTATTCGCGGCATAAAAGCCATCATCAGGTTCATTCACAAATTCCCAACTCGCTTTCAAAGCATCGTATCCGCTTGAAATCAAACCACCACACCACGCAAAAAGCCGTCCGATACCCTTAGGGGTACCGAACGGCTCATTATTTCAATTTTTAACCGAAGAAGCCACCACGGATATTGTACCGCCGCCGCAAGATAACCATCCCAACGATGGCTAAGACGCCGACGATAATACTTGGCCATGGTCGCAAGATTGGGTTGACGACCGTTGGTAAGGCTTGAGCCAGGAAGAACAGAATCATCCAGACCGCAAAGCCCAGCAACGTGAACAGGAACCGAATCCAGCCGTTGAAGCGGTGCTTGATCTTCGGGTCAAACAACCGCGGCATGATTGGCAGCAGGAAGCCTGCGACCAACGCACTGACGATGATGGCCGTGATGCCGACCGCTTCGCCCGGCTTCATCATCTTCGGGGAGAACAGGTAGGTAATCCCGAACAGTAAGGTGAAGATCATGAAGAACGTTAGCGTGTTGTACCACATGTTCGGCCAGTAATCGGGGCCACCGATCAGATGACCTTCCGCCTCGCGTTTAGGCCCTTCGACCACGAACTTGACCCGCGTGGGCACGTCACCGTACAGATTCTTGGCGGTCGCACCGTGCTTTTGGCCCGCAACTAATTCGTCGACCATCTGTTGGACGGCCTCGGCCTTCTTGTCGGCGGACAGATTGGTGTCGGCTAACGCCCGGTTGAAACGGAACATGTAGTCGGCGTTACGCTTGGTCAAGCCTAAGTTGTCAAAGGCGGCTCGTTCGTTGGTCGCCACGTCGTTCCGGTTTTGATGGACGCCCGCATTACGCGGACGCGACTTGTTTTCACTCATATTGAAACCCCTTCTAAACGTTGAAGCGGAACTCGACGATGTCGCCGTCCGTCATCACGTAATCCTTGCCTTCGACCCGCAGCTTACCCGCTTCCTTGACGGCCGCTTCGGTCTTGTACTTGTCCAGGTCATCGAACGCCATGACTTTGGCGCGGATGAACCCGCGTTCGAAGTCGGAGTGGATGATGCCGGCCGCTTGCGGGGCTTTGGTGCCGGCCTTGTAGGTCCACGCCCGAGTTTCCTTGCCCCCCGCCGTGAAGAAGGTCTCTAGACCCAGCAAATGGTAGGACGCGCGAATCAACCGGTTCAAACCGGGTTCCTCGACGCCTTCCGCTTCCAGGAAGTCAGCCTTTTCGTCATCGTCTAATTCGGCGATTTCTTCTTCGGCTTCGGCGGCCACAGCAATGGCGCCGGCGCCTTCCTTGGCAGCGTAATCCTTGATAGTCTTGAAGTACTTGGAGTTTTCGGGATCGGCCATGTCGTCTTCAGCGATGTTGGCCACGTAAAGGACCGGCTTAGACGTCAGCAGGAATAGACCCTTAACGATCTTTTGTTCCTCTTCGTCAAAGTCCAGCGTCCGGACCGCACCGCCATTTTCCAAGACTGGCTTGATCTTCTCCAGCACGGCCAGTTCGGCCTTGGCTTCCTTGTCACTGCCCTTAGCGGCGCGTTCGACCTTAGCTAAGCGCTTGTTGACGGCGTCCAAGTCGGACAAGCCGAGTTCCAGGTTGATGGTCTCGATGTCGTCGATGGGGTCGATCTTGCCGGAGACGTGGGTGATGTTGTCGTCATCGAAGGCCCGTACCACGTGGACGATGGCGTCGACTTGGCGAATGTTTTCCAGGAATTGGTTCCCCAGGCCTTCACCCTTGCTGGCACCCTTGACGATCCCGGCGATGTCGGTGAATTCAAAGGTCGTGGGCACGACCTTCTTGGCCGGAATCAACTCCTGAATCCGGGCCAAGCGGGAATCTGGTACCTCGACCATGCCGACGTTGGGGTCGATCGTGGCGAACGGGTAGTTGGCCATTTCGGCACCAGCGTTGGTAATCGCGTTAAATAAAGTTGACTTCCCCACGTTTGGCAAGCCAACGATTCCTGCAGTTAATGACATAACACTTATTCACTCTTTTCTGAATTTTCGATATCGGCCTTCTTGACCAGTACCTTCTTTAATTTCTTTTCAAATTCACGCCGCGACAACATGACCACGTGGCCGCAGTTGGTACACTTGATTTTGATATCCGCACCCATCCGGGTAATCTCCCAGCGGTTGGCCCCGCATGGATGAGGCTTCTTCATTTCCACCAAATCGCCTAAGTCGTACATCGTATCCCTCCGTTAGTTCGATTGAATGTTCAGCAACGTCAAAATGCGGTTCAAATCATCGTTCGACAGGTACTCAATCTCGATGTGGCCCGTATGGGTCTGGTGATTGTTCTCGTTGATTGAGACTTGCGTACCAAAGTGTTCCTGAAGTTGATTCTCCGTGGAACGCAGGAACGGGGACTTCTTCTTGGCCGGTTTCTTGGCCATTTTTTTAGCGGCCCCGTTCAACTTATTGACTTCCGTCTCCAGCGCCCGCACGGTCATCCCCTGCTTAACGGCTTTTTGCGCCAGCACCACCAATTGACTCTTATCTTTCAATGAGAGTAAGGTCCGGGCCTGGCCCATCGACAGCTGGTTGTGTTGCAGCATGTCCTTGACCTTCTTGGGTAACCCCAGCAAACGCAGGTAGTTGGCGATGTACGGCCGACTCTTGCCCAGACGTTCGGACACTTGCGCCTGCGTCAACGTCAACTTGGTCATCAACGTATCGTAGGCCTCGGCCTCTTCCAAAGGTGTGAGGTCTTCGCGCTGGAGGTTCTCTAAGACGGCAATTTCCATCATCTGTTCCTCCGTGACGTCACGAATAATGCCCGGAATGGTGTCCTTGTTGGCCATCTTGGAGGCCCGGAAACGCCGCTCGCCCGCTAAAATCTCGTAGCGGTCAATCTGTTTATCGGGCTGACGCACGATGATCGGTTGAAACACGCCGGTCTTTTCGATGGACGCGGCCAAGTCGTGCAACCCCTGTTGGTCGAATTTCTGCCGGGGTTGGTACGGATTGGGGCGAATCGCCGCTAAATCGAGATCCACAACGGTCTCTTCTCCGGTATCGACGCCGTTTTCAGCAAACAGCGCGTCGATGCCGCGTCCTAAACTTTTCTCTTTCTTACTTGCCATGGGCAGCTAGCACTTCCTTTGCGAGTTCGGTGTATACCTGGGCCCCTTTAGATTTCGGGGCGTAGTCAATAATCGGCATCCCATGACTCGGAGCCTCGGCTAATTGGACATTCCGCGGAATAATCGTGGCGTAAACCTTATTTTTAAAGTATTTTTTGACTTCTTCGTTGACCTGCTTGCCCAAATTGGTCCGGGCATCGTACAGCGTCAACAGCACCCCTTCGATCCGTAGATCGCGGTTGAAGTGCTTCTGGACCAGTTTGACCGTGTTCAATAGTTGGGTCAACCCCTCCAGCGCATAGTACTCACTTTGCACCGGAATCAAAATGGAGTCGGCCGCGGTGAACGCGTTGATGGTCAGCAATCCCAGCGACGGCGGACAATCGATCAAAATATAATCGTAGTCGTCACGAACCTCGTCGAGCGCCGCCTTCAACCGGGTCTCTCTGGCCATCATGGGGGTCAGTTCGATTTCGGCCCCCGAAAGCTGAATGGTGGCCGGCACGAGGTCCAACCCGGCGTGCTCGGTTGACACGATCGCGTCACGTATCGGAATCTCATCGACCAGAACGTTATAAATTTCGCGTTGAATCGCCGACTTCTGCACGCCGACACCACTGGTCGCGTTCCCCTGTGCATCGGTATCGACCAACAAGACGCGTTTGCCGTCCGTGGCCAGTGCCGCTCCTAGGTTCACGCCGGTGGTCGTTTTACCGACGCCGCCCTTCTGGTTGGCTAATGCGATGATTTCACCCATACTTCGTTCCACCTCTAGCTTTCTTTTGGAATATCAATAATAATCCGGTAATGGTCCGCCGTCTCCTCTTCCTTGGTGGTCAGCGACATCCCCGCGTCGGTCACCATCTTCACCGATTGGCGAATGGTATTGACCGCCACGCGGGGGTCGCCGTTGACACCTTGTTTGGTGACTTTGCGGCGGTGCTTGGTCTTCTGTGGGGCCAAGGCCGCAATCAGGGCTTCGGTCTCCTTGACCGTGAGCTTACGGTCGATGATCTGGTGGAGCACCGTGGCCTGTTGGGCCGGATTAACCGCCAGTAACGCGCGGCCGTGGCGCTCCGAGATCTGCCGGTTCAACAACGCCTGACGGACCGGGTCACTGAGCTTGAGCAACCGCAACTTGTTAGCCACGAAGCCCTGACTCTTACCGATGCCCTGGGCCAGTTGAGCCTGGGTCATCGAATTGAGCGTCATCAGTTGCTGGTAGGCCGTGGCCTCTTCGATGGCGGTCAATTCTTCGCGTTGGAGGTTCTCAATCAACGCCATCGAGGCCGTCTCGTCATCATCGAGGTCTTCGACGATGGCCGGGACCTCGGTCCAGTCGAGCTTGGTGACCGCCCGAAACCGCCGTTCACCGGCAATGATCTCGTAGTGGTCGGGCTCGTACTGACGTAAAACGATGGGCTGCAATAACCCGTGCGCCGCAATCGTGTGGGCCAGTTCGTCGATGCCGGTCGGTTCGAAGCGTTGCCGGGGCTGGAAGCGGTTGGCGATGATCTTCGCCAACGGGATCAGCACCACGTTTTGCTTCACCGGCGGCGTCGCCTTGTCCCGGTTATTTCCAAATAATGAAAATGGCAACTTATCTTACCTCCATCTCATTAATCTTCTAACGGTTCCCGGTTGGGCGTGCCCGCCTTGCGCGGGTAACGCTTGGGCGTGGGCTTGACCTTGTCGATCACCACGATATGCCGCGGGTCGTTTGAGACCGGCAGGTTAAACGCATGGTCGGCAACGAGCTTCCCGCCGCAAGTGGCGATGGCCGTTTGACTCACCGCTAACTCGTCAGCTGTCTTCGCCGCCTTCAACGCCACGAACTGCCCGTGGACCTTGGCCAACGGTAAGCACAGTTCGCTCAGCACGGATAACCGCGCCACGGCTCGGGCCATGACCAGGTCATAGCTCTCCCGGTGCGGCGCGCGCTTGCCGCCGAATTCCTCGGCCCGCGCGTGGTAAAACTTGACTCCGGTAAGGCCCAACTTGGCCGCTAACTCGGTCAAGAAGGTAATCCGTTTGTTCAAAGAATCCACGATGGTCACCTGAAGTTGGGGAAAGACAATCTTCAACGGCAACGACGGGAACCCGGCGCCGGCCCCCACATCACATAACGTGAGCGGGTCGGTCTGCAGGGCTGGCAAATAAAATGCCGGCGTTAACGAGTCGTAGAAGTGCTTCAAATAAACTTCTGGGGCGGCCGTGATCGTCGTGAGGTTCACGTGCTCGTTGGTCGCCACTAAAAATTGATAGTACGTCGCAAACTGCTGCTCTTGTTTGGGGGTCAACGTGATCCCCTGAGCGGCCAGTGCGGCCCGAAATTCTTCTGGATTCATTTATAATCTCCCAGTCCACTTCTGTGAAACAATTGTTTCACGTTTGCTTATACTTTACCTTACTTATAGCGGAAACGCAACCGCGTCCCCGCACCACATCGTTTCCTATTATACCGAAAACTGGGGCCACATGAAACGCCCCGCGCGATAAAAAATCGGCGGACCCCCAGCAGGTCCCCCGATTCTAAGCTTTCTGAATTTAATGACCGCTACTCGCCTACACCACCGCGTAGATTGACCCCACTGACATCCCGAATCCGCGTCAAACGCGGCCGATGCTTGGTGAAGCCGGTGTTGCCCACCGGAATCGTGGCCAAGATGCCCGTGTCAAAGCGCAAGGGGTGACTGGTCACACTGGCGATGCCCCGTTCGATGGTGATGACGTTATAGCTGACCGCGTCGTGGACCACGTGCTTGTGGGGGTCTTGGCAGTCGATGTAGGTCGACGCCGCCCCCGCTACGGTCACCGGTACCGCGTTGTCCACCAGGTAGTTGGCTGAAAAGTGCAGGTGCCCGGCGAAGATCCCCCCCACGTTATGCCCGTGCAAGATCGCCAGCAATTCACGATTATTCTGCAACAAGGTGTAACGCATGTCCCGCAACGCTGGGGCGTCCAAGGGGTGGTGTAAAAAGAGAAACGCCCGGCGCCGGGGCACCAGGTGAAGGTTCTTATTCAACCAGTCGAGTTGCGCTCGGTCCAGCCAACCGGCCGTGCGGCGACTCTCCCATTTCGAGTCTAAAAAATAAAAGTCCAGGTTCTTCTGGTTCAGCTTGTACGCGTAGTAAGCGCGTCGTGTCTGGTCCAAATAACCGGCGTTGAACGCTTGCCGGTCGTCCAAGTCGCCTAAGATGACTTGAATCGCAGTCCCCAACCGCTGCTCTTGTTGTGCCAAGTAGGTCCGTAACCACCGATAATCGGCCGTGGCGCCCCGCTGAATCAAGTCCCCACTGATGACGACCAAATCGGGACACAGATGGTGCGCCACGATGTCGTCAAAAATCAGCTGTAACTTGGCAACGGCAACGGCGCCAACTTCCGGTAGTGGTGGTGTGAGTTGCGGATCGGACACGTGAATAATCGTATATTTGTTCATTTCCCACATTGCCCCTATCGCCTAGTGACCGGTTATTGCGCTCCCCGTACCGGTCGCTAGCGCCCAAGATTTACGGCGAAGGCTGAGTTCTGCATTCGGTGGCGCCCTGTGGTACCCCACCGAACGGACCCGCGAGACGATTCGCCGGCGAAACTACGTCTAGGATACCCGTTTCATGTAAATTATTGGTATGGTCTTGGTCAACATCGTGTAAAGTTTTCACGAAAGGCCCGGCTCGTCGCTCACCCCAATCCTCCCAACTCAAAAAGAGCCCAGAACAACTCCGGACTCCTCCAACGGAAAAGACTTATCGACGATGATGGGCTGGTTTCCTAAACCATAACATCGGTAACCAGGTCAAAATGAGTAAGATGAGTGTATCGGTATCCGTAACAGACATTCACCACATCTTCTTTCTTCCTCCTGATTTACCCTTATCATAGCAAGCCTTTGTCTAGTTTTTGTATCGATAAGTTTTCGTTTGTGTAAAGGTTGTCATTTTTTATCTGAATCCCGACGCTAAACGCCGTCACCTTCAAAATATCGGGTGACGGCGTTGCGTTACTTTTCAGTTAAATCAATAACCCTACATCTTAATCGCACTAACTTCGGCCATGAACCAGTCATTGAAGGCTTGGGCGTCGATGTCCACGGAGACCTTGGCGTTGGTCTTGCCGTTGTGGTAAGCCCCACGGATATCGCCGACGGTCTCCCCGATGGCGGGGCCGTCCGTGACCACGTCGATCCACATGTCACGGGTGGTGAAGGCTTCGGGGTGCAACAGGTAGAAGATGGTGTTGACGTCGTGCATCGCACTGCCCTGGTCGCTGTGGTCACCGTCATTGATGATGATGTCGTGCAGCATCTGCCCGGCTTCGTTCAACGACTGTAACTTTTCAATGTTTTCGTTGGTCAGTAACGCCTTCATGGTGACGTCTAAGCCGACCATCACGATCGGTACACCGGACTTGTAGACGATGGCGGCCGCGTCCGGGTCGGTGAAGACGTTGAACTCAGCGGCACTGGTCATGTTCCCCATGCCCAGAGCGCCCCCCATGGCCACGATGCGGTCGATGTGGCTCTTCACTTCGGGATACTCGGATAAGAGTAAGGCGATGTTGGTGTACGAGCCGGTCGGCACCAGCGTGATGGGGTCTGAACTAGCCATGATGGTGTCGTGTAAGGCTTCGACGGCCGTCTTATGTAGCGGCGTCGGCAGGTCTTGGGGGAAGTCGTACCCCGGCATCCCCGATTCGCCGTGAATCCGGGCGGCGTCTTCAAAATCCTTGAACAATGGTAACTGGGCACCAGCAGCCACTGGGATATCCTGGTTGAAGAACCGGACGATCTTCAAGGCGTTCTTGGTGGTCTTGTCGACAGTCACGTTGCCGGCCACCGTGGTGATCAACTGTAAGTCAATCTTGGGGTCGTTGATCGCCATGGTCAACGCCGCTGCGTCGTCAATTCCGGGGTCGGTATCCATTAAAATTTTAATTGCCATGTTTATTTCCTCCTCAAAAATTCTGTAAATCGTTTTGCGTAACCGCTTACGTTTTGCCGGCAAATCAAGTCCCGCTACAACAGGGCACTGAAGACCAAGTCGAGCAGGAACAAGACGCCGAGCAGGTACACCGGCCAGGTCAGGCGTTTGCCCTGACCCAACGCCAGCTTCATCACTGGGTAGGCCACGAAACCAAAAGCCAGACCGGTCGAGATACTGTTCGTGAATGGAATCAACACGATGATCAAAAACGCGGGAAACCATTCGGAGAAGTCCGCCATGTCGATATTCCCGATGGCGGCCATCATGATTGCTCCCGTGATGATGATGACGGGCGCAATCGCCGCGGACGGCACGTAGGCCAACAGCGGCACAAAAATCAATGATAAGGCGAAGAGGGCCGCGGCGACTAACGCCATCAAGCCGGTCCGGCCCCCACTCTCAATCCCCGAGGCGCTTTCGGCAGCCGCCACGGTGGGACTGGTGCCCATGAACCCGGACAGAAAGGTCGAGACCGAGCTGCCCTCGAAGGTCTTCTTGAACTTCTTTTGGTCGGGCAACAGGCCCTGCAGTAGGCCCATCGACTCGAAGACCAGAATCATGGTCATAGAAAAGGCCGCCAGAATGAACGGCGTGCTGGCCCAGTGCGACAGGTCGTTTTGAAAGACGATCTTGTGGTACTGGCCCAAGCGTGCGAGGTCCACACTGGGCGTGTCGCTGTCCTTCACGCCACAGAAGAACGCCAATAAACTAGTGGCGATGATGGCGATGAAGAAGTTGCCCTTTACTTTCCGCAGGTAAAGGATGAGGCTCAACACTAATCCGAACAACGCCAGCAAAGGCGTTGGGCTGAGGAGGTCCCCCAGCACGATCAGCGAAGACTTGCCGGCTACGATGAGTCCGGCCTTTTCCAGTCCGATCTCGACTAAAAAGAGCCCAATCCCCGCGGTGATCCCGCTCTTCAGCGATTCGGGAATCGCTTCGGAAAGCACCGTTGAAATCTTGGTAAAGGCGATGACCATGTAGGCAAAACTGGCCACGGCCGCGATTCCCAGCGCTTCTTGCCAACTCAACCCCATGTTGACCACGATGGTGTACGTGAAGAAGGCGTTGACCCCCATGCCGGGCGTCAAGATAATCGGCGCGTTGGACCAGAAGGCCATGATCAAACACCCCACGACGGACGAGAAAATCGTCGCAAAGACACTGAGGTCGGTCGGAATCCCCGCATCCTTTAGGATCAGCGGGTTGACAATAATAATGTAGGAGATGGCAAAGAAGCCCGTGACGCCCGCAATCAACTCATTGCGGACGACCTCCTTGTCGCGTAAGGCTTCACGCAACGTCATGTGATTGGCCCGGTCAATGGCCGTCTCGACGCGCGTGACCTGTGGTTGTTGCTTATCCATAATTTTCCCTAGCTTTCAATACGCCACGACATGACGTACAGACTTCACGGGCATTGCAACCGGATGGTCTCAAACACCCGGCTGGGTTTCACTTTCGTCGCTACGAAAGGTCGGCACCCGTACGGCCGATGACGCGCATCAGCCCGGCCCCGGTCTCCCCGGGGCTTCTGACACAGATAGCCCAGCAGGCCAGGCCTCTGGGCTATCATTAGTTTAAAGCAGAACTGGCAAAATTACCAAACAAAGATACCCACGATTCCGGCAGAAAGCAGCGAAACCAGGATCCCAGAAAGTAACATGTAGCCCACGTTCTTCGAAATCAATTCGTTATTTTCCCGGTCAACGATTCCCTTGAAACAACCGATGATCATCCCGGTCGTCGAGAAGTTCGCAAAGGACGTCAAGAAGACCGTCAAGATGGCCCGGTAGTGGTCAGAGAACGCATTCGTGTTGATGGTGGAAGCAATCTTCCCCATGACCACGAATTCGTTGGTGACTAACTTCGTCCCCATGTATTGAGCGAACTGGAAGGCATCGGAGACGTTCAGTCCCATCAACCAAGCAAACGGGAACATGATGATCCCTAAGATGTGTTCCAATGAGAGCCACGGGTAGATTAAGCCTAATAGCTTATCGATCAAGGCAGCTAAGGCCACGAAGGCGATAACGTTGGCAGCGATGATCAAGATCAGGCGGCCGGCCCCTAAGATGGAGTCACCCAAGAAGGAGAAGAAAGGTTCCTTTTTCCCGTTGTCATCAACGGCGCCTTCTTCGGCAGCGGCACTGTTCGAGCCGCCGATTTTGGCAATCGTATCTTCTTCCGGTGCGACATCCACTGGGTTCAGCATGTTCGTCACGATGATGGCGTTCAAGATGTTAATCGGAACGGCCGTCAAGACGAACTGCCCCGGAACCATTTGGGTATATGACCCCAGAATCGACGCCGTGATACAGGACATGGACATCATGGCCAGCGTCAGGTTCCGTTCCTTACGCATACTCTTCAATTGTAATTGAGAAACGGCTAAGGCTTCGGTGTTCCCTAAGAACATCATTTCAACGGAGAAGAAGGATTCGAACTTCGGTTGTCCGGTAATGTAGGACAAGCCCCGGCCAACCCACTTGATGATCCAAGGCAAGACCCCGATATAAGTCAGGATATCGAACATTGGAACAACCAATAAGATTGGCAGCAATGAACTGGTAATGAAGTTCATCGACTTCGCGGTCCCACCAAATTGTGGCGTGACCCAGTTAGGTAAGGCGAAGACGATCCCTTGATAGGCCACTTGGACCAACCAGTTGAAACCATCGGCCGCACCCTTAACAATGCTTTGGCCAATGCCAAAACTGGTGAAGAACCAAGCTAAGATCAGGTTCAAGACCAAAACGACACCGACAGATTTCCAGTGAATCTTCTTTTTCGCCTTGGAGAACAGGAAAGCAATGGCGAGGTAGACGATTACCCCGAGAATATTAATTGCGACTAACATTGGTCAAAATACCTCTTTCCGATATTGTTTAACGGGTGGTGGCGCCCCACCGACTCCGTTTCGACACGATGCTGCTGCAGAAACTATGTACGCATAATTTCTGTTCCGAACGATACCAAAACGACCTTAAAGTCTAGCGTAATGGGTAAATAAATAAGTGAAGTAACCTCTCGCTAGTCCTTGCACTTTAAGTATGTTCCGGTCTGGTGCTATTCCTCACCCCCCTTCAAGGAATCCTGTGCGTCAGATCTGCGTGATTTCATTCAACAGACTATGTCCTGCGTGCTCGGTGGCGACCCCGTAGTTCTCTAAGACGGTCGCCCCGATGTCCGCGAGGGTGCGGCGGATACCCAACGCAAAGCCCTTCGCCCGGGACGGTGAGTACGCCAATAATGGAAGATACTCACGCGTGGGCGTCAGACTAAAGGTCGGGTCCGCGGCGTGGGTGGCCGTCACGATCAGAAGGTCGTTAGCCCCCAAATCGTGCACCACCTGTTCTAAATAGTGGTCGGCGGCGATGAGCGCCGTGCCGAAGCCCATCAGGTCCTGATGTTCCCCGGCAAAGCGCATCTCCGGTAGGCACACGTAGGTCAAGCCCGAGACCGGTTCGTTCAACCGGTCGTATAAGATCTTGAAACTGGCTTGATTACTGCCAACTTGGTAGCGATTGGCCGGTGTCTGGGTG
The DNA here is from genome assembly GCF_004115745.1 of Levilactobacillus suantsaii. Classification (GTDB taxonomy): domain Bacteria; phylum Bacillota; class Bacilli; order Lactobacillales; family Lactobacillaceae; genus Levilactobacillus; species Levilactobacillus suantsaii. The sequence goes on along the minus strand of NZ_QXIL01000008.1, from coordinate 9,673 downwards.
GCCAGATAGCTCAGAAAGGGCCCGGCCACCGTCACCGCATAACCCGCGGCAATCAGCGTGGTAAAGACGTTCTCGGTGCGAATCGCACCGGTGTAGTCCCACATCTCCCTAAGCCCGGTCGGCCGTAAGTTGTCCTGGGCGGTCATGTGCAGGCGCCCAAAGAATCCCAACGGTTGGTAGATGGGTTCGACCCCCAAGATGGGATGGTCAACCCGAATATTGCCTAGGCCTAAGCGCTGTAATGTTGGGAGCTGCAGCTTTCCCGGCCAAGTAGCCGCCACGTGCCCAATGGTATCGGCACCGACGGATTGAAAGTGGTTCGCGTCGGAAGATTCGCCTAATCCTAACCCGGCAAAATCAATGACAAAAATGCGGTGAAAGGCCACACTTACTCACTCCCTTCGTCCGGGATTTCCGTAAAATTTGACTGGGCGTCCCGGGCCTTAGTAATAATATACCGTTTCACTAAAGCACTGTAAATCCCCGATTGACTAAAAGCGTCAATTTTCGAATTTCCCGAACATTTCGGCGCTAAACTAGTTCGTGATTGTCGGATTGAAAATTCACTGGTGGCCATTTACCACCGGGTTAAAAGGATTTACGTGCCGGACTACTCCACTTTGCCACTAGGTCAGCTAAAATCGTGTTCCTGGATTAGCCCACTCACTGACCCACGCGTTTGTTTATGTAATGCCGTAAACCAATGGGCCTCCAAACCGAATCCAAGAGTCAAAAATAGACTTCAAGTTAGCTGAGAATCAACTTGAAGTCTACTCGGTTGTAGAAAGGCAGGCGTGATCCCGGAATTTCCGTCTTGTCATCTTCGTAATACTTAATCGCCTCATACATCAAATTTTCCAACTGAACTGTCGCAGCCGCCAAATCACTCACTTAATTTCTGGCTACCGTTTTCAGTGTTCCTTAATTCCTCCATCGGTCGTCCCCGTCAACGCTCAAACGATTCTTCTTGAAATCCTCGCGTGAAGCTGGTTAGTGCCGACATCCGAGCTCTAGGCTTGACATTGTTTATCCATCTCAGAACAGGTTGCTTAATGGTACATAAAGCTTATTCAATTGTGGTGAAGTGCCTAATGCTGGTGCGTGATTCTTCTAGAGTTCGTTAGAAGGTTTATCTGTGTTACCTGGTGCGAAACCGTGACGCTTGAATCTTAAACCGTGAATCTTGAACCGTGTTATCAAAAATCTGTGGTACTGATTGAAACTCTTAAATCAGACTTACGTCAAAACGGAAATCAGATTTACGAACCGTGAAACTTTTATCAACTAGATCAAGTGGTGCTTTGCTTGGCCACCCCTGGTCCTTTCTACGGTTATAATATATCATTAACTGTAAACGTTTGCAACCGAAAGGCCGCTAAAGTGACAAACTTTTTTATAACCCCAGCTAAAGGGCCCGGTGCGCCGGCCATGCCGCCTAAACGCTAGTTGTTCCCTCACGCAAATTCCGTCGTCAGAACCACTTTTGCTGCGTCAAACCGACCAATAAAAATACCGGCACCCGCAGGCACCGGTATCCGATCGCATAGCCCATAACCAACGGTCACAAAACGATAGTTCTTGTTTGGAGGAAAGGTTCTACGAAATGCGACATTGCTCTGATTATAAGTTATCCGTTAACAAAAGAAATCACTTTATGCGTTGTCATTGAACGCACACCCTTGTTATACAGCGAATATAATCGGAATGCACATGTTTAGCCCACTCTTAGCGACTTAATACTAAGTTGGTTGGGCGCCAGTCGTGCCCGGCGGATTGACACCCGCTGATTGGTTCACGTGCTGGTCTAGCTTGGTGACTCACGCAATGCTACTTTCCAGGAAGACCTCGGCGTCCTTCTTGGCGTCAGCTCATAGATCACCTCGTCGTCATCCGCTAACCCGGCTGGCCGGTTAAGGGGCGCATCGCGGTCGATGGCTTCGCAGGCCTTGACTCTCCCAATTAGATGACGCGAAAAAGGTCCGGCAACTGCCGGACCCGTGTTGCGCTTAGCATCGCGCCACTCCCCTGGTTCAAGCTTAGAGTAACATGAAGGTAACGCCGTTGATAGGGGTAACTTCATCGCCCAAATCACCAAAGATGACGTCCTTATCGAAGACCGACGCCTGCAGCGCCGTTAAGTTGGTCTTCTCGATGGTGAGATGATAACGCCCCCGCTTGTCTTGGCTCAAGCCGTAGTTGATGAATTCCTGCTCCGGGGCATAATCCGCGAAGTGGACGGCAAAGTGGCCTAATTGGTGGGAAACGACCAAGCGAATTCCGTTTTCATCTTTAAAAATATGCAAAATGTTCACTCCTATATATAATCAATTGACTACCGGACGGGGAATCCTAAGGACTCATCGCCGGACTTCCGAGCGTCATTCGTCCTGTGGCCAATCACGTGGAAGCAGAGCAGTAGTTGGGACTCACACCCCACTACTCGTGGTCAAACAAAAAGCCGCGCGCAACGTCGTTTGGCCGGTGGTTGACGCGCGGCACCCTTTTCAACCATGTAGCTCGATTGTACCATATTTACCCGCGAAATTAGCGACGGCTCCCAAAAAGACGCGCGAAAGCGGCAAAAAAATGCGTGCCCGCCTTGCATTCGCCCCCGCAAAAATGGTGTAATGTTATTAATAATTCCGACATTAATTAAGTCTAATTGGTGTCTAATGGAGGGTGAACAGATTGGCGAATACCAAGAATAGTCAGGCGGCTAAGATCCGCAAGCAGATCATCGCCTGGCTGCAAGACGATAAGTTGGTCGAGGTGGTCTCAGACAGTCGCTTCCCCGGCATCAAGGGGTTACGGGCGGTTCAGCTGCGGCAGATGCTCGGCAAGCTCGGCTACCCGCAGACCGCCGTGATGGGCGCGGTCTCGGCGGCCCCATCGATTGACCATCGGATTCAAAAGGCCACGCTCAAGCCGCGCGAAGTCTATTACTACTTCGTGGCTGACGCGCCGCAGAAGCAACCGGCGCAACCGACCACGACGACCGTCTCCTCGGCCGGGGGCCTCAGTACCCTACCGACTTTCACCGCCTTAAAAACCGCCAACGCCCAACTGGATCACGCCGTCGATGACCTGTTGACGGCCGCGCGGGCCCAGGCGCCGTTGAGTGACCTGGAGATCGACTTTCTCAGTGACCTGGCCAAACACACCGCCCGGCAAACTGAATTACTCCAACGCTTCACGGTCCAGGAACGTATCGACCAGTTACGCCATCATTAAAGACGCTGAATGGTTTATAAGGTAATTCCCTTAATAATAGCCCTTAATTGAAAAAAGTTTCGATTTTCCTTGACATTTTTCGGCATAACCCTTACCCTGTTATAAATTACTTTTATGGGGGACGATCATTCATGGCTTTACACGTAAATGACCGGGTCTACTGCAAAGAAACCGAACTGTTTTCGACCTCATTCTACGGCACGATTACCAAGCTGTACGAACATTCGGCGCTGGTTCAAGTTGAACCAGACCAGTTGAAGAAGAAGGAAACAGACAAGATCGATTCTTTCGGGGACCTCGTGGTGATTCGACAAACGGAACTTCAATTAGTCGACGAGAATGGGACTGCCCTCGCAGAACCAGCAGACGATAAAGTAGAAGCCGCCGAATAAGCGGTACAAAAAAGGTCGGGACGTTGGTCTCGGCCTTTTTGCGTGTCATCATTCCGCCCACTGGTGGGATCAGACTTTAACGTAGGTGGCTAACTTAGCCATCAACTGGGGCAGCTCATGGGTCAACACAAGACTAACGTGTTCATGTACCGCTTCCCCGCGGGGCGTGATTTGAAACACATGGTACCGGCGGTCGGTCGGGAGGGTCTCATCACGGATGTAGCCCCCCTTGAGTAGCCGACTGATCTGAATCGAGATCATGGATTGCCCGACGTGTAACCGCCGCGACAGTTCACTGGTACTGGTCTTCTCCCGAATCAGTTCGTGTAGAATCCGGTATTGTTCAAACGTGACCGCGTCCCCGCTACTCGGCCGTTTGATAAACGGCCGTAGGAGTGAATTCAATTGGTGAATTCGTTCGATGTCACCGGCCATTTCATCTACTTCTGTCATGGTGCTCTTCCTCCTCGTGCCGGTCGTAACCGAGTGACTGGCCCGGTTATCACCAGCGTCAACATAGTCATCGCGGACCAACCTAGCCGCCAAACTACTGACGAGTTAAGTTGATACTCTTCGTATTGTAACATAGAACAAACGAATATAGTGTAAACAGGTCACGCCCGTTGAAATATTTTTATTTAATTCGTTATAAGACTCTGTCCGCTTCCGCTCAATCCCCCGCTTCGTCCTGATTACCATGTTTTTTTGGATCCTTTTGTTGGTCCCATTGGTGCGGTTTCGGCGACTTCTTGGGGTCATGCTTAACCGGCTTTTTAGCCGCCGAGTCATCCGGCTTCGGTGGCTGAACCCGCATATCCTCGGGTATCCGCTGATTTCGTTCGATTGCCGTGACCAGGTCCGACCACTCCTTTGCGGTCAAGAGTTTCCGCAAGCGCGGAACGACGTGCTCGATGACTTGACCAATCTTTTCGAGTTGAAACGCCTGCAACGTCGTGTAATTCCGTTGACTAAGGCCCTCGTTCGGCCGATACAACTGAAAGTCATGCTTGGCCTGGTTCAGCTGCAGGGCGAAGATTTTATCGGCGGTCGTCTTCCGGTTCGTCATGCGACTGGCGGTATCCTCAATCAATAACTGCTCGCCGTTGGTCAACATGACCAACGCTTGGTCACGCTCACGCTTGCGCTTAAACGGGATCATCGTCTGGAAGTACTTGAGATTGATCCAGTCGTACTGCTCTTTTTGTTGCGTGCCCACAGCAATCAACCGAAAGTCCCCCACAACGTACGGAACGGGATTTTTCCCCTGGCAAACCTGTAAATAAGCTTGCATGTCCAACCGGCTCACCAGATTATCCCGCGACAACCGGTCGATCAGATTGTTGGGGGACGCCGTGACCAATAAGAACCCACTCAAATCATTCCAAACGATCGTCCGTCCCCGACGTGTCTTCCCGTCGGACGGCAGATTCTTCAATAAAATGGTATGTTCCCAATCCAAAGCAACGTCACTCGCATCAACTTGCTGAGTGATATCTTGCACGCGTAAATCTGATAATACCAACATCTCACGGTGCGTGACTTTATCACGCAAAGCCGGAGTCGTATTGTTCCACCGTGGTTCCATCAGAATGCCCCCTCATGATAAACACTTAATTGAAAGGCCTCATTGATTATTCAGGCCAGCGTTAATATGCCATAAACCACGAACATTAGCAAGTAATCGGCTCACCCCATAAACGAAAGTTAAACCAAACAGTTATTAATATTGACGGTGTTCAACCATGTTGTGGCCCATTCGTTTAAATATAAAAATATGAATTATAGACAAACTTATGGCCTTAATATTCGTTTTCTATCTAATTTCTTAGCACCATCACAGCAAATCACCACTTGGACTTGGTATACTCACCGTACAAATAAGGAGATGAGCAACGATGAGCCAAACCGTTGGTGAAATTTTAACGACCCTGCGACAGTGGATCTACCAGGATGACCTGGATACCTTCCGCGCCGAGTTAACCCTATTCGACCTTCCCGACTGGTACTACCTCAACCTGGAACACAGTCAGGCTCACCGCCTCAAACCGGAAACGAAACGCCTCTTGATGGGCTTTTACGGGTTGCCAGCTAGTGACTTCGAGCGCTTACGCACGGCGGACGACTTGTCTCTAGCGATGGAACAAGTCTTAACGGACAGTGTCCTGCGCCACGAAGCCGAGTTGCGCCTCGCGATGATCAAGTGGCCCGACAGTGCCCAAGTTGCCCGGCGCTTCCACGGCCATCCCGACAGCACGGACCCGGCAGCCAAGTACAGCTACGCCGACCTTCTGCGCTTCTTGCGCACCGCTTGTCTGGAACGGTCGGTGGTCGAGATGGCTCAACTTCTGGACTTACCACCGCTGATTTATTGGCAAAAAGAGACTGGCCAGTCGCCGTTTGCGCCTGCCCAGCTCGATTGGTTAGGGGCGATGCTTGGGACCGATGATCTCAAGACGTACACCCACGCCACTGATTTAGCCACGGCCGTGCGGAACCGCAACGCCGGTGGCTTCATGACCGCACCACTCATCTAAATCCCGTCCCCCTTTTCAGGCCCGACAACTGCCGGGCCTTTTTGCGTTCGTTCAACTACGCTTTTGACCGACGTTCGCGCCACCAGCCATAAGCCACGGTCAGCACGGAAATCAAGAGGATCAGCCCCCCAGCACTCAATAAGAGGAGTTTCCCCTGCTCGTTGGTCTGCGGTAACCAGCCACTGACCCAGGAATGACTTCCCGGAATCGTCGACTGCGTGGAAGTCGGCGCCCCACTCTGCGGGTGGTCACCACCACCGCCATTAGTCGGCGTGATGCCGGTGCCACCGTGCGTACCGCTCGACGAGGAGCTCCCCGCACCACTACTCCCGCCACCGTTCTGATTCACGCCGTTTCCGCCATTGATCGGCTTTTCGGATGAACTCGAGGTGCCGGAATTGCTACTACTGGTAGATGAAGAACTACTGCTCGTTGACCCTAAACTCGACGAATTCGACGGATTACTAGGCGCGCCACCGGTCCCCGTTGATGGCGTATTTGAATTCCGTTCTAGCGTGATGGCCGCCTTCGACACCTGCGTCCCGGTCGCCGTACTGCTGGTCCCCACTGCCAGCTTGGTCACGACCGGCGTCCGCGCCCGCCAGACCAGCGGGGCCCGGCCAGTCGCGGTAGCGCTTACGAAATGCCGCGGCCGTTGTGCCACCATGACAGCCGCACTAGTGGCGCTGACCACGCCCAGTGCATGGGGCGACGTTGGGACCGCAACCCCCAGGGCCGTGACCCCGACAATTCCCAATAAAAGACTAACGGTTATTCCAATCTGTTTGGTCATAATTGCCCACTTCCCTTTCGCAGATGCTGCCCATCTTCGTTTTTCCCTAGTGTAGCACCTCTCCCAAAAAATGGGGTAGGTTACCGGGTAAACTATTTTAGAAATGAAAGTCAACTTAAAAAAGTTACTTACCTTAGCAACGGCCCCCACGCGCACCATTTTTAAGCGTTTTCCTTGGGCTTCGTTCCAGAAAGGGACTACACTCAGCGCAATTCCAATAAATCGAGATGATTTCGATGATCACTGCCGCGATACCACACCGGTTCGACTCAATCCACGACGAATCGGCGCTTATTACCTGCTCAACGACTCAGGTCCTCTGGCATTATTGGGTAGACGCCCGGCGATTATCCCGCGCTTCTCCCCACCGGGGCTAAAAGTCATAGCCTCCCCAAGCCGTTCAACCCCAGTCCGGTTCAACTGGGCGGACGGTTCGCTATGCTAGACCGACCAAGGAACGAGTTTGTTTGGTCAGTTTTCCCGTTTCTTGATCCGTCACTCGATTCCCCCAGAACAGCAAAATCCCTCGCCAAATAGTTGGCGAGGGATTTCTTTTGACTCGATTTAATTGGGATTAGCCCACGTAATCTTGATTCGCAGACGTGGTAGTCGCTATGGTATCAACCGGTGAAGCCCCATTTTCTTGGGTTCCCGTGTAGAAAGCCTTGGCGTTAGTTGAACCATAGATTCCATTAAGCGCGCTGTTGAAAGTGTATTTCATGTAGACTTTGTCGTTACCAACTGTATAACTTGGCGTGTAAAGCGTCGTCAGGTTATTGGCGGTCAGATAAGCTTGCACATCATTAGCTGTGTAAGTTGAATCCTTAGCGCCAGCAAACATGTTCGTTAATGCTGGGAAAGCAACCGTAGTCGCCGAGGCACTCTTAGTGTAAGCCTTCAACTGTTTTCCTTGTTGGGACAGGTCATTAGTGACCGCGTAAAAGTTGATTTTGGTGCTTTGGGCTACATTTTGGGTTACATACAAAGTAATGGTGTCCCCGGACTTAGCCGCTGTTAAAGCCGCATTATTCATGGAATCCGAACGCTTGTAAGCGTAGCCAGTGCCAGCTAGTGCAGCCGCACCCCAAGCATCCGTTGCTTGGTTAGCAGCATCCGTTCCAACCGCAGTACCAACTTTGGTTGCTACCTTACCACCATCATTTGCTTTTAAACCAGCTAACGTTGTCGACTTCACGATAGCGCCGGAAGTCGTCTGGAAGTTGACCTTCACGTCGGACTTAGCATCAAACGTATTTTGCGTGGTAGTCAAAGCGCCGCTGTAGATCCAACCATTGATGGATGGATGAGCCGCATCTTCCACGTAGTAGTACAGGGAACCTTCACGGGTCTTGGTTTCGGCCTTGGTGACGGTCAGGGTGTCCTTAGCGAACGGTAACGTGTTGGCGGCCTGCTTAGAAGCCTTATATTGGGTGTACTTCGGGGCACTCCACGTCACGTTGGTCTTGCCTGGCTTGGCAAAGTAAACGGTCGTGTTCGCTGACAGATTAGCCGTTTGCGTGGTGGTTGCAGACTTAATGCCCCCAGCGAAGACAGTGTCCTTCTTCCCCCCGTAGATGTAGCCGCGGTGCTTCCCGTTCATAGCCACGACTTTGTAGTAAACGGACCCCTTGTTGGTGACCTGCATACTGTAAGCCCGGAAGTAATCGGCAGACTTCTTGGAGTTCGCCAACTTCTTGACCGTTTTCTTAGAAGCCACGATCTTAGCGCCCTTAACCGTTCCCGGTTTAGAGTAAATAGCGTTGGTTCCTGTAACTTGAACATTCCGCGTTTCCGGTGCCGTCTTTAAGGGCTTAGTGGACACAACTTTAGCCTTACTCTTGGCACTAGCCGTTGTTGAGACCGACGCCACGGCGCCTAAGCTCAATGCAGCTAACCCAAGGTACAAGGTTTTTGCTAAACGTGATTGCATAATGTAATCTTCTCCTCCGATGAATAAGTTTATGTAACGGGCTTAATTATATCATATTCACTAATGATAAAACCGATAAACTGTTAATAATTGTCATCCACTATACTCTACTCAAACTCCATAATTAATTTTTACAATAAAAAGGTACCCGACAAAAAGTCTAGGTACCTTTAAAACAACCACTAACTTAAAATTAATTAACGAGCGACAAAGGACTAAGCTTTATCAGCGGAAGTGCTTCCCCCGGCGTTATTGTTTCCGGAAGTGCTTCCCCCGGCATTATCGTTTCCGGAAGTACTTCCCCCGGCATTATCGTTTCCGGAAGCACTTCCCCCGGCATTACTGTTTCCGGAAGTGCTTCCCCCGGCAGTACTGTTTCCGTGAACGGCAGGATTATCACCAACAACATGACCTGTATCAGTTTCAGTCGAGTTAGCAGTACCATCACCAACTGGTGACGTTGCATCAGTGTATTCCTTGGCAATATATACCAATTGAGCTTGGTTGCCAACACCATAAGAACCACTTTGTACAGAAACTAGCGTGTACTTAGTGTAAGCATTCTTACCATTAACTTGGTAGGTTGGCGTGTAAAGGGTTACCAACTTGTTAGATTGAGCAAATGCATCCAAATCTGTAGAAGTGTAGTTAGCACCATCAACACCCTTAAATTCAGTCGCGCGTTTTATAATCAAGTTAGCCAAATACTTTTAGCTAATTGATAAAATAAAAAACACCAAGACAAATCTCTGTTATCATTGATGTTCCTACACAAACAATGAAAGAGGTTATT
>NZ_QXIL01000007.1 GCF_004115745.1 Levilactobacillus suantsaii | reverse complement strand
ACGACGACAAGGGGACGCCCGTAGCTGAGAACACGCCTATCGTTTCGATAGCCACTCCGGCTTCTTCCGCGACGACCTATGATCCAACCCAGGCCGTCACGGACCCTGCCATCGTGAACAACGCCGCCGGACAAGATATTCAAGAAGATACCGCAATTTCCGCACACGTTCGTTTAACGGCAACGGATAGTGCTGGCAATACCACGACTTCGCTGACGAACCACAACTCCATCACCGGGACGAGCCAGGCGGCGACCATCATTAGTTCAGACGCCCAAAACATCAACGCCCTGTTTAACGTGACGAACACGACTGACCAGACGCAAAACGTCAACGTGACCGTTTCGTTACCTCATTCGGTCGATGCAGCCTATAACAACCCAACGCAACTCATTTTAAGCAATGGTACCCCAGCAAGTACCTTCTTAGCTGATCTGCCAGCCACTTTGGCCCTTGCCTTTCAAGCTCACGGCGATAATCAATACTACACTTACGATGACTTTCTGGTGGCCGGTTATCAGTTAGCCGACACCGCAAAATTAAAGGTCACGGGCAAGTTGGCTGGCGACAGTAGTTACATCGTTAATCTCCCCATGAGTTTAAACAACCCCGACGTTTACACCAATAATATGTTTGAACAAATCGGTGTGCTCAACGCCGAATCTGCTACCTATCGCGATGACGTGTTACGGTTCCGGATTGCGCAAGCATTGCCCGAAAGTTTAGCTGGACAGTATCACGCTGCAACCGCCATTAAGCTTGGCATCTCCTATCAATCCGTTCCCGAGGACATCCAGGCCTTGATGCCGGAACTTACAGCGGGACAAGTCACCGTCCACAACTTTGGCGCGGGCGATACCACGTACTCTAGTCAAACCCTCTACACGGGTGGCATCATCGATGTCAACTTGGTCAAAGCGAACATCGCTAACCTGGTCAAAGATGTTGGGTACTCCGTCTTGTTAAACGCAGACGGGACTCCACAAACCAACTATACTTACCTTCTGACACAAACTGGCGTTCAGATGGACGATGGCGCTGATACCGGTGATGGGACCAGCACTAATTTGGCCCCATACATCTACATGACGTTACGCAAGGTCATCACCACGCAGGACTCTGCGTTAACGGTCGGTCAAGACTGGACCGCCGCGGACAACTTCGTTTCTGGTCTCGACGATGCCGATAACCCGTTAAGTCTGGACCAAGTTCAGATCAGCATCGATGATCCTGACAACATTTTACAAGATGGCCAGGCCACTAAGGCTGGGGCGTTCAAAGTCACCTATGCTTACCAAGTTGCTGATGATTATTACAACACCGGCGAACCATACATCGTAGCTGAAACCGCAACTATCACCGTGGCGGATCCTAACCAAAGTACTACGACCGGTAATGACACAACTACCACGCCAACTAATACCGGCGACACCGACACTACTGGGGACAATACCGGTACTTCAACTGACACCTCTGGCGGTACAACCACTGGTGACACCCCAACGACGGGCAATGCGGGTGACACGGTGACGACCGGTGGCGCTGGTGATACGGTCGCCCCTAACAATACTGACACCACCACACCAGGGACGGACACTGCAGATTCGCCAGTTATCAGTACTGGAAATGCAAATGACACCATCGTCACGGGAAACGCGGCCGATAAACTCGCAACACCCAAAGCCACAATTCATAACGTCCGCACGACGCAATCGAAGCGTAGTGGCGCCGAGAACCAAATCGTCACAAGAAACGCCGACACATCAGCTTCTGTCCAACCGACCGCATTAGTTCACACCACGCCTAATACAAACACGACTAACGTCCAAAAGACCCCTTCACAACCTGGTCAACGTGCCAACACCACGTCTAACTTACCGCAAACTAATGAAACCAAACCAACTGGTTTCATTGCGGCGGGGATGGCCCTTCTGTTAGGGACACTCGGGCTGGTAACGGATCGGCGCAAGCAACATTAATCGCAATCGAGCTAACCTATCAAATTTAAACTAGCTTAGACTACTACAGTCACACAATGACTGATGGCAGTTTAAGCTAGTTTTTGTTCGTCGGAACGTTAATCCGTTTAATTCTTTTTAGCCAGGATAAAAATTATTAAAGCAACCGTTACAGTTTTTTTAATATGGAAATATCAGCACTTATTTTTCAGTTTACACAATTCATCTAATCTGTTGCCAATTTAGTTAGGCGACTTAAAAATCGAAAAAATATTTGTTGCTTTTTGCTACGATTAAGTTTGCTCAGAATGCCGATTTATCGGTATTTATAAGCCTTATTTATTTCCCTCACACACAATTCATTTGATATAAACTAATTATTATGATTAATTAATTCTTGCATTATCTAAAAAAGGGATTAAGATATAGCTGAATAAAAGGAAATCTTGTATACATACTAAACGAAATAACGGAGGATGAGCGGTTATGTTTGAAACTAAAGTACATTTTAAGCTTTATAAGGCTGGCAAGAAGTGGCTCGTGGCCGCCATCGGGGTGACCACCTTAGGTATTGGTCTCTCCCAAACCACGATTGCCAACGCCGATTCGACCTCATCAAGTTCTGATGCCGCCACGACGGCCGTGAGCGATCAAAGTTCAGCGACTCAAAACAAAGTTGTCCCGTTAAAGGCAACTAAGTCGACCACCGAAAAACCGGTTACCACTAACGGTGACGCGGTAACCAGTACCAAGGACAGTGCCGCTAACACAACAAATGTTCAAAATTCAAGCGCTACCACTACCGAAAAAGCCGACCTGAATGTTAATTCAGCAGCTAACGCTGCCGCCAACAGTGGGGCCACTACTAATGTGGGGACCAGCAGCAGTTCAACGCCTAACGATGACGCGTTGACCAACACTAATAAAGCCAATGACGTTAACAATGACACGACCGCTAACAACACGACTAATGATGTTGCCAATGACGGCACTACTAACGATAACGACGCCACTGATGTCGCAACTGATAAAACCGCTGATGACGCGATAACGACGCACAATATCCAAACTGAAGACTCCATCGTCGTCCCAACGGCCACCCCAGCTTCCACACAAACGACCTATGATCCAACCCAGGAAACCACGGAACCAGCTATCGTGAACAACGCTAGTGGCCACGACGTCCAACCTGATGATGACGTCCAAGTCCACGTCCGGTTAACCGGGACTGATGCGCAAGGAAACACATCGACCTCACTGACCGAAACCAACGGCTTAAAGAGTGACCAAGCGGCCTCCATTATTGATTCCAGGACCGCTGACCTAAGCGCCATTTTCAACATTACAAATACGACCGACCAGGCGCAAAACATCAACTTCCTGTTCATGTTGCCGAGTTACGCGGACTCTGCAAGTAGCCGGGCTGCTCAAGTCACCTTAGCTGATGGCACCCCAGCCAGCGACTTCTTAGCCGATTTACCCGATGGTGTCAACTTGACCTTCATGTTGCGTGGGGGTGGGATGAGCTACAGTTACGCCGATCTCTTAGCGGCGGGCTATAGTTTGGCCGACGTCGAAGAAATGCGGTTCCAAGGAACGCTAGCAGCCAACGCCGCCTACGTGGCCAAGGTCCCATTGACCATCACTGATCCGCAACTCTACAGCACCAATCTCGAACAAATTGACTTGATGAACTACACGGCGGGGACATCTGGTGCCTTGTATTTCCGCATCGCCGCACCAGCACCGGATAAAATTGTCGGTCAATACTATGCTGTCACCGCGATTCAATTAGGAATCTCCTACCAAGATGTGCCGGCCGCTATTCAAGCATTAATGCCGGAAGTCGCCGCGGGCCAAATCTCCTTACACAATTTCGGGCCTGGTGATGACACTTACTCTGGCTCTACCCTATACACGGGTGGGCTAATCGATGTCAATCTGACCAAGGCAAACATCGATGACCTGGTCAAAGATTATGGGTATTCCGTCTTGTTAAACAAAGATGGAACCCCCCAGACCGATTACACTTACCGTCTGACACCAACTGGCGTTCAGGTAAACGGTGACTCTGGCACTACCGGTGATGGGACCAGCAGTACATTGGCCCCATACATCTACATTACGTTACGCAAGGTCATCACCACGCAAGACTCCGCGTTAACAGTCGGCCAAGATTGGACTGCCGCGGACAACTTCGTTTCTGGCCTCGACGATAACGACGACCCACTGAATTTGGACCAAGTTCAAGTCAGCATCAGCGACCCTGACAACATCTTACAAGATAGCAAAGCAACTAAGGCTGGGACTTTCAAAGTCACCTACGCTTACCAAGTCGCCGATGACTACAATAATACCGGCGACCCGTACATCGTCGCCGAAACCGCAACCATCAACGTCACGGATCCTAACCAAGGTACCACGACCGGTGGTGGCACGACTACCACGCCAGATAACACCGGTGACAATACTGGGACGTCAACAAACAATTCTGACGATACAACGACAACCGGTGACAACCCAACGACTGGCAATGCGGGCGACACGGTGACGACCGGTGACGCTGGTGATACGGTCACCACAAACGATACTGACGACTCGACTACGCCAAGCATTTCCACTGGGGAGGCTGGCGACACCATCATCACGGGAAACGCGTCCGATAAACTCGCAACGCCGCAATCAACGACCCAAGCCACAACTAAGAACGCTCGCGCAACACAATTGAAGCGTGGTGGCAACGCTGACCAAATCGTCACCGGAAACACAGAGACGTCAACGACCACTCGTCACGCGACAGTAACGGGCGCTTATACGCCGACTGGAACAGCCACCGCAACGGCTACACCAGCAACGACGACTAGTAACGCCGCTCAGCCGACCATGTTAGCCCACACCACGACTCAGGCAAACACGGTTAACACCCAAAAGACTGGTCAAGCTACCAACACCGCCACGATTGGCTTACCCCAAACCAATGAAACCAAGTCAACTGGTTTCATTGCGGCGGGCATGGCCCTCTTGTTAGGCGCGTTCGGCATGGCAACGGACCGGCGTAAGCAACACTAATCAATTATTAGGATATGATATAAAAAACAGCTCGGTTTCAAGCGCCACTTTGATTGTGGTCATTGAAATCGAACTGTTTTTTTGTTGGCTTGTTATCAGTGATAGCGGTCCCGGTTATGCCCCACCAGGTCTTCATTTGCGATGCCAATCAATCACTACTTAAAAATTTGCTAGTTTTCCAAACCACGTGATAAAAAAAGATAGCTAATTTTCAGAAAATAAAGTAAGATGAGTCGTTACCAAAAAAGTGCGGTAACGAGTCATTGCAACGACAATCATAGATGCGGAGGCGCACAAGCATGGGATACTTATACTTAGGAATTGCCATCACGGGGGAACTCGTGGGCACCAACTTATTGAAAGCTTCGGATGGGTTTACACGGTTACCCTTCACGGCCGGGAGTTTGCTGGCCTATATACTTTGTTTCTATTTCTTATCACTGGCCATTAAAACCATCGATTTAAATATTGCCTATGCCTTGTGGGGTGGCGTTGGGATCGTCGTTACCACGGCGCTTTCCGTCTTGATTTGGCACGAGCAGATCAACCCGGTCATCATCTCGGGAATTGCCCTTATCGTGGCCGGCACCGTTCTTTTAAACCTCAACGTCGGTTAACCAATTTCAGCACTAAAGCTCAGCAATCCAAAACCGGGTCCGGACCAATGTCCGCGACCCGGTTTATTTTTATTTCGACGGCAGTAGTGTCTTGCTATACCAGTTGACTCGGTCCACGTTTGGCGCCGCGGTGATCCCAGGAACCAACGTAAAGCCCAATTTTTCCAGAACCCGCTGGGAACGGTGGTTATCCGGTAAACAGTCCGCAAACAACCGGGTCACTTGGCCCCCTTCGCGGGTAATCAACCGCAGACTGGCCCGCACTGCCACGGGCATGATGCCATGGCCCCAAACATGCGGCGTCAAAAAATACCCCAAGTCATAGACGTTGGCCTGATTCCCATGTTGATAGTAAAGAATCGTCCCCACGAAGCGCCGTTCGCGCCGGTCAATCACCGCAAAAGCGTATGGACTATGGCGGTCCTTCTCGAACCAGTAAGCCAACAGGTTGGGGGCAATCGTTGCGGGCTGGCCGCTGGCGCTGGCCAAGCGGGGGTCCATCAAAATGTGTTGGTAATCGGCTAAGTCACTCAGTTCTAAGGGACGCACCCGGATGCGGGCCGTTTCTTCCATCATCCTAATTCCTTCTTTCGGCGATTAATATCCCCATTATACGCTTCTTTACCTACGAGATACCCATTGACACCGCCTGGTTGAACCACCACACTGGATAACAAGACTAATGACTTAAAGGAGGTCAACATTGTGACCTGGGCGTTCATTATTTTCCCCGCCCTACTCGCCGGTTTAGTCCAAGGCTTGACCGGTTTCGGGGCGGTCATCATCATGATGATTTTCTTCCCTTCGATTCTACCCATGGCCCAAGCCGCCGGGATAGGCGGTGTTATCATGTTCGTGAGCGTGCTGGGGCTCACGTTACGTTACCATCGCTACATCAAGTCCAAGCGTATCGTGATTCCCTTCATCGTTTATGCGGCAGTCGCCACCTGGTCGGTCCACTTGGACCACGTCTTGGACGCACATCTGTTACGACTGATGTTAGGCGGGCTACTGGTCGCGTTGTGTTTGTATTTCACGCTGGTCAAAAATGCCGGGGCGCGCCACTACCCGTGGTACGTTGCCGGACTTTTCATGATCATTTCGGGGTTCTTCAACGGCCTCTTCGGGATTGGTGGCCCCTTGATGGCCCTTTACTTTCTGTCCTTATCCCGCTCGATGCCCGAATACATCGCTACCATTCAAGGGTTCTTTTTACTCGATGCCGTTTACATCACTAGCATCCGGGTCGCCAACGGTATTTTAGTGGCGCAGGATATCCCTTACATCCTGGTCGGTATGGTTGCCGCCGCGTTAGGGACTTTGATTGCTGCGCACCTGCTGAACCGAATCGACGGGGAGACCCTTAAGAAGTGGATTTACGGGTTCATCGGGCTGAGTGGCCTCTACTACCTGTTTTTCTAGCGATGTTCCACGTGAAACAACGGGCGCCAACAAACTATGTTAGGATAAGACATTAGCTTACCTGGGAGGGAAATTCACTTGCGACCCAACTCTAAATTTATTCAACGACTTCAACGCTTCATGCTGGGGCGTTACGGCCAAAACGATACCCTGAATCGCTGGCTCAACGGGCTCTCACTGATCCTGTTGATTCTCAGTTTCTGGCGCAGCCTGCATTGGTTGTTCTGGGTGGCGTTCGTGTTGCTGATCATCAGTTACTGGCGCTTGTTTTCCCGGCAGATTTACCGGCAAGTCGCTATCAACCGCGGTTTTCAACGCCTATGGTTTCCGGTGATTCGGCCCCTGACGCGGTCGCGTTACTGGGTCAGCCAGCACCGTCAATACAAATTTTTCCGCTGTGCGCAGTGTCATCAGCGCATTCGCATTCCTCGGCACCACGGCCACGTGCGCATCACCTGTCCCAAATGTGGGCACCAATTCGACGCGCGGACCTAACGTAAAAGCTCGCAACAGTTGTCCTCAAAGGACGCCGTTGCGAGCTTTTTCATTCAATCTAATCGGTTAAACTTCCTGTTCAGCTGGCCGAATCAAGACTTCACTCACGGCCACGTGTTCTGGCTGGTCAATCGCAAAGAGCACGGAATTCGCCACGTCTTCGGGATTGAGCGCTAAGCCCTGGCTTTCCTGGGCGGCCATCAACTGACTGATATTATGCTGAATTTCCGGATTACCAATCGTGTTGACCAATTCCGTTTTGACCGCGCCCGGTGACACGATGGTCGCGCGAATCCCGTGGCCCTTTTCTTCTTGGCGTAAGTCTTCCATGATGGCCCGCACGGCGTACTTCGTTCCGTTGTAGACCGCGGAATCCGGGTAGACCACGTGCCCCGCCACGGAATCCGTGGTGATGATCAACCCGGCATGTTGCTGTTGCATGATGGGGAGCACTTCACCGATACCGTTCAAGACGCCCATCACGTTGACGTCTAGCATCAGCTGCCACTTGTCGTATTCCCGGTCGGCCAGGTTCCCTTGGGGCATGGTGCCGGCATTGTTGTACAACACGTCGATCCGTCCATACTGACTCATGGCCAGGTCTAACAGCGCGTGGACCTGGTCGCGCTTGGTGACGTCCGTGACCTGGTAACTGGCGTTTTCACCAATTTCTTGAGCTAAGGCCTGTAACCGGTCTTGCCGCCGGGCGCCCAAGACCACCTTGGCGCCTTTAGCCGCTAACAACTTGGCCGTGGCGGCCCCGATACCGCTAGAAGCCCCGGTAATCACAACAACTTTTCCTGCAACACTCATTGATAAAAATCTCCTTTTTAAATCAAAATGACGACTCAATTTTCTTAATCACTTTTGCGGGGACGCCCGCCACGACCGTTGCGGCCGGGACGTCCTTGGTGACCACTGCTCCGGCGGCAACCACGGCGTTTTCACCCACCGTGACGCCCGCTAAGATGGTGGCGTTGGCGCCCACCCAGGCATTCTTTTGAATGCGAATCGGGTCCGCCAAGACTTCATGTCGGTGCGCTGGGTCCAAGGGATGGTTGACTGACAAGAGGCTGGCACCCGGGCCAATTAGGACGTTATCTTCTAAGATGATGCCACCTAAATCGGTAATCATCACGCCACTGTTGAGAAAGACCCCGTGGCCCAACTTGAGGCCGCGACCGTAATCTGTGTAGAACGGTAAGCGAATCTCGACTGAGTCATCGATCGATTGGCCCGTGATTTCACCCATTAATTGACGAATCTCGGCCGGGTGATGTTGTCCCGTATTGAGGTGTTGAACCAGGCGCTGGTTTTGGTCGACCACGCCCTGAATCCCTTGTAAAGTTGCTAAGTCTAATTTCATTTGACTTCCCCCTTGAGTAAGTACCACTTAGTATACGAGCGGACGTTAAACATATCAAATACCTATATTTCATGTTAAAGTATAGTCAAAAAGCATTCTTAGGAGGAAATGCCATGGAACTACGTGTTTTACGGTACTTTATTGCATTAGCCCAAGCCAAGACGGTCAGTGGTGCCGCGCGGGCGTTACATTTGTCCCAACCCACCCTGTCACGGCAACTGACCGACCTCGAGACCGAAGTCGGCACGCCGCTCTTCACTAGGGGCGCGCGCCAAATTACGCTCACTGCACAGGGCCGTTACCTGTTGAGCCGGGCCACGACCATCATCGCACTGGTCGACAAAACCACCCAAAATCTTCAAACTCAACAACCCATTTTGAGCGGTAGCCTGGACATCGGCGCCGGCGAAAGCCAGGGCATGGCGCGGCTGATGGCCTTAATCGCCGGGATCCAAAAAGATTACCCCGCCGTGACGGTCCATTTGCATAGTGGGGACGCCCCGCTAGTCGAAGACCAACTGACAAACGGCCGCCTCGACTTCGGGGTCATCATGGGGTCGCGCCAATTGACCAACTTCCACGCCCTCAAACTCCCGGAAACCAATCAGTGGGGCGTGCTGTTGCCCAAAACGGCGCCGCTAGCCCGCCAAGTTAGCATCGCGCCCACCGACTTAGTGGGTCACCCGCTCTTGATCTCCGAACAAGCCCAAACGCACCACCGCTTTCAGGACTGGTGGCGCAACGTGGCTACTGACCTCACCATCAACGGGACCTACAACTTGCTGTTTAACGCCAGCCTACTGGTCCAAAACGGGAGTTGCTACGCCCTAGGCTTTGACCAGTTGAGCGATACCAGCGCTAATTCGCCGCTCACATTTCGCCCGTTGACCCCGCCACAGGTCGATCCCATCACAATCATCTGGTCGCGGACCCAACCACTATCACCCGTGGCCCAGCTGTTCTTACAACGCCTCCAAGCTAACTTAACCACCCCGTAAACCAAAAAACGGACGCCAACGATAGGCTGCGTTGGCGTCCGTTTGACACTATTCTGCTTAGTTTTCTGGCGTCGTCAGACTCTGCCACCAGGTTAAAATCTTGGTCTGCACCGTGGCCGTATCTTGCAACTCCCCGGCCGTCATTTCGAGACCTGGTAACGTTGCGTGATCACCCGCCAGCTTAGCAAAGTCAGCTTCATACTGCCCCGCCACGCCGGCGTCGGTGTAAAACGGGACCAGTTGCCCGCTAAACGCCGGTAACGTCGCCAAGAGTTCCCGGACTGGCGTCGAGACCGTTCCGGACCAGACCGGGCCGCCAATCAAGAGGCGGTGATAGCCACTCAAATCGGGTAGCGACGTGGTCAACGCCGGCAGTTTGCCGGCGGCCAGCTGTTGCTTAGCCACTTTGTCGGTTGCCGTCATGTCCGCGGGAAAGGTGTCGGGGGCCACCGTAACCGCGAGCCGGTCGGCCTGCAGCGCCGTTTGCAACTGTTGGGCCAACTTGGGCGTGGTGCCGGACCAAGAGTAATCTAGAATCAATGTATCAGTCATGTTACTGTACTCCTTACTTGTTTACCAGCTCTGAATCGAAGGGCCCACCGTCATCTCGTTAACGGTCGTATCTTCCGGCTGGTTGATGGCGTAGGCCACCACGTCAGCGATCCGTTGCGGGCTGATTTGGTAAGCATCGTACAAGTCTTGGGCGTCCTGAGCCGTTGAGTTGTCCGTAATCGTGTCTAATAATTCTGATTGAATGGCGGCCGGGTAAATCGTCGTGGTCCGAATGTGGGTCTTTTCTTGGGCCGATTCCATCCGTAAGACTTCCATCAAGTCCTTGACCGCCCACTTGGTCGCCCCATAAATGGCGCCACCCGGGTAAGCCTTCAACCCAGCAACGGACGAAGTAGCGATGATTTGACCGTGCTTTTGCGCCGTGAAGTCCGGCAAGACCGCCGCGATGCCATACATGACACCCTTTAAATTGACGTCGACCATCTGGTCCCACTCGTCCACGTGCAACGCTGAAAGGGGTGAGTTCGGCATTAACCCAGCGTTCAAGAACAACACGTCCACTTGCCCGTAGGTGTCCTTGGCTAACTGAACCAGCGCCTGACTGTCCGCGCGTTTCGTCACGTCGGTCACCCGGTAGGTCGCTGTGCCGCCTGCCTGTTCGATGTCGTTAACAATCTGTTGGAGCTTGGTTTCTCGCCGCGAACCTAAAACCACCTTGGCACCTTCAGCCGCTAATTGCTTGGCTGTGGCTTCACCGATACCAGAAGAAGCCCCCGTAATCAGCACAACTTTATCTTTAATTGCCATGTGAGAATTCCACCTTTCTTTATTTTGTGTTAGACTCACCCTAAACCCTCAAGCGGACTTGAGGGCAAGCGTAACTTTTGAATTTTAGAATGGAGGACCTTTCATGCCCACTAAAACCACTTATTCCATCAGCGAAGTCGCGACTCAATTTCAATTGTCCGTCCCCACCTTACGCTACTACGACCAGCAAGGCCTCATCCCCGGTCTGAGTAAGAACGCAGCCGGCTACCGGCAATTCACCGCTAAGGACTTGAATACTTTACGCATCGTCGAATGCCTGAAGCGGACCGGCCTGTCTATTCGCGACATTAAGCAATTCATGACACTCGTCCAGGCTGGTGACTCGACGTTATCTCAACGTCTGGCGCTCTTTCAACACGCCCGGCAACGCATGGCCGACCAACTCGAGCAACTCGAACAGACTTTTGCGGTCCTCGATTATAAATGTGACTACCACCAACGCGCTGTCGACAACGGCACCGAAGCCCACGTTCAGGCCCAACACCCCGATTTACCAGACCCGCAACTATTACGCGAGCTCCAATTGCGCGGCCGCGGCGTGAATCTTCTGGACGCTGTTGATGACCAAGGGGAAACCAATAAACGGCAAGAGCTGTAAGGCCGACCAGACCAAAATCGTTTCGGAGTTACCCGCTTTTAAGCTGCCTTTAGCGTGAGCGTTAATCTGAAAATCCACGTTCAAGGTAATCAATGCCATCAAGCCGTAGCGCTCCCGTTGGGCTACGGTCAAACTGGGGCGCTGGTAATATTGGGTGAAGAAATGGTCCGTTAACCATTCCGGTAGGCATTGATTGGCCTTCGCCGGCAGGTCGGCCATTAAATCCTTGATTTCGGTCCCGTACAGTTGGGCTTGAATCGCCGCCCCCGCTTCAGCGGACGTCGCCGTGGCTGGGGCCGGCGTCACCGTAAGATCTTGATCGCGAAAGACCGCGTGAATCCGGCGCAAGGCCAACGTGACCTTGGGCAAGCCCACGACCGGTTCCAATTGGTACACGACTTCTAGCAACTTGACGGGAGTCACGCCCGCCGCTAAGGTTGCCGCAATCTGAGCGGACAACGTGGTGTCACTCTGTTGGACCACCATCGCGATTAAGGGAATCAGTTCGGTGTCGCCCGGGTCCAAGGCCACGGTATCGGCACGAATCGCTCTAATAAAGTCCTCTTCTAAGTTCAGAAAGTCGGGGTCGTCGGGAATCCAAGTTTGTAACCGTTGATTTAATTTGTTTGCCATAATGGTCACCTCTAGATGTACTTGCCAGCCTGCATATCCGCAATTTTATGCTTCACGATGGTTAAATTATTCTGCAATAATGACGCTAAATCCTGAATCGGTTGCTGATGATGTTTCATAATCTCCAGTCGTTTTGGCCGCGTTTTAACGCCGTCCTGAAGCAGGTCGACGTAACGGCGAATCTCGGCCAACGACATGTTGGTGGTCCGAAAACACGCGATCAAGCGCAATGACTCTAGCGAGTCCTCGTCGAAGGCCCGGTTGTTATGCGCGTCGCGTTGGTGGTTGGGAATCAGCCCCTATTGGTCGTAGTAGCGAATCCGATAAGTGGACACCCCCACCAGTTGGGCCGCTTCTTTGATACTATAGCTCATTTTATCAGGCCCCTTAGTCAATTTTGCTTTTAATTATAAGGGTCCCCACCAATCCCGCCAACTATTTCGCCCCCACACGACTCACCCATCTGAATTTTTCGAGTCAACCTAGTTGCCTTCTAACCGGTACTAGGGGGTAGACTAGCGTTGGTCAATGATTTAATTTTGAAAGGAAGATGTCCTGTGCAAACGACTGTGTTCTTGTTTCACCCCCACTTCGAGGAATCCCGTGTCAACCACACGTTGGCGGATGCTCTGGACGAACCCGTCACGGTCCGGAACCTGTATCAACTCTACCCCGATTTTAAAATCGACGTCCCGACCGAACAGAAGGTATTAGCCCAAACCGACCGCATCGTCCTCCAATTTCCGATGTACTGGTACAGTACACCGGCACTGTTGAAACAATGGGAAGATGACGTCTTGACTTATGGCTGGGCGTACGGCACTAACGGCAACGCACTCCACGGGAAGGAACTTCTAATCGCCGTCTCACCGGGGGCCGACAACTATGGCAAAGACCAATTCGCTCGCTATACCATCACCAAACTCTTGCGGCCTTTACAAGCGACTAGTCGGCTGATCGGCACGAACTATTTGAAGCCGTTCGTGACGATCGGTGCCTCAATGATTAGCGATGACGCCTTAGCTCAGCAAGCCCAACGTTACGCGACCTATGGTGTTGACTTCTGAATTACCAACGTTAGGGGACTTTGATTAATGGTTACAGTTAAGTTTATCGTTGCCCAAGACGCCTCCAATCGCCTAAGGGAGGTGAATTAAAATGACTTTTCCTAAAATTACCATGGGCACTTGGGCCTGGGGGGACAGTTATTTCGGGAACCATTACGACGAAGCCCACTTCAAAGACGTCTACCAGGCCGCTATCGCCCAAGGCTTAACCCTTTGGGACACGGCTTACGCGTATGGTGCTGGCGCCTCCGAAAAGATTTTGGGCAATCTGACACAAGCCACATCGCGCGACAAGCTGCAACTCTCGACTAAGTTCACGCCGCAACTCGCGGACACCGCTGCCGATGACCCGGTTGCCACGATGCTGGCCGGGAGTTTAGACCGCCTTCAAACGGATAGCGTGGACTTGTACTGGATCCATAACGCTGCCGACGTCGAACGTTGGACGCCAGCTTTGATTCCACTCCTGAAGCGTGGTCAAATCAAGCGCGTTGGGGTGTCCAACCACAACCTCAACGAAATCAAACGGGTCCAAGAGATTTTGGGTGCGGCTGGATATCACTTAAGCGCGATTCAAAACCACCTTAGTCTCCTCGACCGGACTTCTGAAATCGCCGGTATCTTGGATTACTGCCATCAGCAGAACCTGACCTTCTTTGCCTACATGGTCTTAGAACAAGGTGCGTTGACCGGGCACTATACCACCGAGCACCCCTTCCCTGAAGACACGGCACGGGCCCAGACTTATAACCCGCTACTGCCGATGATTCGCCCCCTGGTCGACCAACTGACTCAAATCGGGCAGAAATACGACTTGAGTGCGGCCCAAACGGCCATGGCCTGGGCCATGTCCAAGGGAACGTTACCCATCATCGGTGTCACCAAGGTCGCCCAGGTCAACGACGCCGCTCAGGTAGCCCACACGACTCTGAGCGTTGAAGATATCCACACCTTAGAACGGACGGCTTCCGAACTTGGTGTGGACACCATTCGTGAGTGGGAACAAAACCTGCAGGAAAATTAACCACTACTCTTGACCATAAAATCGCGCCCTAACCAGTTTGAAGATTAGTCTTCAAGCTGGTTAGGGCGCTTGTTTGCCTCGTGTAGCTCGTTTTATTCCCCGTAAGCCGGTTCGGTCTCGTCGTCTTCGAAGCGGTCGACGACCCGGAAATTCACATCCACGTCCTGTTTCACGATCTTAGCCACCGGACACTCCGCTAAAGCCGTGGATACCAGGCGTTCGGCATCCGTCGACGAGTGTTTCGGCATCCGCACCTGCGCATCGATAATGAACTTGTACCCGACTGCGTCTTTCACGATGTCGACTCTAACTCGCAACTGCGAATCTTCGGCGGTGTGCTCACGGCGCTGAATCAACCGTAACGTGCCGTTAAAGCAGGTCGCAATGGCGAAGCCTAAGAGCTGTTCGGGATTGGTCCCCGGTGCCTTGATGAGTGAACTAGAAACCCCTAGTGACCAGCCTTCGTTTCCTTCGACAAACGTGGTGCCCTTTAAGCCGTTATGGTTCTGCACGAACGTGTGGTAAAGCGAGTTTTCAACCTTCATAATCGTCCCTCCTAAGTGTGCTTAGACGCAGTGTAGCAGGTCGCTTTTCTCCGAGATATCACGGCGCTTCTTTCCGGCCACGTTGGGCCACTAGCTTAATTATCCGGACTATGGGCGACCCTTAAACTAGATACGCCAGCCCACCTTTTTGGGCCAAAACTATTGCCAAGTGTGCCAAAATGCTTTAAGTTGAAACCAGACAATAATTGCTGGAGGGATATTTGATGACAACAAAGTTTGATTACGACGTCCTCTACATTGGTGGCGGCCACGGCAGCCACGACGGTGCCGCGCCTTTAGCCGGGACTGGTGTTCGCGTGGGCGTGATTGAAAGCGGTTTAATGGGTGGGACTTGTACCAACCGCGGCTGTAACGCCAAAATCGCCCTGGACGAAGCGGTAAAGCTCACCCGCGAATCCAACCGCTTGGGTGATATTTTAAACCACCACCAGATGACGATTAACTGGAGCCGCAACATGGCCCATAAGCAAGACATTATTGACCCCTTACCGGCCGGACTCGAACAGCGCCTGACCAGTAACGGGGCCACCATTATCCGGGGCCACGCCCGTTTCCAAGACGCCCATACCGTGGTAGTCGATGGGAAACAAACCGTGACGGCCGACAAGATCGTCATCGCCACTGGGCTCAAGCCCCACCGCTTGGACATCCCCGGCACCGATTTGGCCCACGACAGCACCGACTTTTTGAACCTCCAAAAGTTACCGGCGCGCATCACCATTATCGGCTCAGGCTACATCAGCATGGAATTTGCGACGATTGCCAATGCGGCCGGTGCCAAGGTGACCATCCTCTTGCACGGCGACACGGTTTTGCGGCACTTCTATCAGCCTTACGTCAAGGCTGTGGTGGAAGACCTCAAACAACGTGGCGTGACCTTCGTTGCAAACGCCAACGTCCAAAGCTTCGCCAAAACTGGCGACCATCTGGAAGTAGCCTACGGTGACCACCAGCAATTAGCCACCGACTGGATTCTAGACGCTACCGGCCGGATTCCAAACTTAGACGATCTGGGCCTTGAAAACGTCAACGTCGACTACGACCGTCATGGCATCCAGGTCAACGACCACTTACAGACCACCGAAACCAACATCTACGCGTCGGGTGACGTCATCAAGAGCACCCAGCCCAAGTTGACGCCTGCGGCCACCTTTGAATCCAAATATCTCATGCAACTCTTCTCCGGTGAAACCACCGCGGCCATCGATTTTCCGGTCACTCCGTCCGTGGTCTTCACCTCACCGCGGATTGCCCAGGCCGGCATGTCGGTCGATGATGGCAAACAACAGGGCCTGACCATCAGCACTAACGATTTGGCCCACTACTGGTACTACCGCATCGATAAGGAACCCCTGGCGGCTAGCACCCAGATCCACGACCAGGATGGACATCTGGTCGGCGTCACCGAAATCAGTGACCAAGCCCCCGAAGCCATCAACACCTTGTTGCCTGCCATTGAATTTAAATTCAGTCCGGCACAAGTCAACCGCTTAGTAGGGTTGTTCCCAACCTTAGGCTACGCCGCTTGGCATCGGGCCTAACTCAACTCAAGTCATTAAAAATGCGTTCCGTCTCGGTCATCGCGGCCGGTGCGGAACGCATTTTGCTGAAATAAAGCCTAGTTCAAAGATTACCTATGGCGCTCGTTTGCCCCCATTACTGACAACTATAGTTTTTAATTATGGCTGTTAATAGGATATAGGCATTCGACATAGTTTAACTTTACCACTAGCATAGAGCTATCAAAACTAGAGGGTGAACTATGAAAATCTTATCTCGCTTAACCTTAACTTTCGTCGCTGTATCGCTGTTAGCCGGTTGTGCGCAACCTAAAGCGGCTCATCCGAGTTCAGCGGCTAAAAATCCCCAGGAACGCACCAGTCAAGTGTCGTCCACGCACCAAAAGGCATCCACTAAAATCACCATCACCATCAACGGCACTCGACTCAAAGCCCATTTAAATAACTCGAGTGCGGCCCGGGCGTTTGCTCAGGAACTTCCTACCACGTTGCGCTTTAGCGACTACGCCGACATGCCCGAAAAAGTCGCTAATCTCCACCATTCCTTGCCGACCAAAGGGATGCCCAGCGGCCACGCTGGCACCCAGGGCGCCATTGGCTATTGGTCGCCCCAGCGCAGAATTGTCTTTTACTGGGGAACCGAATCCTACTATGAGGGGATTCATATTATTGGAAAGTTCGACGCCACTAATTACCGCCACGTGGTTAAGACCATGGGCAATCACGTCAACGTTCGGATTACCAAAGAATAGAGATTAACGGAACGCCCGTTGGACCCGTTGCTGCAACTCCGGCACCACATCGGTCTGAAACCACGGGTTGCGCTTCTGCCAGCCGTAATTCAACGGTGACGGGTGAACCAACGGAAAGTAGTCCGGGAGATACTCATCGTAGTGCCGGACCGTGGCCGTTAACGTCTTGTAGCGGCGTTTGCCCAAGTAAGCTTTGATGGCGTATTGCCCGACTAGTAGGGTCAATTGAACGTTGGGCATCAAAGCCAATAACGGCTGATGCCACTTTGCGGCAAAGCCTTTACGCGGGGGCAAGTCGCCACTTTTGCCTTTACCCGGATAATAGAAGTCCAGCGGCATGACGGCCACCTTGTCACTGTCGTAAAATTGTTCGCGACTGACGCCCATCCAGTCGCGCAAGCGGTCCCCACTGGCGTCGTTGAAGTAGGTCGCCGTAGTCTGGGCGACCCGTCCCGGCGCCTGGCTGATCACTAAAATCGTGGCGCTGGGCAACACGTGAAACAATGGGTCCCACCCCTTAGCGGTAAAGGCCGCGTTTTCCGGATCGTTTCGAATCGCCACTTTAAGTTCGGCAGCTGTTGGCATGCGCAAAACCTCCTTATTTTTAGTCTAGTTTACCGCACTCATATGAGCGGTAAAAGGGGACGCAAACTGGCGTGACTCACGATTAAATGTGAGTCACGCCAGTTTGCTTGTTCTAAGTTTAAGTTGATTCTGCGCCTTTAAGGTTCTTGGTTCGTCGGTCGAACGTGAATTTCACTGACTGACATCCGGTCCGGCGTGTCTAACGTAAATTCAACGGCTTGCGCCATATCGTCCGCCAATAAGGCGGCGTTGGCTTGCGTGGCCAATTCATCCTTGCGACCCGCTTCATCTGGGATCGTAGTGTACAGTTGAGTCTTGGTAGTTCCCGGCGTGATCAGGGTCGACTTGATGTTCTTGCCGCGTTCTTCTTGTCGCAAGCCTTCCATGATTGCTCGGACGGCAAATTTCGTACCACTGTAAACCGCAAACTTTGGAAAGGTCTTGTGGCCGGCCGTAGAATCGGTCGTCAAAATGTGGCCGTGGCCCTGCTTTTCCATCACGGGCAAAACGGCATCGATGCCGTTTAAGACTCCCATGATGTTAATGTCGAGCATGGCTTGCCAGTCCTGCCGCCGCCCTTCACGCAGGTAGCTCACCGGCATCACCCCGGCGTTGTTAAAGAGCGCGTCGACTTGCCCAAATTGAGCGACCGTGGCGTCAATTAACCCCTTGACCTGGTCGAACTGACTCACATCGACTTTTTGCACTAATAATTGGTCGGAATGTTGCTGCTGCAAAGCCGTCAAACTGTCAACGTGCCGTGCCGCGACGGCCAGCTTCGCCCCATCTGCCAACAGGCGCTTGGTCGTCGCCAACCCGATGCCGCTGGAAGCGCCCGTGATGACGATTACTTTATCTTGTAAACTCATAAATTTAGTCCTCCTTGTTAAAATGTCACTCATATCTGGTTTAAGTTTTGGCCAAAACGGAGCTGGTGACCCTATCAGACGTCACCAGCCCCGTCGCAACCTTGACGCGATTAACTGGCCCCAGTATACAAAGAGTGTTGACCCATGTAAAAGACCAATATACAATGGCTAGGTATTAGTAAAAGTTATAGCGGACATCAAATTTAATGGGGAGGAATTTTCGTGGAAACCCGTATCTTACGTTATTTTTTAACCATTGTGCAACAGGGCAGTATCTCCAAAGCGGCAACTTATTTACACGTGTCGCAACCCGCCCTTTCCCAACAAATCAAAGCGCTGGAAACGACGCTCGGGACCACCCTCTTTCATCGCGGGCCAAGAACGATTACCCTGACGGCTAAAGGCATCTATCTGGCCGACCGGGCTAAAGAAATCCTGGCCTTAGTCGATAAAACCACCAATAATCTCCAAACCGACCAGACCGTCATCAGTGGCAACTTAGACTTAGGCGCCGGTGAAAGCCATGGCATGCAACGTCTCATGGCCCTGACCAGCCAGCTTCAATCAGATTATCCGGATATCACCATTCGCTTACACAGCGGGAACGCCGCTGACACGGTTCACCGACTAAATGCCGGGACCTTAGACTTTGGGGTACTGATGGGGGAAACTCGAATTGATGTCGACCAATTCAACGCATTACGGTTACCAGAACGAGACGTCTGGGGCGTCGTTCTGCGCAAAGACGCAACTTTAGCCCAAAAATCAGTCCTCCACCCCGCTGATTTAGTGGGCTGGCCCCTCATGGTCTCTGCTCAGGGTCTTCAGCAAACTAATCTCGCCAATTGGTGGCAAGCGGTGAGCGACCAATTGACCATCGTAGGCACCTATAACCTGGTCTTTAACGCGGCCCTGCTCGCTCAAAATGGCAGTTGTTTGGTCGTGACCTTCGACCACCTAGTCAACACGGATGATCTCTCACCATTGACTTTTCGGCCGCTAGCCCCCACGCTTAGCGACTCCATCACCCTCATTTGGCGCCGCTACCAGCGACTGTCACCTGCCGCAACGCTCTTTTTAGCCCGATTAAAAGCCAACCTAGCCACTGCCGTTAAGCCCCCAGCAAGGGACTGACGCCCCCTCAGTAACCACTTTTGTAATCGGTTCCACAGTGGTCTATACTAACCTTAGTGGTGGTTCCGCTTGGGCGTTAACGCCGGCTAGTGACCCCCACTTTTACCATGATTTTTAATACGGAGGGATTCAGATGACAGTAGCGATTCGGTATCAAACACGTAATGGCAATATCAAGGCCTTTGCTGAACAGATTGCGGATATGGCGGGCGTTCCGGCAGAAAGTGTCAAAACCCCCGTTGACCAGGCCGACACCCTGTTCTTTGGTGGTGGCACCTACTTCATGCGCCCCGACAAGAGTGCGTCGGCCTTCATGGAGAGCCTCGACCCCGCCAAGGTCAAGCAGATTGCCTTCTTCACCACTTCCGGTGGCCCCGAAGCCGTTACGGATAAGGCACTCACCAAGATTGCCGAAGAAAAAGGCATCCCCGTGATTGGGCATTTTCACCAGGTCATGGGTGGCAAAGGCATGAAAATCTTAGGCCAAAGCGGCGGAATCCTTAAGGATAAGCAGGTCAAGCTAGTCCGTGATTTCGCGCAAAAGATGCTCGCTAAATAAGCTAACGGTTTTGAACAACGCCCATTCGGGAACTCTCCCAGATGGGCGTTTTTGGGACCAGCATATCCTTGGACAGGACGGCCGTAAAGAGGCTAAACTAGGTCTGACCACGAAAGGATGGACTGCAATGCCAACCATAAAATTAAGTGACCAGTTGTTGACGTTACTGCGCCAGAAGAACCTGACCACAAAAGAACTACTCTTGATTGCCGATGATGGGGGTGGCAAATACTCTTTACGCGGGGGTGCCTGTAGCATCGGCACGACCTTCACCCTCATCGTGTTAGACACCGCCGATCCGGACTACGATGAACCATTGGTCAACGCCCAGGATCTCCACATGTGGACCTCCGCTTATGATAGTTATTTCTTTAGCGCTGGTTTGGTCTTAGACGTTGTCAATCACCAGATTATGTTGAAAGACAATGCCCATATTCTCGACAGCGCCGTACAGATTGCCAATGGGGCCACCGTGCTGGCTGCTTTCAAGACTGGAACTAAAGCTAAAGGCGAAGGCTGCTAACCATAATGTTCCACGTGAAACACGAATTAAAACCGTCATGGTTGCATGAACCATGACGGTTTTAATTCGTGTTTTCTGTCGCGACGGTCGCAGCAGTTAGGTGGATGGTCCATTACGTTGGTCGACAATTCAACCCTTGCCAGTTAACAAATTACTTTCGCATACCTTAGGAGTGGTACGTTTCCGGGTCGTACTGGGTACTGCCCTGTGGTAAATTACTGATCAAATCCAAATCAGCGTGACTCAACTTAAAATCAAAACTCGCCAAGTTAGCCGCCATGTGGGCCGGATTAATCGACTTCGGTAGTGGCACAATCCCTAACTGGGTCAACCAGCGCAAGATAATCTGCGTCGGTTGTCGGTCGTATTTATGGGCCAGCTCCTGAATCACCGAATTAGCCAACACGTGACCACCGGGACCGCCCAATGGCCGCCAGGCTTCGGTCACGATTTTTTCCTGCCGGTCGAACTGGGCGCTCTCCGGTTGGGAAAAGTCCGGGTGATACTCCAATTGATTGAGCATCGGCGTGATGCTGGTGTCGGCGATAAGGGCCTCCAACTGATGCACCGAAAAGTTCGACACGCCGATAGCCCGGACTTTGCCGGCCTGGTACAGCGTTTCAAAGGCTCGCCAGGTCTCTGCGTTCAATTCCCGCCAATTGGCGTGCCAGCGCGAGTTGGCCGGCCAATGCACCAAGTAACCGTCCAAATAATCCAGCCCCAACAACCGCAACGACTCGTCAAAGGCGTCCAACGTCGACTGGTAGCTGCGGTGCACGAACCAGACTTTACTACTGATAAAGATATTCTCGCGGGTGACCGTCCCGTCAGCGATGGCTTGCCGAATCCCCGCCCCCACGGCGGCTTCATTATGGTAAGCTTCCGCCGTATCGATCAACCGGTAACCCGCATTAAACGCCGCGACCACGGACGATGTGACCTGGTCAGCCGGGAGAATCGTCCCGAACCCCATACTGGGGATGGCCAGACCATTAGCCAGTTGTCGCGTCTGTGTTGTTTCCATCATCGTCCATTAGATCCTTTCCTTTCGGGAACCAAACGCACGTCTATTGACTTTACCGAACACCAAAATACGCCGCTTAAAGCCAGCGCTCGGGGGATATAGTCCTAATGTAGCAGGCCGCTAGTCCTGGGTTCAATCCGCACGGACAGGTTCGTTAAGCAAGAACTTTAGGTCGCGGATGGCTAGGTGACTTAGTGGTCACGGGGCCAAAGAAAAACAGGCCCACGCAACGCGTTGTGGGCCTGTCGATAACTGTGATTGGATTAAAACTTATTAGAAATAAAATTAAGCTTGGGTGTGACGGTAGTGCTCATCGTAGAACTTACCGGCCCGGATATCATCGGTCATGCCAGCGTATGGCGTCTGGTTGATGACAGCATCGTTGTCTTGACCCGCGTCCCCCATGTAAGTGATCTTCGCAAATTCGGGCACGATTAACTTCGGATAGGTTGCGTATTTTTCGCGGGATTCTTCCATTAAGTCGATGTGTTCGTTTTGGTACGTCACCGTGATTTCGGGATGGTCTTGGACCCACTTAGGGAAGAAGATGGTTCCGTGCATTTTTTGTTCGTTGGGCAAGGAGTCCAAGGCCACATCGGTCCCGGTTGGTTCCGTCCAGGTCACCTTGTAGACGCCGGGCGTCAACATCACGATTTCCGCGGGTTGGTCGGTCACCCAGCGACCGGCAACCATGCCGCCATGAATCCGGTAATCCACGGTGTGGTCGTTCTTGGCGTACCATTCGTACTCCCAGCCGTTGTCGTAGGTATAAATGAAGTGGGTCCCTAAAAAGTCGTCGAGCGTTTGAAATTGCTTGTCTGTCATTTTTGTCATCCTTTCGTTTTAAACATGTTTATATTTACATGTTTTAATTTACGAGTGCCACTATATCGCAGACTACCACGGCCCGTCAAGCCAAAACTTGAATTTTTTATGGATAACTGGTTCAATGAAACAGACAAACGAACCAGGAGGTGTCATCATCGGACAACGAAATCGGCTTCAATACATTATTTTAGGGTTGCTCAGCCAGCGCGCCCAGACCGGCTACGACCTGACCCGGGCCTTTGACCACGAGATTGGAGAGTTTTGGCAGGCTAGCCACAGCCAGATTTACCCCCTGCTCCAGCGCTTAGAGACCGGCGGCGACATCACCCACGAGGACCTCATCACCGGCGAAAAGCTCGCTAAAAAGCAGTACGAGCTCACGCCTCAGGGGCGCACTAAGCTGAACGCCTGGATCAGTGAACCCTCACCGGAACTGACCGCGACCAAGGACGACTTCATCTTGAAGCTTTACTTCATCAAGTCGGCCGATGACCCGCGCTTAGCCCCGATGATTGCCGAACAATTACAGCTTCACCGCGACCAGGTCGAGCACTTACAAGCCCGCCGCCAAACGGTCTTCCCTACGGACGACGCTATTCAGGCGGCCTACGGGCATTACCTGATTTTGGAACACGCCATCGAACGGGAGACCCATTATGTGGCGTGGCTCGAACGGCAAGCAGCAACTAATCATTAGCCTTATTCAATAACCCCGTTAATCCGCATAAGTTACGGATTAACGGGGTTATTTTGTTGCGAAATCCCTGGTAGTCTAAAAAATAGCGCGTCACACCTCTTTTTCAGACGTAGTTTTTTCGTAGCCGTGTAGTTTTGATGGTGATTCATTTCTGGTTGGTATAAACTAAGTAATTGACGGGACCGTTGTTTTGCGTGTTTAGTTGTTACGGTCTCGATCCCAGAGGAGGAGTGATCACCAATGTCTCACCAGTTCACCGCCTGGACCAAATGGGTCGTTATCACCATCTTGGTCCTGAGCGGGTTGACCATCTCGACCCCACCCACGGCCGCACACGCGACTAGCGTGTACGTGACTCGGACGGGGAAGCATTACTTTTACAAGCGCCACGACCGGGGGTTGGCTCGGGCCAAAAAGGTCTACCGTATTTCCCTAGCTACCGCTAAAAAGCGCGGGCTGACCCTGTCGGCGACCGAAAAGGTCCAGAAAACGACCAAAAAACAGATCAAAAAACGGACCGCGCGCAAGACTGTCAAACGCCACCGGACGGTTAAGGTCAAGCCCCGCGGCAAGTACGTCGGCGGGAGTCAAAGCTACCACGTCAAAACGTTGAACCACAACCGGCCGAACTTCAGCCGTGCGACGTTATCGCTCAAGCACGGGGCCTGGCAAAAGTACGGTCACCTGGACAGCTTGAACCGGGCCACAGCCGCCAACGCGATGTTGAACCGTAAGCTGATGCCCACAGCTAAACGTGAACCGCTCTACATCACCCCCACGGCTTGGCACAACAAGCGCATCAAGACCGGCTGGTTATACAATCGTTGCCATTTGATTGGGTACCAATTCACCGGCCAAAACAATAATCCGCGCAACCTGATCACCGGAACACGGGAGTTGAACGATCCGGGGATGACGCATTACGAAAACAAAGTGGCGGCCTACCTGAAGGCCAGCTCCAAGCACTACGTTCGCTACCGCGTCACGCCGGTCTTCAAGTCCCACGATCTGCTGGCCCGCGGGGTTAAGATGCAGATACAGTCCATTGGATCGAACCGTATCCGCTACAATGTGTATTTGCCGAACACACAACCTGGCATGACGTTGAACTACGCTAACGGGTATAGTCGGGTGGCCAAATAGTTATTTTTTAATTATTAATAACAAAAACGCCGCCGTTTCGGAAACTTCCGGAGCGGCGGCGTTTGGTAGTTATCGGTCACTTTAAGGCAAGAGTTCCTTTACCGCTGCTGCCAAAGGCGTCAACGGGTGGCCTAAAATGCGTTCAAACTCGGTCGGGTCAGCAGCAGCTTCCCCGTTTTGCCCTTTGCGGGTGTAGTCCTGGTAAGCCACAGCCATCCCCACTAAGGTGGCATCGACGCCGGCTTGGGTCAGTTGTGCCTTGGTCTCGGTCTCACTGACCGCGGTACTAGTTACCGGTGCGCCCAGTGCCGTTCCGATAGCGGTCCCCAACTCGGGATAGGTGTAGGGCTTGCCCGCCAGCGTCACGATGGGGCTGGCGGTAGCGGCCACGATGACCCGGGCGCCGGCCTCCGCGTATTCGCGTCTCAAGGCCGATGAAATCACGCCATCCCCGGAAAAGTACGGGAGTTGGTGGGTTTTCGCCGCCAAATTAATCAAGCCTTGTTGGACCCGGGTGTACCACGCGTTGCGTAAAATCGTGTAGTGCAAACCGGAGTCGCGCAACCATTGTTCGGTCTGGCGGTGACTGATTTCCAGCCCGAACTGCGGTAAATCCGGCGCGTAGATACTGGTATAAGCGATGTAACTGACGTGATTGGTTTTAGCCGCCTGGACCACGTTTTGTTGGATGTCCGGCTGGGGCGTCGAAACGAAGAGGACCCGGTCGATGCCCTTAAACGCGGCGACCATCGCGCCTGCATCAGCGTAATCTCCTAACCGGGCATGGCCTCTAAAGTCGCGACTTGATTGTGATGGCGGACTAACCCGTACAACGTGGCTGTTGGCACCAAGTCTTTTAAGACGGTCAAAGCAGCGCTGCCGTAACCCCCGGCGGCTCCCGTTACCATAATATTCATTGTGCTCTCGCATCCTTTCATTGAGTCGTTGAATTGCTTTTACCTTAGCACGGTGGGGACTGTATGACGTTAGATAAAAAGCGACTTTTATCTAAATCAACCGGCCAAGCGAGTATACTGAAAGCAAAACGCCTGAAAGGAAGTTCCCCCATGTCTGACCCGGATACCACTAAATTGAAGTTCGCCCAAGAATTGAACCGTATGCTCCAAACCACCCCGCTGGCGCAGATTCGTGTCGTGACGCTGTGTCGGCGTTGCGGAACCGTGCCTCAGACCTTTTACTACCACTTTCACGACAAATACGCGCTGGTCGCCTGGATCTTTTTGACCGACTTCGCCAGCGTGTACGCCGACCAAGACCCCGCCTTTACCGTAGCCCGTATCACCCAAAACCTGGAACGCATCGCCCGACACAAGACCCTGTACCGCCGCGCTTACACGGTCGACACCCAAAACGCCATCAACCGCTATATCCAGCGGTTCAACGTTGAAACGGCAACGACCGCCCTTCAAGCGACCACGGGCCATCCCGCCACGGCGGCCCAGATTCTCCGTATCAAGTACCACTCTTACGGGACCATGGGTCTCTTTGCGGAATGGCTGACGGACACCGGTAACGTAGCGTTACGCGACCTAGCGACCCTGCAGTACCAGCAGGCCCCCGCCTTTCTCAAACGTGCCTACGCGGCCTACCCGTTCACCAAAAATGACCTGTTCAAACGCCCGCTCTGAAGGATAATGTTCCACGTGAAACATCGCTTAACTAAAACGAGGCACCCACCGAAAACTTTATGGTGGGTGCCTCGTTGTTTTTGATTAATCGAAGACCATTTGATTACGGTAGAGTTCCGCATAAAAGCCATTTTCGGCCAATAACGTCTCGTGGTTCCCCTGCTCGATGATCTCCCCGTGCCGGAGCACGACAATCTTGTCGGCATTGAGAATCGTTTTCAGCCGGTGGGCGATCACGAAGCTGGTCCGACCCTGGATGACGTTATCCATGGCGGCCTGGATGCGGGCTTCGGTGACCGTGTCAACGTTCGACGTGGCTTCGTCCAGAATCAAGAGCCGCGGGTTGGTCAGAATCGTTCTGGCAATCGACATCAGTTGTTTTTGCCCCGCCGAGAAGACGCTCTGTTCGTCGGACACGATGGTGTCGTAGCCGTCCGGTAAACTGACGATGAAGTCATGAATGTTGGCCTGTTTGGCGGCGTCCACCACCCGGTCCATCCCCGCTGCCGGATCCCCGTAGCGGATGTTGTCCGCGATGGTGCCAGTAAAGAGTTGCGGCTCTTGCAGGACAATCCCTACGTTTGAGCGCAAAGAATTCAAGTCGAACCGCTGGATACTGGTGCCGTCGATGGTAATCTCGCCGGAATCAACGTCGTAGAAACGGTTCAACAGGTTCATGACGGTGGTTTTCCCCGACCCCGTAGGCCCGACCAACGCCACCATTTCGCCGCGGTGGACGTTGATGGTGATGCCATGCAGGATTTCCTTACCCGGGTCGTAACTGAAGTGCACATCGTTTAGCTGTAACCCAGCTTGAATCGGCGGCATGACCTGCCCGTCAGCGGGATTGACCTCGTCGGGCTGGTTACGGACTTCGTCGACCCGCCGTGCCCCGGTAATCGCCAGTTGAATCATGCTGTAGAGACTGGTCAACGACATGATGGGTTGGTAATACTGCTGCGCATAGTTCACGAACACGACAACGAGCGCCAAAGCGGCCCCGGTCGACATGCTGCCGTTCAAGGCGTACCAGGAGCCAAAGAAGATGACGATGGCCACGTTCAACAGGGACATCCCCTGCATCAACGGGTTCAAAATCCCCGACCAAATCTGCCCGCGTAAGGCGGAGTGGCGGACTTTATCGTTATAGCCCGTAAAACCTTTGTACGAATCGGCTTGCAGACCGTTGGTGATCAAGACCTTTTGGCCGGTGACTTGTTCGTTGATGTAGCCGTTTAATTCCCCGATATCGTCTTGTTGCTGGTTCACGGCCACCCCGGCCTTGTGCATCACGATGCCCGCGACAATCAAGGCCAACGGCGTGGTCGCCATGGTAATCCAGGCCATGGTGGCACTCTGGTTGAACATGACGATCAACAGCCCCACAAATTGGGCCACGGCCAGAAATATTTCCAGTAAGGCTTGGTTCATGGCGTTAAAAATAT
This sequence comes from Levilactobacillus suantsaii, assembly GCF_004115745.1. Classification (GTDB taxonomy): domain Bacteria; phylum Bacillota; class Bacilli; order Lactobacillales; family Lactobacillaceae; genus Levilactobacillus; species Levilactobacillus suantsaii. Next base: position 98,279 of record NZ_QXIL01000007.1, on the reverse strand, counting down.
TATCCAAATCCGAGGTGAACCGCGCCAAGATATCGCCATCTCGGTGGGTATCGAAGTACTTGATGCGCAAGCGCTGAAGCTTACGGAACAAGCCGACCCGCATGGTCCCGGTGGAGTACGCGGTGACCCGTGCCAAAATCAAACTGGCTAAAAACAGCGAGCTGGCGTCGCCGACATACAGGAGAATGTAGGTCACCAGCGTGTGGTTGAACGGCGTCAAACTGGCCTGCGCGTGGGTGCTGGCTTGGCCCCACTGTTGGAGGTAGGTGGTCAGCTCTTCGACCGCCCGGCCCAAATAGGTCGGCGCCACCACGATGCACCAAGTGGAAAAGATAATCAGCAGACTGCTGACGATAAAGCCGCGCCAGTAGCGTTTTAAATAGTGCCAGTAATACTTACCGGCGTTTTTCAGATCACTCATTAGTTGGCCCCTCCTCTCGCGCTTTTTGGGTCCGGTAGATGGTCTGGTACACCTCATTATTGCGGACCAGGTCTTGGTGGGTCCCGGTCCCCGAGACTCGCCCATTATCCAGCACTAAGATCTGGTCGGCATGCAGCACCGAGGAGATTTTTTCGGCAATCACGATGGTAGTTGTTGCTTTCAAGTCCCGGTCCAAGGCTTCCTGGACCAATTTTTCGGAGCGTGCATCCAAGGCGGACGTCGCGTCGTCTAAAATCAGGACCTTCGGGTTGGCCATCACACCTCGGGTAATGGCGAGGCGTTGTTGCTGGCCCCCAGAAAAGTTTTGTGACCGCTCCTCGACCGGGGCGTCGTAGGTCTGTGGCAAGCGCTCGATGAACTCGGACGCTTGGGCGATGTTAGCCGCCCACTGCATGTGCCCGGTGCTGGCGTCCGGCTGAACTTGCCGCAGGTTCCCGGAAATGGTCCCCGAAAACAGCGTCGACCGTTGTAAGACGTAGGCCACCGTGCGCCGCAGTGATTTTTCGGGCAACTGGCGGACGTCGACACCGCCAACTTTGACCACCCCACTGTCCGGGTCATATAACCGGGCAATCAGTTGCGCCAAAGTCGTTTTCCCGGAGCCGGTCGCCCCCACGATGCCGAGCATTTGCCCCGCCTTCAAGGTGAAACTGACGTCCTTTAGCGTCGGCCGGTCGTCGCCGGGATAAGTAAAGCTGACATGGTCGAACTCGATATCGCCCCCGACTGGTTCGGCGGAACCATCGACGTAGGTCATGCTAGGCTTGGTCTCTAAGACTTCGCTGATTCGGCCCAACGAGATAATGGCCCGAGAGGCAAACGTCATTAAAAAGCCACCATTGATTACGGCAAAGAGGATCTGCATCAAATAAGAAATAAAACTGGTGATGGCCGCCAGGTAACCAGGGTGTGTGCTGATGTTTTGCCCCACGATGTAGACCGCCACGCCGACCGCCAAGTTAGCCGTCAGGAAGAAAGCCGGCATCAAAATGGCGAACCAGTAGCCAATCTTAGCCGTCACACCAGTCAGTGCATCGGAACGTTGGGAAAACTTGTTGATTTCGGCGCCTTCTTGGACGAATGATTTGACCACCCGAATCCCCATTAGGTTTTCACGGGCAACTGTGTTAACGCTTTCAATATCTTGTTGGGTCTGGCCGAAGTACACGGTCATGCGTTTGACCGCTAACCCGGAAACCATCAGGATAATGACCATCATGGCCAAAATGACCCACCATTGCTGCGGCATGGTCACCAGTGCTAAGATCAGCGCCCCGATAAACAGAAGCGGAATCCGCGTGATTTGCTGGAAACCAGCCATAACAATCTGTTGGACCTGGTTGATGTCGTTAGTCATCCGCACCACCAAGTTAGACGCGGAGAAATGTTCGACATCCGCGTAGGCAAAGGATTGCACGTGCCGGTAGACGTCGGCCCGTAAGTCGGTGGCCACCCCCAGCGCAATCCGCGCTGAATAAACGGTGTTGATGATTCCGCCAATGATCCCGATGACGGCCAGACCTAATAGGAAGAGTCCCTGTTGCAGGATCGTGTTCTGGTCGTTTTTAATGATGGCTTCCATGACCACCTGTAACAGCCGCGGCTGCCACAGGGTGGCAAAGACCAGGGCCACTAACGACACCATGGCACCCCACACATCGCGGTGGTAGCGTCGAAAGTAGGGCATTAAAGTTTTCATTCCTGAGTTCCTCCTTCGAACCGGAAACGGGGCTTCCGGTCACAATTTCGGACCGTTGCGCTGGTGAAAGCCCCCAATTTTCCACTCGCGACAACGCCCGTTTGCACAGATTATACACGATATTGCACCCTTTAACACGGTAAAACGTTCACCAGCACAAGTTGGTGAGGAGTTAGTTGTTGGACGGACGGGTTAATTGTGAGTAGACAAAAGGCCCATCACGGCTAGACGAAATGGTCTAGGGGTGATGAGCCTGAAATGTTACTGGCCACTTAAATCAGCCGGTTTATTTATAGAAAGTATCCCAATATTTATTGTGGTGACCAGTTTTTTGCCAGACTTTAACCTTTTTATTGTGCTTGGACAGGGTAAAAGTATAGTGTTTTGTCGTTGTATCGTTCCAGGCATGCCCCCAAACCTGATACTTGTTTTTAGTCACTTTCTTGTAGTGTAATCCCTTATCAATCCCAAAATTGGCCGTATTAGTGGTTATCTTTTTATGCTTATTGTAGATTAAATCATACATCCAGGCCACATGCTTTTTAACCCGGATTTGGTAACGGTGATAGCCTTTTGGTTGCTTCATTTTATGATATTTAGTGTACCAAGTTCCGCGTAAGACCTTGGGTGTACCCTTTTTCATACTCGAAGCAGAAGCCGTCGTGGTCAACCCACCAACGAGTAACACCCCTGTTACTCCCGCCAAGATTAGTTTGCCAATCTTCATATGTATTTCCTCCAAACCTTTAAGATGGTTTAATTTTACTCCTGTTTAGCTGAAATGGATATAGCCTCAAATAATGGGATATTAGACTCAGCAGATTATTAACGACGTCAGCAGAATCCTGCTAATCGTGCGTGGATAATGCCCAACGAGCAAAACGCCCCACAATTGTTAGATTCAACAATCGTAGAGCGCCTTAGAAACTATCAACTCATTTCAAACTACTTAATTTTTCCCTAGTCGTGTTTCCGCTTCAAACCAACGATACCACCACTCAAAACTAATAACAGCCACCCTAACCAGCACCCTAACCAGCTCTTCTTGGGTTGTGAATTAGTCTGTGGTAGCAGCCCCGATTTAACAGCCACCTTCCTTGAACCATTGACTGCAGATCGTTGTAGCACTGACTTAGTGATTTTATTTTCTGAGCCACCAATCGTTGCTTGTTGCAACGACGCTTTCGTTAGTTGCGCTGGCTCGCTGCCTTTGTACTTCAACGACGACGACGGTGCTACCCTCGCTACTTGTGGTCCATTAGTAGACTGGACGGCCGCACCCGTTATAACCGCTGTAATCTTCCCAGTTTGTGGGGCTAAGTCGTCCGTGGCAATTTGATCACCGTTATTGTTTGCTGCTGGTTGTTCGGGAGTTGGGACCGGGACTGGCTTCGGCGTCGCCACATTGACCGTATAAACGTACACGACATTTTGATTAGTTGCAGTGTACGTTCCGGAGGTATTCGCGGGAACCCGATCGAGTTGATACCCCGTAAAGGTCCGCGCCATCGTGGCATAGGGTTGCCCCACGGTTCCCGTCAGAATCTGGCTGGCTAACTCTTGCCCCGTCGTCGTTTGATAGTGGACGGTAACGGTACCCGTAGTGGATGGCGTTTCTGGAGTCACCGGCGGATTCGGTTGACCTGGCTTCACTGGGACTACGGGTTTCTGGTCGGCTTTATAGATAATATTAATATCCGGACTATATTCAACAAACTTCCCGCTCAACGTTTGCGCTGTAGGCGTACTTCCTTCAACCCGGTCATATGTATACCCTTTAAGTTCGGGAATCGTCGTGGTCCAAGTGGTCCCAGCGGCCCCAGTTTTCACCACATCATCCTGAATAGTCGTCCCTTGTTCGTCAACGAAGTGAATCCGCTGGCCCAGGGTAAAAACTAAGGCGACGTTTTGGCTGTCTGTGCCATAAGTTCCCATAGACTCTTTAGTGACAGTAGATAGGTCAAGACTACTCTTTCGGGGGTATTCATAAATAAATCCCCGCCGGTTCAGCTCACTGATGGTCGCCTGAACCGTTGCCGGATTCAAAACATCAAACTGACTGTTCACCGCGCCACTTAAAATCTGGAATGGGGCGATATTCACTCCATCATCAAGCTTAAAGTTCACCGTTACCGAACCCATATCATCTCGCAAGGTGTAAGGAATTTCAATCGTGCCATTGAATGTCAAGCCATTTGGAGCTGCTAGCTGTTGCTGTTCATAACTGTCGCCTCTCGCAACATGCCAGTTGAGGTTTAAAGACCCACCGGTCAAATCATACCACGTAATCCAACGACTATTTCCAATTGTGTTGTAGCGGCCATCTGAGTGGCTAAGATCGTTCGCTGGTTGAGTGTCTCGTTTGGGATAACCGTCCATAACTTCATTAAAATTGGTCAAATTATCATACGCGAAAGACCAGGTCGATAGCGTTTTTGTGGTAGGATTTAGAATTGCCTGATCCAAAACCAAAGTCTGATTACCGGCTGAAATCACATAGTAGGGATCTGGACCAAAAAACGGTTGCCAGCTCAGGCTCAAGACCGGTGTTATATCATAAATATGGTTGTAGCCCAAATTCATATTCTTCGGAATAGCCGTAATTCCTTTCAAAGCAGAAATGTCCGTAATGTCATTCTTGCTCAGAGAAATAACTTGCAAATTGACCAACTTGGTTAACGCCGAAATATCGCTAATTTTATTAGCATCAAAATTAATAGTGGTCAGATTCGTTAAATTAGCGATTCCTGATAAATCATTGATTTGATTATGGCTCAAACTAAGATTTGTTAATGCCTTAAGGTTGGCAAAATCCTTTGTATTTTTAATTTTATTGCGATCAAAGTTCACAAACGTGAGATTCGACAACGCTTGTATGTCTGAAATATTTTGCAGATTTCCACTAGCTCTTCCCCATCCAGTATGTGTATCCGGTGTAATAACTAACCGGGTTAAATTAGTAGCGTATTTCAAGCCGGCCAGCGATTGCACCCCATTAACAGCATTATAAAAGTTTTGATCCTTTTTCTGTTTATTGCTACCCGTCTTATCGTCAACGTCGAGCTTCGTCAACTTTTTGAGCATATCCTGCGTAATATCCGTTGGAGTTGTCACAGCTAGCTTCTGCTGCTGTAATGCATAAAGCACCAATTGCTGGAGATTCTTATCGGGTAATAACTCATCAATGCCAAGTTTTAACGTAGTATCCTGAATTTTCTGAATTTGCTCCCCAGACTTTGGTGTTATAAGCAATCTTTTATCATTCTTAGCGGTTTTAGACGTTCGTGATATAGCACTACTACCCACTGTATGTACTGATTGTACCGACCGAACAAGTGGGGTAGCGACAGGCTTAATCTGCTCCATTTTATACCCATTAGCTGGCATCGTCGGCAGTGATTTTCGTCTGACTAACGATTCAGTCGGGACTGAGGTCTTACTTATCTTTTGGGGTGATTTTCCCAAATTAGGCGTTATTTCTTGCCCTTTTTTTAGTTTATTCGGGACAGTTGATTTCACCCTTGCAGTAGTTTCTACTTTATCAGGTGTCGGATTCGTGGCTCTACTAGCCTTAGAGGTGCTCGTTGAACTTACTGGTTCACCTGTACTCGTCTGTTCCATTGAATCCACAGACGATTGCTTTGCTATTTTTTTCTTTAAAATCTCATTATTAGGAGAATTATATTCAGACTGTGTTATTTCAATCTGGGTACCCTCAGTTATATCCCCTGTGTCTGCATGCGCTATCTTATCAGTCGTCCCTATAGCTCCTAACGTTAAGGCCACCACGCTTAACCACCGAGTTGATGCTATAAATTTTTTCCTTTTAGTTATCTCCATTGGTATCTCCTTATATTATAACCATAAAGCAAAAAATTAACATTTAATATGCTTAATCACAGTTGCTAGCACTACTGTACTATCGTAACGCATAATAAGCAATATATTAAAACATTTAACGAGAACGTAATTCCTATTTAAAGAGCAATCGCTTAGATATGAACTCTTTAAGTGAGCCTTCCAAAGAAAATCATCCCAATCTTTCAATTACACATATTTCAAAATACGGCCATAATCATATTCTACATCAGTAATTCAACATAGAAGTGACCAATTATAAATCTGATTTTATAGTCACTAAAAATAGGGCCGTGTACGGCTGGCCCCATCAAGTGATACACCTTGAACTTAGTTTAAATCTCTTTCATTTTATCAAGCTACACTCCTAAGGCGCCCAATAAAGAAAGGTCGCCTGGTCCCGGACACGTCCTAACTCGATTCGTTTCGGTTTCTTGGCGCCCATATTCTTCGCCATCAGCTAGCCCTCTGGGACCACCGTCATCAACCCCATGCCAAAGGCTTTCTCACGACCTAAGCCTCGAGTTAAAGTTTGCTGGAACTGGGCCAAATCTGTAATTTTCAAAAAGCCTTCAAAGCTGACCCGACTCAGGCGAGCTCCCGAGTGCGCTTTACGCTGTAGCTGCGGCCAATCACGATTCACCACATCAAATGCCAAATTAGCCTCATCTTGGTCGCGCATGATTAGTTGAAAGCCGTGCTTTTCGGCCCGGTCAGCCAACCACTTGCGTTGTTGCATCACCGTGATATGGGGTAAGACCCGTCCTTGGCGCTGGCCAGGCTTAGTTACTTTATGCGTTGGATTGGCTGTCAGTCGGAATTGCAAAACTTGACCCGGTTGTAATTGTTGCAAAAAGTCATCGTACGACTTAATTTCAACGGTTCCTAAAACCCCATAGCGTTCCAATTTTGCCTTGTCCGGTGCCGCTTCACTCACCAGTAATAGGTACTCTTTCCCCGCTAACCGGTCCAATCGCCAAAGGTGGCGTGGTCGTTTACCAGCTGCCACTTCCCGAGGAAAACTCTGTTCAACCCAGTTGTGGTAGGCCCCCAGATGCGTTAAATCTCTGATTTTATAGCGGTTCTGCCGATCAACTTCCACTCGTGATAGGTACATAAGTGTGCCCCTTCCCTCTATAAGTATGCCAATGGATTTTGCTGTGTTTCGCCACTCATTCGTTGCTGATATGGGTTGTCAAAGTGCAGTTGCTTTGCAGCAACTGCACGAAAACCATGCTGCCGATGCCGTTGGTCAAACGACACCATCCGATCTTTAACCATAACTCGCGTCTGATCTGGTAACAAAGCTGCATCCGCCACTAAGTCAACTGCAACCTGCGCCGTTTGTTTCCGATACCAAATTTGTCGTTGGTACCAAGCCGCCGCTTGCCAAGGTAAGATTTCACTTAAAACCGTAATTGGCGATGCATCCGCAAACGTTTGAACCTGTAACGGCCCCGCCGGTACGTTCGCCCGCCGTCCTAGAAATGGCTGGAATTTAGGATGGCGCAGTGCCTCAACTAATTGCTCAATCAATGCATCGTCATTGCTCCCTAACGCCACCACAAACAAAGCATCCTGTAAGTAATCCCGGTAAGTAATTTTACGCGTATTGGGCTTCCACTCTACCGTTTGATAATCCATCAAAGCGACACCCACTTGGTCGATTCTCACCGCAAAGTCCAAGTCATTCAGCCTAACTGTTCGCTGATCCTTTCGCCGGTAACCTAAGGCTGCGGCTAATAGGCCAACAATGGCACTTTTCGACGGATAGTCACCAGTCGTCCGCCGCAAAAACGAGGCCGGATTTCCATAAGATTGTAACGGGGCCGTCAGCTTAATCGTTAGTGTCTGCATGTTGCACCGCCTTGGTGAGCGTTTCGGTAACCTGATTTAAAAGTTCCGCCACGTTTGCGACCGGTTGTCCCACTTGTGAGATCGGGTGACCTAACACCAGATTGATTACTGGATGTTCAACAAAGTCCAACGCTTTTCGGTACTCGGTTTCTAATTTTTCAATCGACTTTGCTACATATCCAGCCTTAGAGACCACCGGTTCTTCAAAGGCCGACACCAAGTTGACTGGCGTATCCGTCCGTACCGTGAGCATGACATAGCTCGGCGTCGTCTTGTTGGCAAACGTATTTTGCTTTCCCGTAGGCATTGAGAGCAAGAAACTCTTGATAAAGGTGGTCACACCATGAATGGCATCCGCGGCGCCTAAGTTGCGACTTAATTCGGTTAAATTAATGTTGGCGTAACGGTACAAAGTTGCCGAGTTGAATTCGATGGTTCCCAGCATAGCCGCACCATTGGTATCGTCCGTTTTCTGATCATCCAAGGCTGTGTAGTAATCAAATTCTGGGACGACCTCGTGCGTGGAAATGGCATGGGCCACCTGCGCCGATGCATCGACGTTCAATTCAGGCGCATCGGCGACCATCCGACCAAAGAGGGCTAAATCAAGTGAATGGTCACCCTGCAAGACCTTCTTCAATTCCTTTTTGTCGAAATCGGTATTGTTTAAGGCATATTGGGCTAATTTTTCAATTTGACCTGGACTCACTAATAGCAGGGCCCCCGTTTCGGCCGTCTTCTTGTCGATTTTAATTCCGGCTGTCGCAAAAACCTCCGTTGCTTTAGCCAAGGCCGCATCCGCATCCAAACTCGGGTCCAATTCGGAGAGTTTCGTTGCTAATAATTGAACCCCCTTCTTGGTCCGCGTTCCCGTGCTTTCTCCTGCCGTTCTAAAGGCTGACCGGGTCGCTCGTTTCCAGCTCTGTGACGAGACGCGGGAGCGAGTGACGCCACCATACAAAGCGGTTTTAGGTGATCCCGTATCATCCCGGTTGATATTTGAAGATGGTACCGTCTGAATAACGCTCAAGTCTACGTATAAGTTTTTCATTAGTTTTTCTTCCCTTCAGATTTAGTGGTCGCTACTGGTCGAAAATAAGCTTGGCCCCACCGTAAACGGACGCGGTTGGCCTGGTCGTACCCGGCTTGAAGACTATGGAAATCTTGGGCCAACTGCGCATAATCGATTTTCTGTGCCCAATTATTAGCTTTCAACATGCCTACAAGGTGGGTAATCCCGGTAATAATACTGTTAACGTTGGTCGTTCCTAAAAGCTGTTGCACCCGCCGGTCAAGCGCAACTCTGGTATCGTCATCCTGACGTAATTCTGCCAAAGCCACAAACAAAGATTTTCCTTTGAGCTCTTTATTTGAATCAAACGCCGACCCATAAACTAACTGATCTTTACTTTGCTGATGAATCGCATACAGTCGCATCGCGGTATAGATCGCCGTTTCTGCTCGTGTTGGTTGTCCCGTCTTGCTGAGCATTTGGGGCGTCAAATACATCATCATCACGGGCCAAGCCGCCTGTGCTCGCGGACCCACCAAGGTCGCCGAGTCCCTGATACTTGCCAAAACACCTTTGTTCAGATTGCCATGATTATAGAGTTCGCCAATGATATTGGCTGTTATTTTTTCAACTTCATACGTCGCCATTTAGCTTCACGCCTCCTCTAACTCAGATGTACTTTTACATTATGTTGTAACCAATTTTTAGCGGTGAAAATATTATCTGGTCCCTTTTCCCCCGCAAGTCCCGTAATATCACGCGAAGAACTCGATTGCATAACGTCCGTGGCCGCCGTGAACACAGTCTTTCTCAGCGTTTCTTTCCACTCGTTGACCTTTACGCTACGTTCATCGTGATTACTTAATCCCGCTAACCATGCTTTGAACGGCGCATTCAAGCGGTCATAAAACCCGACACTCAGTTTGTTTGCAAATGCGGTCGCATCTAAGTTACGAATTCGACCAACATTGGCCAAGAACCGATAATAATCTTTACCGATGGTTTGCGTCATCAAGATGACATCTTCAATTTGCTCTGGCCAGTATCCTATATCCGACTTAGTATCAAACAAGACGTTTGCTTTAATCCGCATATCGTCAACGATTTCGGCTGCTGGCGCTTGCGACGTGACGTTTCCGTCGCTAACCAACCCCACCGACATCAGCGCCAATTGCTTGTCATCCGGAATCATGTTCTGGTCCTTTAAATCCCGCAACCACACCACGATTCCGGGTTCATGCGTGGCAGCACTTTCGTTGACCTTGACGTACTGCCCAAAATTACGCCACATGGCGATGCTTAACGACCGGAGTCCCTTCACCGCCGGTCGGTCGGCATGCGTTTTTTTATCGTGGCGCCAAGTCGTCATCGGTTCGATAAACGCATTATCGGCTTCAAAAATAGGTAACCCTGCACTGAAAATGGTGGGATGATCATCCGGCGTCCATTCAATATGCAAAATTCGTGACCAAGTTGTATATAATTCGGCTAAATTATTCGGTTGAACCTGTTGCTTCCGCCGGGCAACGTGGGCCGCGATTGATTCTTCCCAAACCGGAAGTTGTGGGGCGTACGGGTCTTGTTTCCCCGTTAAAACCAAGTTCAACATCAAGGTTTCAAACAAACTTTCTCCGTTAGCAAAAACCGGGCTCAATCGGTAGACCCACCCCGCCGAATTAGCAAATTTCTCAGTCGTTTCAATCTTGGTTTTATCGGTCACTCCCGTAAAGTTCTGGTAGGTGACCAACCAACGAGTTAATTCGGCCAGGGTCAACGTATTCTTAGCATCGCCCGCTTTGGGTGCAAAAATGGCGGGTGTACTACCACTTTCAGAAACTTGCCGATTAATCTGTTTGATAGCAACTTGCCCGTTTCCCGTGGCCACCCGCTTCTTAGTAGGAACCAAAGCATCGTAATCAGTCGTCGTTGCCTGGTAAAAAGGCCGCTCCCCAAATAAATCAAACCGGTCCGCTTGTTGCTGTAAGTACTTAGTCACTGCCGTTGAAAATGCTCCGGCTCGGTAGAGGTCACGCCAAGTTTTCAGTAACCCCCGTTGAATCGTCTTGCGACTAAACTCGGCTTCTGCCTGGTAACCAGCTTGTTCAATAGCCACAGCCCAATCGTAGGCGTTTCCCGCCATATCAACCCGTGAATAAACCGTGGTCAAAATTGCCAGCAGTAACCGGAAAACCGCTAAATCCTGTGCCTGCATATCTCCGGCCAGTCGTTGGTAATCCGGAGCATTTTCAAATAACTCTATCAGCGAAACCATTTTCTCGTGGTCCGCTTGATCAATCACTTTGAGCCATGGTTCGGTCGTTAAATTGAAGCTTTTTTCACCCATAATCCTCCCCCTTTATGTAACGCAATCCTGTCGTAGTTGCGTAGGACAAATGCCAGTTTCCCAAATCCGTTTCTAACGTTTCATTGAGCGGCAACGCTAGCGCTCCTCGTAACCACACACTTTCACGCCATGCTGCATAATGCCGACTCGTCCGTTTTTCCAAATCTGCAATAGTTTGGTCTAATTGATACACCGGTGTTACGGCAGCGGGTAAGCGAATAACCTGTTGTGCAATTTCCCAATCAGGTGCCTGGCTCAAGGGACGGCCATCGAGTAAAACATCCCCCTTGGCAGTCTGTTGAATCAGGATGACTTCCAAGGTTTCTTGGATATCCCGTACCGCAGCACTCGCCTTTTGATCGTCATTAGCCACCTCTTCTTGTGGCCGTTCCAGCCACCCTAAGATGGTCGCATCAGCATCCAAATCTGGTTCGTCAATTTGAAACGCCTGGGCCTTCCTTTGTTCTTGACATCGATGCCGGTTAAAATTTTCCAACGCCTTTTCGATTCCTGGTATCTCAACCGGAGCGGCTTCATCATAAACAGCCTGAACTAGCGGTGAGATATCCGCCGGCAACTTCAAGGTGTCATTTAGGAAATAATCCGTACGAAGCAACAGATACTTTTCGTAAATGGCTTCGTTAGCCGCTCCATACTGACCCGTTGTTTGACTCCCCATGACGTAAAGCTGTGGTGTCTGGAGCGCTTGTGGCCGTTTGATTTGATGCCGATGCAACCGCCCCGCCCGTTGTAACAGTAAATCCATGGGGGCGATATCGGTATACAAAACATCAAAATCAATGTCTAGCGACTGCTCTAGGACCTGGGTGCCAATCACAATCAACTTAGCCGGTCGCTTGCCCTGTTTGCCGATGACCGCTTGTAACCGTTGCTCCTGTTTTTCACGGTCCGGCGCTAAGAAAGCGGAATGGAGAATCAGGACCTCTTCAGCAGCTGGAACCAAATCAGCTAACGCCTGCGCTCGTTTGACGGTGTTAACGATGAGTCCGGCGACCCCACCACCACTCAACCGTTTCAACACATGCGCCATCAAGTCATTATCTTCGAGCGTTAATCGTTGGACTTTAACGTCCTGCCGGGGACCCGCCTCAGCAAATTGAGTGACTTGCCGAACTTGCTTGCCGTCTAAAAGACTCAGTAACGGGTAAGCTTGGGTCGCTTCCCACCCCGACGGCCCCGTTAATTGCTTCGTGCCATACTTTCCCTTGGCGTACGCCTGAAGTAACGCGTTACGTTTCACCTTCGGTAGCGTTGCCGAAAGTACCACGATGGGCACGTGGTACGCACCCAACCACTCAATCGCTTGATACAAATACTGATTCATATAGGCATCGTAAGCGTGTACTTCATCGATGATGACAACTTTGTTACTCAGGCCCAAATGCCGCAAAAAGAGGTGCTTTTGTTTTAACCCCATCAAGAGCAGATGATCAATCGTTCCAACTGTAAAGTCCGCTAAAATCTATTTTTTCCCCGAAAACCAGCCGTTCACCATAACGGATTCAACCTGCTCAGTTTCAGCATTTGAGTGTCCTTGATTCACGTTAGTCGCGCGCGGCAAATGCCGGTATAACTCATTGAATTCCGCTTTTCCGTGTAACAATTTGATTTGTAACTTTTCACCTTGGCGGTCGGCCAACTGGGCTAACCAGGTATTTACCCGGGCAAACATAGCATTCGTCGTTGCCTGCGTAGGCAATCCCATGAAGAGCCCATCTCGCTGCGTTTTATAAGCCAATTCTTCCGTGGCGACCAGCGCTAACTCCGTCTTTCCCAGCCCCATAGGCGCTTCTACAATCATCATGCCAGGATCAAGTGTCTGACTGATTGCTTCTGTCATCACCTTCTGGACCGAATTTTGTTGAAACCCCCACCGGGCTTGATAAGGGTCAGAACTTGTTTTAACAGCTTGGGGCGCCCACTTATCTTCACGCCGCCAAGCTAAAATCGCCTGTTGAAACCGGGCCGTCATATCGACATCTTGCCATGTGTCTGCTACCCCAATTAACGGGAACAGCGGCATTTGGGTGTCATCATCTAAGAATTCACTTGAGGCTAGCCAGTCTGTCATAATCAACAAGCCTTCCAAAATCACGGCCTGCGGTTGTCCCACTGACGGAATTTCCGCGACATGCTGATAACCAGACAACGACAACCCGTAGTGAAACAACTCCAACTGCACTTGTTGCCAAGGCGCTTGCAGCGCGGCATTCTGATCACTTTGCCAGTAGTTCGCGGTGTAGGTCCGTAATTGTTTTCGCGGACGACGGTCGGCCGGCCTCCCATGATGCCCACCGATGATAGCCCCGATGGCAACTGGGACCCCAAAGCTTTCTAAAATGGCTTCCCCGGCAAGCGCGTGGGGTGATTTGCGGGCCAAGGCCACATCATCTAACCCTTGAAAGCCGTTGAAGGTCAACTGGTCGCGTAACTCGTGATCCAGTTCCTGGTCGCCATTGTAAGCCGGCTTTAATTGAAACGCCGCAGTGGCCTTCCCCAAGTCATGCATAAATCCTAAAAACTTCACTAATTTCTGCAAATCTTCCGCCGACAAGGATTGACACAATAGCTGCCGTTGACCTTCGGCTAACCAGTGATTCATTAACCAGTTAATGACGTTCTGGGCATCCACTAAATGAGTGATCAATGGCAACCATAAGTGATGACCATCCACCGATCGCTTTTTTGCCCAGAGAGCGCTACTTTGAGCCGATAACGCCATGATTCAATCACCTCCCCCTAGTAAGTTCCGCTAATTGTGGCTAACTTTTTCAAACTCTTTTTCGAGGTGCCGTCACTTCGATTCCTACTTTGAGCTATCACTTTACTTTGATTCTGCAACCACCCCCTTTCGGTTAGCCATTTGGGGAATATAAAACTACTTTATTCTGATTAACTGTGTCTTTACCCCAAAAGTACCTGGATTATTATCCATAGCAGCAATCCACCTATCATAATCAAAAACAGCCCACCACACATGTCTTTCCTCCAAAATAAATTTTAAATCACCCCCCACATGCGTGGGGAACACATCTTCGCTATGTTTCGGATTCGGGTAGAGTGGGAATCACCCCCACATGCGTGGGGAACACACTAAAGAATCCCTGTCAGACCGGCGTTTTAAATTTTGCAAAGAGCTATTTTTTATTAGTTCGTCCTTTGTTCCCCAAATTATAACTTCATCGCTCACCCAACAGGTGCTTAACGCAAAAAAGACACGGTTGATTTTCAATCCGTGCGTTACCCAAATACCAGTTAATCAATTTCCAGAACCAGCCCCACTCGTTTCTTAGCCAACGCCTCCTTGCTTTCTTGTCACTCATTTTCCCATAAAACGCTCGCGTCACATTTTCAACAGCACTTCCCACCCCCGCTTCCCCACTAGCGGCTATGCTAGCCTCGTCTTATTTAAACAGACGACTTTTAGCCAAAGGAAGCGAACGAACATGACAAAAATGATTGCCGGACAGGCCTTGGTCAAAGTGCTCGAAGACTGGGGCATCACCCACATCTATGGGATTCCCGGTGGCACCATTAACCACGTGATTGAGGGCCTCTACCAAGAACAGGACCGCCTGCAGTATATCCAGGTCCGCCACGAAGAAGTCGGCGCTTTAGCCGCCGTGGCCGACGCGAAATTCACTGGTCACATCAGTGCGGCCTTCGGGTCAGCCGGTCCCGGCGCCATCCACCTGCTTAATGGCCTGTATGACGCTAAAATGGATCACATCCCCGTGTTGGCCCTGGTCGGCCAGGTCGACCAAGCACAGATGAACACCAACTTCTTCCAGGAAATGGACGAACTACCAATGTTCAACGACGTGGCCGTTTATAACCACCAAGTCACCACGGCCGCCCAGATTCCTTACGTCATCAACCAGGCGATTCGAGCCGCGTACCAGTTCCAAGGTCCCGCCGTGGTCATCTTACCGGACGACCTCTCCGCTACGGAAATCGAGTACACGCCGACCAAGACGCCAACCGTTGTGGCCGCGAATACCACCCAGATCATTGACCCGCAGGCGATTCAGACCAGTCTCGACCTGTTGAAGGCCGCCAAGCACCCCCTGATTTACGCTGGCCGCGGACTGATGGGCGCCCGCGACGAACTGGTTCAGTTCAGTGAGCAGTTCAATCTACCGGTCGTCAACACAGTCCCGGCGACCGGAATCTTACCGACCCGCCACGCTAACGCCATCGGCACCACCGGCCGTTTAGGCTCCAAACCGGGGTTCGAAGCCGTGCAAAACGCTGATTTGATTCTCTTCTTGGGGTCCGAATTTCCGTTTGCTGGCGGGTGGCCGAAGACCCTGAAAATCATCCAGGTCAACAACAACGCCTTTGACATCGGCAAAACGGTCCCGATTGACGAGGCTGTTATCGGGGACGCCAAGACCTACTTGCGCGCGATGATTGCGACTAAGGAAACCCTGCCAGAAACGGCCTGGTTACGTTTAAACCGGCAAAACAAGCAAAACTGGGAAAACTGGCTGGCGGAACGTGCCGACGATGAGACCAACGGCTTAGCCCCCGAGGCCGTCATGCAACAGGTCGCATCAATGGTCGGCCCCAACGATTTGTTTGGCGTCGACACCGGCAACGTGTCCGAGTGGGCCGTACGCGGCTTACCACTCAACCAGAACCAGCGTTTCGCTATCTCCGGGCTGTACGCCACCATGGGCTTCGGGTTGCCCGCGGGGATCGCCGGGGCGTTGAGTCGGCCCGATGCGCAATCCTGGACCTTTTCCGGGGACGGCGGGTTTGCGATGGGCGTTCAAGACCTGATCACCGCCGTCAAATACAAGCTCCCAACCATCAACGTGGTCTTCACCAACACGCGACTGGGGGTCATTTACGAAGAACAGCTTGAAAACCAGCAGCATCTCTTTGGTGTAGAACTTGCCGACGCCGATTGGGCCAAAGTCGCCGAGGCCATGGGCGCCATCGGCTTTACCGTCAGGACCAAAGCGGAAGTCGCCCAGGTCTTCGACCAGATTGAAACACTGCAGGACCAGGGCAACCAGAAACCCATCGTGGTCAATGCCATCATCAACCGCGAAGACCCGATTCGCACCGGTAACGTCCCGCTAGACCCGGCCAAAAACGATGCCGCTACGATCGCCGCTTACGCCAAGGCCTCCCACCTCGACGTCACGGCCCAACCTTCGTTAGGTGAACTCTTAGCGGCCCACGACGACCATTAAGTCTAACCTGGTCAGCAACTGTTAGCGAAATAGCGGACCTTCACCCGTTGGTGGCAGGTCCGCTATCTTCGTTTTTTTCCTCAAGGAGGTGGGTCCCGTGGCGCAATTGGCATTTACGGCCGACCCGCAAATCCAGCACCACCGCTGGTTGATCCTGGTGGCCGTTTGTTTGTTTTCGTTTATGTCTACGCTAGACGCCAGCATCGTCAATATCGCTTTACCCGTAATGGAGCGCTCATTGCACATCCCCATGAACCAGGTCGAGTGGGTCGTGTCCATCTACCTGCTGGTGACCTGCGCGTTTCTCCTATTGTTCGGTAAAATGAGTGACAGTTACGGGAAGATTCGAATTTTCAAATGGGGCGCGGGGCTGTTCACGCTGGGGTCGTTTCTTTGCGGCGTCAACCTGGGCCTGTCCTTTCTGCTGTTTTCCCGGGTCACCCAAGGAATTGGCGCGGCCATGACCATGAGCACCAATAGCGGGATCATCACGGAAATCTTTCCCAAGACCGAACGCGGCCGCGCGTTGGGTACGATTGGTTCCTTTGTGTCTTTGGGGAGCATCGCCGGCCCCGGCATCGGCGGCCTGATTCTCGCCAACTACTCCTGGGGCTATATCTTCTGGATGAACGTCCCGATTGGCATCATTGCCTTGATGTATGGTCACTTCATTTTACCCCACGATGTCACCTTCAGCGACGACGCCATCGATTGGTTAGGTGCGGGCCTCTTTTTCATCACCATCGCGACCACTTTTGGCGGCATTTTCGGCGGCCAAGCGATCGGGTTCACCCAACCCATTATTCTTTGGGGCTTGGCTTTGGGGCCCTGCTTTTTCTTGAGCTTCCTACTCACGGAGTACCGGTGCCCCCACCCGTTGGTCGCTTTGCGCTTGTTCGCCAACGCGCAGTTCTCCGTTAGCTTGTTGTCGGCCTTTCTGGTCTTCGTGGCCAACCTGTTCTTTTCGGTCATTATGCCCTTTTTCTTGGAAAATACGCGCCATCTTCCGGCTAACGTCGCGGGCTACCTGTTCATGACCTTCCCTTTGGTCCAAGTCGTTATTGCCCCGTTGTCCGGGTTAGTGACCGACCACGTGGGACCAGAACTGATTACCGTGATTGGCTTAGCTTTGATCAGTCTCAGCCAGTTGGGCTACCTGAACACGACGGTCGGCTTGCCGTTTGCTTTCCTGGTGCTCTTCATTGCGACCGGTGGCCTGGGCAACGGCATCTTTCAAGCGCCCAATAACACCATCGTGATGAGTGCCATCCCCGTGACCGAGTTAGGCATCGCCGGCAGTCTCAGCGCGTTGGTCCGAGAACTCGGCATGGTCATTGGTATCGCGACCGCCACCACGGTCCTCTTCTCGTCGATGAGTCATCAAGCAGGGCACCTGGTCTCAACGTACCCGTTTGGCCATCCCGACTTATTTATTCATGCGTTGCATACCGCCTTCACGTTGGCTTTAGTCCTGTGCTTGCTTGCCACGGGCTTATCGATTTACCGGTGGATGGTGACCCCACGAAATGCATCAGTGAAATAGAACCATGTTCCACGTGAAACATCATTTTTCAATCAAGTAAAAGTGCAGTAGAAAATAACTCTTCCACTGCACTTTTTTAGACCCCCACATGCGTGGGGAATACCCGGAGTTGACCAAAGGCCAGTTAAAACGCATGGAATCACCCCCACATGCGTGGGGAATACAAAAGAGCCGGATCGCTGATCTGGCGGGAAATAGAATCACCCCCACATGCGTGGGGAATACCCTATTTCTTTTTAGGCAAGCAATGTTCTTTGAGAATCACCCCCACATGCGTGGGGAATACACTAAGGAAATCCCGTCAAACCGGCGTTTTGATTTTCGCCCGAGACCGTTTTTTATTAGTTCGGGTTTTGTTCCCCTAGTATACCCTATCAATAATGACCTGACGTGAAATCCAAATTCACTGGTCAGAATCCAAATTTATCCTAGCCAGAACTGACTTCCACCCCATTTGTGGTACCATTGACCTTTAGTGACGCTAAATTGAAAACCTAGGAGTTTAACATGAACGAAATCTTAAAAGCACAGTTTTTCGTCGACGACTTATCCGCCGACCAGAAGCATATGATCACCAAAATCAACGATTACATTGCTCAAGGCCTGACCCGCAAACCATCTTCGGTCGCCATCATCGAAGGCGCCGCCGGAACCGGGAAATCCGTCGTTTTGATAGAACTGGTTCGGCAGTACATGACCGACCCGCAGTACCGGACCGCGCTGGTGGTCAACCACCCCGAGTTATACAAGGCCTACCGCGACATGGGGAAGGCCATTCCCCATTTGAACGTCCAATCGATTCGACGGCCAACCGCGTTGATCAACGATGCTCAAAAACACGATAAGCAGTACGACATCATCTTTGTCGACGAAGCCCATTTGCTATACTCCAAGTCGGAACCCTACGCCCATTACCGCGGGCAAAACCAACTGACCGATTTGATGAACCTGGCCAAAGTCGTGGTTGTCGTTTACGATTTCGACCAGGTCTTCCAATCCAAGATGTACTGGGACAAGGATCTCTTGATGAAGACCATCGGCCAGCACCCGCACCAACTCTTCTCCATGAACTTCCAATACCGGATGGTCGCCAGCAACGAGCAAGTCGCCTGGATGGACGACTTGACGGCTCAAAAACCGCTGCGGCCTTTCCCGACCAACAGTAAGTTCGAGTTCAAAGTCTACGACAAGGCCGGCGACCTTTTTGAAACCATCAAACGCCGCAACAAGGAATACGGTATGAGCCGGGTCGTCGCGACTTCCGGTTTTCCGCGCATCGACGGTCGGCACAACGTAGAAATGGACACCTTCAACCTCCCCTGGGACGAATGGGACCCGCAACGTACCCCGTGGGCCAAGCGGGAAGGTTCCATCACCCAGGTCGGTACGATCTACACGCTGCAAGGGTTTGACTTAAATTACGTGGGCATGATCATCGGCCCGTCCTTCGGCTACGACGCCAAAACCGACAGCATGACCGTGATCCCCGAAAAGTACTCGCATAAAGAGGTCTTCAAGAAGCGCAAGGACCGCAAATTCACCCGTGCGGAGTACCAGGCCTTCATCGCGAACGTCTTAAACGTGCTCATCAAGCGTGGCAAGTATGGCCTGTACTTGACAGCGTACGATGATGCGTTACGGCAACGCCTGTTAGAACTGGCGCAACAAAACTAACTCGTCAATCTAAAAAAATCTCGGTCACCACAGCCGTAGTGGGATGACCGAGATTTTTTGAATTTTATGCCCGTGATGGTTTGACTACAGTTGCTTATACAATAAGAAACAAGTCAGGGCTGCCGAAGCCGGGTCATTTTCGTCTAAGTGAATTTTTCGTTGCGCAAGCACGTTGAACTGCCGCTTAAAATAAAAGGGGTAGTTACAATCCGAATCGGTATACAGATAAATCAACTCATGAGACGCATATTGTTCAAACGCGTGTAAGAGCCGGGAGCCAATATGGTGACCGGTCAGTGCGGGGTCGACCGCAAACAGTGTGATTTCCGCTGATGGGACTAACTCCCCAAACTCCAGATACATCTGTTGGTTGACTTGATCGTACTGCTTAGACTCACCGGCATAGCTGCCTAACGCAATGACGTGTCGTCCCAACGTTGTGTAGCATCGCTGGGTCCACTTGAGCTTCAGCCGAGGTGTGTTGGAGATACGCACAAACAAGAATCCCACTAAGGAGTTAGGGCTAAAAAATGACTTGCCGTTATTGGCAAGTCATTTCTTAGTCTGTGCTCAACCCCTGTTCGTCGCTGTGATAGCACCGATAGACTCATTTTCAAAGACGACCGACCAGTCAGTCGTGACCAGCTTGGGGCCCATGTCTTTAACTCTCGCTGATGGGAGTTGCCTAGGGGACACCGCGGTCCCACCTAGCCACCTTTGTTCCACGTGAAGCATCCCCATCACCACCTTGAGTCCTTAGTTACGGGTATCGATACAGTAGGCTCGGATTGGCGAATCACTGACTTCGATTCGCAATAACTGCGCCCCATTGTCCCGCAAGACTTGGTCAATTTTTTGAAAAAGGTACTCGGTGACGTTTTCCACCGTGGGGTTCACCGTTTGAAATTCCGGTAAATCATTCAAGAACTGGCCAGAAAGTTCATCTAAGACTTGTGTAGGATCGTTTCGATATCGTAAAACGCCACCATTTTATCCGTGGTATGTAACTCACACACGATTTCCCAGGTATGTGTATGCTTCTCCCCCGATTCCGCGGCCCATCGAATCGCGTGGCTCGCGTTAACATAAGATTTTATTTTATAAGTTCGTTGACTCATCTCGTTCCCTCCCGCATGGCACTACTGCCATCTTAGTCGAAGTCTGGCCCCTTGACAACTGCATCCGCGCCACTTCCAGTTGCGCCGTGCGTCCCGTAGTTGTAAGCTTTGAATAGTTCTTACTCTAAATTGATTCGAGGAATTCACATGCGGCAACAATTTTACCATTTCAATACCCGAGCCCTAAAACTCATCTTTTACGGCTTTTTCATCCTCACCTTTGGCTTTGCCCTGACTTCACCTAACCTGATTTTGGGGGACAATGCCGTCACCAAAGTTGGGACTACAGGGGTGACGACCGGGGTGCTATTGCTGGCCTTAGCCATCGCACTTACCCTATACGTCTCTCCCCACGCGCGACGGCTAGGTTACAAGGTGTTCGTGACCAACCGGTGGGTAACCGCCAGCGGGTGTCTGGGCCTCGTGGTGCTCGGCCAAATCGGCTTAGTCTGGGCATTGCATTTCCCCAGCGGGGCTGATGTAGACGCCATTCACCAAGCCCTGCTCACTCCCAACGCCCCGAACACCGTGGGCTATTTTAGCGTCAACCCCAACAACCTCCCCCTCTTACTCATCCAACACTGGTTAGCCAGTCAGTTTCACACTACGTCCTGGCTCTTCTTCGATTCCTGGACGTTGCTTTTCGTCGACGTCTCAGCGACTTTGAACCTCTTGAGTTTGGCGGTCATCGACCGCACCAATGTCCCGTGGGGCTTGTATCTACACGCCCTGTGGCTCGCATTCTTTCCCGCCATCACCATTCCGTATACTGATACCTGGGTCTTACCCGCTGTGTCATTCTACATCCTCTGCTATTGCGTGCTAGCTTACTCGAACGCCCCTAAGCTACTTAAAGCTCTCGCCGCGCTTGGGTTCGGCATGGGGGTCAGTGCCGCCTTCTTCATCAAGCCCTCGGCCATTGTTCCGGCAATCGCCATTGTGCTCATTGAAGGCTTGACACTACTGAAGCCCCAACCCCACCACTGGCTCTGGCTGGGACTGTTGGCACTCCTCCTAACCGGTAGCACTGCCGGCAGCTACATAGTGGGGCACCACGTCGTCCAAACTCAAACCTACATCCGCGTCAATCAGGCTCGGGCTAAGCCCCTGGTCCACTTTATCAACATGGGCCTCTCGGGTCAGGGCGGGTACAACGCGAAGGACTCCTACAAAATGGTGACTACGTTGAATAAACAAGCCCGCATCAACTATTCCGTGACGACCATCAAGCGCCGATTACGACGTCTGGGCCTGACCGGTTACGTGGCCTTCCTCTGGCAAAAACAACAGCACAATACCAGCGACGGGTCGTTTGGCTGGGCCCAAGACCCCTTGCTGGCCCAACGGCGTCACTTTCCAACCTCGCCTAGTTGGTCCGGTCACCTCGAGAACTTCTTGTTCCTTTATGGCCGGAATTTGGGGGATCTCCGTTTTCTGACCCAAATCTGGTGGTGTCTCTGGTTAGGTCTCATCTTCTTTGCCTGGCACGATGACCGCAAAATCATCCAAGCACTCCGGTTGGCCTTCGTCGGTGGGTGCTTGTTCCTGTTGATTTTTGAAGGTGGGCGAAGCCGCTACCTGATTCAATTTTTACCCGTTTTGTTGCTTCTCGCGACCCTCAATAGTCCGGCTACGCATCAGCTACTTCACCGTCATTTGGCCTGGCTCCACGCCCCCACCGTTAATCACTCGGTGACTTAATTAGTTCAGTAGCTTTACTTACATTTCACTCACAAGCTATACTAAAATTAGTGATCGGCTAATGGCCGACCACGTTCGGAGGCATATTGCATGGGAATTTATAAACCCATTTTCATCTTAACTTTAACCATCAGTTTTGCATTACTGGGAGGTGGCCCGGCACAAGCAGCGACCACCACGACCTCTCGTAACGCGGCTCTGACACAACTACATCATCAAGCGGCGACCTCGGCATCACTATCGACGGTGATTTTACCGACTGGGCTGATAAACCAAAACACGCCATGACAATCAGCGGCGATGACGACAACGTGAAGTACGTCTCGTTGTTGACCGATAACCACTCCATCTACTACTACATATTGATGAGTCCTAAGCTGCAAGGCGGCTACACCAACTTTCAACCGAGCGGGTACGTCCTGACGGTTGGCGGCAAGACGTTCCACCTTTCCTTCAACAATCATCAAACCGTGACCCTTAACGTCGGTGAGAAACAGGCCGTCGCCATGAACCTTTACGGGAGCGACGGGTCGAACGTGAACTTGAGTCATCAAGCCTACGTCTCTCGTCAAATCATCCCCCAAAAGTTGGGTGACGGAACGGCCGTCAAGGGGAAAGGATACGTCCTCGAATGTGCCATTCCACTAGCGGATCTCCAAGGAATTTCCAGCACCAGTGGCCAAACCATCTCCCTGAAAAACCCGAATCTCTGGACCGGATCCTTAAAGGTTTCCGGCGGAAGTACCGGACCCATCGTCTTGGCTGGCATCGGCGCTTTAATCGCCGTGGGAAGCGTGTGGCAATTCTCGACTCGTCCGCAGAAACGAGGTCCCCGCCAATCATGAGCATTTATTTAATCCTGGGGTTCCTCATCTGGCTTTATCTTATCTCCGTTTTAAAACGTGCTCAGGTTCCCGCTTTCTATTTCATCGTGGGGTCCGCCGGGCTCTTTTTCATCCTGATAGCGTTGAGTGATCCTTATTGGGTCTGGTTCTTTACTCACGCCGTCATCAACGGGGTCCGCTGGGTGGGGACCGTGACCGGCATGTGTACCATCATGTCTCACTACGGCCTCGTCAGCATCAATAATCCGTTTAACCCGCTGACCATGACCATCGACTACGAGTGTTCCGGCATCATCGAGACCACCGCCTTCGTTAGCCTGGTCGCTTTCTTTCCGCTTTTTAACCACCACGAACGCGTCTTCTTTGGCTTGCTGGGCTTGTTGTGGATCTACCTGGCCAACGTACTACGCTTAGCCATTGTCATCGTGTTGGTCCACTTTTCGGGCGGGCAGATTTTCTTTTTCGCCCACGCCATCCTGGGCCGCCTTGTTTTCTACATTCTGGTCATTGTTCTGTACTACAACGTCTTCACCTACTCACAAATCTCACGAAATTTTTATGCGGCCTGCGTTGCGACCCTGCGTCGCTGGCAAGTTAACCTTCACTGGGGGCGAGAAAAGTCATGAGTTATTGGTTGAACCTGACGCTATTTAAAATGGGCTTTTGGTTGACCTGGGCGTTGATCCCCATCGTGGTCGAAATTATCCCCGCCATCATTTCTAGCTTACGTCTCCTACGCCACAATGCCCATCCGCGGCACCTGGAGTCGCCCGCTAAATGGCCTGTGATCTCCATCATCGTCCCGGTCTACAACTCCGCGGACACCCTCTTTGCCTGCCTCGACTCGATCGAACGGTCCACCTACCCTAAGGCCGCCATCCAGGTCATCGTGGCTGATAATCAGAGTACCGACAATAGCTTCGCTGTCTTTGCGGCGGCCCAAAACACTTTCCAGGACCTCCACTTATCCATCATCCACACACCGAAGGGAAAGGCGCGGGCCTTAAACAACGCCCTGTACGTGGCCATCGGAACCTACATCATCAATATCGACAGCGACGGTGTCCTTGAACCGCACGCCCTCACCAATATGATCCTGCAATTCGAAAACGACGACCACGTCGCCGCGTTGACCGGCACCATTTTGACCCAAAAAGACCGGCTGAAACAGCATGGGCACGTCTTGCAATATAACGAGTACTTTGAGTACGCTCAGGCCTTCCTTTCCGGTCGAGTCATGGAATCACACCATAACCAACTGTTCACCATGTCGGGAGACTTTTCCGCCTTTCGCAAGGAGGTCGTGCTCAATACCTTTCTTTACGATGCCGACACCATCGGGGAAGACACCGATATGACGTTTCAAATCAGAGACCGCCTCAACCAGCGCGTCGAGCTGTGTCCCGACGCCATCTTCTATATCGAACCAATCGCTAATTTGGGCCAACTCTATACCCAACGTCAGCGCTGGCAACGGGGGGAAATGGAGGTCGTTCAACAGTACACGCACCGTCTGAGCGTGCGCGACTTCTTCACAAACTTCATGGTCCGCCGGCTCTTGTTGGACCACACATTCCTTTTTCCCCGCATGATTTGGCTCTGCGCCAGCGTCGTGCTGCTCTTCTTTCGCTACTCCCCAATTATGATGGGCATGTCGTACGTTATCATCTACCTGCTCTATATCCTGGTGAGCCTCTTCAACTACCTCTGCGTCTTGCAATTACTGGTCGCCTTCCCGGAGGAGCGCCGCTTTTACCGCCGGCAATGGTGGGTCGCGACCACCCTGCCCGTGTATAGTCTGGTCTGTGCTTTCATTCGGCTAGTGGGCGTCCTCAACAGCATGACCACCACGGTCGGCTGGAACTCGACGCCATTTCGAGCCGAGTGGCGCCGCATCAAGACTGTCGTCGCCCACGATTGGCGCGCCGTGAGATTGCACCGCAAGTCGGCGCGTAAATGATTAACCGCAACCCAAAATGCCTAACCTGGAAGTTTAACCAGGTTAGGCGTTTTTAATTGTCTTTATTAATCCAACTCATACGGTGTGTAAACCGACTGGCCCCCGAAGACCAAGAAGCCAAAGTCCTCCGGCGTACTGCCGTCTTCATCCCCATCGGGATCGAAATTGACGGCGTAGGTCTTTTGCGGATTGAACAGTGCCAAACGGTACTGGGCTTTCCCGTGGTAGTGGACCTTCTTGGTCTTGAAACCACTCAACTTCTTGGCCAGATACAAGTAGCGTGTGTGGCCCTTGATGGTGGTCCGCTTGATTTTCACGGACGTCTTAGGCTTGGCCCGGTATTCCGTCTTACGACCAGCCGGATCGTTGTGGTGGACTTCCACGTACCCATCGGTGGTGATCACCACGCTCCGTTTGGCCAGTTTCCCCGCCGTGATGGGTTTGGTCGAGCTTCCCAAATACAGGTCCCCCGCACTCCCATTTTTCGGCATGTAGGCGGGGCGCTTAACCCGGGCAAAGGATTGGTAATGCTTAGTCGTTGCGGCATCTTGACCGGCCCATAAGCCCTTTTTGTACCCCGGTGCGAGGCGCTTGGTACTCAACCGATTCGTGACCACTTGCATGCTCTTCACCGTCTTGCCTCGTTGCCGTTGGCTGACTACCTGGCCAGCCACCACGGTCCCCTTCGGTAAGGTGATGGTCTTCTTTAGCGTCCCGGAAACGTACGCGTCAAACGGTGCCCGTACGCGAACCTTTTTGGTGGTGCGGTAATAGGTCATCTTGGGCGAAGTCTTGACCTGTTTGGCCAACGCCTTAGCGCTGAGCTTCTTGGCTGTAACCGGCGACCCCGTCGTTTGTCCTTGGTACGCATAGAACGACTGGCCCCCGACGCGGTAGTTGGCATAGACGCCATAACCGATGGTGGTCGTCTGCTTTTGCTTCTGCAGAGTCAACTGGTACCCCGCAGCCCCCTTTACCGTGGTGGGCGTATCTTTCAAACCCTTCAGGTGGTGCCGGTAGGCCATTGTGACCACGCCGTGTGCCTGACTAGTCCGCAAAATCTTCTGACTCACCGGTTTCCCTTGCGGTAAGTCCGTATCGTTCCTCTGACTGGTGCCCGTGTCGTAGTATTCGACGTACCCGTCACTCGTGGTCCGGAACAATTGCGTGCGTTTTTCCTGCGCCGACGTGCCCTTAAACAGATTAGCCGCGGTGAGATCCGCAAAGTCATCGTGCATCACGGTACTGTATGCCGGTTGGTCAACGGGCGTCGCCTTAAGCGTACGTACTGCGACATCTTTAAAGGTCTGTTTGTCGCCAATCCCCAGTTGGTGCCGCAGGTGATAGCTCAACGCCGTGGCGTTGATGGCCAAAGTTTCCCGGCCCTTGCTGACACTGGTGGTCCCTTGAATGACGGTCCCCTTCGCGTTTGATAGCCTTTGGAGTACCCCTTGACCATCGGCTTCGCGTATACGTACCCGTCATCACCGCCGTAGTCATCCCGAATATGTAAATAAGTTGCCGACTTGTTGCCATGTTTCATGGTGACCTTGGCGTCCGCCATCCAGGTCATCTTCTGGTGGGCGCTGTCGACCTGATTTAAAATCCACAACCGCTTGGTGTGGGTCTTGTCCCAAGTAAAGCGCGTCTGCTTATCATTTTTAAGGTGATAAGCTGTCCGGGCAATCTTCTGCGTCTTGGTGATGTGGTAGCTGGTCTTAGCCTGCGCCGTGGTGGTCATCAGGCCCACGCTGCCCCCGATAAACGCCACGGTGGTGGCTAACCTTCCCCATTTAATTAACATCTAAATAACCCCCTCCTCAAATCTGGTTACTAGTTAAGGATACCACTATTGTTGACTAATAATGGTATTATCGGGTAAATGTAACGGGGATAAGTTACGGCTAGATCAACGTTTATGCTTCTAATCTTAGCTATTAAGCCGATCAGCAGGCCGCACCTAATCCCGCCAAAAAAGCGTCCAACCATCACGGTTGAACGCTTACTTTATTGTTCAAAAATTCCATTCATCTCAAGTTACATAAACCGGTAGGCCGACGTCGGCAGACTGTACCGATGCGTCCCGGGCTTGAAGTGGGTCAACACCACGGGTTTTAAACTGCTAAGGTGTTGCGATTGGACCAAGATCCACTGCTTTTTCCCCCGTAACTTCATCTGGCGGAGTGAAAAACTACTTTCCTGGTAATTATTCCGCGGATCTTGGCGGTTCATTATCGTGTAATGCTGCCACTTGCCCTTGGTCGTGGTACGTTGGACCACGACATGCTTGAGATTAGCGATGCGGTGTCCATCCCGATACGAGCGGTAGTGATGCTTGGTCATCACCGTTTTGCGTAAACCATCCGTATTCCTGCCATAGTAGTGGTACCAGGTCCCACGTAGTTTCTTCGGGATTGTGGTCAACTGCTGAGTGCGCGTGGCTGCGTGGGCCGTGGGAGCACCCACGGGCAACAACAAGCCAACGCTATCAATCCTGCTTTAAGTTTCATCGCCAACTCCTCTTTTCGCTGTTACCGACCCGCTAAGCAACCCGGCTTTTCCCTTTTTATACTTCCAATTATACTGCATAACTGTAGTTTCTGCCGGACGACTTGTCCTATTTTCTAAGTTAGATATTACCCAGTTTATAAGAGATTGTTAGTTAGTGACAACAACTGGCGCTTCACTTTAGATTATACGACGTATAAACCGCCTGGCCCCCAAAGACCAAGACCCCATAAGCGTTTGGTTTAAGCCCTTCTGCATCCCCATCGAGATTAAACTGGACGGCGTAGGCCTTTTGCGGATTGAACAAAGCTACCCGATACTGAGTTTTCCCGTGGTAATGGACCTTCTGCGTCTTGAACCCGCTCAGCTTTTGGGCCAAATACAGATACCGAGTGTGGCCCTTGATGGTTGTCCGTTCAATCTTCACTGATGTCTTAGGCTTACCATATTGCGCATCCCATTCCACGTACCAATCGGTCGGCGTATTTTGCCGGATTTCCACATAACCATCGGTAGTGATTCTAGCACTGCGTTTGACGAGCTTTCGCGTGAGAATGGCTTAGGGCGAGCGCCCCACATACAGGTCCCCCGTACTGTTATTTTTGGGCATATAAGCCGGCCGCGCGACCCGGGCAAAGGACCAGTATTGCTTGACCTCTGCAGTATCTAGACTGGCCCATAACCCCGCGCGGTAACCGGGGGTCAGGCGCTTGGTGCTCAACCGATTCGTCGCCACCTCCATTATGGTGATTTTTTTGCCCTTTTGGTAGCGATAGTTCAAGTTGCCAGCAACAATCGTTCCTTTAGGTAACGTAATGGTCTTTGGTAACGTCCCGAAAGTGTACGCATTAAATGGGGCCTTTAGCCGTAGCGTTCTGGTCGTGCGATAGTAAGTCATCTTTGGCGCCGCCTGAACCCGCTTGGCTAATGCTTGCGGACTCATTTTTTTAGCCGTGATGGGCGGATCAGTTACCCCCCGGTATGTAAAGAACGGTTGATTACCGACTTGATAACGGGCATAACTGTCTTCATCGACCGTTTGAATCTGCCGTTGATTCTGGATAGTCAACTGATACCCTGCGGCCCCCGCGACCGTGGTGGGGGTATCGCGCAGCCCCTTGAGGTGGTCACGATAAGCAATCGTGATCCTCCCATGAGATTTACTGGCCCGTAAAATCTTTTGACTCACCGGTTCACCTTGAGGGAAATATAAATTCCAACGCTGATCGCTACCATTGTCGTAGTATTCCACGTAGCCGTCACTGGTCGTCCGCAGTAATTGGGGAAATTTTTTCGCAGCTGGGTCCCCCGCAAAGAGCTCCTCATCCGTGACTGCATTAACATCATCAGCGTGTTGCTCAGTGCTGTAACTCGGTTGGTCAATAACCGTAGCAGCCGTCTTAGCGAGCACGATTTTTTTGAAAGTTTGGGTATCTTTCAACCCAATCTGTTGCCGCAAGTGATAGCTTAGGCGCGCTTCATTGATATTCAGAAGCGCTTGACCGTGATTGGCACTGATGGTTCCCTGGACGATGGTCCCATTGGGCAACGTCACCGTTCCCCCACCCGATAAACCGACCCTAGTGGCTGCATTAAACCGGTAGTAACTCCGAAGCGAGGTATCCGTTTGGTAATTCTTGGGGTACCCTTTGACCATTGCCTTGGCATAAACATAACCGACCTCCCGATTCGAGTCACGAATATGGAGGTAGGTCGCCGAGTGATGCCCATGAGTCATGGTAACTTTGGCATCAACGAGCCAGCCCGTCCCGTATTGGTTCAAGATACACATCCGGTTGGTGTGGGTCTTGTCCCAAGTAAACCGTATCTGCTTACTATTTTTTAGCCGATAAGGTGTCCAATTGATACGCTGGGTCTTGGTAATCCGATAACTGGACTTAGCCTGTGCCGTGGTGGTCATTAAGCCCACACTACTCCCAATCAGGACCATCGTGGCCCACTTTCCCCATTTACTCAACATTGATGTAGCTCCCCTTAAATTTTAGTGATTAGTTAGCCCCGTAAATCCCCAAATAGTTTCTTTAGCTGACATAATTATCCCAACTACTTGTGGACATTAACTGTCAGTATGGTATAATTCTAGCTATGGCATTTCTTCATTCCAAAAATACGAGAGGTGCCTAGTATCTAGCCGCAGCGTTGCCACGTTGCGGTTTTTCTTTTGCCCTAAAGTTGCTAATCTAACGGTCGCTCGGAAATGTTCCACGTGAAACACTTGCCGCATTACCGATGAGCGTCGTTCGTAAAATGACTGACTTTCTTCGCGACCGTCGCATCCCGGAATCCCATCTTGCGATAACTCCCGTAGTCCGTCAGCTTCAACTTTTTTCCTTTTTTGTAAATGACGTAATCCCGGGAACCGGCTAGCACCAGACCGCGCTTGGCTACGTGCCCCTTCAACCGATAAACGTGAGCTTTCAGCTTTTTATAGGTTAACTTGCTGTGCCGTTGTTCTGGCATGTTGGAAACTTGCCAAGTGAAGGTCTTAGCTTTAAAGATCAAGTGCGCCGGAAACCCTTGCGCCGCGGTTTGATGCCGGTCTTGATACTTACCCCGAATCGCTTTGGGGACGCCGCGATGCCAGCTGGCGGCACTAGCCGTCGTTGAGACGATACCGCCTAGACTGATGGTGGTCAGGACCAGTGCCACGCCACGTTGCCAGTTTTTCATGTTGTGTCCTCCCTAGTTGTCGTACATTCCATTTTACTTGCCGAGCTCCCAGAAACCGGTCGGCAAGCTCATCGAAGTTTTTATAATTACGACCGCCAGTTGCGACTTTTATCCCGTTTCATCACCAGCAGCCGTTAGTATTCTTGTGGGCCGTGTCCTTAGCTAACGTCCAATTCGATTTAAGTACTGCTTGCCCTTATAAGTATACGAATAGTTGTGCGCTAACTTTTGTTTCGTCCAGACCTGAAAGCCGCCCATATTGTAGTAGATACCTAGGGTTCGCTTCCCGTGAACGCGCTTATGTGATAACCAAACGTTGCCGAGCGTTTGATAATCATATTTTGCCAAAGAATTTAAGTTATAGTTGGTCCCGCCGTAACCTTTATACCCCGATTCAGCTCCCTGCCCTTTCTTTAACCGTAAAACATGTAGTTTACGCCACCCGTGTTTATTGGCAGCGTATAATCGCTTGCCATTCATGCTAACCGCATGCTTCGTAATCTTCAAAGCTTGCCACCGGTGATGGCCAAAGTATTGATACCACGTTCCCCGCAGCTCCGTGGGGGTGGTCGCATGCCCCTGATACTTCGCACTAGCCGGTTGCGCGCCACTCAACCCTAGCCCCACACTGATTGCGCCAATTCCCAACATTAATCCCAGTCTAGCTTTTAGCATTTTCTAACTCATCCTTTCCCAATCTAGTTGGCTAATTTTAGAATACCACCGGGTAAGTCAGCAAGCTAGGGCTTTACAGAAATAATACATATGGTTATTAATTTACTAATATTGTGAAGTGCACAGCCCACAGAAAGTCGTCAAAAAACTAGCCGCTCCACCCACCTGTTTAAAATCGACCTAACTAAAAAACGTCCTTGAGTATCCAATTGCTCAAGGACGTTTGCTAGTGATGCTTAATCGTGACTGGTTCAGCCAACGACCCCGTTTGGTCGCTCGAAGCACCTTATTTATGATACGGACTCCCCTCGTTGATCATAAACGCACGATAAACTTGTTCCGTTAAAACTAACCGCATCAGCTGGTGGGGTAGGGTGAAGCGCCCAAACGAGATTTGCGTGTTAGCCCGCTTCAAGACTTCCGGCGCCAAGCCCAGCGACCCCCCAATCACGAAGGTTAAATCTGAGTGCCCGTACGTGGTCAAATCCTTGATTTCCCGCGCAAACTCCTCTGAGGAGCGTTCTTTCCCCAAAATTGCTAGGGCAAAGACATACTCGCGGTCCTTAATCTTTGCTAGGATCCGGTCACCTTCCGCTTGCATTACCTGGTCCATCTCCGCTTGCGAGAGACTCTCCGGCGCTTTCTCGTCTGGCACCTCAACAATGGAAAACTTACAGAACCGGGACAACCGTTTGGCGTACTCTGCGATTCCCTGCTTAAAATACTTTTCTTTTAACTTTCCGACCACGACAAACTTGATGTTCATAACGGCCTCCTCAATTAATTTATCCACAGGTGCATAACCAGTGGTTTTTAGTTTCTCCATAACAACCAATTCCCATTATACCCTGAACTCGTCGTCAGAACCAGATAGCGATTATCGCCGCTACGGCCCGTTTTCTAGATACCCCTGGGGGTAGAAACGTAGGCTTTAAGCTGTGGCTTCTCTCACTTATCGCAATGTTCCACATGAAACATTTATCAACAGGTTCCCGTCAGTTACCCACCACGGTAATTTCTGGCGACGTTTTCCAGTGACCTCTACCGCCCATATGATCAGCAGCCCGTTAGCCTACTTCCCTGTTCAATTCAGAAATAGTGTCTAACCCCGTCATACCGGCGTCTAAACATAATCTAATGCTAATAATCTGTGAACTTTTCCGTTAGACACCTTACTCAGATACCTGACAAAACGACGGGTCCTCTTAGAGTTTATTCACAAAGTTATCCACAAGTTGTCCACAACCGGTAAGCAGATATTGGGGGTCGTTTTGATCTTAGCCCCCACATCTATTTTTTGGCCAAATGTCAATCCTTTTTTACTTATCCACAGTTATCCACAAAAACGTTTGTTCGTTACGGCAATTAAAATCATTGTCATATCAACGTTTATGGCACCATTTTTCACAATCACTAAAAATTATCCCCATCTTTTTCGCCAACCTGTGGATAACTTTATAACCGCTACCATGCTTATTTATCCCCCGTTTTACTCCGGCCATTTTACTTTGTGAAAAAAGTTATCCACAGGTTATCCACAGACTTTTTTGCCACCTGAATTACGCTAGCGGTCCTCACTTTTTTCGTTCGGCATCTCTCACCCACTTACGGTTTTCCGACGTCCTTTCTCCGTTTCAACTTTCGGCTTTTCTATAACGCCCCCAATGACTCCCAAACACGCGTTCTTCGCTCTGTAATCGGCACACCACCCTCTGTGCTGGCTACTTTCAATAAATCCTAGTAAGCTTTACCACGTTTCTTCCCGGCCACCTTATAATCAGACATTTGGCCTCTCGAATTCATCAATCGTGTTTCGCCATGCGAACTGCATAGTTTAACCTTGCCCATCAAAAAAGGCCCGGGATTCACTCCCGGACCTTCAGCATCGACACCACTTGCTGTGGCCTCAACCTTTATCGTTGTGTTTAGCTTTCTGACGTAGAATTCGTGGTGCTCTTCAACTGTGAAGAGGTTTCCGTCAATTTGACATTCGTGGTCTTCTTCTTACCATTGTGGTAATAAGTCATCGAGACCGTATCGTTAATCTTGTACTTGTACAGGATATCCCGTAACGTGGACTGGCTGGTAATCTTGTGGCCACCCAATTCCGTGATGACATCGTACTTGGTCAAGCCAGCTTTCTTTGCTGGTGATCCGGACGACGCACTCATGACGACGACCCCTTCATTCACGCTAGATGGCAGCTTCAAAATGGACTTTTGTTGCGAACTCGAGACGTTGGTCAGATCCACGTAGGTAATCCCTAACGCAGGCCGCACAACCTTGCCCTTCTTGACTAATTGATTGATGATTTTGACCACTTCGTTCGACGGAATGGCAAAGCCCATCCCTTCGACGCTGGTCCCTTCGGTATCACTGGCAATCTTCGACGAGGTAATCCCGACGACTTGACCGCCGACGTTAATCAACGCCCCACCGGAGTTCCCGGGGTTGATCGCGGCATCGGTTTGGATAACCGTGGCGTTCCCTGTCTGGGTCCCCGCGGAGTTCGTGGTTTCAATCGTCCGCTTCTTAGCGGAGATGATCCCTTGCGTTAACGACGTCGCGTACTGACTGCCTAATGGTGACCCGATGGCCAAGGCAGTCTCGCCGACCTTGATCTTATCGGAATTGCCAAATGAAGCCACGGTCTTTAAGGCCGAGCCGTTGACCTTCAAAACGGCCAGGTCAGTCACGGAATCTTTCCCGACGACCTTGGCCTGGAGCTGCTTGCCGCTACTCGTCACGACCCGCAGTGCCGAAGATCCGGATACCACGTGATTGTTGGTGACGATGTAGGCGGTGTTGCCGCTCTTCTTATAAACGACCCCGGACCCTTCGGATGCTTCTTCCAAAGACGATTTCGAGCTAGATGAATTCGATGAACTCTGACCGAAGAGCTCCCCTAAGGTACTGTTACTACTTTCCTTTTGTAGGTTGATGACGGAGACCATCGCCCCCTTGACCTGATTGAAGGCCTTAGTGGCTTGGCTATTGACGTTGACCGTGACGTTCGACGTCTTGGTGTTCCCCGTCTTATTGGACCCGGCCGGCACCGCCGTCGAGTTCAACCCACTGTTATTGAAATAGGATACCCCACCGTAGGCGACCCCACCACCAAGTAATCCGGCAATGATTGCCGTCACGGCGACCTTCGTTAAGGTCAGTGGTTTCTTGGGGCGCGGCGTTTGCTCCGGCGTTGATCGCTGTTGATCCTCAAATTGATTTTGGGCATTATCATTTTGATTATTATTGTTATTATTATCAGCCATCGTCTCGCGCGTAAATGCGCTAACCCTCCTCATTATCGACTTGCCCCATGGGCAATTTAACTTAATATCCCCATTTTAGCGGGCGAGTGTGAATTTTCTGCGATAAAAATGCGCGGAAGTCCTTAAACTTTTAAATTGCCTCCAGCGGCGTCGCAGCTTCGGGATCGGTATCGAGTAACTTGAAGTCTTCGCCGACGCCAAAGTCTTTGTTGGCCATCATCGAGGCCACCGTTAAATGACACAGGGACTTCATATTATTGTGCAAACTGCGGTGCCCCAGATAGATCTTCTTGGTCCGATTGCCCAGGACATCCATCAAGGTATCGGCCCCTTCCTCGTTGGACAAGTGTCCCTTATCGCTTAGGATGCGTTGCTTAAGGGGCCAAGAATAGTCTCCCATCCGCAACATTTCCACATCGTGGTTACACTCCAACAAGTAGGCGTCGGCATCCTTGATGACCCCTTCGACGTGTTCGGACACGTACCCGGTATCCGTCAAGATAACGAAGGTCTTGCCATGATAGTGGACCGCGTAAAATTGCGGTTCCGCGGCATCATGGGAGACCGAAAAGCTCTCGACGTCAATGTCGCCAAAGGTCTGGACCGTATCTGGTGCGAACAGGTGCTTCTGGTCCAAGGAGACCTTGCCGATGCGCGAAGCCATCGCGTCCCAGGTTCCCCGGTTCGCGTAGACCCCGATTTGGGGGTAGCGTCGCGCCAGAATCCCCACGGCCTTGCGGTGGTCGGTATGCTCATGGGTTACCAGTAACGCATTGACGTCGGTCAAGCTCCGGTCGATGGTCCCCATCAAATGTTCAATTTTCTTACCACTCAAGCCCGCATCAATCAGCAGGCGTTCGTTTGGACTTTCCACATAGCACACGTTGCCCGTACTGCCACTGGACAGAATGCTGATGCGTAAGTCGTCTCCTTGCGTACTCACTTTATCTAACCCTCTCTTGACCTATCACCGTTATCATACCGCATTCGACTAAACTTGTAACCTGATTACTTGGTTGGTATCTCATAAATCACTGCGAAACAAAAAGCGACGATCATCGTCGCTTTTCGCTCACATGTATTTGCGGTGCCACCACGTTAATTGGTGGTCGTCGTCCCGCTGACCGTCTTCACGTTACTATCTGAAGTAAGGATGGTTCCCGTAAAGGCGTTCACGTGTTTCAATTGTACGATCCCCGCATTATTACCGCTGGAGGTCTTGACCGCAATGACCCACGTCGGGATATACACACTGCTGTTCTTCAAAGTGAAGTACCGTGTATAAGCCAACTTAGTCCACATGATCTTCGTATTATTTTGTAATTGATTATATTGGTACAGGCTGATTAATGCCTTCCGCTCCGAAATCATCCCCGTTTTTTCCCGCAAAGTCGTGACGTCTGACAGGTAACCTTGGGTGTAGCCGGTGATGGTCCCATCATTGGTCAGGCTAAACCGCAACTGCCCGTAACGAGAATAAATCTGCCCGTCGGTAACCCGCTGGGTGTACACCACGGTATTTCGACTCGACAGGTTTTGATTATAGCGGTAATCATCCCCGTTTAAAATCAAGGACGTATTGCTGACCACGTCGGCCAAGGTCCGGTTAGGATGCTGAGTATCCACGTTATCGATTGGGGTCTTGAACGTCGAGGTAATCAACCCATCATCGTACCGAACGGTTTGGTCAGTCAGACTAGTCAGGCTGGCCTTGATCTGGGCGGCATTATCCTTGGTGGAAATGTAATAACCCTCGCCACTCTTTTTACTGGGAGATTTGAACGTGATGTTGTCTGCGCGCATTTCCTTCACGATGGTCGTATCCGTATCAGCCGACCGGCCCGAAGCCGTGTCCGATTGACCCGTCGCATCACGTTGGAAGGCCGCAAACAGAAAAATATCGATTGCGATAAAGGCGACTAAAAATAACCACTCAATGCGCCGAAAATCCATAGCTGACGATTCCTCCTTGCCGGTCTACTTCAACAGTTGTTCGTAGTTCTTCCAACTGCCCTTGTAGTACACGTACCAGGTAGGCGTCAGATCAACGACTTTATCGGAAGCTGACGAGGTGGCCCATTGGTACCCAAGCTGGAGACTACCAATTTTCTTCTTACTATACCCAGCCGCGCTCAACTGGTCAATCACGGCTTGGGTCCCTGGTAACTTCACAGCATGTTTGTCGTTAGGCACTGGGACCTGCAAACTATAGACTGAGAAGTTATACCGCCGCACGCCCTGTGACGAGAGTTGGATCCGAGCGGTCCCGTAGTTGCTCTGGTTAAAAATCGGGAACCCTTCCACGAAGCTTCGGTAGGTCAGCGTCTGGTTCGACTCGTTATAACCGTAGTAGCGCAGGTTTTCCATCGGGAGGCCAATCGACTTGACGGCCTTGTAACCGGTGGATAAGTGCTGGTTAAAACTCAACGCCACTTGCGAGGCACCGTAATCTTCGAACAGCGCCATCCCCGCTTTATTATAGAAGGTCAACTGGCGTGACGCCCCGTCGCTATAGACGGTACTATCCTTATTCTTCTTGGCCGTCACGTTCGTCGACTCCCCTTTGTTCAACAAGCGGGTCGTAAAGTTATCCGTCGATTGGTGGTTGACCAGGTAACTGTAGGATGGTACCGCAACGCGGTTAGTCACGTAAGCCAGTGCATTCCCATTGAGCCAATCCATTTTGACATCGATGCGAAAGAGGTTTTCCTTCAAGATTTTGCGCAACGCCTTAACGCCTGCGTGTCTGATCTTGACTCGGTAAACACTTTGCTGCTTATCATCTAACAAGTACAAATAGTCGGGATCCGTCAACGAGACCATGATTCGGGAGAACTTCGTTGAATGCCGGTTCAATTGACTACCGAACACGGTATTGAACACCCGGATGTTAACCGGGCTAGCGTAGGACAACAGCAAGCTACTCTTTTGTGTCAGGTAACGCATATATTCGGTGTGTGATACCCCATCCACCTGCGTGACCCGACCGAAGTCCCACTTTTTCAGTGCATCGCGAAGTTCCGTGGTCAAGTTGACTTTTCGGTTGTTCAACAGTTCTTGCTTCCCAGAAGCATTGCTATAAACGACCTGCGTCGGCAGAAACACGTCGCGTTGTGGCCGGGTACTGATATCAGTGGTCTGGGTGTTCGAACTGCGTTGCC
Source organism: Levilactobacillus suantsaii (assembly GCF_004115745.1). GTDB lineage: Bacteria > Bacillota > Bacilli > Lactobacillales > Lactobacillaceae > Levilactobacillus > Levilactobacillus suantsaii. Next base: position 60,694 of record NZ_QXIL01000007.1, on the reverse strand, counting down.
GGTTATGTTCATATTGCGCTGGGTTGGTCCAAATCAACGCCGAAAAGGTGATACTGACAGCTACCGCTACGGCTAACCCCAGCGGTAACAGGACTTTAGTTATCTTCATCCCAGAGATCCTCCTCTTCGTACGGCTTATATGGCAAGGAAATGTAGAACGTCGAGCCGCGACCTTCGCGACTATCGACCCAAATCCGGCCGCCTAACATTTGGACGACTTCCCGGGAAATCGCTAACCCTAACCCCGTACCACCTTGGGCCCGTGATCGGGCTTTATCGACCCGGTAGAACCGGTCAAAGATTCGTGGGATATCGGCCCGGGGAATTCCGAGCCCTTGGTCAGTCACACTAAGCATCACGTTATTGTGCGTCTCTAGCAACCGGCAGGTGATGACCCCACCGTCCGGGGAATACTTAATCGCGTTGTTCATCAAATTATCCAAGACCTGTGTGAACCGGTCCGTATCGATTTCGACCCACAAATCACGCTTGGTAAATTCCCGTTTGATGGTGTACGTCTTCTCTGGCTGGTCATCTTGTTTGAGAATCATGTCGAAACGATCCAGGACATAGTTATACAGTTCATTCAAGTTGACCATTTCCAGGTCCAACTTTTGGGTCCCAGAATCCATCCGCGACAACGTCAGTAAGTCGTTGATCATCCGAATCATCCGGTCAGTTTCTTCCTGGGTGACCTTCAAGAATTCAGGGGCCACTTTCGGGTCCTTCCAGGCCCCTTCGGCCAGTGCTTCAACGTACGAGCGCACACTGGTCAGCGGCGTCCGTAACTCGTGCGACACGTTGGACACGAATTGTTTCCGGTCCTGGTCAATCTTTTGTTGTTCGGTAACGTCATGTAAGACACAAACAATCCCCGAAATAAACCCAGATTCCCGTTGAATCAATGAGAAGTAGGCTTGCAGAATCAAGTCATGATCTTTGGTTGAAAAGTCTAAAACTAAATCATCCGGGTCTTCGAGCAACTCGCGCAAAGTATAATCTTGGCGAATCGCCAACAGATCCAGAATAGATTTACCGACCGCATCATCCGCATCGGTATCCAAGAAGTTACTGCCCATTTCGTTGATAATCGTGACGTTCCCCCGCCGGTCGGTGGCAATAACGCCATCGGTCATGTGGGCCATCACGGAGTCCAACCGCCGCCGTTCTGATTCCGTCGATTCCTGGGCCTCTTCGACCCGGACGGATAGGTTATTGACGGCACTGGCCAGTTGGCCCAATTCATCGTTACCATAAACGTGGACGTGCCCAGAGTAGTCTCCGCGCGCAATCCGCAACGTTTGTTTCTTCATTTCGTCAATTGGCCGGGTAATTGCCCGGGAAATAATAATCGCCATGACGAGTCCCAAAATAATCGCCACAAACGTCGCCGACAAATAAATCAGCGTGATTTGGTTGATGTTTCGGTACACGGAATCCAGACTCGCCCGCATATAAATAACCCCGACCAAATCACTGTTGTTACCCTGGGTCCGAATGATCCGGGTCACGGTGGTGTAATAGCGGCTATTGTTCTGCGAATTATAGGTGGTCCGCACCACGTCACGGTTATTATAAATCGCATTTTTAATGTCACTGTCGGTGGTCTTCTGCCCCACGACACCTTGATTATCAGCTTCGTTAGTCCCCCGAATGGTCCCCTTATTATCAATCACCCGAATTTGGGCGTTATTGGTATTGGTGATCTCGGAGAGCGTCGATTTAATCTGCTTATTGGCCCCACTCACATTGGTTTTCGCCAGTTCGTTGGAGAGTCGATTAGTGATGTAGGTTTGAACCACCTGTTGGGACTTAAAGGTGTTTAAGTTCTGGTGTTCCAGTTGCCGCACGAAGACGGCACCCACAATCTCCAGGGTCAGTAACAGCAGCAGCGCAAAGACTAACGCGATTTTAAAATGAATCGATTGAAAGAATCTAATTTTGCTATTCACGAAGTTACATACTCCTCCGCCAAAAATTTAGCGTTGCCGCTAGCTAAGCCTGATCGGAATCAGGGTTGCGCAGATAATACCCAACCCCTCGCCGCGTCACCAGCCAAGTTGGGTGCGAAGGACTGTCTTCAATTTTTTCCCGTAGGCGCCGGACCGTCACGTCCACCGTCCGGACATCACCAAAGTAATCGTAGCCCCAAACGGTCTGGAGCAAGTGTTCCCGGGTCATGACCTGGCCAATGTGTTGGGCCAAGTAGTGCAACAGTTCGAATTCCCGGTGGGTCAATTCAATGTTGGTCCCCCGCTTGGACACGGAGTATGCTTCGGGGTGGATCGTCAAGTCGCCAATTTCAATATCTTGGTTTTCCGGTTCCTCGGGTTGCGCATGGGCCGCGGTGTTTTGCCGCCGTAAGTTGGCTTTGACCCGGGCAACTAATTCCCGGTTCGAGAATGGCTTAGTGACGTAGTCGTCAGCTCCCAGTTCCAGGCCTAAGACCTTATCGAGTTCGGAGTCCTTAGCCGTGACCATAATGATCGGCATGTCGTGCTTTTTCCGCACTTCCCGGGCAACTTCCAAGCCATCGACCTTGGGTAACATCAAGTCCAAAATCACTAAATCCGGGGTGTTTTCTTCCACGTGTTGTAACGCGGCTTCCCCGTCATAGGCGACGTCCACTTCGTAGCCTTCCTTTTCTAAACTGAACTTCATGATATCTGAGATGGGCTTTTCGTCATCGACGACAAGAATTTTTTTGGCCATAATTAAAAATTTCCTCCTTAAGGGAAATACCATTCGTTCCGATAATTGCAGGATTATCGGCAGGTCGACCGCTGGATGTCACACTACCATCGTCAGCGGGACCACTCCATTATTGTGTTCCTGATAATGCTCGTTTAAAGTCAAGGAATAAGGGATTATCCATGATAACCCGGGTGAATCACAGGTGTGTCCGGGACCGCTGATAAATTTCCAGCAGGCACTCAATCGGGCACTACTTGAATTATACCACATCATGAAGCTGGTTTCAGTCCTATTCCGCCACGGTTTTAAGGTGCTTTTAACATAATATTTCCCAGGAAATGTCGAGATGTGGGACTAATCGAGTCGAGCACCCCATTTTATCGTTATTAAAAATAATTAATCGGTTTTAAAAGTCCAAGGCTAACCTTTTAACTTTATATCGAGTTTTAACTGAAAAGTTTGCTTTTTAACGTTTATTTATCATGCGATAACACGTTATTTTTAAAAAAATTCCAATTTTAAGTCAAATTTTTTGACAAAAAGGATTGCGTCCCCTTAGCTGACATGCTATGATAGTTCTCGTCGAAAGATATGGGCAGTTAGCTCAGTTGGTAGAGCAACGGACTCTTAATCCGTGGGTCCAGGGTTCGAGCCCCTGACTGCCCATCATAGCATCACCACTAATCAGCTTTCACGAAGATTAACTTCGGGGTTGCTGATTTTTTTGACCAATAAATCATGAGTCTTCGTCAACTGAAGGTGAAAGATTGGCCCTATAACATCTGTTATTGATGATCAAGATAAACTTGATTGTTAGTAACAGATATTTTTGTGTGGACTTGATGGTACATTTTAAAGTACGCAAAAAAGAGATATAGTCAGCAGACTTATATCTATCCACTACCACATTTCAAAAAAAGAAGCGACTATACCCTAATGTCTCGGAATATCAAAAAAATGTTCGAAATTGAAGGTGCTCATATTAAAAGCGTTAAACTGATTAACCTCAATAGTACTGGCCCCTTTAAAGTAAAGAATACTTTGGACTATCATCCGCTATGATTGGCGCAAAGTTATGTTGAAATTGCTACGTTGTAGCGAATGAAACGTCATCCTATGTCTAAACAAGCGCTATTTTAGATATAACGAATGCAATATTCCTTTTGGCAGAGAGCGTGTAAAGGCCACCGTCACCGATATGAATTATACCTATCCACAGTTAGTCTCAGTCCTCCCTAATGCGCTTGTTGTCACGGATAGATTCCGCATTGTAAGTACTGCTACTAAAGCCTTTAATGCGACCCGAGTTCGTATCATGAAACGATACGGAACCACAACTCCTAAGTACAAATCCTTAAAACGATATTGGAAGCTTTTGCTTAAACCCAACGAACACCTCAGGCTACTATAGACACTTTCCGTTCATTAATTTCTAATTACATATTCGTTTAATTTTTAACCTAAAAAGGATACCTAAGTCGTTGTGCGACTAGGTACCCGAATATAAATTATCAACAACAGTTTATAAAGAACCGGAATTCCCCCGGCCAGTTATGTATCTATTCCGTTAATATTATTGTAATTGCCCAAATTAGTATCCAAGAAATAACCCCACAAACAGCGACAACAAATAAACCTTCAATCACCTCAAACAAATTTTTAATTAGCTCTCCCAAATCCTCCAAAAAATCAATCATTAATTAACCTCCTATATTATATATTGTACACGCCACAAGTATCAAAGTAATTAATTTCTTTATCCATTAGGCCGTATAAATCGCTTGAAGGTACTATACCACTGTCCTTCAATCCTAATGCGTTTAATACCATAATGTTTGCCCAAGTTCGCCATAACTTAAGTAGTCCCAGATTCAATAATTGCATCTATTAGGGCGCTCCTTATTCAATTAAGCGTTGTCCTTCATAAATTCAGCTCATTCAGTTTTAGGGATGTATAAACATGATTATTTTTTCAAAAAAGACTTGCATCACCCCCAGCTCGCATGGTATGATTGTTTTCGTTGAAAAGTTATGGGCAGTTAGCTCAGTTGGTAGAGCAACGGACTCTTAATCCGTGGGTCCAGGGTTCGAGCCCCTGACTGCCCATCTTATACAAAAGCGATGTCGGTAACGGCATCGCTTTTTTCGTCCGTGTATTTATCCACTTTCATTGATACTTATTCATTCATTGAATGAGTTGCTCATCACCTTTTACTCAGCTACGCCAAACGGGTGTCGCAGAACGTTTAATCGTTCTGCGGCACCCGTTTTTTGTGGCTCAGCGCTGATTATTTCCAATAAGCGTATTTATATTGGGCATCGCTCATCATAGTGTACTTCAACCCACCAACCTGTTTCGAGACCAAGTGAGCCTTAGCCTGCTGATACAACGGGACTAAGCCAGCTTGTTGTGTCACATACGTATCGGCTTGCTTCATTAAATCCCACCGTTGCTGAGTGGTGTATTTGCTCGTGTCATCGATTTCTTTCATTAAATTGGTGTAATGGGCGTTGTCCCACTTGGTGAAGTTGACCGAACTGGTCCCGTCCGCCATTTGCAGGAAGTCCGCGGGATCCCGCCAATCGGTCGTCCAGCCATCGAGGTCGATATCGTAATTGCCTTCGGACCCCTTATTGATCTGTTGGGCCAGCGGTAACGCCTTAATGGTCACGGTCAACCCCGGCATGTACTTTTGGGCTTGTTGCTGCAGATACTGGGCCACGTGTTGTTGTTCGTCCGTATCCGCCGTCAAAATTTCCAGGCTCGTTTTCTTGATGCCCAGTTCTTTTTTCGCTTGTTTCCAAAGGGCTGTGGCCTTCTTGGGGTTATAACTAACCAGGTTCCCCACTTCCTTGGAGAAGTCCTCGCCCGTCTTCGGATCATTGCCGTCGCCATAAGGAATCAGACTTTTAGCCGGTTGCGACCCGTCTTGTAAAACCTTATCGGTGACTTGCTTCCGGTTCACGATGTAGGAGAAGGCTTGCCGGACCTTAGTATTATGGGTGACCGACCGTTTGTCATTGAACTCTAAGAACCGCATCGAACTGTTCAACGTCGTGGTCAGTTGTGAGTTATTCGCATTTTGCTTGATGTATTGTCCCGATAAATAAGTTTCTTGGACCTTCCCCGATTTGAAAAGGTTGGCCGCGGTACTTGGCGTCTTGACCACTTGCACGCTGACCTTCGGAATTTGAACGTTCTTAGCGTTCCAGTAATGCGGGTTCTTCACGTAGGTCCAACTGTCACTGTTACCACTCCAGCCGACCAGTTTGTAAGCCCCCTCAGACATGGTCTTGGTGGCCGACGTCCCATAATGGCTGCCATACTTCTTAAAGAGATCCGTCTTCATCGGATATTCCGCCGTGGCTAAGATGTCCGGTAACCAGGGTTGCGGTTTCGATAACGTTAATTGCAGGGTCCGTTTGTTGAGGGCCTTGACTCCTAGTGCGCTGGGATCCTTCTTGCCGCTTTGCACAGCTGAATAATTCTTCAGATACTTTAGTTTATTGGCCACCTGCGACTTGGACTTCGGGTTGACCTGCCATTCAAACGAGGTCACGAAGTCTTGGGCGGTCACGGGGTCGCCGTTTTGCCACTTGGCATTCTGCTTGATTTTGAACGTGTAGACCGTGCCGTTTTTCGTTGGTTTGACCACCTTTTCGGCCACGCCCGCCACGACCTTGCCCTTCTTGTTCAGGGTATAAAGCCCCTCTTCCGTTTGCGAAATCATGCTCGAACTGTTCACGTCACCGGAGATGGCCGGGTTGGCCGTTGCGGGGTTGCCCACCAAAGTCACGTTCAACGTCGCGTCGTGACTCTTCGCTTCCGACGTCCCACAACCGGCTAATCCAATCACGGCCAATAAGCCAATACCCAATCCCATCATTTGTTTATGCATTCCGCTCAACTCCTCATTTAGACCAAAAAAGCATCCACTCTCGCCGACCATCCCTGGTCGACAAGGGCGAATGCTTCGCGGTACCACCTTGTTTTATCACTTATGGCATCAAATTCGATGCGCGCGGGGTAACGGCCGCCAGCCGGCATTGGCTACTTAGGTTCACCAATGAAACATCGCGATGCGGTTCACGTGGATTTGCGGTTTCGGCTGACAGCTACCCGAACTTGCTGGACGGGCCTTCACGTTACTCTTCGCAATCTAGTCTTTGCTTTGATTAATATTTAATTTATCACCATTCATTTTTAAAGTCAAACACTTTATAAATATTCATATTATTCGAAAATAATGCATAATCGCGTCTAAAAAAGGCAATCGGCTTAAAAATCAGGCACCACGTCATCCGCCGACAAAACTTTCTGGACGGCAAAAATCCCCACGTACCAGCCGCTTGGGCCTGATCCGTGGAGATTTTATCGATTACTTTTTCAGTACCGTTATTTATAATTGCCTTAATTTTCACCCAAACGTCATTACCGTTGGGAGGTGGTCGGCTGTTGCGGCGTCATCTTGGTGGTCTCGCGACTCACCGTTTTCCCCGCCTGACTAGTCGTTGTTTGAGTCTTCATTTCCACTTGACCGTGATGACCACTCGTACTATCCAACCGTACTGCCGTTTGGCCGGAAGTCGGTTGGACCACCGAATCCGTCACGGTCGATTGGGTCGGCGCCGTATGGATACCACCCCATAGAAAGAAGCCCAGCACTAACCCCAGTAGCAGGCCACTCATTCCCCGAATTTTCTTTTTCATGTGCATTCCCCTAATAACCTATATTCCACTACTATGATTTTATTATACACCCTACCCCCACAATATTATTTATAAACTTCCGCTTGTCGCCGATTTCCCGTGATAACGACCAGGTTCAGTCCCAAAACCAGGAGATTCGCCACCGCCGCCACCACGAAGAGTAGCGTATAGGAGCCAAAGTCGATGACCAGGCCCCCGAACAGCGGTCCGAACGCCCGGCCGACTGAAGCCCAAGCGTTGGCCATCCCCTGATACTGCCCTTTGACCACGGCCGGTGTCAGACTGTTAACGATGGCCGGAATCGCCGGAAAAGCCGTGGCTTCGCCCATGGTCAAGATGACCATGGCAATCACGAAGTGGGCGTAGTCCTTGGCAAAGATCAGCGTGACAAACGACAACGCCACGAAAAAGATGCCAGCATAAACTTGCAGGTACAAGTTGGTAAAAAAGTTCGCCAGCCAGTTCAACAGTGCCTGAAACACCACAATCAACGCGGCGTTGATGGTCCACAACAGACTATAATCGCGCATCAAGATGCCCATCCCGGTCATGTACACGGACAGATTAGAATTCCACTGCTCGTACATGATCCAGATGATGACCAGCGAAAAGAAAAAGCTGCCCATGATGTACCGATTCGCCTTGGGCAGGGTCACATGGTGTGTCGTTTTAGTTTGGACTTCGCGGTGCATCACCGCCGGGACGTGATAGGTCGTCAAGATGACCACCAAAAAGGCCCCAAACAAGCTGGTCGCGATGCTAAATAGCAACGTGATACTGACACTGTAGACGAACCCGACCATCGCGGTCCCCGCGACAATCCCCAAATTTTGCGCGAAATACAACATATTGAAGATATAGCGGCCATCGCGACTATGAATCGTAGTGCCCAGCGAATTGACCATGGTCAGTGACCAGCCCGACGCAAAGCCCAAGGATAAAAGTGCGATGGGAAACGCCGGCCAGCCGTGATTGAAAATCAACACCAGCATGGTAACAAAGGATAGCGTCACGCTGCCAATGATCAAATAAAACGGGTTCAACCGGTCGAACAACCGCCCCCCGCTGATACTCCCCAACACGTTGGCCAGGGAATAGAACAGTAAAATCACCCCCACTTGGGTCAAGGAGATGCCCAGGTGGTTATGTAAGTAAATGGTCGTTAGCGGCCAAATAAAACTCATGCCGATACTGCTGAAGAGCTCCCCCAGCAATAACCAACGCAGTCGAATCTCCCGCATTGCATAGCCTCCCTCTCTTCACGTGCATCCTGCTCCTCGCAGAGACGCGGACGCTAACATTAAATTTAGATGAGACACAAATTAAGACCCATTCTATCACGGATACCGGCGGGCGACTAGTTGCTTGGCCATATTAATTGCTTTTCGCCGGCACCTTTTCTACACTGAATTTAAAGGAGGCAATTACAGATGACGACACTCTTTATCGACGGCAGTTCCCGCTCCGACGGAAATACCGCTGCGCTAGGTGAACGCTTACTGGCGGACATCCCCCACCACACCGTCCACCTAGCACAGACACATTTAAATTTTGAACGGGATCACCGGGAGACCACCATGCCCCAACTCGACGAGTCCGACGACTACCTGACCATCATGGCACAGTTTCAGGCGGCCGACAACATCGTGTTGGGGACCCCCGTCTACTGGTACAACATGAGTGGCCAGCTCAAGGTCTTTATCGACCGCTGGTTTGACAGTTTCACGGCAGGAACATCGTTTGCTAATAAGCGGATTTTTCTCTTGATTGTGGGCGCCGATGACCCCCTCCACAAAGCCAAGCCCCTCATCGAACAGTCGATAAAGTTGTCCTGCGATTGGCTCAAAATGACCTTTATGGGGACCGCGACTTTGGTGGCCGACGCTCCCGATGATATTCGTAACTTACCGTCGCTACCGGCCAACGCCCAGGCGCTCCGGCAATCGTTGATTATGATTGAAGACTAAGAAAGGGAGACTTGCTATGTCGACCCAGTTGACCACGCCCTCACCCTTAGGCCCCTTGACGTTACTGGGCGATGATCATCATTTATACGGCTTATGGTTCAACGACCAAGCCCACTTTGGCGCTAATTACGACTTGACCGCTATCCCCACGGGCCAGACGGAATCACTACACTTAGCTCTCGATTGGCTCCACGCCTACTTTGCGGGTGAAGCACCAGACCCGTTTGCGTTACCCTTAACGCCGGAAGTGACCCCATTTCGTGCGCAGGTTCTCCAAGTGCTGACTCAGATTCCGTACGGGAAAACCGCGACATACCAACAAATCGCGACTCAGTTAGGGAAACCGCAGGCCGTGCGAGCCGTAGGTGGTGCCGTAGCCCACAATCCGCTAGCCATCGTCATCCCCTGTCATCGGGTGGTGGGCCATGATGGTGCCCTCACCGGTTACGCGGGTGGACTCGACCGCAAGCTTGCCTTGTTGACGTTAGAAGGACACGATTCCGTGGCGTTAGCCCACCATCATATTTAATCTCGACGCTAAAAGCGACCGTCAAGCCATCACGTGATGGCTTGGCGGTCGCTTCAATTTTGCGTAAAGAAAAACCACCGCTCGGGGAAAGCGATGGTCATCGGAGTAGGGGTAACGTCATAAGAATTATGACGTTAACTATTTTTTCATTATTCCAGGGGAGGAGGAGTACATGAAAAAAGATTGTTAATCTTTGGTAGAAGCAACGTTTGGGTTAACTTCTATGTTGCTTATAATAACTGGTAAATATGACGAAAATGTGAACTTTCTCGCACATCCTGATGAATTTTGCGTCTCACTGGACAATTCCCCAGTTAGCCGGTCTCCACCGTTCCCTGGAATCCAAGCTTAACCCTCGTTAGCCCTGGTCGTCCGGCACGTAGGCCACCGACGAGAATTTGTTAAACGACTTAACAAACAGTAATTTGACCGTTCCCCGCGGACCTGACCGGTTCTTTTCAATAATGACTTCGACTTCACCGACGTCTTGGTTCTCGTCATCACGGGGATCACTGTCACCCCCACCATCAGCGTCATCGCCTTCTCGTTCGTAATAGTCGTCCCGGTACAGGAACGAGACGATATCGGCATCTTGTTCGATCGACCCGGATTCCCGGATATCGGATAAGACTGGCCGCTTATCCTGCCGTTGTTCCACGCCCCGAGAAAGCTGAGATAATGCAATCACCGGGACGTGCAGTTCCTTGGCCAGCTTTTTCAATTGCCGAGAGATATCGGAAACTTCTTGCTGACGGCTCTCGTGATTGGTTCCTTCGATCAGTTGCAAATAATCGATCACAATCAGTCCCAGGTTCTGCTTTTCCTTGGCGAGCCGTCGACACTTGGCCCGAATCTCGGTAATCTTGTTCCCGGCCGTGTCGTCGATGTAAATGCTGGCCTTGGATAAACTCCCCATTGCCATGACTAAGTTGTTCCACTCGTCTTCGGTCAACTGACCAGTCCGCAAATGATTGGCGTCGATGGAGCCCTCCGCACACAGCATCCGGTTGACCAACGATTCGGCACTCATTTCCAGACTAAAGATGGCCACGGTCTTGTCGGTCCGGGTCCCCACGTTTTGCGCGATATTCAGGGCAAAGGCGGTCTTCCCGACGGCCGGCCGGGCCGCAAGAATCATCAGTTCATCGTCGTGTAGGCCGGTCGTCATCTTATCGAGTTCGGCGTAACCCGTCGATAATCCGGTGATGGCGTCACCCTTTTTCGAGAGTTCGTTGATGTCTTCAAAACTCTTGCTTAAGACTTCGCGAATCTGCCGGAACCCCGACTGACTGCGCATTTCCGCAACGTTCATGATATCGCGTTCGGCGTTGTCCAGGATTTCGGTGACGTTACCGTCCTGCTGATATCCCGTGGTGGCGATATTCGTCGCGGTTTGAATCAATCGCCGCAGAACGGCCTTGTTTTGCACGATCTTGGCGTAGTAGGTGGCGTTAGCGGCGGTCGGTACCGAACTCGCCAGTTCAGCGATATAGGAGACCCCGCCCACGTCATCCAATTCGTTTTTAGCGGTCAATAAATCCGTGATGGTGACCACGTCGATGGCTTCGTCGCGGTCATTTAGATCCACCATGGCTTGAAAAATAATTTGATGTTCCCGGCGATAAAAATCTTCCGGGGTCAAGACTTCCAACGCATCCACCAACGCGTCGGTACTCAAAAAGATCGCCCCTAAGACGGCCTTTTCGGCTTCGAGGTTTTGCGGTGGTGTGTGGTCTGTTAGTGCACTATTGTCCATTCGTATCTCACTAACTCCTCTACTTGATCTAGGCTGCCGATTTAACGGTCGTCATCCATTTTATACCATCTACAGTGAAACGACCCGGTTTAAAATTCGAAAATCAATTGGGGATGGTCTCGGACTTACAGTCCCAAGCACTCCCGTTTTTTAACTAAAATTCCCCCGGTCAATTCAGATAATCCATCATACCACGGAAAGAAAAAGCCGCCAACAGGGGGCGACTTTTTATCATCAATCTATTAGAACCTTTTATTTTTGCTTTTGAGCGACGTGGACCCGAATCTTGGCGGTCACGTCGGGGTGGAGCTTGACCGGCACGTTGGTGTAACCCAACGAGCGAATCGGTTCAGGCAAGTCGACCTTGTGCTTATCCAGCTTCAGGTCAAATTGCTTGGCTAAAGCCTGAACGATTTGCTTGCTCGGAATCGACCCGAACAAGCGGCCATCATCTCCGGCCTTGGCTAAGATTTCCACGACCGTCTTGTCGTCTTCCAAGTGTTGCTTGAGGTCGTTGGCTTCAGCCAATTCTTCGGCTTCGCGCCGTTGTTCGGCCTTCCGTTCGGCGTTGAGTTGACTCATCGCAGATTGGTTGGCTTGCTTGGCTAATCCTCGCTTGATTAAAAAGTTCTGGGCGTACCCATCAGGTACGTTCTTGATTTCACCGCGTTTACCTTTTCCGCGGACGTCCTTGGTAAAAATCACTTTCACGTCGGTCACTCCTCAATTTATCACTTATTTTATCCTACGCCGAATCCGCCCTTAACGCAATTAACTACTCGTCGGCGTTGGCTTCTTCGACCGTGTGGTTCAAGATGTCCAATAACTGTTGCTTGACTTCGGCCATCGACTTATCGGCGATTTGGGTCGCCGCGTTGGACAAGTGACCGCCACCGCCCATGGCTTCCATGGTCAGTTGGACGTTGATCTTGCCTAGCGACCGGGCCGAAATGCCGACCCGCCCGTCGTCGCGGCGGGTGATGACGTACGACGCATCAACGCCAGACATGTTCAGCAGGTCATCGGCTGCCTGCGCCGCCGTGACCGGATCGTAGGTTTGGTCCTCCTCACCGGCGACCACCGCCATGTCTTCATTGACGAACTCGACTAATTCAATCAGGTGGTTACGTTGCAGGTAACTATCAACGTTTTCCTTCATATATTGTTGCATCTTCATGGCATCCGCTCCCGCCGAACGCAGGTAACTGGCCGCATCGAAGGTCCGCGTCCCGGTCCGTAACGAGAAGTGCTTGGTGTCCACGAAGATCCCGGTCAGCATCGCCGTTGCTTCGACCTTGTTGATGGGTTCACTCTCTTGCGACTGGTACTCGAACATCTCGGTAATCAGTTCGCAGGTCGAGCTGGCGTACGGTTCGATGTAGACCAGTAACGGATTTTCGGGGAACTCTTCCCCACGCCGGTGATGGTCGAGAATCATCACCCGATTTTCCAACCGGTGGTAAAGTTCCGGTGAAATCGTAATCGACGGCCGGGAATGGTCGACCATCAGCAACATGCTTTGGTCGGTGGCCTTTTCCAAGGCGTCCTCCGGCGAAATGATGGCCGCAGCCACATCGGGATAATCTTGTAAATCATCCAGTAGCCGTTGCACGTCGGAGTGGACCATTTCGGCATCCAAGACGATCCAGCAGGTCTTATGGTTCATCTTGGCAATCCGGCGAATCCCCAAGCAAGCCCCCAGCGAATCCATATCTGGTTGGGTGTGGCCTTGTACGAAGATCTGATCAGATTCGTTCATTAATTCCTGCAAGGCCTGTGAAATCATCCGGGCCCGGACCCGCGTCCGTTTCTCCATTGGGTTGGTCTTCCCACCATAGTAACGGGCTTCACGGTCGGCAGCCTTCACTACGACCTGGTCCCCACCCCGGCCGAGGGCTAAGTCCAAGTTGCTTTGGGCTTGGTCGGCCAGCTTATTCAAGTTGGAATCCCCATAGGCAATCCCGATACTCAAAGTCAGCGGGAAGTTTTGCTTCGACGTACTTTCCCGGATGGTGTCCAGGATCTTAAACTTATCAGCCTCGATGGCGGCCAGCGACTTGGCGTACGCTAAGATGAAGTAATGGTCGTCATCCAATTGTTTCAGGTACATGTCGAATTCTTGGACCCACGACGACAACTCGTTGGTCACATAATTGCGTAGGTTAGAAATCTCCTGGTCAGTCATCGACTGAGTAATCTCATCGTAGTTATCCAGGAAAACCTGCCCAATTGCAATCTTTTCATTATCATAGCGTTCTTGAATCAACTGATAATGGGTAATGTCGTACAAATACACGGCGTGGAAATCGGGTTGCACGTATAGCGTCAATCGGTAATCATGCCAGCGCACCGTCGATAACGTTTCCGGTTTGGCCTTATCAACCAACTCTGCCAACTGGGCGTCAACTTCTTCCAATGGATGCCCCAACACATTTTGGTCGTCAAAATAATGTTGTAAGTACGGGTTGATCCATTCAATTTGGTTCGTCGTCCCAAGAATCATAACGCCCGGTGGCATCCGAATCAGTGATTCCTGCTCACCCTGTTGAATCCGATAGGATAAGTCAGAAATATACTGAGCCGTATCGGTCCCAATCTCCGCCATGGTATTGAACACCACTAGCATACCGATACCCACTAAGACTAAGATGACAATACCGAAGATCCAATTCATGAGAAACGACAAGACGATTCCTAAAATGGCTAAGCTTGCCGTTAAAATTGCGATTCCTCGGAGCCGCCGATTCTGTAAGAATTCGGGGACGTTTGCTCGCGAAAATAGTTTGTGCATACTTACTCCTCATCTGATTCGTCCTAAAATCGATTCGCGGTGGCGTCACCCGACAAAAAACGGTGCGCCGAAACCGCTCTAAAGAATACATTCATTTTATCACAATCCAGGGGTTTCACAAAATTTCGTTCTCCTAAGAATCCCGTCATGGCGGCGTTATACACGGATTCAGCCCGTCAGGTCAAGCCCCATAAGGTCTCCCGTAAACTCGCAACAAATTTAGCTGGTAATTGCAAGTCCTTGCACGTCAACTTTCAATTTTGGTTACTCATGGGTGGTGGTTTCATCATCAGCCATATTTTAGCCCGTTATTTGCCGGTTTAAACCATCATTTTCATATCAACTACCCATAAGCCATCGAGGTGATGTTTCACGTGAAACAATTCAAAATACCTTCAGAGGCCCTGACTTGCCTTCTGGGCGCAATCCGCTACACTAACAGGAGAAGCACTCAATGAAAGGAAGAGATTTTTATGTCGTCATCAATTCCAGTTCAACGCCACTCTGCCCGGGATTTCAGTGACCGCCCCGTTGCACTCGATACGTTACGCGCCATCTTGACCGAGGCCCAATTGGCTCCTTCTTGGGAAAATGCACAACCCTGGAAGGTCTACCTGGCAACCGGCAAGACCGCACAACACCTCCGCCAGAGTCACCAGGATTTGAACCAACAAGGGACTAAGAGTTGGACCGAAGTCGTGCCCCCTAAGGATTGGGCCACCCTGCCACAAACCAACATTACGGCCTGGCAGCAAAACATGCAACAATTCTACACCGCAAACGAACGCGACCAGTTCGTGTCTCGGCAACGGGGCCTGTTCAACGCTCCCGCCATCGTTTACTTGACTATGCCGAAAAATTCTTCGGCCTACTCGGCATACGACTTGGGGGCTTTCGGATACGGCATCTTGCTCGCCGCGACCCGTCACGGTGTCAGTGGTGTCCCGGCCTACGAACTGGTTCGTTACCCGGACGAGATTCGTGAAGCCTTTACGATTCCGGATGACGAGGCCATCTTTATGGGGATTGCCCTGGGCTACCCGCAAACCGATAGTCGGGTCAACGCCTTACGCCCCGGTCGCTCTGACTTGAATGATATTCTGCAGGTACGCGATTAATCGCATTAATTATTTAAAACAAAATATAGTTTATCCTTACGGCCCAGAAAAAACTTTCTGGGCCGTTTGTCTACCATCTACCCACACCCGTAAATTTTCACTCGGCCGTTGACATTTCTGAAATCCATGCTAAACTAGCAATCATTAACAATCGATGAGAAAATTAAAAAGTTATGAAGAAGACTAGTAAGTACGTGGCGTGGTCCAGCGATCCCGGTTTAGTGCAAGCGGGAACCCCAAGCGCAACCGAACTCCCTTCCGAACCGTCAGCTGAACTGTAGTAAGCCCGACCGGATGCAGCCGTTATCCTTGCCTTGAATCGTGGTGTGGCCCCACAGGACCTAGCCTGCGGGAAAAGTTGCCTCTAGGAGCCATGGTTCATGTTGAGATCAAATTAAGGTGGTACCGTGCAAATTCCTTTTGCGCCCTTACGGAGAAACACTTTCCGTAAGGGCGCTTTTTGTCGTCCACCACATCGATTGAACCTAGGAGGTTTTTGCCCATGCATCGTTCACTATTCACTATTCCCGTTGCGCTACTACTTACGGTCACCCTAGCCGGTTGCGGCCAGGCCAGTGGCCAATCCAAGAATAAGACCTTAAACGTGACCTTAGCCGATGAACCCGCGACGGCCGATCCTAATAAGATGACCGACACTAACAGCGGCAGCGTGGTCTTTCAAACCATGGAAGCTCTCTATACTTATAACAAATCAAATAAAATCGTGCCTGGCGTGGCGACCAAAATCGTAAAGCCCACCAATCATGGTAAGACTTATACGTTCAATCTTCGTAAAGATGCTAAGTGGGCCAATGGTCAGGATGTCACGGCGCAAGATTTCGTTACGTCCCTACGACGGATGGTCAACCCCAAGACCAAAGCACAATACGCTGATCTCCTTTCGGCCTTTAAAAATTACGATGCCATCCAACACAGTAAGATGTCTCCCAGCAAGTTAGGGGTCAAGGCCCTCAGCAAGACCAAGCTACGAATTCAATTGACAAAGGCTGTCCCTTACTTCAACGACCTAGCCGCCAGTAAGTATTACCCACTCAACACCGATGCCGTGAAAAAATATGGGTCCAAATATGGGACCAGCGCAGCTAAGACCATGAGTAACGGGCCATACAAGTTGGTCGGCTGGACCGGCAGCAATTCGACTTGGCACTACGTTAAGAACAAGCACTATTGGAACGCCAAGAACGTTCAGATCAACCGAGTCAAAGTCTCTGTCACCAAAGACGAGACCACCGCGGCCAACCTGTTCAAATCCGGCAAGATTCAAGAGACCACGGTCAGCGGCCAATATGTTCGTTCCAATGGTAACGATAAACAGTTGCAAACCCACCTGTTAGGCCGCATGAGCTTGTTGGTCTTTAACAGCAAGCGCAAAGCCACGAAATCTGAAAACCTGCGGCAAGCCGTCTCCTACGTCATCGACCGGCAGAAGCTGGTCAAGAGCGTTTTAGGTGATGGGTCCAAAGCCGCCACTAGTGCCGTGCCGAAGGGCGACCAAGCCAATCCTAAGACCGGCGAAGATATGGCCAGTGAGGTCGGCAACCTTTTGCCCCACAACGTGACCAAGGCTAAAGCTTATTGGCAAAAGTACCTGAAAGAAACCGGGAAAAGCAAGGCTACCCTGAACATTTTGACCGATGATAGCGATGCCGATAAACACGTCGGCACTTACATTCAAGCCGTCATGGAAAAGAACTTTAAGGGGTTGACTGTCAATATCACTGCTTTGCCACACGCCCAACACGTGGCCCGCGACTTCGACCAGAAGTACGATATCAACCTGATTGGCTGGTCGACCAACTGGCTGGACGCCGACGACTACTTGGAATTGGCCGCCAAAGATAATTCGGTCAATTTCACCCATTGGAACGACTCGACTTATAACCAAATGCTGACCAGTGCCAACGCAAAGACTGGTCTGGCCCGGTACAAGGGATTGATGGCCGCCGATAAATACCTGATGAGCGTTAAGGGCTACGTGCCCGTTTACCAGCCATCCGAAGCGAAACTGGTCAGCAAGGATGTCGGCGGGCTGACCTACTCGTTGTTGAATGAAGCCCAATACCAATACGCTTACTGGAAATGACCCACTCAGCTTTAAGGAGGCGACCAATCCGTTTCAATCGCATCACCATTACAACTTTCTGGAGGTAATTTTATGACCACATTTTATCATTGCAATTTCTTTGACGGCACCACCGACCACAACACCCCAGACGCTTGGTTCACGGTCGACGACCAGACCGGCCGGATCACAGCTCGTGGCACCGGCGCTCCCACTGGGGACGATGAGCAAGTCGACTTTCACGGCCAGTACGTCATGCCGGGCTTCTTCAACGTCCACACCCACGTGACGTCTGGTCCGGACACGCCGGACGGGTCTTACGGTCAATCTGAAGCCGAATCGGCAGTCTTTGCCACCCAAAACCTCCAGCAACTTCTAAAATCTGGCGTCACCTATATCCGTCAGTGCGGGACCGCCTACGACGTCGACATTGCGCTTAAACGCATGCAACGCGACGGCAAGCTTCCTCATACCCCGCACATGATGGTTTCAGGCAAAGCCTTCTCGATGACCGGGGGCCACGGTGATTCCCCGCACGGCGGGCATGCAGTCGATTCACCCGACGAGATGCGCAAGGCCGTCCGTACCGCCTTTAAAAACGGCGCCGAATGTATCAAGGTCATGGCGACCGGCGGGGTCATGACGCCCAACGACTTCATGGAAGACCCACAACTATCCGTAGCGGAAATGCACGCTGCCGTAGAAGAAGCCCACCACAAGCGCCGCATCGTGGCGGCGCATGCGGAAGGCAACCCTGGGATTCAAAACGCGCTTGACGCAGGGGTCGATTCCATCGAACATGGCTTCTACGTCAACGAGGCTGAGGCCCACCAGATGGTCAAGCAAGGGACTTACCTCACCCCAACTCTAATCGCCGAATGGGCCGCCGCCAAGGACGGTATCGGGGTTCTCCCGGATTGGGAGATCAAGAAGGCCGAAGACGCCCTCGACGACACCTACGTCAACCTCACCCGGGCCGTCAAAATCGGCGTCAAGTTCACCTGTGGGACCGATGCTGGCACGCCGTACAACGGGTTCGACCGGACCCCCGAAGAGTTCGGGATGCTCACTAAGATTGGAATGACTCCCGCCCAAGCTTATCAATGTTCCTGCATCAATTCGGCAACGCTACTAGGGGTCGCCGACGACTATGGCACCCTTGAGGTCGGCAAGTTCGCTGATTTCCAGGTCCTCAAGAGCGACCCGGTCGTGGACACCGCCAACGTGGTCCAAGCCGATAAACAAGTCTACATCGGCGGCCACCGCGAATTTTAAGTCAAAAGGAAAACGTGGCAACCAGGAAGTGGTCAACGCCCTTTCTACCGCGCTTCTCTTTTCCAAAATTTTCTGAAAACGTGGATAAAAAATGAAAATCCGACGTTGACAAACAAAATTTCGGTGCTAAACTAGCAATTATTAACAATTGATTAGAACATTAAAAAGTGATGATGAAGTTCAGTAACGTTGGTGGCCCTGTTAGCGAACCCGGTTTAGTGCAAGCGGGTCAGGTCCTAAAACGTGAACATCCCTTCGGAGCCGTCCACCGAATTCAAGTAAGTGTTCAACCGGGAAGCATCCCGTTATCCGTGCAGTGAATCGTAAGGCTCGCGAGCGTTAAAAGCCTAGTTTAGCACTCGCGTCTAGGCGCCCTACCGTTCATGTTGAAGGCGATGGGTCTCTCATCGCAAAAATAAGGTGGTACCGTGCGAGTTGCACCCTTATGGAAGTGTCTTTATTCCATAAGGGTGCTTTTTTGTTCTTAAACCTTAGATCAATTGTGCTAGGAGGTTTTTTAGATGACTCATAAATTTTGGCTTACCGTAACCGCATTATTAACATTAGGTCCTTTAAGTGGCTGTGGACAAGCATCCGGTCAAACGAATCAAAGCAAAACATTGAATGTTACCCTGGCCAGCGAACCAGCCACTGCCGATCCCAATAAATCTACAGATACCAACAGTGGTAGCGTGATTTCGCAGACTATGGAGGGGCTGTACACCTACAACAAGCAAGGCAAAATTGTCGCCGGCGTGGCCACTAAAATGGTGAAACCTACCAATCATGGTAAAACCTATACCTTTACCCTTAAAAAGAATGCCAAGTGGGCTAACGGTCAACAAGTGACCGCTCAAGATTTCGTGACTTCCTTGCAGCGGTGGGTCAATCCTAAAACCAAGGCGCAATACGCCAACTTACTGAGTGCTTTTAAGAATTATTCAGCCATTCAAACAGGAAAGCTACCTGCTAGTAAGTTAGGGGTCAAAGCCCTCAGTAAAACCAAGCTTCAATTTCAGCTCACCAAAGCTGTTCCGTACTTTAACGACCTGGTAGCCGGTTATTACCCGCTAAACACGGCTGCTGTGAAGAAATACGGCCAAAAATATGGTACTAGCGCCGCCAAAACCGTTAGTAACGGCGCCTACAAATTAGTTGGTTGGACTGGTAGTAATTCCTCCTGGACCTACGTCAAGAATCCCCATTATTGGGATGCCTCGCAGGTCGGTATCAAGAAAGTTAAGGTCAGCGTGACCAAAGATGAATCTACCGCGGCTAACCTATTCAAATCAGGAAAAGTTCAAGAGACCACCGTTAGTGGGCAATACGTCCGCGCAAATGGCAACGATAACCAGCTTCATACTCACCTGTTAGGCCGTTTACAGTACCTTTACGTTAATAGTAAAAAAACTAAAACCAATTCCGAAAACTTACGCCAAGCCGTTTCCTACGTCATGAACCGGAAAACTCTAACGAATAAAATTTTACAAGATGGCTCAAAACCCGCCTTAAGCGCCATTCCCCATGGGGATCAGGCTAATCCAAAAACGGGCCAAGACATGGCTACTGAAATCGGTAATCTCCTACCAACCGACGTCTCTAAAGCCAAAACGTACTGGCATAAATACTTACAAGAAACCGGTCAAAGTAAGGTCACCTTGAACTTATTGACCGATGACACGGATGATGACAAGCACGTGGGGACTTACCTCCAATCGGTCATGCAGAAAAACTTTAAGGAATTGACCGTTAACATCACTTCAATCCCCCACGCGCAACATGTCGCCCGCGATTTTGCAGGAAATTTCGAACTGAATTTAACTGGTTGGTCGACTAATTGGTTAGATGCTTCTGATTTTCTTAGTTTGGCGGCGAAAACCAATACGGTCAACTTTACCGGCTGGAACGATTCGAAATTCAACCAATTATTGAATCAAGCTAACAATAAAACTGGCTTAGCTCGTTACAACGGGTTAATGGCTGCCGACAAACGTCTTATGTCAGTTAAAGGCTACATTCCCGTTTACCAACCTGCCGAAGCCAAGCTCACCTCCAAAAACGTTACCGGCTTGACCTACTCTTTACTCCACGAAGCTCAATATAAATACGCTGCTTGGAAATAACTAACAAGCATCCGGAATCGAGGTGATGCCTCTGTTACACCAGACTTAACTTAATTTTAGGAGGACTTTACAATGACTAAAACCACATTTTTCAACTTTACCTTATTTGATGGCACGACCGATCAAAATTTAACCGACGCCTGGTTCACCGTTGATAACGAAACGGGACGCTTGGTAGACCGGGGACAAGGAACACCCGCCACTGCTGATACTCAAGTTGACCTGCACGCCCAATATGTCATGCCTGGCTTCTTCAACGTTCACACCCACGTCTCGGCTAATCCCTTAGCTTTGAACGGCAGTGATAATTCTGAATCCGAAACCGCCGTCTTCGCTTGGACGAACCTCCAAGCCCTTCTAAAATCCGGCGTCACCTACACCCGGGGCTGTGGGAACGATTATGACGTCGACGTCAAACTAAAAAAACTTCAGAAAAGTGGGCAACTTCCCCATACCCCGCACATGCTAACATCCGGAATGGCCTTTTCGATGACCGGGGGCCATGGCGATTCACCACACGGTGGCCATGCCGTTGATTCACCCGACGAAATGCGCAAAGCCGTCCGGACCGCTTTTAAGAATGGGGCTGAAAGTATTAAAGTCATGGCAACTGGTGGCGTCATGACGCCGAACGACTTCATGGAAGACGCCCAGCTTTCGGCGGCCGAAATGCACGTCGCCGTCGAAGAAGCCCACCACAAGCGTCGCGTGGTTGCCGCCCATGCCGAAGGAAACCCAGGCATTCAAAACGCTCTCGACGCTGGTGTCGACTCGGTGGAACACGGCTTTTACGTGACCGAAGATGAAGCTAAACAGATGGTTAAACAAGGGACTTATCTGACCCCGACCTTAATCGCTGAATGGGTCATCCCAGAATTTGGCAAAGGCGAACTCCCCGATTGGGAAGTCAAAAAAGCTGCTGACGCCCTTGACGACACCTACGTCAACATGCGCCGAGCTTTCAAACTTGGGGTAAAGTTCACTTGTGGGACCGACGCTGGGACCCCCTACAACGGGTTCGACAAAACTCCGGAAGAATTTGGCTTACTGACCAAGTTAGGAATGACCCCGGCTCAAGCTTACCAATGCTCCAGCCTAAATTCTGCTCAACTCTTAGGCGTCGCAGATGATTACGGGACCCTTGAGGTTGGTAAATTTGCAGATTTCCAAGTTCTTAAGAAAGATCCCTTAGCAGACACTGCTAACGTCGTCCAGGATGATAAACAAGTTTATCTGAGCGGCCAGCGTGAATTCTAATCCGATCCAACTAATCCCCCTGAGTTCAAGCTCAGGGGGATTTTTAGAAGGGTAAATTAACAATTGAAACGCCACAACTAAGAAGAGAATAAAAAGGAACTCATAGCTTGAATTCCTTAAAATTTCCGTGTAAAAATCCAGTTAAGTTACCCCACAATAGCTGGTTTAGTCGATTTAATCTAATTTATCGGCGCCAGTCATCCAGGGAATCTAACCCGCTATCACGCACCAAGTTATGCACAGTTTTATCCACATTATCCCCATAAGATGGGGATAACTCAGGCTATTTATCACCTAGCCTTTGAATTGCATAACCGCATGAGGTTATTTCACTAAATTAACTTTAAGTTTAACCATTTTCATAGCTTAATTTTTACAGCTCTTAGTCTATCCGCTGATTTGTATATTTACACACAATTGCCCCCATATTTAGGGGAAATCACTGACTTATCCCCCAAATATGGTAGTTATACACCAAAAGCTGTGCATAACTCGTCCGTTTTTGGGGATAAGTGGCAAAAAAAAGGAATCACTCGATTGAGTGATTCCTTTTCCATGCTAACCTTCGTCGCTAACGAATGGCATTAAGCCCATGATCCGTGAACGCTTGATAGCAATAGTTAACTTCCGTTGGTTCTTGGCACTGGTACCAGTGACCCGACGAGGTAAAATCTTGCCCCGTTCGGAGATGAACCGACGTAATAAGTCAGTGTCTTTGTAATCAATGTATTCGATGTGGTTGGCTGCGATGAAGTCAACCTTACGACGGCGACGGCCGCCACGACGTTGTCCTGCCATGGATAAGTCCCTCCTTATAGTGTTAGTTTTTTAGAACGGTAAATCATCGTCAGAAATGTCAATCGAATCGCCAGTGTTTGCAAACGGGTCGTTGGCGTTGTTGCCATTGTTCCCGTTATTGTTCTGGTTGCCGTTAGCCGGGGCGTTATTGCCCGTTGGCGCAGCGGAATTTGGATTCCCTTGTGGGGCGTTCGACGGGTTCCCACTCGTGAACGGATTGGTATTTTGCGATTGATTAGTCTGAGGAGCATTATTCGCAGGTGTGCCGTAATTATTGCCACCTTGAGCCCCACGGTTACGATTGCGGGGTTCCAAGAAGGAAAAGTTTTCGACGACCACTTCGGTCACATAGACCCGTTGGCCCTGTTGATTTTCATAGTTCCGGGTCTGAACGCGGCCTTCAATGCCGACCAAAGATCCTTTGTGCATATACTGGGCAAAATTCTCCGCGGACTTGCGCCAAATCACACAACTAATGAAATCAGCTTCCCGCTCACCTTGCTGGTTGGTGAACCGCCGATCAACGGCCAAAGTAAAAGTGGCAACAGCAGCACCGCTTTGGGTGTATCGTAATTCAACATCCCGTGTTAGTCGGCCAGTAAGTACTACTCGGTTGATCATTGCTGAATAACTCCTCTCAAGTTAAAAGTTAAGGTTAAAATTAATCTTCGCGCTTAACGATCATATGACGTAAGATATCGCCATTGATCTTGGATAAACGGTCGAATTCGTTTAAAGGCGTGTCGTTGTCAGTGTTCAACGTTACGACGTGGTAGATACCTTCGTTGTAGCCACCAAATTCGTAAGCGAAGCGACGCTTAGACCAGTCTTTAGAACTGATAATTTCTGCACCGTTGTCCGTCACGATCTTGTCAAAACGTTCTACCAAGGCAGTCTTAGTAGCGTCGTCAAGATCTGGACGAATGATGTAGGTAATTTCGTATTTCGTAGTTTCCATGAATCGTACACCTCCTTATGGACTTCAGGCTTCCACCAGATTGTGGAAGCAAGGAGAGTCACTAGCGTAAGCCAGATACTCACAAGCTAGAAGTATAGCATAAAAAACGGGGTGACGCAAATCGGGGCCGACCGATGGGGGTGAAAAACGATACACGCTTAACTCCGATGTTGAACCGGGATTTTTTCCGACTTCGCAAATCCCAGCCAAACTAATTGCACTTAAAAAAGGGACGTGGAAAGATTACCTTTCCACATCCCTTAGCTTCTCGTGATCGACCCCGTGGTCCAACCCAAGCAGCATACTGTTCAATTAAGCTTCAGAATCGTCGTCCGTCGGCGTATCTGGCGTGGACTTAGCCACCGGTGCGTCTGCTGAATCACTATCAGTCGACTTTTCCGTCGTGTCATCCGGCGTGTCGTCTTCCTTAGCGACCTTGGCCATCGTGGCCACCTTCGAGTCCTCACCTAAGCGAATCAGATGAACCCCCAATGTCGCCCGGCCGGTGACGGAAACGTCGGCGACCCCGAAGCGAATCATGACCCCTTTATCGGTAATCAACATGATATCTTCGTCGCCGTTGACCGTGGTCAGACCCGCTAACGGCCCGTTCTTTGCGGATACGTTGACGGTCTTGATACCTTTTCCGCCACGACCCTTAATCGGGTACTCGCTGGCCGGCGTCTGCTTGCCGTAACCCTTTTCGGAAATGACAAAGACGTGGTCGTCTGGTTTCAAGACACTGGCACCAATGACGTAATCGTTGTCCCGCAGGCGAATGCCCCGGACCCCGGTCGCTGACCGCCCCATGGACCGAACTGCGGATGCCGAGAAACTAACCGCGTAACCCTGGTGCGTTCCAATGATGATATTGGCCGTTTCCTGAATAATAGCCACGTTCATTAGTTCGTCGCCGTCCTTCAGGTTCAACGCCTTCAGTCCGTTACTACGGATATTGGCGAATTCAGCCACGGGCGTCCGCTTGACCGTCCCGTTGACCGTGGTGAAGAACAAGTCGTTGTCGTCATTTTGACCGGAATTGGCCACGTTGATGACAGCTTGAACGTGTTCATCAGTATTGATTCCCAAGAGGTTAATGACCGGAATGCCTTTGGCCGAGCGCCCGTATTCGGGAATCTCGTACCCCTTCATCCGGTAGACCTTCCCGGTGTTGGTAAAGAATAGCAACATGTCATGCGTAGACGTGGCGACTAAGTGTTCAATAAAGTCGTCATCGTGAACGCCCATGCCTTGAATTCCTTTACCACCCCGGTTTTGGGCCTTGAATTCAGTGGTTGGCAACCGTTTGATGTACCCGTTATGGGTCAAGGAGACCACGACGTCTTCTTCGGCAATCAGGTCTTCGTCTTCGATACTCAAGACCTCCCCGACCATCAATTCGGTCCGGCGCTTGTCACCAAACTTATTTTGAATGTCGAGTAATTCTTGGTAGATGATTTCCTGTTGGCGGTCCTTGGACGCCAAGATGGCCTTGTAATCAGTGATGGATGCCTGCAAGTTCTTGTACTCGTTTTCGACCTTTTCACGTTCCAGTCCCGTCAACCGAACCAACCGCATGTCCAAAATGGCTTGCGATTGCTTGTCCGACAAGCTGAACCGACTCATCAACTGGTTCTTGGCCAATTCCGAGGTCTGGGATTGGCGGATGATCGTGATGATTTCATCGATATGGTCCAGCGCAATCCGGAGCCCCTCCAGGATGTGGGCCCGCGCTTGGGCCTTCTTCAAATCAAAGGCCGTCCGCCGCCGGATAACCTCCAGCTGGAATTTCAGGTAGTACTGTAAGATGGCTTTTAAGCCCAACACTTTGGGCGCGCCGTCCACAATGGCCAGCATGTTGATGCCAAAGGAAGTCTGCATCAACGTCATCTTGTACAAGTTGTTCAAAATGACTTCGGCGCTGGCATCCCGGCGGACATCAATAACAATCCGCATCCCGGTCCGGTCAGACTCATCGTTGACATCGGTGATGCCTTCGATACGTTTGTCTCGTGCCAGTTCGGCGATGCGTTCAATCAGCTTAGCCTTGTTGACCATGTATGGAATCTCAGTGGCCACGATGCGTTGCTTACCGTTCTTTTCTTCTTCGATGTCGACCTTCGCCCGTAAGGTAATGGTCCCCTTACCGGTCTCGTAAGCCCGGCGAATGGCCGCCTTACCCATGACGATCCCGCCGGTTGGAAAATCGGGACCCGGTAAGGCCTCCATCAATTCCGCCAACGTGGCGTCAGGGTTGTTCATCAAAATGTGTAGCGCACTGATGACCTCGCTCAAGTTGTGGGGCGGAATGTTCGTCGCCATCCCCACGGCGATTCCGGACGCCCCGTTCACTAAGAGGTTCGGAAACCGGGATGGGAGCACGACGGGTTCGCGTTCACTGCCATCGTAGTTATCCTGATAATCGATCGTATCTTTATTGATGTCGCGCAGCATTTCCAGCGCGATTTTACTCAACCGGGCTTCGGTATACCGCATGGCTGCGGCGCCATCACCGTCGACGGACCCGAAGTTTCCGTGACCGTCAACTAACATGTAGCGGTAGGAGAAGTCTTGTGCCATCCGCACCATCGATTCGTAAACCGCCGAATCACCGTGGGGGTGATACTTCCCTAAAACGTCTCCGACCACCCGGGCCGATTTCCGGAAGGGCTTGTCGGGCGTGATGCCCAGTTCATGCATATCGTACAAAATCCGCCGGTGAACCGGTTTGAGTCCATCGCGCACGTCAGGCAAAGCCCGGGCCACGATAACGCTCATCGCGTAGTCCAGAAACGATGTCCGCATGGTTTTTGAAAGATCCACATCGGTTATTCGCGTGTGGGTAAAATCTTGATCAGCCAAATTCTTATCCTCCGTTCCTACTTCCGCGTAACGCTAAACATCGAGGTCAGCAAACGTGGCGTTATCTTCGATAAACTGCCGCCGTGGCGCCACCTTATCGCCCATCAACATACTGAAAACTTGATCAGCGTTGATGGCATCCTGTGAGTCGACCCGCAAGAGCCGCCGATTTTCGGGGTTCATGGTCGTGTCCCACAGTTGTTCCGCATCCATTTCACCTAACCCTTTGTACCGTTGAATCTGCGGCTTCGGTGACGGGGCCAATTGGCCTAAGATGGCTTTTAATTCTTCGTCCGAATCGATGTAGCGTTGGAACTTCCCTTGGCGGACCCGGTACAACGGTGGACAGGCAATGTAGACAAAGCCGGCATCGAGTAACGGCCGCATGTAACGGTAGATCAACGTCAGTAACAGCGTCCGAATATGAGCCCCATCGACATCGGCATCGGTCATAATAATCAACTTATGGTAGTTGGCTTTGGAGACGTCGAAATCGTCGCCGAAGCCGGTCCCCATGGCCGTAAACATCGAGCGGATTTCTTCGTTCGCTAAAATGCGGTCCATCGAGGCTTTTTCGACGTTCAAAATCTTCCCCCGAATCGGCAAGATGGCTTGGGTCAATCGCGACCGGCCCTGCTTGGCGGATCCACCGGCAGAGTCCCCTTCGACGATGAATAATTCGGAGATTTCCGGGTCCTTGGACGTATTGTCCGCTAATTTACCGGGCAGGTTACTGATTTCGAGTCCACTCTTCTTCCGGGTGACTTCCCGCGCTCGCTTAGCAGCGACCCGCGCCTTAGACGCCAAGGTCCCCTTGTCGACGACCTTGCGCGCTACGTCGGGGTGTTCCATCAAGAAGCGCATGAAGTGGTCCGCAAAGGTGTGGTCCACCGCGGTCCGCGCATCGGAGTTCCCCAGCTTGGTCTTGGTCTGCCCTTCGAATTGTGGGTCCGGGTGCTTGACCGAAACGACGGCTGTTAAGCCTTCACGCACGTCATCCCCGGTCAGGTTAGCATCGCTATCCTTCATCAGCTTGTTTTGCCGCGCATAGTCGTTGACGACTCGCGTCAAGGCTCGCTTGAAGCCTTCTTCATGGGTCCCACCTTCGTAGGTGTGAATGTTGTTGGTAAAGGTCAGTAAGTTGTTGTGGTAGTCCTCGGTGTATTGGAGGGCCACTTCAACGGTGATGCCGTTTTCTTCCCCTTCCACGTAAATCGGGGGTTCAAACAACGTCGTTTTGTTTTTATTCAGGTAATCGACGTAGTGGCGAATCCCACCTTCGTAGAGGAAATCCTCTTCGGTCGGGGTCTCGGGGCGTTCATCACGAATCGTGATCCGTAACCCCTTGTTCAAAAAGGCCAGTTCCCGAATCCGGGTGGTCAACGTCTGAATATCGAAGGTCGTGGTTTCTTGGAAAATATACGGGTCTGGTAAGAAGTGCACGTAGGTCCCGTGCTTTTCTTCTGGCAACCCGGTCTCCGTGACGTGCATCGGCGTCTTGACGTGGCCGCGGGTGAAGTCCATGGCGTAACGCTTGCCATCCCGAACGACTTGGACGTCCAGTTCGGTCGACAGAGCGTTCACGACGGAAGCCCCGACCCCGTGGAGTCCACCAGAAACCTTGTACCCGCCACCGCCGAATTTCCCCCCGGCGTGCAGAATCGTAAAGACGGTCTCCAAAGCGGGTTTGCCAGTCTTCTTTTGGATATCGACTGGAATCCCCCGACCATTATCGGTCACGGTAATACTGTTATCTTTTTTTACCGTGACGTGAATGGCGTTGGCAAAGCCCGCCAAGGCCTCGTCAATCCCGTTATCCACAATTTCCCAGACCAGATGGTGCAGGCCTTGGGAACTCGTGGTTCCGATGTACATCCCGGGCCGCTTCCGGACGGCTTCCAGCCCTTCTAGGACTTGAATCTGGCTGGCGTCATATTCGCGGGCGCGTTCTTCTTTGGTTTCATTTTCGTTATTAGCCACTGTCTAATCCTCCTTACAGACTACTCGGTCGACGCTGAATCGTCGGCCGCAGTATCGGCCACCACGGTACCAGCCTCAACGTGAAAGATCGTCGGGTCGGTAATCAGCTTGCGGGTCACCCCGCTCAAACTGGTGGTGGTTATAAACGTTTGCACTTTGTCTTGAATGGCCGTGAGTAAATGGGTCTGGCGGGCATCGTCCAGTTCGGACAACACATCGTCGAGTAGTAAGACGGGGTACTCACCCGTCTCGGCCTTCATCAGTTCAATTTCCGCTAGCTTGACGCTTAACGCGGTCGTCCGCTGTTGCCCTTGCGAGCCGAAGGTCTGGACGTTCTTGTCGTTGACCTGGAAGCGTAAGTCGTCGCGGTGGGGCCCCACCAAGGTCGTCCCTTGATAAAGCTCCTTGTCTCGTTGCTTGTGGTACAACGCCGTCAACGCATCACAAATGGTCTTGGAATCCGTTAACGCCGTCTCGGCCACCTGCGTCGCGTAATGAAAGGTGAGCGTTTCGTGGTGTTGCGAAATCTCAGCGTGAATCGTTTGCGCCCATTGCTCCAAGCGTTGGAGTAAGACCAACCGCTGATGAATAATATCAGCGCCGTACGCGGCCAATTGGTCGGTCAACACGTCCAAAAACAACTGGTCGTGTTGGCGGTGGTGCTGTAAATCCTTTAGGTATTGGTTGCGCTGCTTCAGTAGCGTCCGGTAACGACTCAGGTTATACAGGTACCGCGGGTTCATCTGGCCAAATTCCATGTCCATGAACCGCCGCCGAACCGTCGGCGCCCCTTTGACGATGGCCAGGTCCTCCGGCGCAAATAAAATCACGTTGAGCTGACCCACGTATTGGGACAAGCGGGCCTGTTCTAAGTGATTGATTTTCGCGCGTTTACCTTGCCGGGAAAACGTTAGCTCTAACGGCGTCGTGCCGCTGCCTTTGACCACGCGTCCCGCTACCTGGGCCGTTTTGGCCTGCCAGTTGATCAGGTCGTGGTCGTTAGCGGTCCGGTGACTGCGCGTCAACGCTAACGCATAAATCGCCTCTAAGAGGTTGGTCTTTCCCTGAGCATTGGCTC
This sequence comes from Levilactobacillus suantsaii, assembly GCF_004115745.1. Lineage (GTDB taxonomy): Bacteria > Bacillota > Bacilli > Lactobacillales > Lactobacillaceae > Levilactobacillus > Levilactobacillus suantsaii. The sequence continues at coordinate 30,714 of NZ_QXIL01000007.1, read as the reverse complement.
CTAAAAGGACGTTAATTCCGCGACCGAAGTGCAGATCCGCCGACGCGTAATTTCGAAAGTTTTGGAGCTGCAACTCTTGCAAATACATTATTCACCCTGCTTTGAGCGTATAAAAAATAATCCGACATCAGGGACGGCCACCGTATCACCCGGGTAGAGCTTGCGACCACGCCGATTATCCGGCTCGTCGTTGACCATTACGGTCGTTTCTCGCAAATACCACTTGGCTTGACCGCCTGTACTGATTATGGATTCTTCCTTGAGCATCTGACCTAGTGTCATGTAGGGCGTCTCAATGAAAACCGCTTTTTTCACAACTTCACCCCTTCATTATCTTTACTTATATTATACCGCTTTTTAGCGAAAAGTACAGGCGAACCATCTGATTTCAGCGCTCTGAGTCCGTTGGTCGCATTTTTGATATTTTTGCTATAAAACGGGTAAATCTGCTCAGAGGCCATTTCAACGCCGTCTACCAGAATTGGCCCATTTTTCGTTCGATTTTCAAAATAATTTCATTTGTGAAACCGTTGCGCACGCAATTACGAAAAAATCCCGTATAGTAAAACGTTATACGATTTTCCACCAATCAGCGCGTCCAAAACTAGACCGCTTGCCGGCTTACAGCAAGCGGTTAGGACTAATAATCGATGCCCCAAACTGACGAACCTAACGGAACGTGGGGTGGCTTTCGTCTTTAGTCAGACTGCTGGCACCAGCAAAACTGCCGGCGTTAGCCCATCACTTACGCCCCCAAAGACTTATCCCCAAAACGCCGTAGTTATGCCCAGATTGGGGGATAACTCGGCCTAACTTCCAAGAAATTTTATCCACCTGTGATTAAGCTGCGGCCTAACTGAGTTATCCCCACACTTGTGGACAACAAAAAACGTGCACCCCAATTGGGGTGCACGTTTTCCACAGTGTTGGACCAGTCAGGCGCTTTAGAACGTCCGCACTGGGGTGATTAACTGGATAAAGTTGCTGGTGTCCTCTGTTGGGACCAACGTAAATGGTCGCAACGGGGACGTGAAGGCCACGCGGATGGCACTTTGGCCAAAGGAACGCAATGCATCCTTCATGTAATCCGGATTGAAGGAGATTTCCAAGTCGGCGCCGTCCATATCCTTAGGCGTCAAGTTTTCTTCAACGTTCCCGACATCCGGTGAGTTACTAAAGATGGTGACCGTCTTAGAAGTCGGCTTCAGGGTCAGCTTGACCACGTTGTTGCGGGACTCATGAGACAGTAACGATGCCCGTTCGACGGCGGCCAAGAGTTCGGGCGCTTCAATTTCCACCGTGGTGGACGCCGTCTTCGGAATCAACCGCGATGTATCAGGGTAGTTACCTTCGAGTAACCGGGAGTAAAACGAGGTGTCGCCCAATAAGAAGAGCACCTGATTTTCGGAGAACTGCATCTTCACGTCCTCGTCGCCGTCACCGATCATCCGGGACAGTTCGGTCAGACTCTTACCGGGAATGATCACGTCAAAGTTGGCGTCGGTCGGTTGTGGTAATTCGATCTGCCGTTGGCTCAACCGGTGACTATCGGTCGCCACGGCTAAGAATTGGTTATCGTTCAAGACGAAGTGCACCCCAGTCAGAATCGGGCGACTTTCCTGGGTGGAGACCGCAATAACGGTCTGACTGATCAATTCTTTGAAAACAGCGCCGGATAACACCACGGAGTCCTCAGCATCGACTTCGGGCAGGTGGGGATAATTGTTCGCGTCTTGACCGTTGATGTTGAAGGCGGCGGTTCCAGAAGTGATTTCGGTCTGGAAGCCATCCTTCACGGCAACCGTCATGGTCTTTTCAGGGAGACGCTTAACGATTTCACTAAAGAAGTGCGCCGTCAAGACGATAGCCCCGGGATCATCTATGGTGAGGCCGTTATCGGGATCATCGGCCCGAATCAAGCTTTCAATCGAGATGTCGGCGTTCGACCCGGTTAGTAATAAGCCCGCGTCGCTCGCGACGATTTTCAGACCAGTAAGAATCGGAATCGTAGTTTTCGAAGAAATAGCCCGGGAGACGTTATTGAGTTCTTTGACAAACGCTGTCCGGTTAATCGTAAATTGCATACGGAATGACACTCCTTTTATCTGACTCCCTCGAGACGAGGGGTTAACTTAATTAAAAGAAAAAACAGTAGTCGTAGTGGGGCCTGTAGATAGTGTGGATAAACGTGCGGAACATGCGGTGAATTAACAAAGTGACCTGTGGAAAAGTTGTGGATAACCAGCAATGTTATCCACCTGCTATCCACAGGGCCACTTTGATTGGGTTGTTAACCACAGAATCTAGGGCTGCATAATTGGTCGTTAATGCCGCAATTCTTCCTTCAAATCGGCAATGTCTTTTTGCAGGTCGGGATCGGTTTTTAACGATGCGGTAATTTTATCATACGCGTGGATGACGGTGGTGTGATCTTTGCCGCCAAACTCGTTACCAATCCGCGGTAACGACGAATCGGTCAGTTCGCGCGAGAGGTACATGGCAATTTGGCGCGGAATCACGATTGTTTTTTTGCGTTTCTTTCCTTTAAGATCCTTCAACGAGACGTTAAAGTAGTCCGCCACCCGATTTTGAATCACGGGAATCGTGACTGTGGTTTCGGCGTGAGCTAAATTCAAGCCCTTTAATGCTTCAGCGGCCAAATCGGTCGTGATGGGTTGGCGCATCAAACGGTGGTACGCTTGGACGCGGGCAAGTGCGCCTTCGAGTTCACGGACGTTAGAATCGATTTGCCCGGCGATGTAACTGAGGGTGTCGTCAGGGATGTCGACTTGGTCGGCATCGGCTTTGTTGCGCAAGATGGCGATACGCGTTTCCAGGTCGGGTGGCGTGATATCCACCGAGAGCCCCCACGCAAAGCGCGAGACTAAACGGTCCTGGAGCTTTGGAATCTCGTTAGGCAAGCGGTCGGACGTTAAGACAATCTGCTTGCCTTCATCATACAACGTGTTGAACGTATGGAAGAATTCTTCCTGCGTTCCTTCCTTATTAGCAAAGAACTGAATATCATCGACGAGTAACAAATCAACGTTGCGGTACTCTTGACGGAACTGCTCCTGCGTCCGGGTCTGAATTGCGTTAATGAAGTCGTTGGTAAAAGCTTCACTGGTGACGTACTTGACCTTGGTCTCGGGATGATCTTCTAGCATCTTGTTCCCGATGGCGTGCATCAAGTGGGTCTTGCCCAATCCGACGCCCCCGTAAAAGAACAGCGGGTTGTACATGACCCCGGGTTCTTCGGAGACCACCAGAGCGGCGGCGTGCGCCATCTGGTTGCCCTTGCCGATTACGAACGTGTCGAACGTGTAGCGGGGGTTCAACGTCGTTTCCTTCATAAAAGTGGGCGTGGGTTCGCGATTGTCGGTCGCGTCCGGGTCAGCTTGGGCCTTTAAGGTGGCCTGTTGCTGGCGCTCACCTTCGAGAATCAACACGGGTTGAACGTCTTCGTGGGTGGCTTGATAAGCGTATTCGACGAGCTGCTGGTCCAAGTGTTGGTTGGTCCAGTAATCCCGATGCAGGGGTGACGGCAGTTCCAACGTCAGTTTATTGCCCACCAGAGAAACGGGCTTGGCGGAAGCAATCCAAGTCGCGTAGGACGTTTTCGAGTAGCTCTGTTTGAACGACTCTTGGATATCAGTCCATAAAGTTGACATATCTGGCACTAATGGGATCCCCCTCACTGAAAAAATTAATGACAGGCACCCCTAGTCGAGTAGGGGACCCTGAAAAACGTATCTTTAGTGTAGCATGCCGAAAAAAAGTTTTCCACAGGTAAATGGGACCTGTGACTAATTGTTTCACAGGCGGTTGACAACGGTTATCCACAGGATGCTGATTTCTGTGGATTTAGAAAGTTATTCCCAGTTATCCACAGACCCAAAATGTTGGGAAACATTATTACGTTGCGTGTTTCACAAGTTATCCACATTTTGAACAGGCCACAAAAATTGAGTATGCACACGTTGTGATTCGGTGGATAACTTGGTGGGTAAGTCCGGGATAACTTTTTGCCGTCCCCGAAACCATCCACAGCAATTGTGCATAAGGCGAGCTAAATTGGGGAGAAGTTTTTGGGCAAAATCGGAAGTTCTGGTTTCCATTCAGCAGGTTTTATGCTAATATAGTCAGGAAATGCATTTAGTCTGTTTGGTACCTACCAAGCAACCAATCAAAAATAAGTTATAAGGAGGTGTCACGATGAAGCGCACTTACCAACCAAAGAAGCGTCACCGTTCACGTGTACACGGTTTCCGCAAGCGGATGAGTACTAGCAACGGCCGTCACGTCTTAGCACGTCGCCGTCAAAAAGGACGTAAAGTATTGTCTGCATAGGCCGCTGAAGGTTCAGTGGTCTTTTTATTTTATCTGAGTCGGTACTGGGACTCCAATGCCCCTCGGACTGTTTGTGCCAGTCAGCCGGCTGGCAGTCAATTTCGATCATTAGATCGTTAAAGTTTTGGAGATGCACCATGCGAAAATCTTACCGCATTAAGAAAGAAGCGGAATTCCAGCAGGTCTTTGAGACCAGAAATTCGGTCGCTAATCGGCAGTTTGTGGTGTACTCAATGGCTAAGCCAGCGCAAAAGCACTTTCGGGTCGGCATTTCGGTCGGCAAGAAAATTGGAAACGCCGTTCATCGTAACTGGGTCAAACGGCGAATCCGGCAGAGCCTTCTCGAGTTGAAGCCCTTCTTGAAACAAGATGTGGACTTTCTCGTGATCGCCCGGCCCAGAGCAGACGGAATTTCGATGGCGGATGCCAAGAAGAGCATGATTCACGTGCTCAAGCTGGCGCAATTGCTAGATTCCAACTATAGTGAGGAATAACTGTGAAAAAGTACAGACGCACCCTACTAATGTTAGGTATCGTGAGTCTGGTGTTGCTTCTCTCGGCTTGTAGCAATAAGCCAATCACTAATCAAAGTACGGGGATTTGGGACGGGTTAATCGTCTTGAACTTCTCGCGGGCGATTATCTGGTTGTCTCATTTCTTCGGCCATAGCTACGGCATCGGGATTATCCTCTTTACCGTTATCATTCGGATTATCCTGTTACCGTTGATGATCTTCCAAACACGCAGTATGCGGAAGACCCAAGAGATTCAACCCCAGATCAAGGCCTTACAGAAAAAATATTCATCGAAGGATCGGGAAACGGTCCAAAAATTACAATCTGAACAGCAGAAGTTGTACGCCGAGGCGGGCATTAACCCGTTGATGGGGTGCTTACCAATGCTCGTTCAGTTACCCATTATTTGGGCGTTGTATCAAGCCATCTGGCGGACCTCAGTCTTGCGGTCCGGGGACTTCTTGTGGTTGCAACTGGGCCACAAGGACCCGTACTTTGTCTTGCCGGTGTTGGCGGCCTTAGCAACGTTGGTCAGTTCTTGGCTGACCACGAAATCGGCGCCAGAAACTAGCTCGATGAACACCATGATGATCGTCGGGATGCCGGTGGTCGTCTTCTTCACCGCCCTCAACATTGCCTCGTCCATCTCACTTTACTGGACGATTTCCTACGTGTTCCAAGTGGGGCAAACCCTCTTGATTCAAAACCCGTGGAAGATTAATGCCGAGCGGGAAAAGAAGGAAAAGGCGAAAGCCGAACATGATCGGTCGATTCGCCGGGCCATTCGGAAAGCCAAACAAAGTCGTCGTAAATAGTCAGGAACTTAAATGCATTTTAACCGCTGAGCTGTTTTGGGCTTGAGCGGTTTTTTTATGCGCGGGGCAGGATTGGTGCCCGTTAAGGTTTAACCTGGCGTTGAAGCCGGAGAATGGTATACTAGCAATTGACTGAAATGCAGAACGGAGGAAGACACGATGACGATTTTTACGGGGAAAACGGAAGCGGCCGCAATCGCGGCTGGTCTGGCGACCTTGACGGCCAAGCGCGACCAGGTAACGGTGAAGGTGGTCCGAACGGCGCGCAAGGGCTGGCTAGGCATCGGGCGGCGTGACGCCCAGGTGGACGTTCAACTGAAGGCCGCCCAACCCGCGCCGGCGGTTCAACCGGCCAAACAGCCGGTCCACTCCCAGACGCCCCCCGCCGCCACGGCTTCTCAACCCCAAAAAGCAGCGGTGCGCCCCGCAGCCACCCCGGCATCGGCCTCAACCAAGCCGGCATCGCAACCAGCTCACGATACGGCGACGCCTAAGGTGCAGCCAGCCCACGACGCAACAACGCCTACTAACCGGGAAGCCGCCATCAAGGCTCTGACGACTTACGTCACGACCATCGTTTCGTAGCTGGGTATCGAAGCGACCGTCACGGTAGAGCACCCCGCGCGGCGGCAGGTTCGAGTCGCCTTTGCGACCGACAAGGAAGGGTTGTTGATCGGTAAACACGGTCGCACCATCAATGCGTTGCAGAGTCTAGCGCAACTCTTTTTGAACCATCATGGCGCAGCTCACGTGATGGTCGAACTCGACGTCGCGGATTATCGCGAGCGCCGGGCAGCCACCTTGGCCCGTTTAGCCGATAACACCGCCCGTGAAGTGGTGGCGTCCGGCAAGCCAATTTATCTGGACCCGATGCCCTCGTTTGAACGCAAGCAGATTCACGCCGCTTTGGCCAGCAACCATTACGTGACGACTTACTCGGCGGGCAAGGAACCCCACCGCGCGGTAGTGATTGAACCGGCCTAAACGTTGGGTTTGACAAATTTGGCAAAGCACCTTATAGTGAAGATAATCATTCTTATCAAGTTTGCGATAAAGTAGTGAAAGTACTTTATCCGCGTCTGTTAGGTGGCGTGGAGTAGGTGCTTTTTTTTATGGCGTTAAATGACACGCCAGGGTAGTTGACTTGAAAAACAAAGGGAGGATCATGATGGCAACGACCACAGAATTCGATACGATTGCGGCAATTTCGACTCCGCCTGGTGAAGGCGGCATCGCCATTATTCGATTAAGCGGCGACGCGGTCTTTGACGTGATTGAGAAGTTGTTTAAGGGTAAAGACTTGCGCCAAGTAGCGAGTCACACCATCAACTACGGGCACATTATCGACCCGGAAAATGATGAAGAAGTCGATGAAGTCATGGTGTCCGTGATGCGGGCGCCCAAGACCTACACCAAAGAAGACATCATTGAAATCAACTGTCACGGTGGGATCGTGGCGACCAACCGCATCTTACAGCTGTGCTTGAGTTACGGTGCACGCTTAGCGGAACCTGGTGAGTACACCAAGCGGGCCTTTTTAAACGGTCGGATCGACCTTTCGCAGGCTGAAGCCGTGATGGACTTGATTCGCGCCAAGACTGACAAGTCGATGAAGGTGGCTTTGAACCAGTTGGACGGAGACCTGTCCCACTTGATTCGCCACCTGCGCCAAGACATCTTGGATGCCTTAGCCCAGGTCGAAGTCAACATTGATTACCCCGAATACGACGACGTAGAGACCATGACCACCAAGATGCTCTTGGAAAAGGCCACGGAAGTCCAAGCCCAGATCAAGACCTTATTGGCCACGGCCAAGCAAGGGAAAGTCTTGCGGGAAGGCCTGGCGACGGCCATCGTCGGCCGGCCTAACGTCGGCAAGAGTAGTCTGCTTAACCATCTGTTGCACGAAGATAAGGCCATCGTCACTGACGTGGCCGGAACCACCCGGGACGTTATCGAGGAATACGTGAACGTCAAGGGCGTCCCGTTGAAACTTATTGACACGGCCGGGATTCGCGACACCACCGATAAGGTCGAAAAGATTGGGGTGGAACGCTCGCGCAAGGCCATCAATACGGCGGATCTGGTCCTACTGGTCTTGGATGCCAGCGAACCGCTCTCGGCGGAAGACCAGGAGCTGTTGAAAGCCACGGCCGATACCCAACGCATCTTGATTTTGAACAAGACCGACTTACCTGCCAAGCTTGATTTGGCGGCGGTCAAAGCAGCGGCTGGCAAGAGTCCGTTGATTGAGACGTCGATCCTGAAGCGTACGGGGATGGACGAGCTGGAAAGTACCATCGCTCACCTGTTCTTCAACGAAGGCATCGAGTCATCACAAAACAACGTGATGGTCACTAACGCCCGGCACATCGGGTTGTTACACCAGGCTAGCCAGGCGTTAGACGACGTTAAGCACGGAATTGCCATGGGGATGCCAGTGGACCTGGTCCAAATCGACATGACCCACGCCTGGGACTTACTGGGTGAAATCACGGGTGACAGCTACCAAGACGAATTGTTGGACCAATTGTTCAGCCAGTTCTGCCTCGGCAAATAAAAGTATCCACCGGTGGATAACGAAATTTTTAAAAAGTTATCCCCAAGTGGACAACTGTAGTTAAAAATAGTTATTAACAGGAATGAACGTTTGGCGGCGGAGAAGTCCAAAACCAGGTATGGAGGGAAAGAGAAACCATGACGGAAGTAAAACAATACCCCGGTGAGGACTACGATGTCATCATCGTGGGTGCTGGCCATGCCGGCAGTGAAGCCGCACTAGCGGCCGCCCGGATGGGCAACAAGACGTTGTTAATGACGATCAACCTGGATATGGTCGCCTTTATGCCATGTAACCCCTCGGTCGGGGGCCCGGCCAAGGGAATCGTGGTCCGGGAAATCGACGCGTTAGGTGGCGAGATGGGGAAAAACATCGACAAGACCTATGTGCAGATGCGGATGTTGAACACTGGTAAGGGCCCGGCCGTCCGCGCTTTACGGGCGCAGGCCGATAAGCATGCCTACCACGCGGAAATGAAGCATACCTTGGAAAGAGAACCTAACTTGACCTTACGTCAGGGTATCGTCGATGATCTGATCGTGGAAGACGACGAGTGTAAAGGGGTCATCACCAACACCGGCGCGAGCTATCGGGCCAAGGCCGTGGTTATCGCAGCCGGGACCGCGGCGCGGGGGAAGATTATTATCGGTGAACTGATGTACTCGTCGGGCCCGAACAACTCGCAACCAGCGACTAAGCTAACGGCCAACCTGCCGAAGTACGGTTTTGATTTGGAACGCTTCAAGACCGGGACCCCGCCGCGGGTGGATGGCAACACCATCCACTACGATGAGACCGAGGAGCAACCCGGCGACGAACAGCCGAACCACTTCAGTTTCACCACGCCAGACAGTGCTTACTTAAAACTGAAGAACCAACTGTCTTGCTGGTTGACTTACACCAACACCAAGACTCACGAAATCATCCGCGAAAACCTCAATCGCGCGCCGATGTTTACCGGTGTGATTGAAGGGGTCGGCCCCCGGTACTGCCCATCAATCGAGGATAAGATCGTCCGGTTTGCCGACAAGCCGCGCCACCAGCTTTTCTTGGAGCCAGAAGGCCGGCACACCGATGAATGGTACGTTCAGGGGTTATCGACCTCGATGCCCGAAGAAGTGCAACAGAAGATCTTGCACTCTATTCAGGGGCTCGAGGACGCCCAAATGATGCGCCCGGGTTACGCCATCGAATATGATGTCGTGTCGCCATACCAGTTGCGACCAACGTTGGAGACTAAGGTCTTAAAGAACCTGTTTACGGCCGGTCAGACCAACGGGACGTCCGGTTACGAGGAAGCGGCGGGCCAAGGCTTGTTAGCCGGTATCAATGCCGGTTTACGGGCACAAGGCAAGCCAGGCTTCACCTTGAAGCGGTCGGACGCTTACATCGGTGTGATGGTCGACGACTTGGTGACCAAGGGCACCAACGAACCTTACCGGCTGTTGACCAGCCGGGCTGAGTACCGCTTGATTTTGCGGCACGACAACGCTGACTTGCGGTTGACGGCAAAGGGCCATGAGCTGGGGTTGATCAGTGACGACCGGTACCAAGCCTTCCTCGACAAGAAGGCCGCGATTCAGGCCGAAATTGACCGCTTGAATAAGATTCGCATCAAGCCTAACGACGCGGTCAACGCCTTTATCACCAGCCATGGGGATAAGCCGTTGCAAGACGGTGTGACGGCAGCGGTCTTCTTACGGCGCCCATACGTGGACTATGAAGCCTTATCGCAGTTCATTCCGGCACCAGAACACCCGTTGGACCGACACATCGTTGAAGAAATCGAGATTTCCTTGAAGTACGCTGGCTACATCAAGAAGGCCGAAGCCAACGTGGCTAAGTTGAAGCGGATGGAAGCCAAGACAATCCCAGATAAGATTGACTACGACGCTATCGACGGTCTGGCGACCGAAGCGCACCAGAAGTTGAAGAAGATTCAACCGGAGACGCTGGCCCAGGCCAGTCGAATCAGTGGGGTCAACCCCGCCGACATCGCTATCTTGAGCGTTTATATCGAACAGGGGAAAATCGCTAAGGTCAACTAAAGAAACGTGAATTACTGAAAGGCCCAAGCAACACGTTGTTGCTTGGGCCTTTTTGGTTGGTTTAGTCTGGATAAGGGGTGGGGAGCGAAAAACGACAACCAACGTTATGTGGGGCGCCAAAAAAGGGTGGTGCCTGCTTGAATCTTATTATTAATAACAAAATTATGATAGCAGAGTGACAGATATACAAAAACTTTACAATAAAGAGACCGAAATCATAATTTAGCCTGCTAAACTAAGCCGTACAGTGAACGTTGAGGACACCCGATTACGCTGGTGTGTGGCCTAACGTTACATAGCTCAGGCGGTGACGGTTAACGGGGATAACCTCCCGCTCGCGGCGTGACAGTTGATGGTCATTTAAAACGTTAGGCAGGCCAGCGAAGCCACGGGGCTTGATTGGTCGCTGGTGACCCGTTCACTGTAGGTAGTCATAAATGAGGAGGAGTAGCACTAAAGATGGACCTAATCTGATTTGAACAACGTTAGGTTCAGGCTTATTCGGTTAAGTGTGACGGATAATCTTTGGTAGATGCTCTAGGTGGGCTGATGAGTTGTGGTGGACCGTGAGCGTCCCCTCAGCCACGGTCAGCCCACCGTTACTGACACCCCGCTGTGAGCAGGGTGTCAGGTCATCCCAAAAGAAAAGCGGCACCCGGTGAGGGGGTGTCGCTTTTTGTGTAGTGTTTAGTCGGTGGACGTTTTGGCCCGATACAAGTGACTGGCTACTTGACCGATAATGAGGCCTAAGATAGCCGGGACCACCCAGCCAAAACCATTGGCAGCTAAGGGCAGGTAGTCGTTGGCCGTGAGGATGGCTTGGCACCACCCAGTTGCTTGCCAACTGGCGGGTAAGGAACCGGCGGCAGACCCAATCGCGGGGAGCAGTGTGAATAGGATCGTCACGTTATAAAGAATCCGGGAACTCCCGAATAGTGGCGTGAGGACCGCTAAGATGATCAACGCGATCGCCAATGGATACAAGAACATCAAGACCGGTGTCGAATAGGCAATCAAGCGGGTCAAGCCGACGTTAGCGAACAGGCAGGGCAGGATAGCCGCAAAGGCGGTCACCGCGTTATAGGGAAGCTTGGGGAACAGGTCGTGCATGGTATCCCCAAACGCCGAAATCAAACCGATCGCCGTTTTGAGGCAAGCGATGATGACCAGTAAGGCCAATAAGCCGTTTCCCCACGATCCAAAGTAGTAGTGGGCAATCTGAGCGAGCGTCACGCCGCCGTTGGCCGCGGCGGCGAAATGTCCCAGACTCATGGTCCCCATCAATGCCAGCAAAGTGTAGATGACGCCCATCAAAAGCATGCTGATGGTCCCCGCCTTGATGGTGTCTTGGGCGATTTGCCGCGGGTCGGTGACCCCTAGCGAGCGAATGGTGTCGATGACCACGATGCCAAAGGCTAACGCCGCTAAGGCATCCATGGTGTTGTAACCTTCGGTGAAACCGCTGAGCACCGGACTAGTGGCGTAAGCCCCTCGCGTGGGGCCGCTTAACGGCCCCATGGGGTGCAGCAACGCCGCGCCGATGATGATGGCAAGTAAAATTAAAAAGAGGGGAGTCAGCCATTTGCCGATGTAAGTCATCAGTTTCCCGGGATGCCGGGCCAGCAACCAGGCGACCAAGAAGAAGGCCACCGAGAAAAGGGCCAAGCCCCAGGTCTGACTGCCAGAGTTGAGGAAGGGGACGGCCCCGATTTGAAACGAGGTGGTGGCTAACCGGGGGATGGCGAAGAAGGGACCCAACGTGAGGTACAACACGATGGTGAAGCCATAGGCGAACGGCCGGTTGACCTTGCTGGCCAAGGCAAAGACGCCTTCGCTTCGTGACAACCCCATCCCGGTGACCCCCAACAGTGGGAGCCCAATCCCGGTCAGCAACAAGCCCAGGATAGCCGCCCAAATGTGACTCCCAGCTTGTTGCCCCAGGTAAATGGGGAAAATCAGGTTGCCGGCACCGAAGAACAAGCCAAAGAGCATGGTGCCGATGAACCCAGTTTCCCGCCAGGTGAGACGAGTTTTCAAAATAATCGCAACTTTCTATGATTTGACATGTAAAACCCCTACTATCTTAGCAAAATAATTGAAAAACGCTAGCCCCAAATGGGACTAGCGTCGAATTTTTTTTAACATTAAGCTAGTTATCGGCCACGGTGAAGCGAACTTGATGGTGCTTGGGCGTTTCGAGTTCGGCAATGATGGCTTCGGCCATGGTCCCGGCTGAGGTCTCTGATTTGCCTTGGTCATTTTTCAGTAACTCGTCGGTCCCGTACAGTGCGGATTGCGCGTCTCCGGCATGGAAGTCAGCGGCCGGGGAAACGCCGACCCAGTTGACGTTAGTCACGGTCCGCAGGAAGGTCAACTCGGCAAGCTGGTTCTGAGGCACGGCGACAAAGGCGGCCGCATTGGGGTCCTGCTCGATGTCGTGGACGAAAAGGTGGTGGTCCGCACCGGTCAAGAGACTCCCGGCGCCCAGGATGAAGACCAGCCGAGGACTAGTGGTCTCCCGCAATTGGGCGACTAAGTGGGCGGCGAGATCCACGTGCAAGTAGGCTTGTGCGGGCGCGGTCGCAAAGGCGTCAATCACCGCGTCACTGTGGCTGAGGTCGGCTTTCGTCAGGCCAAAGGCGTCCTGCGCGCGGGTGGTCAGATGTTCGTCTTGAGGCAGTTGCGCCAACTTTTCGGCGGACCGGGCGATAGCGGTGACCGAGTGGCCATGCTGCAATGCGGCGGTAACCAGGGCGGAACCGGCCATTCCGGTGGCTCCAATAATGGTAATGTTCATCAAAAACTCCTCCTTTTGACGTCACGATAAGTATAGTGACTTTCCCAACGAAAACCAAGGGATTAGCGGGGATGTTTCACGTGGAACATTAAGGCTGAAACGGAGAATCCAGGTTGACGTGATTGATTAGTGCCTGTTCCGATGCACGTTGGGCTTGCCGTTCCTGGTAACGTTGCAGGTAGCCGGCGCAGACGTAGCGTTGTTCTTTAGTCACGGGTCTGACCGTGGGTAAGCTGGCAGCTTGTGGGGTGGACAGGACATAGGTAAGAAAACAGGTGAAACCCAAGAAGCGTTTACCAGTCATCAGGTCTTCCCCGATGAGCTTGGCAAAGACTTCCAGTGACCGGTGACCGGTCCCACTGACGTAGGCTTCCATGGAGATAATATTGTCGAGTTGGAAGGGAACCAAAAAGTTGATGTGGTCCAAAGATGCCGTGACGACTTTGGCGTGGGTCAAGCGGACGGCAGCCACGGAGGCACTGTCATCCACTAAGGACAGGAGTTTTCCCCCGAAAACGGTTTGGTGTTCATTCAGGTCGGGTGGAAAAATACGATGGGTGGCGACGGCCAGGGTTTGGTTACAAGAAATGGGTTGGATAGACAAATTAATCACCTCGTAAAGTATCAGATACGCATTCATTCTACCAGAGTTGTCCGGGTGGGGACCTTAAGTTACAGGATTATTAATTTTTCACAATAACTCAACAACTTTAAGGACGGTTAGGAAATGGCTTTGCTATACTGAGGGCAGTTAGAATTGAGGGGTGATTAGGGTGAACTATCATGGTGAACCGTTAGATTTAATGCCAACGTTAAACTTGACTCAGATTCGGCCGTTACTGGAGTGTACTTTGAGCTTAACGCAGCCAATCGATATTGAGCGCTTACGGCAGGCCGTACAAGCCACCCAAAGTGTGGTGCCCCAGATTACGGGTCGGTATAACATCACTTGGAATCGATTCGAAGTCCCCAACCACGCGGCGCGGCAACCGGTTATTGAGGAGTATCCGGCCAGTCACGATCCAGAGCGCGCCCGCTTAGATGTGCTCGCGGGGCCGCAACTGAAGATCCAGGTGATTCATCACCAGGGCTACGACCGGGTGCGCCTCTCCATGAGTCGGTTGTTGACTGACGAAGAGGGGTTCAAACACTACTTATACCTGTTGTCGGCGGCTTATGCCGGGGATGACCTGACTCATTTCGTCAACGAACGGAGCGGCCGGCGTATCGTGAGTTATTTGCGGCATCCCCACCGGCCCCTCCCCGAACTCAAAGCGACGGCGAGTGCCGGCGAGACCTTTCCGGCAATGCACGGTGACGTGCATCACCACCATGGGGAAACCGTGATTTCGCGCTTAGAGACGCGACGGTTACAACGGAAGGCTCGCGCACAAGGCGTGACGCAAAACGCGGTACTCCTAGCTGCGTATGCGTTAGCGCTGTTCACCCTGACTGGGAACCACAACCTGGTGATTCCCTACCAAGTGGATCTGCGGTTACACGGCCCGGTTGCGGCCGTCAACGTGGTCCAGGTTGCTAATCTGACCAGTGAGATGCCGTTGCCGATTCGGGTCAACGATTACGATACCTTAGCAACGGTGGCACAGCGGGTCCAAGATACGCTCTCGGACTACCACGCCCACTTGGCTTATTTAACGCCATTGGTGGAAATCAACCGGATGAGCCAGGCATTGCCCCCGCAAATCGTCCGGCGTCTCGCCGGGAAGTACCAACCGACTGCCCGCATCTCCTTTGCGAACTTCGGCCGTATCGATCAGACTCGTTTGCAATTTGCGGGGAGTCGGGTCGCCCAGGTCTACTTCGCGGGAGCTTACCAAGCCATGCCGTACTTTCAGTTGACCGTTAGCGGGTACCAGGACGCCTGGACGTTAGCCTTTCGGATGCTGGGTTCGGAACCGGACTATCAATTAGGGATTAAAATTTTAAAAAACGTGGAGACTCAGCTGACACAGTGGGGCGCTTAGATTAAACTGGTCACGATTTGGTGGCCAGTTTTTTGTTGTCATCATTTTATGGCGCAACTGAGAACCCAAGCTGAACCGGCCTCACTGGGTGTTTTCATTTTGCTTCCAAAAGGCTACACTACTTAATGTAGGAGGGATTGGAAGTGAAAGAACCAGCAACGTTATCGCGAAAAAAGATTTTGTTAATGGCGGTCGTGACCGGGGTGATCGTGGCCAATCTGAATTTTATTCAACCCATCGAAAACTTGATTGCCACGGACTTCGGCCTGGCCAAGTCGGTGGTCGGGGCGCTCGCTATGGTGACCCAACTTGGGTACGCCTTCGGACTTTTGTTGATCGTCCCGTTGGGGGACATCTTTGACCGCTATCATTTGATTCAATTTATGATTGGGTTATCCATTGTTTCCTTATTATTGGCCTATTGGGCCCCCAACGCGGGCGTCTTTGCGGTGGTGACCACGTTAGTCGGCATTACCTCGGTGGCGCCACAAATCATCATTCCCTACGCCGGTTATTTAGCCCCGGCGCTGCAACGGGGCAAGGTCTTGGGCATCGTCTTGAGTGGACTCTTGACGGGAATCTTGTTGTCGCGGTCGTTTAGTGGCCTGCTGGGTAGTTGGTTACCCTGGCAAGACATCTATCTGATTGCGGCGGTCATTGACCTGGTCTTTTTGGTCATCGTTCACTACGCGTTGCCCCACGATGAACGCGGGCACCAGGACTTGCAATACTGGCCGGTCATTCGGACGTTACCGAAGTTGTTCGCTCGACAACGGGCCTTACGGGGGTCGGCTATCAACGGCTTTTGCCTCTTTGGGATGTCCAACGTCCTGTGGTCGACGTTGGCTTTTTATCTGGCGGCCAAATACCACCTGGGTAGTAACGTAGCCGGCTTATTGGGGCTATTAGGTATCGCTGGGGTCTTAGCGGCGCCAATGATTGGGACTATGGTCGACCAGCGTTCCCCGAAACTGACGATTGGGTTGAGTATGATCTTTTCGGGCGTGGCCTTCGTCATCTTTTGGCTGTTAGGGACCTGGATGATTGGCCTCATCGTCGGCATCGTCTTGCTCGACTTGGGGACCCAGTTCAGCCAGGTGTCTAACCAGGCCATCGTGCAGTCCTTGAACCGCAAGGAAAGTAGCCGGAACAATTCCGTCTTCATGTTCAGCTACTTCCTAGGCGGTTCGATTGGGACCTTGAGTGCGACTTGGGCCTGGAGCCACGCCGGTTGGCTGGGGGTCTGCGGCGTCGCGCTGGTCTTCTTGATCATCGCGGTCCTGGGGCACCTGGTCATCGGCGAACCGGAACGGTTGAACACCGAAGAAGTGACCGATTAAGCTTAGTGTGACGGGCCTGGTGAAACTGCCAGGCCCGTTTTGTTGTCCGCTAATGGGGGAATGTGACACACTCAGCCATGTTTCACATGAAACATTGTGGCCCTTTGTGGTATGCTAACTCTATTATTGGATTTTTAGGGAGGCAACGGCAGATGACGATTAAATTAGTCGCGTTTGATATGGACGGGACGTTTTTGAACGACGAAAACACCTACAACCATCAACGCTTCGCGGAGTTATTACCTAAGTTACGGGCGAGAAAGATTCATGTCGTGGCCGCCAGTGGCTCACAGTACCAACGGTTACAAACTCAGTTTCAGGAATTCCAGGACCACATGGATTTCGTGTCCCAAAATGGGGCGGTCGTGCATAGCAACGGCCAACCGCTGAAGGTGACGGCCATGCCCGCCGATGCGGTGGCCGCTACGTTGGACGTCATTCAACAAAAGTTCACGGCCGATGAGATTGCGGAACACATCGTGGTCGGGTTCAAATCGGCCTACGTGGACCAGCGTATCTCCCAAGGGGCGTACGATTTGACCCACCGGTATTACGGCCATCTGCAACGGGTGGCGGACCTGCCAACGGTCACCCCGACGCGGTTGAACGACCAAATCACCAGCATCGGCATCACCTTCCAGCCCCACGTGGACTTTACGCACGTGATGACGACGTTGCGCCATTCTTTGCCCGCCGAACTAGCGAGTCAGACCTCGGGGTACAACACCGAACTGATTAGCGAAAGTTCAGTTAACAAAGCGGCGGGATTGCGGCAACTACAGGACAAGTACCAGATTGCCGACGATGAAATCATGACCTTCGGCGACAATGAAAACGACCTGAGTATGTTGCAATTGACCCCTTACGGTTACGCGGTCGAAAACGCCACACCGACCGTCAAGGCTCAAGTTGGCCACTTTACCCAAACCAATAATGACGAGGGTGTCTTAAACGTTCTCTCGACGTTAGTTTAGGGAATTAGACCAGTCAGACGGTCCCATTTTCATAGGTAAACTTTACGTGAAAGCCGGCGAAAGCGGGCTTTTTTTGTTGGCGGCAAAAACTCGCAGGTTAAACCGTTTCCTTTCGCGGCGCGGCACCTTATATTAAGGGAAAATTTAAGATGTGGGGGGAGTGAAAGCGATGCGACCACGATTGAGTACCACGTTTATTTTTGTCTTCGGGGCCTTAGGGGGCCTATTGTTCGGGTTTGATACCGGAATTATTTCGGGCGCGTCACCACTGATTGAAGCCAACTTTAAATTAGGGATTGCCGAAACGGGCTTCATTACGTCATCCGTATTGATTGGCTCGTCCGTAGGGGCCCTTGGCGTGGGGCCCTTAGCTGACCGCTACGGCCGGCGGAAACTCTTGATTTTAGCGGCCGTTTTGTTTCTCTTAGGGTCGTCACTGTCGATGGTGGCCGTGGGCTTTGGGTCCATGATCGTTGCCCGTATTATCTTAGGCTTAGCCGTGGGCTCGGCGTCCGCGTTGACCCCGGCGTATCTGGCGGAACTGGCCCCGGCGGACCGGCGCGGGTCGTTGGGCACCATGTTTCAACTGATGATTACGCTTGGAATTTTACTGGCCTACGTCTCGAACCTGGGTTTCTTGGGCCACAACCTCTTGGGCGTGCGGGACTGGCGGTGGATGTTGGGGTCCGCGCTGATTCCTGCCGCCGCGTTATTGATTGGCGGTCTATTGTTGCCGGAATCACCGCGCTACCTGGTGGAACGTGGACAAGTCGACGCTGCCCGGCAGGTCTTGACCTACCTGCGGCAACAAAGTGACGTTGACCCGAACGCCGAGCTGGCAGACATCCAAGAGATTGCCCACCAACCACGCGGCGGTATCAAAATGCTCTTCACGATTGCCCGGCCAGCCGTGGTGGCGGCCATCGGTATCATGTTGCTGCAACAATTAGTCGGCATTAATTCGGTGATTTATTTTTTGCCCCAAGTCTTCATCAAGGGCTTTGGTTTTGCCGAAAACAGTGCCATTTGGATTTCCGTGGGGATTGGCGTGGTCAACTTCTTGGTCACGATTCTGGCGTACGGCGTGATGGATAAGTTCAACCGCAAGACGTTACTGGACTTCGGGTCAATCGTGATGGCCGGCTCACTGGGCGTGCTCGCGGTCTTGAACTTTACTTTGAGTATCCACCAGACCGCGATTCCGACCATGATTTTGATTGCCGTGTACATCTTCGGTTTCGCCATTTCCTGGGGGCCCATCGCCTGGGTTATGATTGGTGAAATCTTTCCATTGAGTGTCCGGGGCATCGGGTCATCGATCGGGTCGGCGGCCAACTGGATTGGCAACTTCATCGTGTCCCAATTTTTCCTGGTTTTGCTCAGTGCCTTCCATAATAACGTGGGCGGACCGTTCGCTATCTTCGCGGTCTTTGCCGTGTTGTCCTTGGTCTTCGTACACTATCTGGTCCCCGAAACGCGCGGCAAGTCCCTCGAACAGATCGAAATGGATTTGCGGCACGAGGCTTAAAGGTAAGATGACAAAACGGGTTGTTCAGGACAAGACGTCCTGGGCAACCCGTTTTAATTTTACGCGTGAAGTAAGACTTTAATTTAAAGAATCTGGATGTGGTTGGCGTAGCATTTGTCAATCATAGCTTGCGGCCAAACGCTGGCTTGGACTTCTCCCACGTGGGCTTTGCCTAATAACAACATGCACAGTCGTGACTGACCGATCCCACCCCCGATGGTGTAGGGGAGTTCACCGTTTAGCAGCATTTTATGGAACGGTAATTGGGCGCGGTCTTCGGCGTGGGCATCCTTGAGTTGGGCGCGCATCGAGTCTTCGCTGACCCGAATCCCCATGCTGGAGATTTCGAGGGCGTGTTGTAACGGTTCATACCAGAACAAGATGTCCCCGTTCAGTTTCCAATCGTCGTAGTCGGGGGCCCGGCCATCGTGGCGTTGGCCACTCTTGAGCTTGCCGCCGATTTGCATCAAGAAGACGGCGCCGTAACGCTTGGTGATGGCGTCTTCGCGTTCCTTCGGCGTGAGCGTTGGGAACTCGTCTTCCAGTTCTTGGGTGGTGACAAAGTGAATCTCGTCGGGCAAGTGGTGGACAGCCTTCGGGAACTTGTACCAAACTTCGTGTTCCATGTGCTTGATGACCTTGAAGATGGTCTTGACCGTGCTCTCCAGCGTGGCCGTGGTCCGTTCTTCCTTGCTGATGATCTTTTCCCAGTCCCACTGGTCGACGTAGATCGAGTGGATGTTGTCAAGGTTTTCGTCCTTGCGAATCGCGTTCATGTTGGTGTAGAGACCGGTGTGTAACTCGAAGCCGTACCGCTTCAAGGCCAGGCGTTTCCACTTGGCCAGAGAGTGGACGATTTCGATGGTCTTACCCGGCATGTCCTGCATGGTAAAGGAGACCGGCTTTTCGACCCCGTTCAAGTTATCGTTCAACCCGGTGCCCTTTTCAACGAACATTGGCGCGGAAAGCCGCGTTAAATTCAGTTCCTTGCCAAATTCATCCTGGAAGGTTTCACGAATATAGCGAATCGCCTTTTGGGTTTCAATCACGTTTAATTTTGGATCATAGTCCTTAGGAATAATTAAGTCCATAGTTGTCCACTCCTTGTTCAGCTAAGTTATTGCAAAATAAAAAAGTCTTCCGTCCCTAATACAGGGACGAAAGACTTTTCGCGGTACCACCCAGATTGCCTATCTCAAATAGGCCTCCTCAAAGAAGAGCACTAACATGCTCCACCGCTGGTAACGTACCGGTCAACGTCTAAACCTACTCGCCACATGGGTTTCAGCCAGAAACTTAAGAAAGGGTTATTCAGCTAGTTCAAGGTCTGGGTTGGGTTCTCACTACTCCCAAGTCACTGTCAGGGTGAAGAAGCTTACTCTGCTTTCTTATCGCTTTTATCTTGTTGCCAATAGAATAGCACTAAAAAATAAAATGTAAAAGCAAAATTTGAAATTAATTAGAGTTACCGCCGAGTTTTAATCGAAAATCCGCAGATCAGGATGGCAGATAAAACCGTGACTGGAAAGGGCTAAGCCGACTTACGGGGGTGGTAGATTTTGGGACATAAAATTTTTTATGACGAGGAAGCGAGCCAGCAACGTGTCGATGGACCCGCCCATGACAAACGGGACAGGGGGACACGCAGGCGGTTAAACGCCCGGTGTCTCGCTATCCCTTTTGGTTAATTGCTAGAGTTTAAAGATTTATTTAGCGTCGTAAGCGGCTTGGAAAATCTTGATGATGTCTTCCTTGGTGCCCTTGCGCGGGTTGGAGAAGGCGTTGCCGTCTTTCAAGGCGTTTTCGGCCATCAGCTCAAAGTCTTCTGGCTTAGCGCCGATATCCTTGATGGACTTCGGGATGCCCACGTCTTCGCTCATCTGCTTCATGGCCTTGATAGCCAATTCGGCAGCGTCGCGGGTGGACAGGCCGTCCGTGTTTTCGCCCATGATCTTCGCTAATTCGGCAAAGCGTTCTGGGCAGGCGATGATGTTGTATTCCTCAACGTAAGGCAACAACAGTGCGCAGCAAACCCCGTGTGGGGCGTCGTATTGACCACCTAATTGGTGCGCCATGGCATGAACATAGCCCAAGTTAGCGTTGTTGAAGGCCATCCCAGCTAACATTTCCGCTTCGACCATCTTGGTCCGCGCATCCAGGTTGTGGCCGTTAGCCACGGCTTCACGCAAGGAGGTTTCAATCAACTTGATGGCTTCGATACACTGTGAGTCGGTAATCGGGTTGTGGTCCACGGACACGTAAGGTTCGATGGACTGAACGAAGGCGTCCATCCCGGTCGCGGCGGTCAAGTTCTTTGGCACGTCCAGCATTAACGTTGGGTCGTTGAAGGAGACCAGCGGAATGTTGCGCCAGGAGACCACAACGAACTTCAAGTGAGTCTTTTCGTTGGTGATGACCGCGTGACGGGTCAATTCGGAGCCAGTTCCGGCCGTGGTATTGACGGCAATCAGTGGGGGTAGCGGGTTGTCCAGCGTCTCAATCCCAGCCAACTTGGTGATGTCGTCGCCGTTGGCCAAGATGATGCCGGCACCTTTCCCGGTATCGTGGGCGGAACCGCCACCAACCGTAATGATGGAATCCGCACCAGAGTCTTGGTAGAGCTTCTTCACTTCTTGGATGTTGTGAATCTTCGGGTTTGGTTCGACGTTATTGTAGATCACGTAATCCACGCCGGCCGCCTTCAAGGAAGCGAGGGTCTGTTGAACCGCCCCATCCTTCATGCTTTCCAGGAACTTATCCGTTACGACAACGGGCTTTTTCATTCCCAGGGTCTTTGCTCGATCACCAATCTTGTTAATTACGCCAGGGCCAAAGAAGTTGACACTGGGCATCAGAAAATCATAACTACGTTCAGTCATTGTCAAATGCCTTCTTTCAGAAGTTTTGAAAATCTTTGATACCTATTTCACAACGTAATTATAACTAAATTAATTACAGTTGGCAACCGCTTTCACAAAAAAGTTTGTTTAGTGGCCGTCAAAATCCGGTCCTCATCGCGGTTGGCTCTAAGGATGGTCGCGATTTTAAAAAAATATAAGGCGCTTTCAAAATGCATCAAAATTAAGTAAGGATTACACAATCTAGTTTCAACCTGCGCTCAGCTGGTGTCCGGCGGCCCGGGTAAGTCGTTTGCACGCTCAACCGGGTGGAAGTGGGTATAATGGGGGCAGCATTAGGGGAGGCAGATGGGTATGCAGGAATTACGACATCACCAGCAGGCCGAAGCCGCCGAGTGGCGGGACATCCAGGCCCAAGAATTGCAGAAGTTACATCAGGCCCAGCACCAACTGTGGCTGAACGTTGGTGCTTATTTAGTCATTTCGGGCATCGAGTTTTATTTGTCGATCATCGGACACTCGCAAACTTTGCGGGCCGATGCGTTGAATAATTTGGCGGGCATCGTGTCGGCGGCGTTGCTGTTGACGGGAATCTTTATCGCCCGGGATATTCACGATGACGATTTGATGGGCAAGCCCTTACCCACGGATATTCAACAAAACGGCCAGCGGCTGCAGTTGACGCGGTTTCATTACGAGACGGTCTACACCTTGATCACGGGGGTGGTGATGATTGCCATCGCGGTCGGCGTCATTTATGACGGGCTCAAAAGCCTGGTGATTCCGACCACCCGGACGATTCCCCAGCCGATTACCTTGGTTGGGGCAGGGATGGCGCTGGGCATCATGCTACTAATTTGGTGGTTGAACCGGCGCGCCGGGCGACGATTGCAAAATGCGGCGTTAACGGCGGCCGCGCAGGACAGCTTGAGTGACGCGCTGACCAGTTTGGGCACGCTGGTGGCCATCGCCGGTGCCCTAGCGTTTCACGTGGACTGGCTCGATGGGGTGGCCAGTATCGTGGTCGGTGGTTTTATCCTGTTAGCGGGCATCAAAATTTTTCGGGAAAGCAGTTTGAACTTAGCCGACTACTTCGACCCGCAGGCGGAAAAACAGTTCCGTATCGCCATCGACCAGTGGCCCCAAGTCATCGCAATCCGGGACTTGAAGGCCCACTACAACGGCAACATGGTAACCCTCGACGTCATCATTGCGGTGGACGCCCACATGGAAGTCCAGGACAGCTACCGGTTGGGCGAGAAGATTGAAGCCCAGATGCGCCGACAGTTCGATATCGTGGCCACCGATGTGATGGTGATTCCGGCAGACCCGCAAGCTTAAACGTCCTCGAAAATTGCCCTCGTCAAATGGTGCTTGAACGGGTATACTGAGGCTTTAAAAACCACGAGAGGAAGCGGGAGCATGACGCGAAAAACCTATCGGTTGGGGATGGAGGCCACTTTAGCTGTCATCAGTGGCAAATGGAAGCCCCAACTGCTCTGCCATTTGAGTAACGGCCCGCAACGAACCTGTGATTTGCGCGTCGCGTTGCCGGAGATTTCGCAAAAGGTCTTGACCCAACAGTTGCGTGAACTAATGGGAGACGGCATTGTTTCCCGGCAAGTTTACGGGGAGCGAGCCCCGTTCAAGGTAGTCTACACCCTCACGGAAACGGGCCGTTCCTTGGGGCTGGTTCTGGTCCAAATGTCGGTCTGGGGCGAATGCCACGTGGCGGCGTTGCGCGCTAGCGGGAAGCAAGACGTGGCCGTTCGGGACGACCATACGGGCTTTGACCGGTTACTGAACACGCCGGAAGACGCCCATTAGGCCTGAAGGGGGCGGGCAATGACCCGGACTTTTTTGATTCCACGAAGGGGGCACTTTAAAGTGCCTTCTTTTTTTTCGGCGCCAAATCGGTACACTAGGGAACATAGGAGGTGGACCATGACGGCTAAATGGTCCAGCGATGGGGCACCTCAAGTGGCAATAACTCATGATGTTTCACGTGGAACATTGAGGCTAACGCTTATCGCCCACGGGCGAAAGCTTACGCCCCTTCGACAATAGCGACTCACTCACCAACAACAGGAGGAATTTTGAAATGGCTTATCAATTCATGCAACCCTATACGTTTGCCAACGGCGTGACGGTGAAAAACCGGATGGCGATGGCCCCCACCACGACCATGTCAAGCTTTTATGACGGTCAAGTGACCGATGACGAAATCGCTTTTTACGGCCACCGTGCGGTTTAGGTCTCATCATTGGTGAGGTCGCTAACGTGATTGCCAGTGGCAAGGGCTTCGAAGGCGAACTGTCGATTGCGCAGGACAGTGATATCGCCGGTTTGAGTCGTTTGGCGAATGCGATGAAGCGTAACGGCACCAAGGCTGTGCTACAGATTTTCCACGCTGGCCGAAAGTCCAACAATCAAATCTTACGGGGTGCCCAACCGGTCAGTGCCAGTGCCGTGGCGGCCGCTTATCCCGAAGATTCCCAGGAGCCCCGGGCGTTGACCGCCGCGGAAATCGACGAGATCATCGTCGCCTTTGGGGCGGCCACGCGCCGGGCCATCCAGGCGGGGTTTGACGGGGTGGAACTTCACGGGGCCAACACTTACTTGCTTCAGCAGTTCTTCTCCCCAAACTCGAACCGCCGCACGGACAAGTGGGGTCAGGACCGGATGGTCTTTGCCAAGGCCGTGATTGCGCAGGCCCAACAAGCCGTGACCCAGTACGCTGACCGGCCCTTCTTGCTCGGGTACCGGATTTCCCCCGAAGAAATCGAAACGCCGGGGATTCGGTTAGCCGATTCGTTGCGGTTTGTTGACATGCTGGGGGATTCCGTCGTGGATTACGTCCACGTGTCGATGGGCTCAGCCCACCGGACATCGTTGAACGACAAGTCCGACCATACGCCGATCCTGACCCAAATCAAGACCCAACTTGCTGGTCGCAAGCCGTTGATTGGCGTGGGGTCCGTGGAGACGCCCGCTGATGCGGAAGGGGTCATGGACCTGGGGGCCGATATCGTGGCGATGGGTCGCGAGATGATTCGGGAACCGCAATGGGTCGAAAAGGTGGCCAGAGGTGACGAGGCCAGTCTGCGGTTCAAGCTTTCGCCGGACGAGATGGATGGACTTCGCATTCCCCGCGCCATGCAGGGGTACTTGAAGGGAGCCTTTTATCCCGTGATGCACTTTACCGATGACCCGGAGACCGTCCAGACTTATCAAAACCAGGCGGCACCGATGGAAGGCTTTGAAAAGAAAATGTCGTAATCGAATTTTGAGATTAAAGGTTTGAGCAAGGGACACCCGACCATCGGTATGGCGGGGTGTCCTTTTTGTGGTGGGACAAAGAAGGCTGTTGCAAACTAAATGAAAGCGATATCCTTAAGGGGACAATAATTTGAGGAGGTTATGTTTATGTATCAAGCAGCAGCACACCGTTACGCCACCATGCCCTATAATCGGGTTGGGGACAGTGGCTTAAAGTTATCGGCCATCGGGTTGGGCCTATGGAACAACTTTGGTAGCGTGGATGCGTTGGCCAACCAACGGGCCATGTTACACCAGGCCTTTGACCTGGGCATTACCTACTTTGATTTGGCTAACAACTACGGGCCCGCACCGGGGAGTGCCGAACGAAATTTTGGGCGCATCATGGCCCAAGACTTCCGGCCATACCGTGACGAGATGGTGATTGCCAGCAAGGCGGGTTACGTGATGTGGCCGGGCCCGTACGGGAATTGGGGGTCGCGCAAGAGCATCATCGCTAGTGCGAACCAGAGTTTGGCCCGTACCGGACTCGAGTATTTTGACATCTTTTACAGTCACCGACCGGACCCCCATACGGCGGTGGAAGAGACCGCGCTGGCGCTTGATCAATTGGTGCGGCAGGGAAAGACCCTCTACGTGGGAATCTCGAATTACAGTGGTGCGCAGACGGCGGCGATTACGGCAATTTTTAAGGACCTGCGGACGCCATTTATCATTCATCAGCCGCGCTATAACATGTTTAACCGTGACGTGGAAACGGACCTCTTTCCGGTCCTCAAGCGGGAACATAAGGCGGCAGTCGGGTTCAGTTCGCTTTCGCAGGGCCTGTTGACTGATAAGTACCGCTACGGGATTCCCGTGACATCACGCGCTCACAAGCAGACGATTCCCTTCTTAAATTCGACCCAGGTCGAGCAAACGTTGGCCACGGTTCAAAAGTTGACTGCGGTCGCCACGAAGCGAGGCCAAAGCCTAGCCCAGATGGCGTTGGCGTGGAACCTACGGGTGCCAGAAGTGGCCAGTGTTTTGATTGGCGCCAGTCGACCGGAACAAATCGTAGCCAACGTTCAAGCGCTCAACCACCCGGATTTTACGACCGCCGAACTGACGACAATTGATAAAATTTTAGCCCAGCAAGGTCCTATTGCGTGGGGCGCCCACTAATGTGAGTAAGCAAAAAAAGTAGTCGAAGTGAAGCCTCCGACTACTTTTTATTTAAATTTAGCTTTGTTATTAGTAGTTATTAATAATAAAGCTATCGGGAAACGGACTTGGTTGTGGGCAGGTCTTGCGGCACGAAACTGTCGGGTTGGCCCGTGGCAAGAATGTCATGGTAGTGATCGACTTTGTGGGTGATGATGGCCAAATGGGCCTGCGTGGTCGCCAATTCCTGCTGGGCTTGAGCTTGCTGGGCCTGCATAATGGCGTAGCGTTCGGGAATGGTGGTGTCGCCTTGTTGAACTAAATCTAAGTAGTGACGGATGCGTTTCAATGGCATGCCCGTCTGGCGCAAGCACTTGATCAGGTTGAGCCACTCCAAGTCGATGTCGTGAAAGACCCGGTTATTATGGGCGTCCCGTTGGACAAAGGGCAGCATGCCGTGGTCGTGATAATAGCGAATACTATAAGTAGAAAGGTGACACTTTTGGGCCACTTCTTGAATCCGATAAGCCAAGGTAATCCCTCCAATTAAATCAAATAAAATCTATCCTACGCGTCACAATGCGTGACCGCAAGCGCAAAACCCTGTAGACTAACCCTGTAAGTTGAAAAAAGAGCTAAATGGTTGCGGGTGAGGCGAAAGTTAGGTAGACTAAAATTAGATTTTGTACAATTGAATTGACTGCTACAATTACTTGGGAGGCTATTACAAATGGCAAAGCAAACGTATCAGTATGATGTCTTATATCTTGGTTGTGGTCACGGCACGTTCGATGGCGCGGCTCCGTTAGCTGGTAAGGGGGTTAAGGTCGGAATCATTGAAGCCGATAAGATCGGTGGGACCTGCCCGAACCGGGGTTGTAACGCTAAAATCTCGTTGGACGCTCCGGTGGCGCTTCAACGGCAATTAGCGGAATTGAATCCGATTTTGACGGGGCAAACTCGCTTGAATTGGGACGCGAACGTGGCCCATAAGAACGACGTGATTGGCGGCTTGCCCGACATGATCTGCGGATTGCTCGAAGACAGTGGCATTGATGTGATTCACGGTTACGGCCGGTTAGTTGATGCCCACACCATTCGGGTGGACGCCGAGACCTACACTGCCGAAAACATCGTATTAGCGACTGGCTTACACCCGCACCGGTTAGATATTCCGGGCCGCGAATTTCTCCACGATAGTACCGACTTCATGGACTTACCAACGATGCCGAAGCGTCTGACAGTTATTGGAGGCGGCTACATCGCCTTAGAAATGGCCAGCATCGCCAACGCGGCGGGTAGTGACGTCACCATCGTCTTACATGGCGACAAGGCGTTACGGGCCTTCTACCAGCCGTTCGTCGAACAAGTCTTAAGTGATTTGACCGACCACGGCGTCAAGATTTTGCGGGAGACGACCGTTACGGCGGTGACCCACGAAGCCGACGACTACGAACTGACGACGGATACCGACCAGACGTTGACGGCTGATTGGATCTTAGACGCCACGGGGCGGAACCCGAACACGGCTGATCTGGGCTTAGACGAGGTCGGCGTTGACTATACGGATGCCGGCATCACGGTCAATGACCACTTACAGACCAGCGTGGACAACATCTACGCGTCTGGGGACGTCATCGCTAAGGACCAACCACGCTTGACGCCAACGGCCATCTTCGAATCTATGTACCTGATGCACACCTTTGCCGGTGAGACCACTGAAGCCATCGACTACCCGCCGATTCCCACGGTCGTCTTCACCTCACCACGGATCGCCCAAGTGGGTGTGACTGTGGACCAAGCCCAAGCAGATCCGGACCACTACACGGTGGTCAAGAACCATATTCCGGATGACTGGTATCGTCAAGTTACCCAGGAAACTACGGGGGATAACGCCTTGATTTACGATGCCGACCATCATTTGGTCGGGGTCACTGAAGTCAGTGCCCAGGCGGCCGACGTCATCAACACGTTATTGCCAGCTATCACCTTCAAGTACGGTCCCGCCGAGTTGGAACGGTTAGTGCCATTGTTCCCAACCATCGGTGCCGATGCCTGGGGCGAAATCTAAATAGAATTAACCTGATTGGCACTATGCTTGCCGACCAAAACGGGAACCGGGGGAACGACCTGGTTTCCGTTTTTTGTTAATAGGCGGTAGGACCATGAATGGGCCCAGAGGCATACGTTGCACCACAGCGGTCCGCAGGAGGGATGATGCCATGCCCAAGCCGACTGCCAGGATGAATTTCAGGGCTTAAACAAAGGTCATTTAATGTAGGAAAAGGCGTCCGGCTAATTTAAGCGGGCGCCTTTAATGGGTCAGAGTCAAGATGAATTCATCTTGACAGAAAGTGAGCAAGCCTTTATTGTTATTCAATGAGCATTTGTGCTTTGTTACTCAATTCAAATTTATCAAGGTGCAGGTGATTGAATGACACATGCAGAACGACGAAAAACGACTTTTTGTTTATATTTTAATTATCTGATCCACGGGATGGCGATTGTCATTCTCGCGCAAAACATGTTGGCGCTCAGTCATAGCTGGCACGTAGATATGGCCGGTGTCTCGTTGGTGATTTCTTCACTTGGTATCGGACGCTTACTGGTCCTGTACCTGGCGGGGACGTTATCTGACCGGTGGGGTCGGCGGATTTTTGTTCAAATCGGGATTGTGACGTACATGGGCTTTTTCGTTGGAATCTTGATTTCGCCCAACATTTATGTGGCCTACTTTTTCGGGATTTTAGCTGGGATGGCAAATTCATTCTTAGATTCGGGGACCTACCCCGCCTTGATGGAATTGTATCCCGAACATCAAGCAACGGCCAATATCGTGATTAAGGCTTTCGCTTCAATTGGTGAATTGATTCTACCGTTGTTGGTTGCCGGGTTAGAAGGTGCCCATCTCTGGTATGGTTGGTCGTTCGTGATTTGTGCGGTGGGGATGGCCTTTAGTTTCTTGGCCGTGCGCAAGCGGCAATTTGCGGCCCCAGGCTCGACCGCAGCCACAGTGGAAACCGCCATTACGCCCCAAACCCAACTGACTATGGCTCATAAACGGATTCTGGCCGTAACGCTAACTATCTTTGGTTACGTCTCTATGGCGACCTTCTATTTGATTAGCCAGTGGCTGACCGAGTATGGGAGTCGGGTGGTAGATCTATCGATGTTACACGCCCGGATGTTAGTCAGTATTTATAGCGTTGGGTCCATTTTAGGGGTCATCGTGACTGCCGTCTTGGTTGAAAGGTGGGTCAAACCAGTTTGGTTCATGTTACTGGATACTGTAGTCTCGTTAGCGGCATTGCTGCTCATGGCGGCTTGGCCGGTCCTGGCGGTTATGCAAATCGGGGCGTTTTTAATCGGTTGCTTTGCAGCTGGTGGCGTGATGCAAATTGGTCTGACTATTATGGGAAACGTCTTTCCCCGGGCCAAGGGCAAAATCACCGGCATTTACTATACAGCTAGCGGCTTAGCGTCCTTCACGATTCCCGTAATCACCGCGGTCATTTCGCAAAATAGCGTCCATGATCTCATGTGGTTCGATGCGCTTTTAGCGGTCATTGGTGTCGGCTGTAGCTTGGTCGTAGTGGCTGTTTACCAGCGGGCTCGAGCACTGGTGACACGTTCGATAGAAGTCTAGGTTTATCAAAATTAAAGACGATACGGCTACCGGCCGCACCCAAAAGTTAGTCTTTGGGTGCGGCCGGTTGTGTTTCTACAACTTAATACTTAAGGCGATAGACCATCAAATAAGTTGTTGCGGTTGGGTGAAATGTTGCCAACAGTACTGGCGAGTGAATTCCTGAAATCGCTGAACTGAGGGGGTCATAAATTTATTTTGGCGGGTGACGAGGTAGAGTTCATGCTCTAACTGGTTGTCTTCCAAGTGACGGATTGTCACGGTATCCGGATCCAAGTGAGACAAATGGGGGACTAAAGCGACGCCTAAGCCGCGTTGGACGAAGCCAACCATGGTGTAATCTTCTTCCACCTGAAACTTAATGTGGGGGCGAATCTGTTTTTGGGCAAAAATTTTATCGATCAACGGGCGTAACCCACTATTTTGGGAGTACATGATGAACGGTTCGTTGGCCAAATCGGTCAGATGCAGATGGGGCTTTTGGGCTAGGGGGTGGTCATTGGGGAGCGCGGCAACGATTTCTTGCTGAACGATGGGGTAAAAATTCAATAGGCGGTCAGTCTCTTGGTCGTGCAGTTGAGTGACCAGCGAAGAAAGTACCAAATCATATTTTTCGTGGATCAAATCATCGAGTAAGTCGTGGGAGTTACTCTGGCCTAGACTGAATGTGATTTTTTGATTATGCACTTGGGAGGAAAAATTTTCAATCAACTCCGGAACGAGCCGTTGACCCAAAGTGTAGGTGAAGCCCAGATTGGGTAGCGTCAAGAATCTTGTGTAAATGAAATGCCTTCGTACATATAATATGTATCTAACTTAAATAAATGATGCTTCCAAGGTGTCCTGGAGTCCTTTGAACCCTCGGTGGATCCGCTT
>NZ_QXIL01000070.1 GCF_004115745.1 Levilactobacillus suantsaii | reverse complement strand
GAGAGTGTAAAATATTTTGTGTAAATGAGTATTGAAAAAGGGAAGACCTTCCCCGTATGATTATAAGCGTCTAAACCAAATCAACGGAGGTCTTCCCCTATGAATCAGTTTAACAAAGAATTGGCAAATGTACTACTATCTCATGGTGATTTAAAAGAAGTTTTTAGAAAACAACTGCAGGATACATTAAATACGTTACTTCAAGCCGAGTTAACTTCTGTTCTAGGCTACGATCCTTATGATCGTCAAGGTTTCAACTCTGGTAACTCTCGAAATGGCCAATATTTTCGTCAAATTGATTCAGAGTATGGAAAGCTGAGTATCTGTGTCCCACGCGATCGCAAGGGCGAGTTTAAGGCTAACTTAATCCCACCTTATTCTCGAAGAGTAGATGCACTGGAAACGACGATTATACAGTTATACGAAAAAGGAATTACAACTCGAGAAATAGCTGACTTAATCGAGAAGATGTATGGAACTCATTATTCACCCACTACGATTTCCAACATTACAGCCA
>NZ_QXIL01000006.1 GCF_004115745.1 Levilactobacillus suantsaii | reverse complement strand
GGACTCATAGCCTAAGAACTCCTTTAGATGATTGTTATGGTGACTTCATTCTACAGGACTCAGGCTAGGAGTCTATTTTTATTTTCTTACTTGTTGCACTTCAATTGTAAATTCGTCGCCTAAAAATCACCGTGGCCGAAGTCATTGGCTCCGTGTTGGTCATCGTGGCAATTTACCTGTTGCAACGGGGCCGGCGCAAGGTCGAAACCGTGTTTGAGCGTCAAGAAAACTAGCGAACAGAAAGGGTGGTTTTGATGACCACGATTGATTGGGTGCGTCACGGCCAAACGATCACGAACGCCAAACGTCTGATTCAAGGTCAATTGGATACGGACGTGACACGCTTAACGTCCACCGGGACAGCCCAGGTCCAAGCCTTATTGGCTGGGGGCCTCGATGTTGCCCATTACGACCGCTTGATTGTCAGTCCGTTACAGCGAGCCCGCCAGACCGCCGCCTTGATTACCGCGGCGACGAAGGGCCACCGGCCACTGACAATTGAGCCACGGGTGATTGAAGGCGACTACGGCGATTGGGCCGGTCGGTCGATTGCGGATCTGCAACGCGCTCATCCGGACGCCGTCGACCCGTTGACCCACGAGGTCACGCCAACCTGGCTGCCCCGGATTGGGGGCGAAAGTTACGCGCAGATTCAGGATCGGTTAGGGTAACTGTTGGCGGAGTTGGTCGTTGACCACCCCTCTGAGCATGTTTTAGTGATCAGTCACGGTTTGACCATTAAGGTGGCCGCGCTGTTGATGTTGGGGTTACCCGCCTCGACCGCGTTACCGGAGCCGCCGAACGCTAGTTTAACCAAGACGGCCATCGACCCGGCTACGGGGCGCCGGTACCTGTTGGGGTACGGCATCTTGCCGGGAGGGCCGGAATAAAACGGGCCAATTAAACTTTAAATGAATGAAGGACCGGGGATAACCATCTCCGGTCTTTTTTACGGCTGTTTTTAGTAGTTCTTTGTCAATCGGCGTTGATGAGAAGTTTGACGAGAAAAGCAATTCAGTTTCGATTTTAGTAAAGCCGATGTGAGGACGCCGTAACATCTCAAAAGTTGCCTTGTTGGGCTATAATTTGAATAATGAGAAGCAAACATGGAAGGCAGGCTGAAGGATGAAGAACAATTCTGTGGTCATTGAAAACCATTATCAACAACTCAATCCATTTCAAGGACTCGTGATTTACCGTCCGGTTGACCCGACGAATCGAAAACCGGTCGGAATCGTTTTGATGCATTCGGACGAGGCTTATTACGGCTTTATTCCGGCGCCCGAATTGGCTCAGCGCGGCTATACGGTATTTACCGCTGCCGTCAAGCGTTCGGAAGAAACGCTGGATCAAAAAATATTGGACGTGAAAGCCGTTGTCGATTATGTGAAGCAGGATGACGCCATCAAAAAATTCCTGCTGCTGGGGCACAGTGGTGGGGCGACACTGCTAAGTGCTTATCAAGCCATCGCCGAGAACGGTGCCCATATTTTTCAAACGGAACGGCAGGTCGTTAAATTAACGGATGTTGGTGACTTAACGCCGGCGGACGGGGTCATGTTCCTAGATTCTAATTTTGGCAACGGCGTGATGGAATTGTTGAGCTTGGACCCCGGTCTGACGGAAGGCGACAGTGCGCGTTACTTGAATCCCAAATTTGACCTCACGTCGCCTGAAAATGGCTGGTGCGGGGACCATGGTGAGTATAGTTCGGCATTCATCCGGGCCTACCAACAAGCGCAAGCTGAGCGTCAGCAAAAGCTAGTTGATGATGCGTTGGCACGATTGAACGCAATCGAAGCGGGGCAAGGCAAGTTTAAAGATGATGAACCGTTAACCATTGTGGGTGGGCCAGCAGTTTGCGCCGTGCAATAAATTATTTCCGCAGGATCCGACCCTGCTTCAGCATACGGCCAAGCCATGGGATTTGATTCATGCCGATGGGTCGATCTCAAACGAGGTCATCTATTCGCGGCGCCTGCCACGCGCCGCCCAACAATTTGTGCAACTGAATAATTTGTCGACCAAGCAAACGACCGTTAAGAATTTTCTAACTAATTTTGGCCTGCGAACGAAGGGGTTTGGTTACGATGCGACCCACGTTTACGGCATTGATTGGGATAGTGCGTATTGCAATACCCCGGCAATGTCCGACATATTCAAGTGCCAACGCTGATTATGGGGATGACGGGCAGCTACGAATTTATGGCCGCCGAAGCCATCTACCAAAATAGTTCGAGCCCTGATAAGCAAATGGCATTTGTGGACGGGGCTTCGCATAACATTGTGCCTGAAAAAGCTGCCGAACGGTTTGCTGGGGAGTTTGGCGATACTGTTAGAAATTGTTTTGAGCATGTCAATAGTTGGTTAGAGGAGCGATTCTAGGATGAAAAGTGAACCCAAAAATAAGAATGCGGTATTATCTGGTGCGACCCGGGGAATGGGCCGCGAGGTCTCGTTGCAACTGGCAAAGGCGGGGTATAATATTTGTCTGTTAACGCATAATTTGCCGGATGCCCAAGCCTTAAAGGCGGCAATCGAACAGATTGGGCCGGACTGCTACATTTATCCGTGTAAAGTTGAAGATGATGATGAAGCCTTAGCAACATTTCAGACGATTGAAGACCGCTTAGGCAGTATCGACCTGGTCTTTACGAATATGGGGTTGATGCCGGATTCGGCGGGCTACTCTAATAAGAGCGTTGCCGAGTTAAGCGGTCGGGAGTGGCGTGATTACCTGGCAACGGCGCTGATGGGGGTCGTTAATAGTACTCGGCTGGCGGTGCGATTCATGCAGAAAAATGAATGGGGTGGTTACATCTTGGATGTGGCGCCTTGGGGGGAAACGGCTCAGGCAAAGTTAGGGCTGTATACCACTAGCCGGGGTGCGATTCGGGCCCTCGTTGAAACGGTGAATGTTGAAAATTCTAAAATCAAGGCGTATTTGTTACAGCCACAGGCGGGGCGAACCACTATCGCCGCAAAGGTTGCGCAAATCGTTCAGTAGCTCGTGGGGGAATCCTCATTGATTTTCCGGTTAACGCGGCCCATTTGACTAGCTGAGGGTTATTATATTAAGTGTTTATGGATGATAAAACTGCCCCAAGGAAGGCCTTAGCCCTTCTTGGAGCAGTTTTTGAGTTGCGGATTGAAACAAAAAAATAACGCCACCAGACGATCGCGTTATTTTTGAGTGAGCCGGTTACTTCTTCAGATTCTCTTCAACGAACGCCTTGACGTCATCGTCAGACTTCGCATCGATCTTCTTCATCGAAGCTTCAGTTTCATCGGTGTTGTGACCATTAGCTTCCATGTAGTGATCCCAGATGGCGTCACGTACAGGAGTAGAGTCCTTGGACCAGTCAAACACTTCGGACATCTTCTCATCTAATAATGCGGTCTTTTCTACAACAGCCATAACCATTACCTCCAATTTTAAATTGGGTCAGTGTATCGTGTTGTTGGCATGGGTACCACCGGCTTCATTTTCTATGTTAGTTCATTTTGGCAGAAATGGGAATTATTTTATTGAAAATTTTACCCGCTAGGTTAGTCGACTTTGAGCACCAAAATCCAGTTGGCGGCTTGGTTTTTAGGCGTGATCGCACTGGGATCTGCGACCAAGGCATCGTTGGTTTTAACGACGGTGCCAGCGTAGGGCGTCTTGAAGTTTTCGACAGCTTTATCACTCTCGACTTCGAGGATGTCGTCTTGGGCGACAAGCTCATCGTCGACTAAAATCGGGAGGTCGGCAAAGCTGATGTCACCGATCTGTTCCAGTGCGTCACTGGCTAAGCCCAACCGGTAATGGTGGGCGTCTTGCTGTTCGATCCAGACACCGTCCTTTTCGGTAATGGTCGGTGCGCTGGGAGCACTAAAACGGGCGTGCCACCAGTGTTTTAAACGTTGCCAAAATGATGGGGTAGAATTTATCATGGTCATCTTCCTCTCGGATAACTTAAGGTCACCTCTAGTATACGAAGTTATGTAACCGCTGACAACCACTTCTATTGAGCGGTTGTAAAGTTGTTGGGGGCGGGGCCGTATGCTAAACTGAGAGTAATTTAGACCCGCGGGGGAAGGAGCTTTTCGCAATGTTTCTCATCGATACGACGCGTCGAGGCCAAGTGGTCACCGATGCGTTGGTGAATCAATCCATTGACAATTACTTGGTCAACGATTTAAAGCTACCAGGCCACGGCCTCATGATGTACGTGAACCAGCCGGCGGTCATCATCGGTGTGAACCAGACCGTGACCGCAGAAGTGGACTTTAATTACTTGCAGGCGCACCACGTCCAACTGGTTCGACGCACGTCAGGGGGCGGCGCCGTCTATCACGATGAACGCAACTTGATCTTTGAGCACATCGTGAACGGCGAGGTGGATGATGGGGCGCGATTTGGGGACTATGCGGTCTTCGCGGCTCCCATTTTGAAGGCTTTGACGGCAATGGGCGTGACCGACTTGGCCATCAGCCAGAAGAGTGCGCTGACGGTGGCGGGCAAGAAGTTTTCGGGGATGACCATGTTCAAAAACGGGGCTGGTTACGCGGCTGGCGGGACCATCATGTATGATCTGAACGTGGCGGCGGCTCATCAGGCGTTACGCCCCGCGGCGCAGACGGCAACCACTCGCGGCGTGGCCTCGAACCGAGTGCCCATCACTAATTTGCGGCAGTACTTGGCCCCGCAATATCAAAATTTGGATATTCAAGCGTTCAGGGAGGCCTTGCTTTGTCACGTGTTCGGGGTGGCCCGACTAGACCAAATCGAGACCTACCACTTAACGGACCACGATTGGGCCGTGATTGACCAGCGTCTGACCGAAAAATACCGCACGGACGCATGGAACTACGGCGCCAATCCCGGTTTCCGACAGTACCAACGGTTGCAGCTAGCCGATGGCGACTTGCACGTCAACTTTACTGCGCAACGAGGACAATTACGGCGGGTGGCGTTGTTTGGCACGCTGGCGTCAAGTGACCAATTAGCCCCGATTGCGGCTCAGTTGGTCGGGCAACCCGCCACAACAGCGGTGTTACAACCCATTTTGACTCAACCGAAAATTACGGCCGTTTTAGGGGCGGCGACCATTGACCCCCTGATTACGGCGTTGACTAAGGAGAATTCGTAAAAGAGATGGCAAAAGCAAAGTATGAGGTGAACCAATATCTGGGCGTGCCCGTCGTGGCGGATGCATCGGGCAACTACCAGATCAAGCGGGAAGCAAACGGTGAGTTCAAGCTACATTCCTGGCGAACTGGCCGGCACAGCAAGGGTAAGTACCGCGGGGTTGGTCAAATTTTCTTGACCGAAAACCAGTTGAAGGTCGCGGTCGTCGCGGCCTATCCGGTGGCCTATAAGGACCGGCACGCTTACACCCCGATGCAACGGCTGACCAGTGAGTTCGCCGGAGATGCGGTGGTCCAAGAAGCGCAACAACAACTTAACGATTGACCCTAAAATCAGAGTCTGGGACAAAACAGTAAAGTGCATCGCTTTTAAATGAAAATCCATTTAAAAGCGGTGCACTTTTTAAGTTACTCGGATCCATAAGGGTGCCGAAGCATGCGCCAAAAGTCAGTTTGTTGCACTCTTGTGATTGGTTGTCCGGGTGGGCTTGATTTTATCTGGCGAAGTAGGCTTCCTTGAAGTTCGACAACGTTCCTACGGTGTTGAAGCGAACGCCGTTTAAGTGTGGGTTCATCAGGTACGTGCTAGCTGGTTGGAAAAGTGGCGTGACGCCTTGTTCGCGCATCAAGATTCCGTCGGCTTTTAATAGGGTTCGCCACCGCTGGGTGTTGAAGGCCGTGGCGTTGCTGGCTTGAGCAACCAAACGGTCGTAATCGCGATTGTGCCAGCGTGTGGTGTTCGCGGAGTTGGTCGTTGTAAACAGTGCCAACATCGCCAGGGGGTCGGCGTATTGCGCCTGCTGGGTGTTCAAGTTCAAATCACCGTTTAACGGGCTGGAATGACCGTTGAGGTGTTGTGCCCGCTGTTTTAAGCGGACCGTGAGCCCCGGCAAAGTCGTCATGAGTTGTTTTTGAAGCTGTGTCGCGACCAGGCGACCGTGGGTGGTATCCAAGTAACTCAAAGTCAAGGTGATGCGGTGCCGGTGGACTTTCTTTAAGGCTTGGCGCCACTGTTGCCGAGCTACTTTAGGTTGGTATGTCAAGGCGGTTTGGTCCGGTTGACTAGCGGCAAAGTCGGTGGTGCCCCGGAGACCCCGGCTGAGCCCAGCCGGGACGATACCTTGAGCGGGAAGCGATGATTTTCCGTAGGTATTGCGGCCCAAAGCTTGACGGTTAACGGCGTGGGAAATGGCTAACCGGGTCGTAGTTTGGCGTAAAAGTTGGCTGGGTATGCTCGTTGAGGAGTGGTGTCGATATGTAATCAGAATCATTTTGGAGTAAGGCCGAGCCGTGTAGGTGGTCTGTGTTTCCGCCGATTTAACGTCAGTTTTCGACTGGAGTCGAACTTCATCCAGCCGGCCTTGTTGATAATCTTGCCATTCTTGGGCCTGATTATGGTAAACGTTGACGTTGATGCGGGTCAAATAAACGTGCTTGCGGTCCCAGTAATAGGGGTTGGGAATTAGGTGCCAGTGCTTGGCCGTGTTACCGTGAGAACTGACCATGAAGGGTCCCGCGTACACCTGATACTTGGGTTGGGTAGCGTACTTGGCTCCCCATTTTGTCGCTACCCGCTGGTTCTGGGGGCCGAAGATGGGGTAAGCCAGTCGTTGGGGGAGTTCCACCATGGGATGATCGAGGGTGACCACCAGGGTGAACCGTCCCTTGGCGTGGACTCCCAACTGGGTGGCGGGTAGATCACCGGCCAGAATCTGGCGGGCATTTTTGATGCCTAAAAACAGGTCGGCTTCCGGCGCCTTAGTTTGTGGGGCCAAAGCGCGGCGCCAGGCGTAGACGAAATCTTGTGCGGTGATAGTGTCCCCGTTGCTCCACCGGGAATCCTGCCATAATTTGAAGGTGTAAGTCGTCTTGGTGGCGTTCAGTTGGACGCGCTTGGCCAGAGCCAGTTGGGTTTGACCGTCGCGATTGGTCTGATATAGACCTTCAATGGTGTTGTTCAACCGTCCAAATTTGGTCATCTTATCGGCATCTAAAGTGGTCAAAGGAGTGCTGGTGGCTAGCGTCAAAACTTGGCGTTGGGTCATGACCCCTTGACTATCGCTCGTTGAATGAACCGTTGTGTCTTTCGTACACCCAGCGAGGCTCCCTAGCAGTAGGAGCATCGCGGGTAAAATCCAGTGTTTCATGTGTTTTCCTCCGATGAGTTTCTCCAATTGTTCACCCCGTTCACGCGCTGACTTAACCATCTGATCGTGGCCGGCCCAGGTGGCATCGACTCGTGGACTAAGCCGGGTGATGCCTTCAATGACAGGCGTTAGGGATTGGAGACTTCCCGTTTGATGATAGGGGAGGATGAGGACCACGTCAAGGGCTAGTTAAGGGGCCCCACTTGTGATACCGGTGGGAATTCGCTAAAATTAAGAAAATGGTAAACGGAGGGATGGTCATGGAAAAATGGTCGCCGGCGACGATTCGCGAGTTCCGTCGCACCCTATTAGCCTGGTACGACCAGGAGGGGCGGGACTTGCCCTGGCGCCACGATCACGACCCGTATCACGTGTGGGTCAGTGAGATTATGTTGCAACAAACGCAAGTCCAAACGGTCATTCCGTATTATCAGTGTTTTATGGCCGCTTTTCCAACGGTCACGGCGCTGGCTAACGCGGCGGAGGCCGACTTGTTGAAGGCTTGGCAGGGATTGGGCTACTATTCGCGGGCCCGCAACTTGCAACGAGCGGCGCGCCAATTAGTGACCGATTATCACGGCCAGTGGCCCACGACCGCCGCGACGCTCCAGGATTTGGTGGGGGTTGGCCCGTACACGGCTTGTGCTATCGCTAGCATCGCTTTTAATGAAGTCGTGCCGGCCATCGACGGCAACGCGTTTCGGGTCTTTGCTCGCTTGTTGTTGATTGATGCGGACGTGGCTCAACCCAAGACGCGCCAGGTGTTCTTTGATATCTTACAACCCATTGTGGATTCGCAGCGACCCGGAGACTTCAACCAGGCTGTCATGGACTTGGGGTCGAGCTACATGACAGCCAAGACGCCCGACCCAGCACACTCCCCGGTTCGCGCGTTCGACGCGTCGTACCGGACGGACCAGGTGCTCGCTTACCCGGTCAAGACTAAGAAACCTCGGCCTAAATTGGTGCCATACTACGGTCTGCTGGTCACCTCACCGGCGGGGGACTTACTGGTCCAGCGCTCAGCACAACAGATGTTAGCGGGATACTGGACTTACCCATTGATTCCCAAGGCCGATTTACTGCCGGCCGAGGCCACGACGACACCAACTTTAGCGGCTGATATTGCCGCCTTGGAAGCCCGCTGGCAACGCGATTACCAGTTGTCGGTAAGGTTTACGCCACTGGGCGGAAGAACCGTGAGTCAGACGTATACACACCAACGCTGGCAAGTGAGCTTACTGCAAGCGAAACTCCCCACGGCGACGCCTTTGACTTACTTTCCGGGGCAGTGGGTCGCGACGACACAAGTGGCTGATTTACCCGTTCCAAAGGTGCAAGAAAAGATGATGCGGCGCTGGGCTCAGGCTCGCGCGGCGGTTCAATAACAGGGGGGAAATATCTTATGCCAACTATTTTTACCATTTTAAAGTTTGTTTCCGTCAATCATCGGCCGTTGGCAAGCGCCCAAGTCGTGGTGACCGACGTGCAGGGCAAACCCAACGGCCTGTTGAGCGACTTGGTCCATGACTTGATCAACGACGCGCTATTGTTCGTTGATTTGGGCCAGATTGAAACGGCCGACGAGTTGATCAAGCAATTACACGACCACACGCCCCTTCCCGACGATGTGCTGGACGAGTACGGTAAGATTTTGACGGAGCCGTGCTTTGGGTTGAACGTGGCGCCACAAAAAGATACCATTGAAATCATTGTGCACCGCTAGGAGAAAACGAGAATGGATGATTTGATTGAAACCATGCCGGGAGCTAATACCGCGCCCCCGGTGTTATTGTTGCAGGGTACAGGGGGCACTAACCGTGAGATTTTAGACTTTGGCCGGCGCTTGGCCCCCACAAGCCCTTTGATGACGATTGCGGGCCGTCAGGGGAGTGGTGCTCAGCGCCAGTATTACACGCAAACGGCCAGTTCCCCGGCGAATCCGGCCCAAATTAAAGCCGCTGCCCAGTGGGTGGCTGACCAGGCACAGAGACTATGCCAAGAACACCACTGGGACAGTTCTCAGTTGATCACGGTTGGCTATTCGAACGGTGCCGCACTGGGGGCTTACGGCGTCCAGATGGGGCTGTTTCCTGGCCGTTATGCCGTTTTATTTCACCCCTTACAGTTGCCGGTCCCCACTCCCCAGGTTCAACCGGACCGAGAAGTCTGGTTATCCGTGGGGCAGCGCGACCAATTAGTAAGTGTGGCGACCGTTCGAAAATTAGCGGCAGCCTGTGAAGATTTACAGATGACGACGACCGTTAACGTGACTGGTGGAACGCATAACATCACGCCCCAAGAGGTGTTGGCGGCATATAATTGGTTGGCCGCGAGGCGCTAGGGCTTAATCATAGTTTCGCCAAATATTTGAAACTTCCCATTTGCTATTCTGGGGAATACCTGTTATCCTATGGTTAATGTATTTATGGTTCGGAAGTTTTAAAGGCTCGACGTTCTTTAAGAATGGCTCCTTTTTACCCCAGCTTTCAAATGCAAATATTATTGCGCTATGCGCACGGAGGTTTCATTCTTATGGAACAAGGTACTGTTAAATGGTTCAACGCTGATAAAGGTTACGGCTTCATCACTT
Organism: Levilactobacillus suantsaii; assembly: GCF_004115745.1. Lineage (GTDB taxonomy): Bacteria > Bacillota > Bacilli > Lactobacillales > Lactobacillaceae > Levilactobacillus > Levilactobacillus suantsaii. The sequence continues at coordinate 119,850 of NZ_QXIL01000006.1, read as the reverse complement.
TGGAAAACGGCTCTGACGTTTTCGTTCACTTCTCTGCTATCAACAGTGAAGGCTTCAAGACTCTTGAAGAAGGCCAACACGTATCCCTTGACGTAGAACAAGGCGATCGTGGCCCACAAGCTGCTAACGTTACGGTTGTTGACTAATTTACATTAGCCTCTAGCCTAAAAGCCACCGTCTTCGGACGGTGGCTTTTTTAATGCCCTGATCCTGATGATGAAAAAGTAATTAGACATGGGGCACTAGCTGAAAAATGGGCTGTAGCCGGCATTCAGTCAGGGCCATTGAGTAATGCCTCCTAAAGGTGATTGACAAAGATGAGAAACTCTCTTAGAATTTGGCTAATTCTTCACGACGGCCAGGTCCGGGTCCAGTGAGGCCCGTTAAAGCGTACCGTCGATTCTAATTAAGGGAGTTTTTGCTGATGACTCAAACGTTTGTACATTGCCAACTCTTTGATGGGGTGACCGACCACTACTTACTCGATGCGTATTTTACGGTCAACGCTGCCGGTGAGATCAGCGACCTCGGGACGGGGACGCCGACCACCACCGAAAAAACGTTGGACTTACACGGCAAGTATGTGATTCCGGGATTGATGAACGTCCACACTCATCTTATGATGAGTGGCACGAGTGGCCGGCCCAACGACCATTTATCCGAGACCGAGGTGGCTTACCGGGCTCTGCGAAACTTAAAGGCACTCGCCCGCGATGGCGTGACCTACATCCGGGACTGCGGGTGTGCCTTTGACGTTGATCTCAAGCTGGCGCGTTTGCAACGGGCAGGGGACCTGGGAGGCACTGAAATCGATGGTTCCGGTCGACCCATTTCCATCATTGGCGGCCACGGGGATGAACCCCAGGGGTTGAACGGTGAAAGCAACTTTGGCCATCTGGTCAACTCGGCGACCGACGTGCGGCGGGCCGTCCGAGAAAACTTTAAGCTGGGGGCCGGCAACATTAAGGTGATGGCCACTGGCGGGGTGATGTCTGCCGCTGACGAGGTCGATGATACGGAACTGACCGAAGAAGAGATTCAGGTGGCCGTATCGGAGGCCCACAGCAAGCACATGACCGTGGCATCACACGCGCAGGGTAATCGAGGCATTCAACTGTCACTTGAAGCCGGGGTGGATTCCATTGAACACGGCATTTACCTGGATGCCGATCAATTGGCCCTGATGAAGGCCCAGGGGACTTATTTGGTGCCCACGTTGAGTCCCTGTGACAAGATTGACCGGTATGGTAAGGGCATCGTGCCAGACAACGTCTATCGTAAGAACGCGGGAGTCAAAGATTTCTTCTATCAAAACATGCGCACTGCGTTGACGTCTGGGGTCAACTACGCCGTGGGCACCGATGCGGGGACGCCGTTCAACGGCTTTGCCACCGGGACCACGGATGAATTGGTGTTGATGACTCAGATGGGATTGACGCCGTTTGAAGCCCTCTTAGGGGCGACGAAAAACGCGGCTAAGCTATTACAGATCGATAAGCGTTATGGCACCCTGGCCCCCGGGAAGATGGCAGATTTCGTGGTCCTCGACGCTGATCCACTCGCGGCGATTCAAGCGGTCCAACAACCGGATAAGCAAGTCTATAAAAAGGGGGTCCGCCTCGCCTAAGGGGTAATCACCGGCCCCCGCTGATTATGGCTCGGTTTCCCCAAAAATTGGGGCTACATTTTAACGGGCAAAATGGCGTATACTAATAGGTATTCTGCCCCACAATTATCGGGGGTACATATCGAGGGATGAGTTTTGGAAGATCTATTTGAAAAGGCACCGGTACATCGCGCTTACTTTACCTTGGCGATGCCGGTCGTCTTGAGCATGCTCGCGAGCATGATTTATAACTTGGCGGACACCTTCTTTGTGTCCATGACTCAGAATACGGCGTTGGTGGCGGGGGTCTCACTCTGTACACCGCTGTTTAACCTGATGATTGCCTTAGGGGATATCTTTGGTTTAGGTGGCAGTGCGTATGTGTCCCGGCTATTGGGTCAGCACAATTACGAGTTGGCACGCCGGGTCAGCAGTTTCTGCTTCTACGGCGTCCTGTTTGCCGGGATTGCCGTAGCAGTTTTGATGTTGGTCTTCGAACGGCCGGTTCTGACTTTGATGGGCGCAACGGCCACAACTTACCCGTACGCCGCCCAGTTCTACCGCATCTTTAACGTTGGGGCGGCGCTGGTGGCACTGTCCATCGTTCCCGGGAACTTGATGCGAACGGAAGGCCGGGCCAAAGAAAACATGATTGGCAGCGTTGGCGGCATCATCGTCAGCATTGCCCTGGACCCCATCTTGATTTTAAGTTTAAAGTTGGGGGCGGCCGGGGCCGCGTTGGCTAACGTGATCGGTTTCGTGTTGACCGACTTGATTCTGGTCTACTTCGTGCGGCGGCGGTGTCAAATCGTGAACGTCAACTGGCACGAATCGCGGTTACATAAGGCTGACATCTGGCAGATCCTGGTGATTGGGGTGCCGGCTTCCGTGACCAACCTCATGGTTAGTTACCAAACGGCGCTCTTCAACAACTACTTAGCCCGTTACGGGGCCGATCGAGTGGCCGCGTTGGGGATTGCCCTCAAGGTTTACCAGGTGGTCAATGCCATCATGATTGGTTTTGCTTTCGGCGCCCAACCATTGATCGGGTATAGTTATGGGGCCAATGATAAGCCCCGCCTGCAAAAAGTCATTCGCTTTGATTTGATGGTCGAAGTGGTCTGGTCGCTAGTCATGGCGTCCTTGATGATTATTGTGTCGCCGTGGTTGGTTTCGTTGTTCTTGAAGAACCCTGCGGTCATTCACTACGGCGGGCAACTGTTGCGTATCTTGCTGGTGACCACACCGTTTGTGGGGGCCATTCTGGTTTACACGACGGTCTTCCAGTCAACGGCTAAGGCTTTGAACGCCTTCATCATGTCGATTTCACGGCAAGGCATTATTTTTACCGTGGCCATCGTCGTGGGGAACTTGTTATTTGGATACACCGGAACGATTTGGTCTCAAGCCATTGCGGACGTCTTGACGGCGCTTTTGGGCTGGGGCTTGTACCGGCACCAGGTTGCCCGAGCAAATCGAGCAGTAACCGAATCTTAACTGAATCCAATGAAAAAAGTCGCGATAAATTATCGCGACTTTTTGTGTTTACCGGCCAAAGGACAATTTCTTCGGGCGTCTGGGACTGGATTAGACCCGGAACCATGGTACAATTTAACGATAGAAGGGGGTTGATGGCATGGGGACGAAACAAGAAACGGACCAACGAATCTTGTTAGCGTTTTCTGAACTACTGCTGAAATATGGTTACCGGGGGACCACGACCCGGAAACTCGCCACCCGCGCTGGAGTCAATGAAAGCACCATCTTTCGCCATTTTCAGGATAAACGGCATCTGTTGGAGCAGTTGATTACGGGTTATCTTGCCGACATTGATCGCATTGGGGAAGTGTTCCAGATGAGTGGCGACGTCGTGTTTGACCTGCAGCGGATTGCCGAACTTTACATTGATTTTGTTCGGCAACACCAATCTATCTTTCTGTTGGACTTACGGGAATCCTATCAGTTTGCCGAGGTTCGGCGGATTGCCGAAAAGTTACCCCTTCGGTTGCGGGAATCACTGACGGGGACCTTCCATAAAATGGTTGCCAGTGGCGAAATGGCGGCTGACGTGAACGTTTCCCAGGAAGTTGATAACTTTATCTTGATCAATTTTGGCAACGCTGTTTTTCGTAGTCTGTACCCGCACGGCGGCATCGGGATCGTCCGGCGGCAGTTCTTACGGGAAAACGTCCGGACCTTTGCCCAGCACCTCCGACCACGGGAAATCTAGCCACGTGACCACAACCATAATAAAAAACGCCAAGTCCACTCGACCTGGGGTCTTTCCTTATCAATTATAATGGGTCTTTGACCCTTAGGAATGTCGCAAGAGAGGTTCGAACCCTCGACCTACGGTTTAGAAGACCGTTGCTCTATCCAGCTGAGCTATTGCGACAAAAGTATTCACAATTATTTATTATAGAGAAGCCGTCGGTCCGTGTCAATCGCGGGTCTGCGAAACGCAGACGCAACTGAGATGTGTCATTCGGCAACCAACCAGGAGGGAATCGCATGGTCATTATTCACGTGGTCGCGGAGATCATTGTTTTCTTTGCGGCCATTAGCTTAATCTACTATTTCTTTCAAATCACCCAGGCTCACGGCGAGCGGAAACAGAACCTGATTTATCTCGCCATCGCCTTGGGTGTCCTCATCGTGGCGTACCCTATCTCGAATTTGGCGGGGAAGTCGGATGTCAGTCCGACAAACCAGGTCTCCCACCAAGTCGACAAAGCTAAAAAACGCCACCAGTCCGTTAAAAAGTCATCGACCGACCAGTCAAAGCCCGCCACGTCAAGTAGTGAGTCGAGCCACCGGTAGCGAAAAATTGGTCTGAATCGGTGGGCGTTAGGGTGAGAAATTATTAAAATTATTATTTTTGATGTTTTTTACTTGCAATCTTTCTGTAACGTTAGGATAATATAACTGTAACCTGATATTAACAGGGGGGATTCTGATGACGGCTGTACTTATTATTTTGTTGATTATCTTGTTCGCTGCAGGAGGGCAATTATACCTCAATAATCTCGCGGCCTTTCGGAAGAAGAGCAAACACCTTGCTGAACGAGACCGTTTCTCCAGTAAGTCGAATCAACGTCTAAGTTAAGCTTAAGCCCGTAAACTTCAGTTAGCGGGCTTTTTTGCTGGGGAAAAATCATTTCTATGCTACAGTGGATTCAGAAAGGAATGGTAACCGATGGCAACCTTAGTGCTGGTAGCCCATCCGCAAGTTGCGGATTCGACCACCCAACAATTTTTACACGCCAGTTTACCGGCCTCACAGGTGACTTGGCATGAACTGGGCGACCTGGGACCAATCGATGTGGCGGCCGAGCAGGCGCTGTTACGTCAAGCCGACCGCATCATCCTACAATTTCCCTTGTACTGGTACGCGGCGCCGGCGAGTTTCAAACGCTGGGAGGATACGGTCTTGACGCGTAACTTCGTGTACGGCGATCACCGCTACCCCCTAGCGGGGAAAGAACTGGGGGTCGTGGTCAGTACGGGGATGCCGCAAACGGCCTTTCGCCGGGGCGGCACGGAAAACTTGACCCTTGACGCGGCTTTGGCGCCGTTAGCTGCGGTAGCCCACCGAGCCAAATTGACGTGGTTACCGCTATTCCCCGTTTATCAGTTCGGTTATATGACTGAGCCGCAAAAATTGCAACTGGTCATTGATTACCAGCGTTATTTGACGCAGACCCAACCGGATACGTTAGCTAACCGGCAGGCTTGGTTTGCAGCCCGCTTACCGGCCATGATTGCCCGTTTAAGCGCCAATCAGCGGCAAACAGGCCAATTGGTGGCCGCAACCTTCGATCAGCAATGCGATGACTTAGAGGGCCTGACAGACACGTTAGCGATGATTAAGGAGGCCGACGATGACGAGTAAGCAGGATTGGCTTCATCAGCAAATACAAGCGTTAGCGGCCCAGCAGCCCCAATTCACGGACCGGGCCTTTTGGGTAGCGTTGGACCGGGTAGTCACCGAACAGGCGCAACGCCACGACCAGTTACAAGGGGAAATCGATGGCCGGACTTGGCGGCCAGACAAGTGGTGACCCGGAGTGACAAGACCAAAAAAGAGTCCGGCCGCAGGGCGCGAACTCTAATGAAACTCGTGAGAGATTAAGGTTACAGTTGGTCGTAAGACGCACGTTGGGCCGCCCAGTGATTGATGGGACCGAACTTATGGCCGACTTCAATCGGGTTACCGATTGCGGTGTTCACGAACGCTTTAGCCAAGGCGATAGCTTGTTTCATTGGCGTGCCCTTGGCTAATTCGGCGGTGATGCAGGCCGACAAAGAATCACCGGTCCCGTTGACCCGGTCGGTATCGTGGTAAGGTTGGCTCAACCAGAAGCTTTCGCCAGACTCTAAGAGGACGAAGTCACGGACCACCGTCTGGTTGGCGATGGCGTGACTGCCCTTAGCGATGATGTTCTTGGCACCCATGGTTTGCATTTTCTGGGTGGCCGCGACCATGTCGGCATCGCTGTGAATTGTGATTTCTGCGATCTTTTCGACCTCGTAGAAGTTGGGGGTCAAAACCGTAGCCAATGGCAACAGCTTCGTCCGGAGCGTTTCAAAGGCGCTCTCTTCGAGCAGCTGGTTGCCGTGCTTGGTCATGATGACGGGATCGACGACCAACGGGCCAAAATCAGCTTGCTGGTAGTTACGCACGACATCGTTGATCAGTTCCGAATCGGCGAGCATCCCGGTCTTAGCAGCACGAATATGGTAATCGTCTGCTAAATCCTGGAATTCCTGATCGATAAAATCCGTAGGCATGGGGATGCTGGCGTGGATACCATAGGAGTTTCCCGCCACGCACGCGGTAATGACGGACGCGCCGTAAACGTTGCGGGCAAAGAAAGTATGTAGGTCAGCCTGCATGCCAGCACTGCCGTCGCTATCGGACCCGGCGATGGTCAGCGCTTGTGGATAAGTATTTGTCATATAAACCCTCCTAAGAAATGTCATTAAGCCTAGGATAGCATGAATTGCCACGGGGAACGATTAAATCGATTAAAAATTAGTGCGAGGGGGTAAACGGATTATGGGGAAACGTTGGCGGGGGCCACTCTGGGGCCTTATCGGACTGCTCATGGGGAGCTATGCGCTTACGGGGGCCCTCGGCTGGGCGTATCTCCTAACGGGTAACGAACCACTGACCTTAACGTTCGGATTGCTGGGATGTGTGCTAAGCTTAATAGGCCTAGGGAAAACGTTCGCTCACCAATCGGGCTGGTGGCTGGTCTGGACCGTGGTGGCTATGTGGGTCGCCGTTATCGGCGCTTTTGCCGACGGGTTGTTGCTCTGGTTCGGCCGGACCATCACTGGTTTTTATTAACGTTGCACCGAGGCAACGGTCAAACTTACAGGATAGAAGGGAACTGAAACGTCATGTTAATTCAACAGGGTTTCATTGAAAATGCCACGGAACCACAGGATATTCGAATCGAAAAGGGTCGCTTTACGGCCATTGCCCCGCACTTGACGCCGCTAGACCATGAAGATGTCCTGGACGCCAAGGGAAAGCTGATTTTACCACCATTCGTGGATCCACACGTTCATTTGGACAGCACCATGACGGCAGGGGACCCCGAATGGAACCAATCCGGGACGCTTTTTGATGGCATTCGTATCTGGGGAGAACGCAAGAAGACACTGACTCACGATGACGTCAAACAGCGGGCCCGACAGGCACTGGAGTTGCAAGCGTCACATGGGATTCAGTTCGTCCGTTCCCACGTGGATGTGACCGACCCGCATTTGACGGCATTGAAGGCTTTGATCGAAGTTCGTGACGAGGTCAAAGACTTTATCGAGTTGCAGTTGGTCGCTTTTCCACAAGACGGCATCTTGTCATTTCCACACGGGAAGGAACTCGTAGAACGCGCGGCCCAATTAGGAGTCGACGCGATTGGGGCGATTCCGCACTTCGAATTTACCCGGGAATACAGCGTGGAATCCTTACACTTTGCGGTGGGTATCGCCCAAAAGTACGGGAAATTAGTCGATGCGCACTGTGACGAGATCGATGATCCGGCATCGCGTGGCTTGGAGACGCTGGCGACGTTGGCCTACGAAACGGGGTTACGCGACAAAGTCACGGCCAGCCACACCACGGCGATGGGCTCGTACAACAACGCCTACGCTTACAAGTTGATGCGCTTGCTGAAGCTCTCGGGCATCAACATGATTTCGAACCCGCTGATCAACACTCACTTGGGTGGTCGCTTTGACACCTATCCAAAGCGTCGGGGCTTGACCCGGGTCAAGGAACTCAACGAAGCAGGCATCAACGTGGCTTTCGGTGAAGATGACATCAAGGACCCGTGGTACCCGATGGGCGATGGCAACATGTTGGATGCGTTACATACCGGGATTCACGTGACCCAAATGATGGGCTACGACGATATTTTGAACTCCTATCAATTTATAACCACCCACGGGGCTAAAGCCATGCACGTGGCCGACCACTACGGTATCGAAGTCGGTAAACCGGCGAACCTGGTCGTGATGAACAGCGATAACTTCTACAACGCGTTGAACACCCGTGCAGAAGTGTTGTATTCGATTCATCACGGCAAGGTGATTGTCCGGACCGAACCGAAACACGTCCACCTTCATTTGACACAAGACGAATTGAAATGATGCTTAAAAAGTCGCGCATTAATGACTCCGGTGAGACGCCTGCTTGGGGGTAGGCTCACCGAATTCGGGCTCAGCGCAACGACCTGACTTTTGGCGCCCGTTGCGGTATCGTTCTATTGGGTCACTTAAAAAGTGCACCGCCTTTAAATGGCTTTCCCATTTAAAGGCGGTGCACTTTAGTGTTTTGTCCCCGGCCCGTTTACCGATTAATGGGGACACAAAAAGCGTTCCCGAAAACGCGGAACGCCTATTTCTTCGCGTGTTTACTTTTCTTAACCACGGCAATCGTCGGTTTTTTCGCTACAGTGCTGGGTTTCTTTTTCTCGTGATGCTGGGTCCGTAGTTGTTTCTTCAGGACTTCAATTTCGTCAACGTGTAAGGATTTCCATTCTTGGTAGGAACTAGCGGAGTCAGTGTCGGTTGGTTTCAGACCGGTGTTTAACCAAAAGCAGGCCTCAGACAAACTAGGAAAATTATGAATCCACAACGTTTGGCCGTTGTCGGAATCAAACGCCACGTAAGACCGGAAGTGCCGTTTCAAGAAGGTGTGTCGGCGAATTTTAAACGCTTCACGTTTGCGGGTTAACCGATAATCTGGCAAGATATACTGACCGGAAAGTGCAAGGTGGGGAAAACGTTCGCCCCGTTGGTCGTGCTGATCTTTCAGCATGGCCCGGGCTTGGTCAACGGTAATGAGTGTTGCACGGATAGGACTTTCCATAAAGACCCCCCTTAGAAGTTTTAGACAAGGTAACAGATAAAGTCACTTTCCGGTCGGTAAAATCCCCTTATATACTAGGTTAGCATAATCTGTGCATAATGAAAACAAATATCCCCTGCAAAGGGCAGAATCCCGAATGAAAGCGGGAGCTAAGTCATTAGTCAGTTGATTTAACTTGTGAAATCGGCAAAGGTAACGGCTTCACAATTTTGGTAATACCCATTTTCAAAAATCTGATGAAAAAGTATGGTAAACTAACAAGGATTAGTGTGAAAGTGGGGATGACGATGGGACAGAAGTTTTATGCGGTCCGCCGCGGTCGTAAGCCCGGCATCTACCGGACTTGGCCGGAAGCTCAACGACAAGTCCAAGGGTTTCCGGGCGCCCGTTACAAGAGCTTTGCCACGCGCGGCGAAGCGCAGGCTTTTCTGACGGGGGAGCCCCCAAAAACGACGGCTAAAGTAGCGTCAAGCTCTCTGGCAACTCAATCGGGTGCCCAGACAACAGCGACGTCAACTAGTGAAATTACCGTTTATACGGACGGTGGCTCACGCAATACTGGTAACGTGGCGGGGGGCCACGTGCGGCAGGGTGATAAGGCCGCTTGGGCCTACCGCATCGAGTTGCCTGAGCAAGTCGTGACCGATTCTGCCGGTGAATGGGGCGCCAGTAATAACCGGATGGAGATCATGGCGTTTTTGCAAGCCCTCCAACGGTTAGTGGCACTCGACCAGACGGCGCGCCAAATTCAATTCGTGCTGGATTCCCAGTACGTTTTGAATGCCGTGACCAAGGGTTGGCTTTCTGGTTGGAAACGGCGTGGATGGAAGCGCAGCGCGGGGCCGTTAGCCAACACTGAGCTTTGGCAGCAAGTCGACCCCCTGTTAGGGCAGTTCCAGCACCTGAGTTTTCACTGGACGAAGGGGCACGCCACGAATCAAGGCAACGTGTTTGTCGACCACCTGTTAAACACGACGATGGATCAGATGGGGTCAACGGCCACTAACTCGCGGGTAAAACCGACGGGGACCCCGGCTAAGCAACCAACAGCCCAACCGGCGAATCAACAAACTGTTGACCAGTCGGTCGCGGCTATTCGGCGCATCCTCCAGATGCCGCCGGATGAGGAGTAATCAGACTAAGAATAATGAGGTAACGATCATGGAAGCAAAAATGATTCCCTATTTGGAATTCGAGAATGCTAAGGAAGCCTTAGCTTACTATCAACAAGTCTTTGGGGCCACGAACGTTTATCGGGTCAGTCCGACCGCGGACGAAGCGGAACAGTATGGGCTGAACGCTGACGTGGAATTGAGCCAATTGACCATGCGCGGGGGCTTTCAATTATTAGGGTTAGACGTGCAATGTGCCGACGCCTTCATGGGTCAACCCACGTCCTCGACGTTGATTTCACTGATGTTGCTGGTTGATGAGGACGACAGCGACAGCGTGAAGGCCTTAACGGCACTCTATCAACGCTTGGTGAAGGCCGACGTCAAGATTATCAGTCCGTTTACGGATCAACAACAGGGTGGTAAGATGGGCCAAATTGTTGATGCGTATGGCATCACCTGGATCCTCCGGGAAGCCCCGACACAACCCGTTGTGCCGACCCCGGCGGACTAAAGTGCCACTAAATCGATCATAAACCGGGGTCCGGGCAGGTTTTGCCGGGCTTTTTTGGCGTCCCCAGGTGGTGGGCTTTAGAGACCGTGCCTAGGGACTTCTGGGGGAAAGTGGTATCATTAACGGATATAGAGGAGTGATTCATGTTATGGCAACAGAACGGGAAAAGATGACCGCGGGCCAGCCCTACAAACAGTTCGATCACGAGTTGATTGCGCGGCGGACCGCAGCCCGGAAACAATTACGGGCGGTCAACCAGTTAGACGACAACGATGAACGGAACGCCGGCTACCGCAAGCTTATCACCGATACGGGTGACGACTTCTTCGTGGAAGCAGGGTTCAAATTTGATTACGGGTGGAATATCCACATCGGTGATCACTTTTATGGCAATTACGATATGACTTTCCTGGATACTTGTCCCATCACGATTGGTGAACACTGCTACTTTGGACCGAACATTGGTCTTTACACGCCGGTCCATCCCTTGAATGCGCTGGCCCGGTCGGCCGACGTGGAAATGGGCGCCCCCATCACCATTGGCGATAACGCCTGGTTGGGGGGCCGAGTCACTATTTTACCCGGGGTCACGTTGGGGAATAATGTGGTCGTAGGGGCCGGTTCCGTGGTGACGAAGTCCTTTGGCGACAACGTGGTCATTGCCGGTAACCCCGCGCGGGTCATCAAGGAAATCGATAATGGCGCGACGGGCAACGCCGCTGTTAAGGCGAAATGGCCCTGGGCTTTTTAGTTGCCGGCCAACCAATTGTCGACAATCAAAATTCTCATCAAATTCTTAGATTAAAGCCATGATGGGGACCGCAACCGTTTACAAAAGTAGGCTAATGTCTGATTTAAGGTTAGGGTTTTACTAATGACAGCGACCGCGTATAATAAGCTTTGGATATTGCTTCACAGGAATGCAGTCGTAGCGGCTGTTTAGGCGCGTAGCGTCGGACTCGTGGGACGACCCGGTTCGGCGCTTTTTGTGTATCCTGGGAGCGTGACACCCCGAGCGAAAGTCGTTCGGGTAGACTAATGAGGAGGTAATTGATGATTTCTAATTTCACCTAAAACATCTGTTGGCCTAATACAGCCAACAACGTTTCGAATGCGGTTATCATTTTCGATTACCGAAGATTGGCGGAACCTTAAGCCAACCCGACACGCAGTCTTTGTTCTCTAATGAGTCAGTCATTGATGTTTTGCCAATCGTGAGGCCTCAACTTGCGACGTCGCGACTGATGGGGGGCAAAGTGTTGAGCCAGTTGAAGGTTTGTCGGCACTGAGTTTTATTTGCGAGGCTTCGATCAGTATCTTGCACCGCAGGCCAGACCGAAGAAGGAAGGAAAATCTGCTACTGATTTTATACCTAGCAAAACTAGGCCGAACGTGCAAAAACTCTATCAGGAACGGAGTGTTCCCGTTCCTGCGCCCAACGAGGTTTTGTCAAAGCCCTGTTAAAAATCTGGAGATACTGAAAATCTTTGTGCGGTCGTTGACCGTTAGCAAAGGGCTGTACCGGTAGCTAGCCGGGAATTAACGCTTGTGGACTAGGCACTAAATTGTGTGTGATACAATTTGACGAGTGCGAATAGGACGAAGCAAGAACTTCTGAAACTTTTAACCAAGTTATCAGTGGCAGGATTTTTATTTTAGCGCGAAAAAATATTGATAAGTTAGTGTTCGTGCCAACCTTTGTCTTGTTTATTATCGCGTCCATCTTCTTTATTATGGGCGGTGATCGATTACAGGCAACGTTAAGTACCGTGCTGAGTTGGATTGATACCAACATGGCGTGGGCTTATCTGCTGGTTTACGTGATCAACTTTTTATTCTTTATGTATCTCGCTTTTGGTAAGTTTGGGAAAATTAAATTAGGGGATCCCGATGACAAGCCGCGTTACAGCAGCTTCCAGTGGGGGAGTATGGTCTTTGCGACGGCGATTGATGCCAGTATCTTAATGCTCTCCATCGTTGACCCCCTGCGGTACTTGCAGCACCCGGCCTTCGGGTTAAAGCCGTTTTCCAAAGCGGCTTACGGGGCAGCACACATGTACGGTCAGTTCAACTGGGGGCCGATGGCGTGGATGATGTTCGCGCCGGCTACCATTGCGATTGCCTACGTGTTGTTCGTGAAGCACGGAAAAGTGCAACGGGTAAGTGCCGCCATTACCAGCCTCCAAGGTGATAGTCGCGGTAAGAAGATTGCCCGTCAGGTGATTGACTTCCTCGTGGTCTTCGGGATCATGGGCGGAATCGGATCATCGGTCGGCATGGAAATTCCGATTATTTCGAAAGTCTTAAGTCGCTTGACCGGGGTTCAAGATAACTTGACCCTGAAGATTGAGCTCTTTATTATTTTATTCGTTTTGTTTGCCGTCACGGTCTTCCACGGGTTAAACGGGGGGATTGACCGGTTGAGTGCGGCACATATTTGGACCGCCTTAGGACTGTTGGCCTTGATTTTGATTATCGGACCAACCATGTATATTTTGAATTCCGAAACCAACAGTTTGGGCTTGATGGCCCAGAAGTTTGTCTCGATGGCCACGAATACCCTGCCGAACGGTGGGGACACCACGGCCCAGCAGGAAACCATTTTCTACTGGGGTTGGTGGTTGTCCTACATGCCCGTCATGGGACTGTTTATCGCCCGGATCTCTAAAGGCCGGACTATCAAGCAGGTCTTGATTGGAATGCTGACTTATGGGGCTTTGGGTTGCATGAGCTTCTACGCCATCTTCGGGGGTTACTCCCTGTGGCTCCAGCAGACGGGGGCTGTGAACTTGGTCCACATCTTAAACACGCAGGGGCAGGCCGCCGTGGTCGCCACGGTGATCTCTACCTTACCGTTTAAGATGATTGTGTTGGCCTTGTACTGCATCTCGTGTTTCATCTTCTTGGCCACCACGATTTCGTCATCGGCGTTCATCGTGTCGTCGTTCACCAGTCTGAACTTAGACGATGGGCAACAACCAAGTCGTTGGAACCGGATGGTCTGGGTCGTCGTCTTCATTTTCTTCTCCTTCGGGATTGTGATGGTCGGGGGCTTCAAGACTGTTCAGACGGTCTCAACGATTGCTGGATTCCCGTTGATGGCAGTTTGCCTGTTGTTGCTTCATTCCATCTGGCACATGTTAACGGCGAAGACCAAGCCAGCCACGGCACCCGTGGTTGTGCCTAAGCCAGTGGTGATGCGCCGAATTACGGTTGAATTACCACACGCGGTTCGCGGACCGATGATTCTGTCACCGGACCACGCCCGTTAAGGTCAGGCATCATTAACTTAAATCGAATTAGAAAAAGGGTCCTGCCGACTGATTGTCGGTGGGGTCCTTTTTAGTTAAGGCCGTCGCTTAGCGGTTCGGTTGCGTTTTCATAACTGGTTGTTATAATGAAATCAGGAAAAAGAGAACACCAGGAGGGGTTTTATGCCAGAAGAAGAGTACCGCCCGTTATTTTTTGACCGGATTTTGATTACGATTGATGAAGATGATCGCCCATCGACCAGTCGCGCCTTTCGCTTTGCGCTGACCATGGCGCGGGATTACGATGCCGAACTGGGAATCGTGTCGGTCCTAGAAAATAACGATATTAGCGTCTACGACTCGTTAATGCCGGATAAGCTACACCAGAAGCGTACGGAACTCCAAACGGTCGTTAAAGATTACGCCGCTAAGGCCGAAAGCTTTGGCGTCAAGCACGTTCAACCGCTGGTTGCTGAAGGCGGTGACGTGGACGACGTCATCTTACAGCAGGTCATTCCGAGCTTTGAGCCCGATTTGGTCGTCTGTGGGGCCGACGTTGACTTCGCGTCACACGGCCGACCAGGAGCTATTGGTCTGCGCTTGGCCCGCAAGGCCGACGTGTCCGTCATTGTGATTCGTTAAGACGGTTGATTGAAGTCACTTTAAAAGCGCCAGCGGATGAAATACCGTTGACGCTTTTAATGCTAATTGGGGTGTATAATTGCGCCTAATGAGTACGCGATAGGGGGGAGTCTCGTGACTAAAACACAGATTAAAGGCTTTTTATTTGATCTCCACGGCGTGATCGCTGATTCCTGGCAGTATCACTTGCAATCCTGGCAGGCCGTAGCTCGTGAGCTCCAGATTCCGTGGACCGCCGATTTGACGCGCCGGTTACCAGGGATGAGTCGGCGTCAATCACTGGTGACGATTCTAGACTCGGTGGGGCAACCCGACCGATTAGACGCCCAACAGTTCCAACAGATGACCGATCATGAAAATGAGCTGTACCGCCAATTTGTGGCTCAGATGACGCCGGCCAACCGGTTACCGGGGATTACGGCCTTTTTGACCGAAGTGACGCAGCAGGGCTACCCAGTGGCCTTAGCGTCGGCCTCAACCAATGCCCCGGCGGAAATCGCCCACCTCGGCTTAACGGCGATTTTTGATAAAATTGTCCCGGCGGCGAGTCTGCCAGCCAGTAAACCGGCCCCCGATGTCTATCTTGCCGCGGCCAAGTTAATCCACCAGGCTCCGGCGCAGTGCGTGGCGTTTGAAGACACGACCACCGGGGTGCAAGCGGCCATGGCGGCAGGGTGTTTGACCATCGGCATCAACGCTCAGCCGTTAACGCCGGTTACCGCGATGCTCGCCAGTACTGAAGAGCTTAGTCTGCCAACCGTTCAGCGGATACTTGCCCCGCAAGCTGAGCTTGTAGCCAAGCCTTGAGGACTACGGCCTGATTGTGGGTCTGGTCCTTGGCGCCGTAAAGTAAGATGACGTCTTGTTGGGGCAATTGCTCCGCCAGGAGTTGCAAAAAGGCGTCCTTGTCCGGGTTAGCGGCCAGCTCCGCTAAGTAGCGGGCCCGAAATTCGGGAAATTTTTCGGGATCGTGGTTGAACCATTTACGTAGGTCGGTCGATGGCCCAATCGACTTTTCCCAGCGATCCAACTTAGCGTTGACTTTAGAAATGCCGCGGGGCCATAACCGGTCGACGAGGACCCGGTAACCGCTAAGGTCGGCGGGCTTGGTATAGATGCGTTCTAATTTTAATGCCATCAGTCATATCATCTCCTATGCCCCATTTTACCGTTTCGTAAGCTGGGTGCAAGCGTACTTCTTTTAGATTGTCTCTCGCAGAAAACGGAAACCGGGTGTACAATTAAAGGGGAAGTAGAAATTTTTGGAAGGGAGCGTAGCGGATGACGAACCCAATTGGCGATTTTTATACGGGTCGGCCAACCGAGCAGATTGCCCAAGACCTGTTAGGGCATGAGTTGATTTACGAGACCCGGGCTGGTGTGATGAGTGGTTGGATCGTGGAGACCGAAGCTTATCTGGGCGAGCAGGATACTGCTGCGCATGCCTTTGGCGGCCGGAAGACGGCGGCTAACGCGGCGTTGTATGATGCCCCGGGTACCATCTACATTTACGTGTTACAGGGTTATTACATGTTTGATGTCGCGACCCAAGCCAACGGGGTGCCTCAAGGAATCTTGATTCGCGGGTTAGAACCGCACCGGGGGCGTGAACTCATGCAGATTCACCGCGACCAACCGGTGTTGAACCTGACCAATGGACCGGGAAAGTTGATGGCGGCTTTAGGAATTCACACGAAGGACCTTAATCGGACTATGTTGGGAACCCACAACTTGACGATTACGGCGGAAGCCACGCGAGTGCCCCAAAGAATTCAGGCTTCAGCACGGGTCGGCGTCAGCGCCGGTAGCTGGCAAGACCAACCGTTACGCTTCACGGTCGCTGGTAACCCGTTCGTCTCAGCCAGCCGTAAACGTGACTGGGACCGTACCCACCACGGGTGGCAATTTTAACAGTCGTGGTGTACTCTGAAAGTGTAACCCCGAAACCATTTAAGGAATGAGAATCCAATATTATGAACGTAGAAATTTTCATTGAGACTCGAAAACAGATGCACCTCTCGCAAGATCAGCTGGCTCAGGGAATTTGTACGCAGGCCACCCTTAGTAAATTCGAACGAAAGGGGAAGGTCCCATCGTTAAAAATTCTGTTACAGCTGTGCGACCGCTTAGAATTGACCCTTGATGACCTTTTTCCGGTCAATCAGGGGGGCGATTCCAAACGTGCCGCTATTTTAGAAGCGGCCGAAACGCACCTCCAACGGGAGATGTATCCAGCTGTGCGTGCGGATTTGGTCCAACTAGGCGACCCACATGAGGATTCAACGACCTTTCAGTTGCGTTATTACTTCTTGCGTGGTTACGCGACGGCGTTGGGTCATGGGAGTATCAGCGATGCGTTGTTTGATTTCTCCCAGATTTTAAATCGCTTGGACGAAAGCCATCACTCGATGTACGCCTTATTGGCCTACACGGGGACGGGGATTGCGTACAACCTGGCTGGGGATGCGACCCGAGCTGAATTTTATTTTAATAAGGTTTTTGACGAAATCTATAAATTGTCGTTTAAGACGCATCACAGTATTTGGCGGGCGCTGAACATCGTCAATTACACCGCTGAATTTTACAGTCAGCAACACGATTATGAGACCAGCGACGACTTGTTAGCATACGGCGTGAAGATTTGCGCCCAGTACCACGTGACCTTTTATTTGGCCCGAATCACCTTGCGGCGGGCATTGAACCAGCAACAAGAGCACGGGGATCCTGCGGCCATCCAGCAAGACTTAGACGACGCCGCGGCCTTTGCGCGGTTGAACAATAATCAGCATGTCTTAGCGCTGATCGAACAAGCCCAGTAAGCGACTATTACATAGTAGTCTGGCAATCTAAGACGAGAGCGCAAGGAACTGATGTTGGCGCACGTTTGGCACTATCATGGCCACCAAACAGCTAAAAAGTGCACCGTTTTTAAGTGGATTTTCCATTTAAAAACGGTGCACTTTAGTGTTTTGTAAAGTAATGAGTAGTGGGGTTAACGCCACGGTTTGCGGCCGTAGTGGGCCGCTGCGGCTCCCAGATTGAAACGGGTATAGTGGACCGCCGTTAACCCGGCCGCTTGAAACATCCGGACCAAAGTCGTGGCGGAGACGAACTCATGGGTGGTCCGTTGCAGATACTGGTAAGCACGATAGTGGTGCGCTACCACCCGGCCCATCAAGGGAACCAGGTGACCGAAATACAATTGCCAGCCTGCGTGGATCACCGGGTTGGTCGGTTGGGAGGTTTCTAGACACACCACCTGGCCGCCAGGCTTGACCACCCGGGTCATCTCGGTGAGCACTTGCGCGGCATCGGGGACGTTGCGTAACCCAAAGCCAATCGTGACCACGTCAAAAGTGTCGTCCGGGTAGGGGAGGTGCATGGCGTCGGCCGTTTTGAGGGTGAGTTGACCCTGTAAGTGCTGGGCTCGCGCTTTTTTCTCGGCGATAGTCAGCATCTCGGCACTGAGGTCCAACCCAACCACGTGACCACTGGGGCCGACCGCTTGGGCTAACGCCAGCGTCCAGTCGCCGGTGCCACAGCACAAGTCCAGGGCAAAGTCCCCGGGCGTCACGGCCATGGCCGCCATCACTTTATGGCGCCACACCTGGTGGGTTCCCAGACTGATCAGACGGTTCATCTGGTCATACTGGGGCGCAATTTGGTTGAACAGTGTGGTGACCGTGGCTTCTGGTGTATGATTGGTTAACGACATGCTGACTCCCCCTTAAGGATTAAAGATACTTGGCATCAAATTCGGGGTCCTGCGAGGTTAAAATCTTGGATCCGTCCTTAGTGATGACCAGGGTATGTTCGTATTGGCACGACAAAGAACCGTCGGCGGTGACGTAGTATTCCCAGGTCTTATCGGCCGTGGGCTTCGAGGCGATTTCCCAAGTCCCTAAGTTGACCATCGGTTCGATGGTGATGGTCATGCCTTCGCGGAGCCGTAAGCCGTGGCCCGCTTCACCGTAGTGGGGCACGTTAGGCTGTTCGTGCATGGTCGGCCCAATGCCATGGCCGATGAGTTCGCGGACGTCACCCATATGGTTCTGCGTTTCCACGTAGTCTTGGATGGCGTGGCCAATGTCACCAATCCGGTTGCCGACGACGGCTTGGTCGATGCCCAAGTAGAGCGCCTTCTTGGTGACGGCCATGAGACGCTTGGCATCGTCACTGATGGTGCCGACTGCGTAGGCCCAGCAGGAATCGCTTTCGAACCCATCTAAGTTGACGGTCATGTCAACTTTGACGATGTCCCCGTTCTTTAAAATTAAGTTCTTGCGGGGGATGGCGTGGGCCACTTCATCGTTGACACTGACGCAGGTGGCGTACTTGTACCCCTCAAAGCCCTTTTCGGAAGGTCGAGCGCCGTGCTCTTCGATGTACTTGTTGGCAAATTCTTCGATTTCCCAACTGGAGATACCGGGCTTGATGATCTTGCGTAGGCCCAAATGAACCCCCGCCAAGACAGCGCCAGATTCACGCATTTTTTCGATTTCACGAGCTGATTTAATAGTTATCAACGTGTTGCCTCCCTCTAAATTTATGTCCGTCTCTAATTTACACCTATTTCGCGTTTCCGGCGAGTTTTCAAGTCAGGATTAGGCGGAACCAAAAAGCCCCACGCCAGACCGTTTATCAGCGGGACCAGTGTGGGGCTGGTCATAGTGGCCTAACCCTTGGTGAGTTGGTCGATGTCGCCAGCGTCGATCTTGTTTAAAATATGCTTAGCTTCTTCAATTCGGGCGTCGCAGAGAAAGCGCATCGAACTGTTCTGCTCCTTTTCGGCGGCCGTCATTTGTTCGGTCAGAAAGTTGATTTCATCGTGTAAATAGCTTACTAAGTCCATAGCGTGCCCTCAATTCCTTTAGTCTAGTCATTCATAACCTCTATTGTACCAAAAAAAGGCGGGGAAGTAACGGCTGGTTCGGGGATGGACAGTTGGTAAAATCACCAGCGCTAGCCGGTTAACTTCGGCTGGGCTGAGCGGTGTGAGTTTACAGACCTGCTAAAAAGCGCTAGGATGGAACAGTTAAGAACAATTCTAAACTAGAGGAGTGGGTTAGATGGCAGAAGCACAATCGATTGATTTGAAGGGGAAACCCTATAATCACCTGGCGTTCATCTGGACGCTACTAGCCGGGACCTTCACCATGTCCATCAGTCAGTCGTCCTTGTCGACGGCGTACCCGACGTTGATGCGTTACTTTGGCGTGTCGGCATCGACCGTACAATGGCTGACGACCGGATTCATGTTGGTCATGGTGGTGATGATGCCGGTCAGTCCGTGGTTACTGAATAATTTGCGCTTCCCGATTTTATTTATGAGCATGTTGGCCTTATTCGACGTGGGGACGTTCATTATTTATCTGGCCACCAGCTTTCCGCTGATGTTACTGGGCCGGGTCATGGAGGCCATGGCCGTAGGAATCATGTTTCCATCGTATCAAACTGTGATGTTGCGCATCACGCCCGAGGATAAACGGGGCGGTGTCATGGGCTTCGCCGGGTTAGTCATGGGGTCTGCCTTAGCGGTCGGCCCGATTATCTCTGGCATCGTGTTGAAGTACACCACGTGGCAGGGACTCTTCGTAGTCTTTATGCTGATCATCACGGTAGTCTTTTTGGTGGCGTTCAAGACGATCAAGGACGTTATGCCCCAAAAAACGTCGCGGTTGGATTACATTTCCGTGATTGGCAGTCTTGGGTTCATCGGGATTTTATACGTAGTCAATCAAATTGGTAGCACCGGCGTCAACTGGGGCGCGCAAAGTGTGTTACTGATCGTTAGCTTACTATTGGTTGCCTTCTTCGTTTGGCGGCAATTTCACGTCACCTCACCGTTGCTGGATTTACGGGTCTTAAAGACTTTCAACTTTGACTTGGCCGTGTTGCTGACCGGAACTTCGT
This sequence comes from Levilactobacillus suantsaii, assembly GCF_004115745.1. Classification (GTDB taxonomy): domain Bacteria; phylum Bacillota; class Bacilli; order Lactobacillales; family Lactobacillaceae; genus Levilactobacillus; species Levilactobacillus suantsaii. Next base: position 99,431 of record NZ_QXIL01000006.1, on the reverse strand, counting down.
ACATCGCGTTGATCGTCGTGACGATTATCTTCCCGTTGTACTACCAAAACGTCTTGGGGCTGTCGCCGTTTGCTTCCGGGATGTCGCTGGTTCCTGGGGCCGTTTTGTTAAGCCTCTTGAACCCGTTGACCGGACGCTTAGCCGATAAGATTGGCTTTAAAGGCACCATGTTGACCGGGATGGGCATGATTGTCGTCGGTTGGGCCTTACTGGCTATCATCTCCGGCAAGCAACCGCTGATTGTCATGATTTTGATTGCGGCCCTGATTGAAGGGGGCAATGCCTTCGTCATGATGCCCGCCGTCACGTTGGGGGCTAATTCGCTGCCCGACCAGTTGATTTCACACGGGACCGCGGTTATCACGACGGTGCGGCAAATCCTGGGGTCGACCGGGGTTGCCGTGGCGACCTTGATTCTAGCGGTCGTGACGGCCAGCCACAAGGCTACGATGTCGGCTTCTGCCGCGACCCTCGTGGGGTACCGGCGGGTTTTCATCACCTTCTTGGTGGTCTCGGTACTGGGCTTCATCTTTGCCGCAATGCTGCGCGATGGGCGGAAACAAAAGGCCCAAGCAGCTCAGGATTGATGCCTGACCTTAAATAGAAATGACTAAAAAAGGACGCCACACGGCATGCCCCTAATGGGCATCACGTGCGGCGTCCTTTCGTTTAGTCGGAGGTTAGTGGGTCTCGGCGAACCCGCGCCGGCCACCAGGCTTAGGAATCTGGTTTTGCATCATCACGCTAAAGCCACCGTCAATCGGTAAAGCCGCCGCGTTGATGTAGCTGGAACGGTCGCTGGCCAAGAACAAGATGGCGTTAGCGATGTCTTGAGTGGTGCCGATACGCTTGCTAGCGGTCAGTGCCTTGCGGCCATTTTCCACCTTGGGGTCGGCGTAAAAGTCGGCCGACATCGGCGTCTTGACCAGACAAGGTTCCAAGACATTACTGCGGATGCCAAACATGCCCCATTCGGCCGCCACCTGCTTTGAGAGCATGTTGACCCCAGCCTTACTGGTGCTGTAGGCGCCACTGTAAGTTTCGGGAATGTCACTGGCCACCGTTGAGATGTGAACGAAGGTCCCGTGTTTCTGGGCGATCATCAGTTTGCCAAATTCGTGCGTAATTAGGTAATAGCCGTTCAAGTTGACGTCTAAGACCTGTTTCCAGGTTGCGTAGTCGAGGTCTTCTAACGGGTCGAATTTTAAGATACCCGCCGTGTTGATGACCACGTCGACGTGGTCCAAAGCATCTTTGACCTGGGTAACGGCGTGTTGCACGCTGGTTTCGTCGGTGACGTTGCAGGCCACGGCTAAGGCGTTGGTCTGGTAAGTCGTCTTGAGCTCTTTGACGAATTTTTCGAGGGGGTCACGTTTCATATCTAACGCCACGACGGTCGCTTCTTGGGCGGCTAGTTCGTGACAGATTTTGGTGCCCATACCACCGATAGCACCGGTGACCACGCACACTTTATCTTTGAGTCCGAGCCAATCAGTTGCCATATTCATCATCCTCCTTTAAATTATGTAACCGTTCACTTTCTATGCTAGTCGCTCTTTTGGCAAATACCAATACGATTTTGGGGGCGAATTGATAGGCGGTGTCTATCAAACGGCTGCAAGGGGAGTTTAGTTCGGTTGACAACAAAACCAAAGACCGGGTCAAGAAAGGCTTTCATCTGGGCGGAAAATACGCTAAACTGAGGGCTAATCTAATAATGAGAGCACCATGAGAGGAGCCTTTTTATGCCAGTACCCGCACCGATTGATTTACGCACCTTTTATGCGACCCCCGACCGCAAAGTTGCCGTGTTGAACTACAGTGCCCGCTTTTTGTCGAGCACCTTCGAACTAATCAACAGCGCCGAATTTGCCGCGTTCGTCGCGTTGTTTTTGACCGAACAACAGGATCACCTGCCGACCGTTGCCGATGCCGAGACCACCTTTGCCTGCACGGATGCCGCGACCTATATCGACACGTTAAAGGACGTGTTGACCGACCAGCCCCGGGCCTTTGACCACTTTTCCCGCAAAGAGATCTTGGACAGCATTGAGGCCCTCTACTCGTATTATCGGTCCTATCTGCGCGTGGCCACGATGACCACTCAGCAAAATCACGTGGTCGCCAGTGAATTCATCACCATCGACCAACGGTTCAACGACGTGGTCTTGCGCTTGTACCGAACGATTGAAGAAAAGCTTCAGGGTCATGCCAACCACGTTTACCGGCAAACGGCCGCCGCGACCAGTGCCTGCATGTTACTGCAACGGGTGCAGTGGCCCATTCCGGCTGGGTACGAGGCCCTGCGTGACGTGCGCTTCATCAACCGTTTGATGTTACGGCCACCGATGATGTTGCATACCAAGAGCAACAAGCGCAAAGGCCGCTTCACGGCTAGTCAGGAGAACCCCCTGAAAAACTTCACGGGGGGCTATACCGATTGGCTGTGTTACCCGGCGAAGATTGGGACTAGCCTGGCTTATATTTACTTCCACCGCGACTACTTAGCGTCTGGACTAGCACTGGCGAACCTCTTTCAACTGGCCGACCGTCAGGAAGTCTTGAATCATAAGCCGGACCTGATCTTGCTGTTTGGGTCGCCCAGTGCGGCGGGGGATGCCGACCCAGAAAACGGGCACTATTTCTACGACGCGGCCAACGACCTCTACGTGGGCCAAGTCCCGTATAACGACCAGACCACTTACTTCGGCTACATGAAGAAGATGTGTTTGACGCTGCACAACCTCCACCAGATTGTCCGGCAACGGCTGCCGATTCACGGTGCGATGGTCAAAATTACCTTTGCCAGTGGCCAGGCTAAGACTGTGGTCTTCTTCGGTGACTCCGGGGCTGGTAAGTCCGAATCAATCGAAGCCTTACAGACCGTGGCGGATGACCAAATCGTTAACATCGAGACCATCTTCGATGACATGGGCAGTTTCACCCTGGATAGCCAGGAAGGCTTGTACGCACAGGGGACCGAGACCGGGGCCTTTGTCCGGCTCGACGACCTGAGCAGTGAGGTGGCCTTCACCAACATGGACCGAGGCATTTACATGAATCCCGAACAGGCCAACGCCCGAGTAATCATCCCTGCCAACACCTGGGGCCGGGTGGTGGCGCACCACCACGTCGACATGTGGGTCTACGCCAACAACTACGATGATGCCGTCGGGGTGCACCGCTTCACGGACCAGGAGACTGCCAAGGCGACCTTTGTGGCCGGGAAACGCCGCGCACTCGGGACTACCGACGAAGTGGGGATGAGCACGACCTTCTTCGCCAATCCGTTTGGTCCGGTCCAAGAACCTGCCGCGACGCAACCCATCATCGATGCGGTCTTCGCCCAGTTCTTTAAGGACCAGACCTACGTGGGGGAAATCTACACTCATCTGGGCAACGACAAGTCGCAAGATAAGTTGAACGAGTCCGCTAAGGCATTGTTGGCGGTCCTCATGACAGATTAAAAAATTGATTGAACCGCTTAAAATGACGTTAATCGTGATTTTAAGCGGTTTTTTAAGGGCTGAAGTAGCCGTCGTGGGGTGGTAAAATTTTACTAAATCTCGGAAAACGATGGTACTTAAAGGCTGATTATTATACAATGAAACCGGATTCTTAATCTTTTGGAGGTGCCTGTTTTATGCAAATTACGCAAGAAGTTGCTGGCGAACTTCACCAACAAAAAGTCACGAAGTATATTTTGACCAACCAACACGGGACGAGAGCCGCGATTCTCACCTGGGCGGCAACGCTTCAAGAATTTAGTGCCCTGGAAGACGGTCGGCGGCAACAGCTAGCCGTTCACCAGGATGACCTGGCGGCTTACGACGACAATACGTATTGCCTCTGCCAGGCCCTGGGCCGAGTGGCTGGGCGAATCAAGAACGCTGAGTTTGAACTGAACGGGGTGACGTCCCACATTGACGCCAACGAGGCGCCGAACGCAATTCACGGTGGCCCGCATGGGTTTCTGTTCATCAATTGGGATGCCACGACGACCCAAACCGACAACGCGGCCAGCGTGGTTTTGACGCATACGTCCAAGACGACCGACGACCGTTACCCCGGCAATCTGACCACGACGATTACCTATACATTAGATGAAAATGATCGGTTGACCGTGACCTTCACCGGGAAGAGTGACGCGACGACTTTGTTTAACCCGACGATTCACGCCTACTTCAACGTGACGGACGACCAGCACGATTTAGACCATCAGTGGTTGAAATTGAACGCCGACAAGCACTTGATCTTAGACGACCAGAAGATTCCGACCGGCGAAAAAGCGGCCGTGGCCGGCACTGGATACGATTTTCGAGAAGCACGAACCATCAAGGATGGTTTGGCCCAATTGGCAAAGAACGGGGGCGTCGAATACGATGATGCCTTTGAAGTCAAGCCCGGAGACAATCCTATTGCCACGGTCGGTGATACCACGGGGCACCGGGAAGTTCGCATTTATTCGGACCGAAACGGCGTCGTGGTCTTCACGGCGAACGCCACAGATCCCGACCGAGCCGCTAAGCGCGATTACAACGCCTTAGCGTTGGAAGCCCAGAACTTACCTGATGCCATTCACCACGAGGATTTCGGGGACATCATTTTGCCGGCTAATCAGTCAATCACCCATACGATTGCCTACCAGTATGTTCGCAAGTAAGGGCGTTTGTTCGCGGGTCTTGAAACGAGTACGATAATATTGGGTTAAAAAGTTACCAGCAGAAGGAGAGATTTGAATTGAGTTGGCAAGAAAACTATGCCGTTTGGCAAAAACAACCGACGATGTTGCCTACCGTGCGCCAAGAACTGGACGCCATGGCGGGAGACAATCAGGCCTTAGAGGCCGCATTCAGTGGCCCGATGAGTTTTGGGACCGCCGGGATGCGGGGCGTCATGGGCCCCGGTATCGGGCAAATGAACGTCTACACGGTGCGGCAAGCCACCGAGGGGGTCGCCCGCTACTTAGATACCCTCGATACGGCGACGAAACGCCGGGGAGTCGCCATCAGCTTTGATTCACGGTACCACTCGACGGAGTTTGCTCACGAAGCGGCGAAGGTCTTAGGCGCCCATCAGATTCCGAGTTTCGTGTTTGATGACTTACGACCGACGCCGGAACTGTCCTTTGCCGTGCGCTACCTGCATACCGCCATGGGCATCATGATTACGGCCAGTCACAACCCGAAGCAATACAATGGGTATAAGATCTATGGTCCCGATGGTGGGCAGATGCCCCCGAAGGCCTCAGATATGATTACCAAGTTCGTCCGGTCGGCCAGTGATGTCTTCGCGATTCAGACTGCCGATGAACAGGCGTTGCGCCAAGCCAACGTGATGCACATGATTGGCGAAGACGTCGACCAACCTTACTTACAAAACGTGGCCAGCGTGTCGATCAACCATCAGTTGATTGACCAAGTTGGTAAGACCATGAAGTTGATTTATACGCCACTTCACGGGACGGGGAAGGTCATTGGTGAACGGGCCCTGCGCAAGGCGGGGTTTGAAAACTTCACTATGGTCCCGCAACAGGCGATTGCCGACCCCGAATTTCCAACGGTTGACTTCCCGAACCCTGAATTCCCGGAAGCCTTTGACATGGCGATTGCTTTAGGCAAGAAACAGGGGGCCGATTTGTTAGTGGCCACCGATCCTGACGCCGACCGGTTAGGGGCTGCGGTACGCCAACCTGACGGCGAGTACCAATTATTAAGCGGGAACCAGATTGCGTCGATTCTGTTGGCTTACATTCTGAAAGCCCGGAAAGCGGCAGGGAACCTGCCCGCTAACGGCCGAGTGGTCAAATCAATCGTGTCGACCGAGCTCGCCACCAAGATTGCGGCGGCTTACGGGGTGGAAACGACCAACGTTTTGACCGGCTTCAAGTTTATCGCCGAACAGATTCACCAGTACGAAACGACGCATGACCACACCTTCCTGTTTGGGTTTGAAGAGAGCTACGGTTACTTGATCAAACCGTTCGTCAGGGATAAGGATGCCATTCAATCGACGGTCTTATTGGCCGAAGTGGCGGCGGATTATAAACAACGGGGGATGACCCTCTACGACGGTATCGAAGAGCTTTACGCAACCTACGGCTACTACGCCGAAAAAACCACCTTTGAAGAGTTCCAGGGTGTCGATGGTGCCGCGCAACGGGCCAAGTTGATGAATGAATTCCGGGAAAATACACCGCATGATTTTGCGGGAGAAACAATCACAGCCGTTGAAGACTTCCAGACGAGCACGAAGACGACCGCCACTGGCCAGACCACTGCCATCGACTTACCACAGTCCAACGTTTTGAAGTACTGGTTGACCGATGGGACCTGGATTTGCATCCGGCCATCCGGGACCGAGCCAAAGGTCAAGTTCTATATCGGGACCAGTGACCAGACGGCCGCTGCGGCGCAAAAGCGGTTGGCAAGCTACGAACAAGCGCTGAAGACTTACGTGGCTTCGATCAGCTAAAAGGCTCTCAGTTGAATGTTGTGTCGGTACTGTGTTAGCGGCCGGGGATGGTCGCTGACTAGATGGGAAGGAGTTTTGACCATGGCAAGAGACAAAATGACTTTAGATCCAGAAACGTTTGCGGCGGCGGTTTTAGGTGGCAACGCCCAAAAACCCGGAGAAGAAAATAAACGGTATATTAAGCGCCAACTGACGCTGTATCTAGAGGCGACCTTGCTAGCCCAAGACTTTAATCATTTGGAAGTGAGTCGCTTTAGCGCGGCGAAGGCCCAACAACGTGAAGATATCCTTAAAAAACTGATGGAACATCGTTATAATTAGCGCCGTTAGCCACGGGTTCTCAGGCTGAGCGTAACTAATGGTCCTTGTTGTAATCATCGTAATGAATTAAAGAAGCGCATGCCTTGAAATGAAGCATTTATTTTAGGGGATGCGCTTTACTATTTCGGCTACGCCCAGTTTACTGGCTGGCGGCGGTCGTTAGGTACGAGATTTACTAAATTTTTACTTTGAAAAGACAACCGGTTGCAATTACGTAAGACCGTTGATACACCTGGATTTAAGTATAATTGTGCACAAGGATTAGGGTTGTAATTTTTAACTAAAACCCCTAAACTAAAACCGTAAAGCGCTTACATCTAAGTTGACTTTGGTCACGAGTTTATCTGCAGAAAAGAGGGATCTAGAAATGGCAAACAGCGATAAGATTAAGCTCAATCCAGAGACGTTTGCGGCGGCTGTTTTGGGTGGTAACGCGCAACGGCCTGATGAAGAAAACAAGATCTATATCAAGCGTCAATTGACGTTATACTTAGAGGCCACGTTATTGGCCCAGGATTTCAATAGTTTGGAGGAAAGCCGGTTTACCATGGCTAAAGCGCAACAGCGCGAGGCTATCTTAAGCAAGTTAGTTGAGCACTGTTATCATGGTTAGCCTTAACATAGCAAGAAGAAAGGTGTTGTAGAACCGTGAATTTATTTAAACAGTACGCGTCATACGCGTTTGGGGCGTTCGGGCACGATGCGTTTTATGCCACGCTGAGTACCTACTTCCCTATTTTCGTTACCAGTGTCTTATTCACTGGCCACGCCAATTCCGCTAAAATGATTGGGACGGTCAGTGCGATGCTGGTCATCATTCGGTTGATTGAAATTGCCTTTGACCCCATGATTGGTGGGGTCGTGGATAATACCCGGACCCGTTGGGGGAAATTCAAGCCCTGGTTATTCTGTGGTGGGTTGATTAGTGCCGTTGCGTTGATGCTGATCTTTACCAGCCTGGGTGGCTTGGCCGACAGCAACGATTTGGCTTACCTGATTGTCTTTGGCATCGTGTTTGTTATCTTGGATATTTTCTATTCGTTCAAAGATATTTCACTCTGGTCAATGTTGCCAGCGCTGAGTGTTGATTCTGCGACCCGGACGAAATTCGGGACCGTTGGCCGGTTTGGGTCCACTTTAGGGGCCCAAGGGGTCATCATCGTGGTCATGCCGTTAGTTTACTTCTTCAGTCAGAAGTTCTCCGGCGCCACGGGTCAAACGCAGACTCGAGCCGGTTGGTTCGGCTTTGCCACGGTCATCGCCATCGTGTCCTTCTTAGGGGCGTTAGCGATTACCTTAGGGACTAAGGAACAAAAGAACCTGTTACGGGAAAACACCAAGAAGACCCGGTTACGGGACGTCTTCAAGGCGATTGGGGAAAACGACCAGTTGATGTGGTTAGGTCTCTCCTACTTCATGTTTGCCTTTGGTTACGTTGTCACCAATTCCCTCTTGCTTTACTATTTCCGTTACGTTATTGGGAATGCGGGGGCCTACAGTATCGTTGGGGTCATCACCGCGATCTTAGGGGTCATTTCCGTTGTCCTCTTCCCATTCATGGTCAAGTTGCTCACTCGACAAGGGGTCTACATTGGCGGTATTGCCGTGATGGTGATTGGTTACATTATCTTCCTGTTCTCAGGAACTAACGTGACTTCCGTCCTTGTCGGGGTTGCCTTTTACTTCTTCCCGTACCCAATGGTCTTCTTGGCTGCGTTGATGACCATTACGGACAGTGTTGAGTATGGTCAATGGAAGAACGGCACGCGGAACGAATCCGTCACCTTGTCCGTTCGGCCATTGATTGATAAATTGGCCGGTGCGTTCGCCAACGGGGTCGTCATGTTAGCGGCTTTGCAATCCGGCATGACCGGGAACGCTAAGCCAAGTGATATTTCGGCTAGTGGCCTCTTACAATTTAAGATGTTCATCTTCTACATCCCAGTGATTTTGATTATCTTGGCCGCAATCATTTACTTCACGAAGATCAAGTTAACCGAGAAGGAACACGCTAAGATTGTTAAGGAACTCGAAACGAAGTTGAAAGCTGAAAAGGCCGCCGGTAAAAAGATCGGAGACTAATCAGTGAGCAGGGGGTCTCTGGTCAATGACCGAGACCTCTTTCTTGAAACATCTTTGAAAACGCTTTATTTTTGTTTGACACACGAACTTTTACTGGGTATAGTTAAACTATAGTAAAAGTTTACTAAAATTCTAAAGGAGTTAATCGTCATGGATTATGCCAGCCTTGCATCTGAATATAAAGAAACTTTTAATGCCACACCACAACGGGTCTTTTTCTCCCCGGGACGGATCAATTTGATCGGTGAATACACCGACTTCAACGGGGGGCACGTCTTCCCAGCCGCCATCAGTCTCGGAACTTACGGGGCCTTTAGTAAGCGCGATGACCGGACGGTGCGGATGTATTCTGCCAACCTGCCCAAGGCTGGCACCATCGAGTTTTCACTCGACGATTTGACCTACGACCCGGCCGATAACTGGACTAAGTATTTCAAAGGTCTACTCTTTGAACTTGCCAAGCAGGGCAAGACCATCGACCAAGGGTTTGACCTTTACGTTCACGGGAACTTGCCCGATAGTTCTGGTTTATCCTCTTCCGCTTCGGTGGAAATGTTGATGGCCCAGATTCTACTGGACGCTTACGACCAGCAGATCTCCCGGGTAGATTTGGTCAAGGCCGGGCAACAAGTCGAAAATGACTACTTGGGCTTGAACACCGGGATCATGGATCAATTCGCCATCTTCATGGGGAAAAAGGACCAAGCCATCCTACTGGACACCAACACGTTGAAGTACCAATACGCTCCGGTCAAGATGGACGGGTACGTGGTGGTTATCATGAACACCAAGAAGCGCCGGGAACTGACCGATTCGAAGTACAACGAACGGCGGTCTCAATGTGAAGAAGCCTTGAAGCGCCTGCAAACGAAGCTCGATATTCAAACTTTAGGTGATTTAAACAATGACCAATTTGACGAAAACAGTTATCTGATTAACGATGACGTGTTAATCAAGCGGGCGCGGCACGCGGTCGTCGAGAACCAACGGACGTTACGGGCCTTCGATGCGTTGCAAAAAAATGAGTTGACCACGTTTGGAAAGTTAGTCAACGCGTCCCACGTGTCATTACATTACGACTTTGCCGTGACCGGGAAAGAACTTGACACGTTAGTCGAAACGGCTTGGGCCCAACCAGGCGTCTTAGGTGCCCGGATGACCGGGGCCGGTTTCGGTGGCTGTGCGATTGCCATTGTGAAGGAAAGCAACGTGCAGGATTTCGAACAGGCTGTAGGGGACACTTACAACCAAAAGATTGGTCACCCGGCCGAATTCTACATCGCGCACTTAGCCGACGGGACTCACGAATTGACTAAATAAGGTTTAACGAGTTGAACGCACAAGATAGATTGAGGAGGAATTACGCAATGACAGTTTTAGTTTTAGGTGGTGCCGGTTATATCGGCTCCCACGCGGTTGATCGGTTGATTGAAAAGGGGTATGACGTGGCCGTCGTGGATAACTTGATCACGGGGCACCGCGCCGCCGTGAATCCCAAGGCCCGCTTTTATCAGGGCGATGTTCGCGACCAGGACTTTTTGAACAACGTTTTCGACCAGGAAGATATCGAAGGGGTCATGCACTTCGCGGCCTTTTCTATCGTACCTGAGTCGATGGAAAAGCCGTTGAAGTACTTTGACAACAATACGGCTGGCATGGTCTCACTGTTGGAAGTCATGAACAAGCATCACGTCAAGCGCATCGTCTTCTCCTCAACGGCCGCCACGTATGGTGAACCCAAGCAAATTCCGATTAAGGAAACCGACCCCCAGATTCCCACCAATCCTTACGGAGAAAGTAAGCTGATGATGGAAAAGATCATGCGGTGGTCCGACAAAGCGTACGGCATCAAGTTCGTGGCCTTACGGTACTTCAACGTCGCGGGCGCGAAGCCCGATGGTAGTATCGGGGAAGATCACCATCCGGAAACTCACTTAGTCCCCATCATTCTCCAAGTTGCGGCCGGCGAACGCAAAGAGCTGTCGATTTTCGGGGATGATTACCCGACTAAGGATGGCACCAACGTACGCGACTACGTGCAGGTGGTCGACTTGGCCGACGCCCACATCTTAGCGCTCGAATACCTAAAGGCGGGACACGACAGCGATGCCTTTAACCTGGGGTCTTCGACCGGCTTTTCCAACAAAGAGATGTTGGAAGCGGCCCGGAAGGTCACCGGCAAGGAGATTCCCGCCAAGATGGCACCGCGGCGGGCAGGCGACCCTAGCACCTTGATTGCGGCCAGCGATAAGGCTCGCAAAGTCTTGAACTGGCAACCGCAATACGACAACGTCGAAGACATTATCCGGACTGCTTGGAACTGGAAACAATCCCATCCCGAAGGTTACGCTGACCGGGGGGCGAACGCGTAATGGCTCAAACCACCTTACAACTATTCTTAGACGCTATCGTGGCGTCACCATCACCGTACACGGCCTTAGACCGCCAATACGTTGAAAACCGGATCTACGCGTTGATTGGCGACGGTGAGACGCAGGCTGCGGTGGCGGCCAATCCCATTGATTTGGTCACGGCTCTAATCAACACGGCCGTTGAGCATGGTAAGATTAACGACACGCCAAGTGAGCGTGAAATCTTAGAGGCCCAGTTGATGGATTTGATGACACCATTGCCATCCGCATTGAATCGCGGTTTCTGGGACCGGTATCAGGAAAGTCCGACTAAGGCGACCGACTGGTTCTACCAGTTGAGCAAGGCTAATGACTATATCAAGACGCGCAACATTGCGCGCAACGTGGTCTTCGATGCCGACACGGCGGCGGGCCCGTTGGAAATCACCATTAACCTGTCGAAGCCCGAAAAGGACCCGAAGGCCATTGCGGCCGCCCGGAACCAACCGAAAACGGGTTATCCGCTCGATCAATTGTGCATGACCAACGAAGGGTACCTGGGCCGCTTGGGTTATCCCGCCCGCAGCAATCACCGCATTGTGCGGTTGATGCTCGGTGGTGAAATCTGGGGCTTCCAGTATTCGCCGTACGCCTACTTCTCCGAACACGCCATCTTCTTGTCCCAGATTCACCGGCCGATGAAGGTCGACCAGCACGCCATCACGAACCTATTGGAGATTGTGCGGCAGTTCCCGACTTACTTTGTCGGTAGTAATGCTGATTTGCCCATCGTAGGCGGTTCGATGCTCAGTCACGACCATTATCAGGGGGGCAAACACACCTTCCCGATGATGAAGGCGCCGTTAGACCGTGAATTTGATTTGGACGTTCCCGGCGTTACGGCCGGCGTTGTTCAGTGGCCAATGACCGATTTACGATTACGCGGGGCCCATCCTGAAGAGCTAGTGACGGCGGCGGTCAAAATCATGGCGAGTTGGAAAATCTATTCCGATGAAAGCGTGGATGTGCGGGCCTACACCGATGACACGCGGCATCACACGGTCACGCCAATTGCGTACCGGGATGGTGACGACTACGTGTTGGACCTGGTCTTACGGGACAACCAAACGTCCGCGAAGTATCCGGATGGCATCTTCCACCCGCATCAGGACGTACAACATATCAAGAAAGAAAACATTGGTCTGATCGAGGTCATGGGCCGAGCTATTTTACCGGCCCGGTTGAAGACCGAGATGGCTGAAGTGCAGAAGTACTTGGTTGGGCAACCAAACCAGATTGCCGACATGCATCGGGCTTGGGCCGACACGATTAAGCAAGATAACGACGTAACGACCGCCAACGTGCAACAAATCGTCCACCAAGAAATTGGTAAGACGTTCGCGCGGGTCCTGGCTGATGCCGGGGTCTTCAAACGAAACGCGACCGGCCAAGCGGCGTTGGACCGATTCTTGGCCCAACTATAAGCTATTAATCCGGCATAAGGGAGGCGAGAACGATGGCAGCAACGTTAAAGGATATTGCCCAGACGGTCGGGGTCTCACTGGCGACGGTTTCGCGGGTCTTAAATTACGACCGGACGTTATCCGTCAGTGACCAGACCAGAAAGCAAATTTTCGAAGTCGCGGAGAACCTCAATTACGCGAAGTTGAAGCGGCGAACGGCCGTAACGGGTAAGCCACTAAAAATTGCCGTCGTTCAATGGTACTCTAAGGCTAAGGAACTTGATGACCTGTATTATATGTCGATTCGTCTCGGGTTAGAAAAGCGTAGTGAACAGCGGCATTTGCTCACGATGCGGACGTTCAAAAATGATTTGACCAAGATTGATACGGACGTCGATGGCATCATCGCAATCGGGAAGTTTAGTCCGCAACAGGTCACCGCGCTCGCCAGCTTGACGCCCAACCTGGTCTTCGTGGACCAGGATCAGCTAGAGCGGGGGTACGACAGCGTAGTCACTGATTTTGATATTGCTGTCCAACAGGTGGTCGACCACTTTACCCAGCACGGGCAGACCCGAATCGGCTTGCTGCACGGCACGGAATGGTCAACTGACCATCAATGTCGATTAATCGACCCACGATATCAGGTCTTTAAACGCTTGCTACAGGCGCAAGGGACCTATGACGACCACTTGGTCTTTGCAGGCAATTACACCAACGATTCGGGGTATCAGCAGATGAAACGAGCGATTGCGATGTTAGGTGACCAGTTACCACCGGCGTTCTTTGTGACGAATGATCCGATGGCAGCGGTGGCCTTGAAAGCCTTGCGTGAAGCGCAAGTCGCGGTCCCGCAACGGGTCAGCGTGATTGGGTTTAACGATACCACGATTGCCCGTTACGTTTTCCCCGAATTAAGCAGCGTGCACGTCAATACCGAACTGATGGGGACCACCGCCGTGGATATGATTGAAAATCGAATCCGGACGGGACGACACACGCCCCAGCGGGTGACCGTGGGAACACGGTTGGTTTTGCGGGAAAGTACCCGTTCAGATTAAGGCTAACAATTAAAAATAGGCGTTTCGGACAGTCTCGATTGAGGCTTGTCTGAAACGTCTATTTTAATGGTGCTAAGCTTTTTTTGGAATGGCTTACCAAATTTTGACCCGGTCGGCCGGCTTCAAGTACATCCCATCACCTGGTTGGACGTTGAAGGTGGTGTAGAAGTCATCGAGGTTCTTGACCTGGACGTCGGCCCGTAGTTTTGCTGGGGCGTGGACGTCGATCGACAACAGCAGCTGCATGTATTCGGTCGTTGCCTTCATCCGCCAAACATTGGCCCAGTTGATAAAGAAGGCCCGTAAGTCGACGTCGTCCGCTGATTTGGCAGCTTCTAGGGCACAGCTCAGGCCTCCAGCGTCGGCGATATTTTCGGAGACGGTCAGCTTCCCGTTGACCTTTTGACCCGCAAATTCGATACCGTCGAATTCCTTGATCATGGCCTGCGAGAGGTCCTTGAAGTGGGCCAAATCATCGGCGGTCCACCAGTTGTTCAGGTTCCCAAACTCGTCGAACTGTGATCCGTTGTTATCGAAGGCGTGGGAGATCTCGTGAGCCATGACCGCCCCGATGCCGCCATAATTGGTGCTACTGGATTGTTCGAGACTGTAGAACGGCTTTTGCAGGATAGCTGCGGGGAAGACGATTTCGTTGTTCGAAGGAGAATAGTAGGCGTTGACCGTGTTGGCACTCATGTCCCACTTGTCACGGTCGACGGGGTGACCCCAGTGACCGAAGTGTTCTTCAAGCGCGATTTCGTCGAAAGCCTGTGCGTTTTCGAAGAGTGTCTTAGTGGTATCGACTTTGAACTTAGCGAAGAGCGGGTCGATCTTATCCGGATAGCCAACCTTGATAGTCAGTTTTTGGAGTTTGACGATGGCCTTTTGCCGGGTCGCACTGCTCAACCAGTCGTTGGTCTTCAAGCGGTTTTGGTAGACCCCAGCCATCTTGACCACCATCTTACGGACGTCAGCCTTAGCAGTTTCACCGAAGTACTTGCGACCGTAATAGTCGCCGACGACTTGACTGAAGTAGCCACTAGCTAAGTAGTAGGCCGCCTTCTTCGGCGAACGGGCTTGCTTTTGTCCGGACAAGGCCCGGCTATAAGTCCCGCCGACTTGACTGAAGTCCTCACTTAGCGTGGCACTGGCAAATAGCACGGTCTTAACCAGCATCCAGCTCTTAACTAACGTGAAGTTGGCTGGCGTCAACAAGTCGCTTAAAGCGTCAAAGTAGGTCGGTTGCGGCAAGATGACCTGGTCGGGGGTGTCATGTAAGAGTTCGGTGATGGTAGCCGTCAAATCAAGGGCATCGGTCTTAGCCGCTACGGTCGCTAACGGGAAGGGGTTGTAATCCTTGACGTAGTCGGCTGCTTCCTCGGACGACTTCACGTGTGGTGCAATCAAGGCATCGAATTGCTTGGTCTGGTCAACTAAGCGTTGGGCGTCGTCAGCCGAGTACCCCACCATGGTCAGGAGCTTCGTCGCCATCTGCGTGTAAATCGGCAATAATTGCTTGGCTGCCGGATTGTCCTTAGCGTAGTAGGTCTTATCGGGCAAAATCAAGTTCGGTGCGTCGACGTACAGCGCGTAGTTGCTGGTATCTTTCATGTCCGGTTCGACCACCAACGTGACTGGTGTTGGGATACCTTGTCGATAGAACTTAGGCAGCTTGGCGTTTAAATCAGCGAAGCTGTGAAGGGCTTCGATTGAGGCCAAAAACGGCTTTAAGGGTGTAGCTTGCGCTTTATCGCGGGCGGCCGTGTCCAAGGCTAACGCGTAAAACTTCTTGAATTCGGCCATTTCTGAATTGGCTGGTGTCAATTTGCCAGCCAAGAGGTCATCGAAATCGGTCATCAAGGTGTGTTCGATGTTGTCGACCAGATCCATGAAGCCCCCAGTCGAAGAGTGGTCGGCGGGGATGGTGGCTTGCTTGGCCCATTGCCCGTTGACGGCGTCGTAGAGGTCCTGGTTCAATTGCGATTCGTCAATGGGAAAAGTCGTGGCACTACCGGGATTGCCGGCAGCAAAATGAGTGTTGTGCATACGAAAGTCCTCCTTAAAAAATAATATCATTAATCATAGGGTAACCCACTTAGGCTGGAAAGGGAACTGTTTTATCATCAAAATCTCATAATAGGGGGAGTTCGGTTGGCCGGTGAGCACGAAAAAGGTGGGGGACCAAGGTGGCTGGCGGACTAAAGCCCGGCTCTTCTTGGTCTCCCACCTTTTAGCCGCCAAGCGGGATTACTCCTCGGCTTGATGGCGCACCCGAACCACTGGCCGGTGGAACTTTGGCCGGTTCCGGTTCCAAAGTGCGACGTTGGCTTGGTAGTGAGTGAAGAAATCGGTGATAGCTTCCGGATCCAAATCGGAAGGTAGTTCGTTCCAAGTATGGGCGCTTTGCAAAAAGACTTGGTGGATATCGTCTTCGACCCGGGTGCCCTTTGGGGTCAACCGCAGGTACTTCACACGCCGGTCGTCCATCTTAGCTTCTTGTTCCACGTAACCATCGAGTAAGAGGGCCCGCAGTTTCCGGGCGGCCGCTGAACGGGTGGTTCGTGTATCGTCCGCCAGTTCACTCAAGGTGATGTTACGCTGTTCATGAATCTGTTTTAACAGTAGATATTGTTCGAAACTCAGTGAGTATTGCCCCGTAATCTGTTCGGCAGCGTTGATCAAGACGCAGAAGATTTCTCGATACTGTCGTAAGAATGTCTCAAATACTCTCTCCTCGCTTTGCATACTGACTCCCCCTAGTAGAAAAATGTTTTGGCCGGTTTAGGTGACTCCGAAACGACATGATGCCTCGTCGTCACTAGCACAGCTTACGGTCATTATGCGGCACTATCGACGGGGATGAAAATGATTACACTTTATTGCGGTGGGTTAAGAAAGCTCAGCTTTTTATCTAATTGGTCTTGGAAAGACCGTGTGGGGACGGGATTAGTTTGCCGAATCGTTTTGAGAGCAGACCGATGATGGGGCCGTTGACTGGTGGCATGAAAAAAACGTCCCCGACAGATTACCGGAGACGTTCAGATGGTGAGTAATTGAGAGCCTATTTGGTCATGTAGATGTAAAGATTATCGGTCGAAAAACCGGTGTTGAAGCGGATGCCGTTAGACCGAATGGTTTTGGTCTTAGTTGAGCTACTGTTGGCTTTGGCGTCCTTTAAGACCTGTTTGAACTTCTTCATCACGGTCTTGGGGTGGGCTTTTAAGGTCGTACCCAGCAAGGCAAAGGTGGTCCCAAATTGACGTTGCCCCACCTTGGTCTTCACCTTTTTAGTGGACGTGATCTGCGCGATGCCCATCAGCTTACCCTGTTGGACGTTGGCGCGTAATGTGACGCCGTTTGTCTTGACCAGGTTATGAATCCCATCCTTGGCCGTTGTCGGCAGCAACTCGTCTTTGGCGGCCTGTTTTTCTTTGGCCGTTTGTTGCTTGAGCTTTTTAGCTGCAGCCTGTTGTTTTTTAGCGGCAGCTGCGGCGGCAGTGGGGTTGCTTTGAGCTAATTTTTCTAGTTGACGCTTGGTCTTGGCCTGGTTCTTTTTGGCCGTTTGGAGTTGTTTTTGAACCTTGGTCGGCAGGTGACTGGCAATGACGAGTTGGTTATATTGGGTCGCGAGTTTGTGGTAGGTGCCTAAAGCCTGAGTTCCCTTGACCGTAATGGTCTTGTGGGCGCTACCACTGGAGACCTTAACGTCCTGGTCACTTGTCGCCGCGGGAACCTGGAAAAAGTAACTGCCGGCCTTGATGGGGGCGGTTTGTTTTGCGTGTCCCTTAACTTGGTAGGTCACCTGGTCACCCTTGGCCGTGCCTTTGACCACGGCGGTGAGGGCCGTGGGGTGATACGTTGTTTTGCTAGTGGTGAGTGAATTAGAGCACCCCGCGAGGACTAGGGCTAGGAGTCCAAGGGCACCCGTGAGTAGTTTTTTCATGGAGAATAACGCCATCCTTATCGTGTAAAGTCTTGCTACATCTTACCACAAGTCGCGCCGTTCCGGGGACTAAAAAGGTTAGGGCCACCAAGAACCAGGGGACTTGAGCGGGGGAAAAGTCAGATGGTTACTTCCATAATTTAACGTTTATTGGTATGATAAAGGTGTTGAAAGCGATGTCACCGACACCGGATTATGGAAAGGACGGGATAGCATGTATGATCGGATTTTGGTCCCGATGGATGGAAGTAAAAACGCCCACGCTGCACTGGTGGAGGCCATTAAATTAGCCCAGAAACTCGGCTCGAAACTGTTCATCGTTTCCGTCGCCAGTGACCAGACTTACGCCCATTACGGGGCGGAATTTGGTAGTGAAATCGTCACGCACTTTAAGGACGCAGCGACGAAGTTCCTGGATAGTGCGGTCCAGGAAGTCGAAGACGCCGGCGTTCCGGTCGAGACCAGTTTCAAAGTGGGGTTGCCAAAACCAACCATCGCCACGACTCTGCCTAAGGATTTAAACACCAGTCTGACGGTCATTGGCCGCTCAGGGGTCCACGGGTTAGGTCGGGCCATCATGGGGTCGACTACTGCTTACGTGGTCCGTAACGCCAAGACCAGCGTGTTAGTCGTCGATTAACTTGACGAAATTAAAGGATAGAAAAAGAGCCGGGACAACCGTCCCGGCTCTTTTTGGTCATTGGCGATTACTTGGTTTTGATTTCGCCCTTCAACCAACGTTGGAGGTCAGAAATTTCGCCTTGCCGCTTCCGGTCCTTTTTACGGTTAACCTTCCGCCGGCCTTGTACGCCATTTGGATGTGCTTTTCTCATGGTATAAACCCTCGCTTAATTAAAATAACAATCGGCTACTATTCTACTGGATTCCGCTTGAAATTGCAAGGCTTTCCCATAATTGAGGGGGGCCACTTCGATTTGGTTAAGTTTTACCAGGAGTTGCCGTGCTGTCAAAGTAAAGTGGTATATTGGACGTATGTGCAGTAAATTAACGGACTAATAACGGGACGGATAGTCTTTTTTGGAGGGGACAAGGTTGCAAGGATTCAATAAAAAACATCGGGTGACCTGGTGGGCCTGGTTACTGGTTCTTTTCATTGGCGGCCTTTTGGTTTGGGGGACCGCACACGATGCGCGGCTCTACCAGGATCCCATTTTGCAAGTTACGGCCGTGCAAAAACAACAGACCACTAAGGAAACGGACGATTTTCAAAACGTTGACCATCAGACCAAACAAAAACTGACGGGGCACTTGTTGAATACTAAACGCCGCGGGCAACGGGTGACGTTGACGAATACGTATTCGACTTCGGGAGCTATGGATCAACGCTACCATGTGGGGAGTCAACTCTTCGTGGTGGTGCACAGAAGTGGCCAGCAGCTCCACGCCATGGTCAAGGATAAGAAACGAGACACACCACTAGTCTTCATGCTGTGGCTAGTGGTCGGCTTACTGTTGCTGATGATGCAGACGAGTGGCTTGATGGCCTTCTTGAGTGTGGCGGCCAATGGCGTGCTGTTTTTCTTAGCCATTCTGTTGAATGGGTCGACGCAGGGCGCCCAAGTCCTCTGGATTTTCGGAAGTTTGGCCGTGGCGTTTGCGGCCGTAACACTGTGGCTGGTTTTGGGGTGGACCCGCCAGATGGTCATCACGTTAATGACGACGTTAGGTGGGACCCTGTGCTCGATTCTCGTGGCGTTGGTGGTCTTTCACCTGACCCACGAAAAGGGGATGTATTACGAATCGATGCAGTACGTCACGCAGTTACCACGCCCCTTGTTTATCGCGGAGACGCTGCTAGGGTCTTTGGGGGCGGTGATGGACGAATCGACCGACATCATCTCATCGCTCTACGCGTTGAAACGTGAACGGCCGCAGTTGACGCCTCGCCAGATTTTTCTTTCCGGCCGTCAGATTGGAAGCACCATCATGGGGCCGCTCATCAATGTCTTGTTCTTTATTTTTGTGGCTGATACTTTTCCCATGGCGTTGCTATACCTCAAAAATGGCAATAGCTGGGGCTACACCTTCTCGATGAACATGTCGATGGGAGTTGTTCAAAGCCTGATCAGTGGGATTGGCATCGTGTTGGCAGTGCCACTGGCCAGTTACTTGGCTAGTCGTTGGCTGCCGCAAGAGGAGGTGCACGCATGAGTACGATTACGGTCTTAGGATTGCTCTTATTGCTCCTGATGATTTTAGTGGGGGGCAAGGCGGGAGCCCAGGCGTTTTTTGCCTTGATTCTCAACTTCGGCTTGCTTTTCTTAGCCATCGTGCTGGTGGCCTTTCACTTCTCACCGTTGATCGTGACGCTGGTCGTGGGAGTTCTAGTTCTCGCGTTGACCATCTTCATGAGTAGTGGTGACGACTTGTCCAGTACGGTTGCCTTTCTGGCGTCAGTCGGCGTCTTAGTCGTGCTGGTCTTGCTGATTGTTCCGGTCGAACACTGGGCGCTGGTCCAGGGCTTTGGACCCGAAGACAGTGAAGATCTGGAAGGCCTTTCGGTACTGGTCGGCATCAGCTTCGTTCAAGTTACTATGGCCACGGCGATTCTCAGTACGCTGGGGGCGATTGCGGAGGCCGCGATGGCGATTTCTGCGGGGTTGAGTGAAATCCTCGAACAACACCCGCAGGTGACTATGAAGGCCCTGTTTGGCGATGGCATCACGGTGGGCAAGCAGATTATTGGGACCACCTTCAACACCTTGTTTTTCGGATTCTTTGGGGGCTTTTTGGCGTTGTTTATCTGGTTTACCGGCGTGAACTATTCCTTCGGCGAAATCTTGAACGATAAGATTTTTGTTGCGGAGGTCTTGATGGTTCTCTTTGCGATGTTCAGTGTCTTACTGACGGTGCCCATCACCACTTGGGTGATGACCCGGGCCATCGCATTACGGCGGAAACGGCCGCAAGATTCGACGGAAAGTTAACTCACTCATAAAATTAAAGGGACGGGCGCGAAGACAAGCCTTCGCGCCCGTTTTGCGTCGCTTTAGGGGATGATTACCAGCAGTCACCATCGCGAAGTGCCCCATTCTGGCGGGGGTGGGCATACTGTCTGGCAGATGGGTGTGGTATGCTGGTCCCGATAATTCGACAGCTAAAATATTACGACTATCGATAACTCGGTTGGTGAGGCATCGATTGCTAGCCTGATGGTAGCCTTTGGGGGATAGAAAAAGGACCCCGGAAAAATCCGGGGTCCTGAGTTGAATTCGAGTTTAGTTGCTAGCACTACTACTGCTGGTCGAAGCGCTACTGCTTGCAGTACTGCTACTGTCGGCGGAAGGCGTAATGGCCGCGTTAGTGGCACTAACCGTTTCGGTCGGCACGTTCTTGATACCCGTCAGGACCTTCGAGTAGACCCAGTAACGTTTGCTACTGTTCTTGGAAGGCTTGATCCGGTACCAGGTAGTCTTAGTCGACTTCTTCTTGGCCGTCATGTCGATATAGTAGGTCTTGCCCACTTGAGGCGAGATCTTCGACCACTTGAGGCGCTTGGCGTTTTTGTTGGCGCCCTTAACGTGGTTGTACAGGTAGTACTTCGAGTACTTGCTGCTGAGTTTGGCCTGCTTGTCGACGGACTTATAAGTTGCCGTGGTCAATTTAACGTGGCTCTTAGTGGTCAAGGACTTGTAGTACTTCTTGGTCAACTGGTAAAAGGCGGCCATGGTGTACTTTTGGCCGAAATACTTCTTACCGGCGCTAGCGTAGTAGCCGTCCGGATCGGTATGGCTCGAGCCCCCGAGGTGCTTAGCCACGGATTTATGAGACCAAACCGTTCCCTTACCATCGTAAGCGGCGTCGTTGGGCTTCAAGTTATACTGCTTCAATAACGAGGCAGTGTACCAAGCAGCGTTGTTGACCTCACGAGCGAAGGCGGATTTACTGTGGACTTCAATCTGTTCGAATTGAATGAACCGCGCGTTCCCCGGATAGCCAACGCCCCAGGCGAGGTAGTTAGTGTTGGCGATGTTGATGATGTGCGAAGCGTCCACGAAACTGTGCACAAAGGCATTATTATAGTTACGCTTCATATAAGAAATTTCGTTGTAGATAGTTGAGGACGGGTTGGCCGTTTCGTGGACCACGACGCCTTCTGGTTTCCCCCTTACCATGTCGGTATTTGTACTTTGGAAAGCCACTCCAGATGGATTTTGTGACCTTGGCTGGCTTGTAATTTTTACTGTTAATATAGTTGTTAACTTTTGAACTAGCGTTGGCCGTCGTAGTCGTCCCACCGAAGACACCGGCTAGACCGACCGTCGCCAGGACAGTCAAAAGCGCTGTATGCATTTTCACCCGAATCATCCCTCAAATCTGTAACCTATTGTTGGCAATCGTCCGTACAATTGCGTCGTCATTTTACACTTCATCCCTTACTATATCCGGAAAAGGAGTCTACGACAACTGCTATGACGGGGATTGACGCCAATATTACATGGTTAATATCACTAATAACGGGCTTTGTTTTGGGTGTTTGCAAATAGATTAAAACTCCACGACGACTGTAACCTAAATGTAATAATTCCTAAGTTGCGGTTTTATTGGGGGTCGACCATCTTTAAACGGTCACCTTGCGTCCACTCCTGACGAGTGGGATCGATATGCAACTTCTGTTGACATTCAGGGCATAAACCGTAGACTTCCACGTGGTTGCTGGTGACCAGGTAACCGGTCTTTTCACTGGCTTCGCGGTTGAGTTGCTGTTCCAATTGACCAAAGTCCGAGGTGAAGACGTCGGTGATTTTGCCACAATTTTCGCAGATAACATGATAGTGGGGTTGGCCGTAAAAATCGTAGCGCACCCCGCCGGCATCGTTTGGCAGCTCAATCACAATTCCCAGATCGACCAAGAGGTTTAAGGTGTTGTAGATGGTGGCCATGCTGAGGTTCGGTTGTTCAGCGGTCAAAGCCGTGTAAATCGTGTCGACTGCGGGGTGATTGTGGTGGGTCACCAGATACGTCAAGATGGTACGACGTTGCGGGGTGACCCGAATATGGTGCTCCTTCAAGGTTTTTAACGCCTGAGCGAGCAATTCATTGGGTTGGGCCATTGTGATTTCCTCCTTATAATTAGTCTTGTCTGACTCTATTAAACCACATTTTAGCAAGACTTCCAGTCTTCTGCTCAATTTAGAATAATTCGTACTTAATTTAAATTCTTGAGCGGGAGCGATTTACTTTCAGGGAATTCATGGTAAAATAGAACCGTTGCTAGGTAATAATAATTCTAATATAAATAAAATTTTAAGGGCACCAAACTTTTAAATTGGACTCGTGTTATGATGAAAGTACTGTGTCTAAAAGAATTGTAGGGGGTAGGCAGTAATGAAAGGAAAGAAGAAGCCAGCTACGTTAGCCCAACGGGTCAACGTCTTACGGGCTAGTGTCATGGGGGCTAATGATGGCATTTTATCCGTCGCCGGGATTGTCTTGGGGGTGGCTGGAGCGGCAACTAGTAGCTTTGCCATTTTCATTTCCGGGATTGCCGGTATGATTGCCGGGACCGTCTCGATGGCCATGGGGGAATACGTGTCGGTGAATACGCAAAAGGACGCCCAACGTAAAGCCATCGAAACGCAGACGGTGGCGCTGGATGACCAGTACACCGATGAGTTCGCGTTCGTTAAGAACAAGTACGTGGCGAGTGGCATTAAGCCCGAACTAGCGGAACAAGCGACCCACGAGATGATGACCAAAGACCCGTTGAAGACTACGGTGCGGGAACGCTTCGGGTTCAATGTCGGGGAGTACACCAATCCATTTTCCGCGGCCATCGCTTCAATGATCTCGTTTCCAACTGGGTCAATCTTGCCGCTGGTTTCCATCGGGTTATTGCCCAAGAATCTCCGGATTATCGGTACGTTCATCGCGGTGATCATCGCGTTGTCGATCACCGGGTACTTAGCGGCGGTGCTTGGCAACGCCAATCGCCGCAACGGTACGATTCGTAACGTGGTCGCCGGAGTCTTGACCATGTTAGTGACTTACGGTATCGGTCACTTATTTGCATAAAAGGGGCGTTAAATAATGGTAGCAAATGATTCAGTGCAAGTAAAAAAACAAAAAGAACACCAGACGATGGAAGAAAAACTGAATACCTTACGGGCTGGTGTCCTGGGGTCCAATGACGGAATCCTGACCGTCGTCGGGGTCCTGTTCAGTGTGGCAGCTGCCACGACCAATCAGTTCACCATCTTTATCGCGGGATTGTCGGATTTGATTGCCTGCGCTTTCTCGATGGCGTCGGGGGAGTACGCGTCCGTGAGCACCCAAAAGGACACGGAGCAGGCGGCCGTGGCCGAAGAAGCGAAATTATTAAAAAAAGACTATGCCGGTGAACAAGCGCTAGTGCAGAAATTCTACGAGCAACGCGGCGTCTCGTCCGCGACCGCATTAGCAATCGCTAAAGATCTGATGAGTAAAAATGCGCTGGAAACTTTAGTGGGAATTCGTTATGACATTAAATTAGGGCACTATATGAACCCATGGAACGCTGCATTTTCGTCCTTATTTTCTGCTTCGGCCGGTGGGGTCTTCCCATTGGTTGCCATGACGTTTTTGCCGGTGGCTTGGCAATGGCCGGGGACCATCACTGCGGTGATTCTATCGGTTGCATTGACCGGTTATTTGAGTGCAAAATTAGGGCATGGTCTGGTCAAAACGGCCATCATCCGCAACATCGTCGTCGGCATCATCACCATGTTCATTCACTACTACGTTGGCCAGCTCTTCTGAGAGGATTATGAGGGCCTTATCATTGCATTACTCGCTGACAGGAGTAAAATGGCACTAATCTGACGAAGGTGAGGAATTTTGGCTTGAAACAACGTAAAATGAGTCTATTTTCATTAGTCATGCTAACACTTAGTGCCATTATTGGCTCTGGTTGGCTGTTTGGTGCCGGAATGGCCGCCCAAATTGCCGGGCCAGCTGCGGTTCTATCTTGGGTGATCGGGGCCGTTGTGATTGGCTTGATTGCTTTGAACTACATTGAATTAGGAACCATGTTTCCGTCCAGTGGGGGGATGAGCCAGTACGCTGCCTTTTCCCACGGGCCCCTGTTAGGGTTCGTGGCGGCTTGGGCGAACTGGTTGTCACTGTTAACGATCATTCCCATTGAAGCTGTTGCCGCGGTTCAATACATGAGCTCGTGGCCATGGTCCTGGGCCAACTGGACCCGGGGCTTCCTAAGTGGTGGCAATATCACGAACTTGGGATTATTTATCGTGTTCTTGTTTATTTTGGCGTTTACGCTACTGAACTTCTGGTCGGTTAAGTTGATGACCCGGTTCACGAGTTTTATTTCGATTTTCAAATTAGGGATTCCGACGTTGACGATCATCGTTCTGTTTTTGACCGGTTTTGATTCGTCGAACTTTATGGCTCAGGGATGCTTCATGCCGAGTGGGACCGCGCCAATCTTCGCGGCCACGACCGCTGCCGGGATTATCTTCTCGTACAACGCGTTCCAGACGACCATTAACATGGGGAACGAAATTGACCACCCCGAAAAGAATATTTTCTGGGGAATTATCATTGCTTTTGCTATTAGTACGGTCATTTACACGTTGCTCCAAATCGTCTTTATCGGGACCGTTCCAGCGCACTCATTGATTCACGGCTGGTCTGGGGTTAACTTCCAGTCACCGTTCGCGGATATCGCGATTTTGCTGAACCTGGGGTGGCTATCCACGTTGCTCTACTTGGATGCGTTCGTGTCGCCATTCGGGACCGGGGTCTCATTCGTTGCCACGGCCAGTCGGGCCTTAGCCGCAATGGGGGCCGACAAGCATATGCCGACCCGGTTGGGTGAATTCAACCGGATGTACCAGACTCCTCGGCGGGCCATGGTGGCTGATATGGTCCTCGGGGTCTTATTGGTAGCTTGTTTCCGGAACTGGAGTGCGTTGTCCGATGTCATTTCAACGGCAACGTTGATTGCATATCTGACTGGTCCTATCACGGTCATTAGTTTGCGGCATCAGGCACCGGATTTCGTTCGGCCTTACCGGATGCCACACGCCAAATTGTGGGCGCCGTTATCCTACGCGTTGGCTAGTCTGGCAATTTACTGGGCCAAATGGCCGACGACCGTAGAGGTCTTCGGGGTCATTGCCCTGGGCTTGGTCTTCTACGTTTACTATGAAGTCCGTGAGCCTGCGGGGTGGCGGAAGATTCGTAACAGTCTCCGGGGAAGCCGTTGGCTGTTATTCGAAATGATTTGGCTGACCCTAATGTCTCTCATGGGAAGTCATGAATTTAGTGGTTTGGGTTGGATCCCTTATCCACTGGATTTCGTGGCGGTTGCCGCCGGAAGTTTGGTTTGTTACGCATTGGGGTTACACGATGCTTACCGGAGTGATTCCATGGACTTAGCGGTCGACTTAAATGAACGGGTCTCGTAAGTTTCATCAGGAAAGTTAAATCAGCAAACTAACTTAATTCACTTTGAAACCAAACTAAAGAGCTCATCAACCAGTGTTCAACTGGCTGATGAGCTCTTTTTAGGTCGTCATAGAATTAAAGTTTTAAGCGCCACTGGTGGTTCTGACGAGGGGTGAAGCCTAACGTCGTCAAGACCGTGGTATCGAGGTCGTGATCGTCGAGCAACGTTAAGGTGGTGAATTCCAATTCGGATTGGGCGAATTTCACCAACCGGGTCAAGATTTCTTGTTGTTCACTGCTGGGTAACTGAGGGGCGGTCAGATAAACGTCGCCGCGGTGGCCGGGTAAATCGATAGCTTGAAAGCCGCCCCAGCCCACCAGTTTGCGGGTAGCGCGGCGCTCGATGCCCCAGGTCAAGGCCTGACGGCTCATGGTTTGGCGCATGACGGTATTCAACCAATCGGCAGTTTCGGCTAAGCCTTGATGGGTCAAGGTCGCCACGTGTTTCAGACGAAATTGAGTCAGCCAATCAAACCGAAACGTGGGCGTCATTAAGGGATGGTAGCCTTCAAAACTAGACATAGTACAGGAGTCCTTTCTGCGATAAGACTGGTAAGCTATCGAGGAGATTGCCCCGGTCAACCAGTAAGTTAAGTCTATTTTACCGGTTCTATGCAGGAAGTACCAGTCAGGACTTTGGCGACGAAAAGGGCCCCTCTAGCAGGTTCGTTTAGGAGCTGTGCTATACTTAAAGAGGATACAGATAAGTTGAAAGGGGTAACAGTATGACTGAAGAGTTTTACATTGGGACTTATACCAAACGCATTAGTCGTGGAATTTATCAGGTCAGCGTCGATTCAGACGCGGCTGAAGTGACGAAGTGCGAATGGTTGGCATCTGCCGGCAGCCCAACTTACATTGCGAAGTCGAAGGCCCACCGCCTGTACGTCATCAACAAAAAGGAAAGCGATGGTCAGACCCAGGGTGGTTTGATCATCTATGACATGACGGATAAGAAGCCGCGGGCGATTCAACAAGTCTTAACACCGGGGTCGTCACCGGCTTACGTGTCTGTCGATGAGGATCGGCAATTGGTCTATACGGCCAACTACCACACTGCTGAAGTGACGGTCTACAAGATTGCCGAGGATGGGGCTTTGACCGTGGCTGACGAAGTGACCGATACGGATCCCGTGGGTCCTGCGCCAGAGCAGGCCGATGGGCCGCACCCGCACTACGCCGACTTGACGCCGGATAAGCGCTTAGTTGTGTGTGACTTGGGGACGGACCGGGTCTACCTCTATGATGTCTCGGATGCCGGGAAGCTATCAGCTGTAAGTCACCTCGACTTGCCGGCTGGCTTTGGTCCGCGGCACATCGTTTTCGATGCTACCAAGGGCGTGGCTTATCTGGTGGGCGAACTGAGCAGTAACGTGGCCACGTTGACCTACGACGAAAAGGCGGGTCAATTAGCCGTTAAGCAGATCACCCATGTGATTCCTGATGACTGGACCGCCCACAACGGTTCAGCCGCCATTCGGTTAAGTGGTGATGGTCGTTTCGTCTACGTTTCCAACCGGGGCAATAACTCGATCACGGTCTTGCAGACGGCCGACGATGGGACGTTGACCGAGATTCAACGCATCGCCACGGAAGGGGACTTCCCCCGCGACTTCAACTGGACGGCTGACGAAAGCTTAGTCTTAGTAGTTCACCAAAACTCCGACAACGCTTCGTTGTTTAAGCGCGATGCCGCGACTGGGAAACTGACCTTGGCCCAAAAGGACTTTATGGTTCCCGAAGGCGTCAGCGTGTTACCCGCTTAAGTAATTGATTAAAAGTGAAATTAATTAAAAATTGCGTACCCACACCGATTGGGTGGGGACGCAATTTTTGTGTACTTAGGATTCCCCGGACAACGGGTTGGTCACGCCGGCCCAAAATTGTTGGAGTGCCGGTTGCAATTGTTCGGGACGAAACAGGCGCTGGTAGTGTTGCCAATGCTGCGGGTAAAGTGACGTGTAACGGGTGGTGGCGAAACGTTGGTCCATCAGCAAGACGACACCGACGTCTTTAGCCCCGCGAATCAGGCGTCCAGCGGCTTGAAAGACGTTGTTCACCCCAGGCAATTGGTAGGCAAAGGCAAAGCCGGGTTGCCCTTGCTGGTCGAAATAGTCGCGAATCAGGTCGTTTTCGGGGCTGATTCCAGGAAGCCCCACGCTAACGATACCGACACCACTTAGCCGGTCAGCTTGCAAGTCGATTCCCTCGGCGAAGATGCCTCCCAGGAGCGCAAAGCCAACTAAGGTTTGGTTAGGATGCGGTTGAAAGGCCGCTAAGAAATCATGCCGTGCCGCTTCGGTCATCTGCGCTTCCTGGGCGATCGTTGCAACTTGCGGATAGGCCAGGCTAAAGGCTTGTTTAACCGTCAGGAGATAACTGTACGACGGCAAAAAAATCAGGTAGTTACCCTGATGACTGTCGATCATGGTTTTGATAGCTAACAGGATATTGGCCAGGTTAGCTTGGCGTTGCTTGTAAGTCGTTTGGATGTAATTGGTAATGAACAATCCCTGGTGGTGCGGATCAAAAGGCGACTCGAGGCGGTAAGCTAGGCTCTTGGGGCCGCCCCCTAGGACGGTCTGGTAGTAATCAAGCGGGGAGAGCGTGGCGGAAAAAAGCACGGCGCCATGGCCCAATGCCAGACTGTCAGCCAAAAAGGCACTGGGGTCCAAGCAGAGTTGTTTCAAAGTGATGCCGGTGTGGTCCACCGTCAAACGCATCCGGTAGGTGTCGTCATAATATTCCCCGATACGTTGGTAGCTGATGGCCGTAAAGTAGAAGTCCAAAATCGCCTGGGTAAACGGCGTTTGGGCTTGGTCAGCCAGCCAATCGTGGATGGCTTCGATGAGCCGACTAAGATCGTGGTTGAAGGCTTCCGGCGGCGTCAGAAAGGTGGTGTCGGTCTGGCGACTTTCCCGCAGCGGCGCGCTGACGTCATCGAAGGTGGCCCGGAGATCTTGCAGGCGCCGGCGTAGCTTAGGAGTGGCCTGAGTCGCGTCACGACTGCTGTCGATTAGCGCGTCGAGTGGCGCACTGCTGATGGCTGCCGAGTACATATCGCGGGAGCGGTCCACCAAATTATGGGCTTCATCGATCAAAAAGAAGTTTTCGGGGTCGGCCGTGGCGAAGAACCGCTGAAGGTGGACTTGCGGGTCGAACAGATAGTTGTAGTCCCCGATGACCACGTCGCAAAGGAGACTAGCGTCCAATTGAAATTCAAACGGATCGAGCGTATGTTTGCGCGCATAGCGTTCGATGACGGGCCGAGTCAGTTGGTCGTTGTGTTGAATCAAGTCGAGTAACGCCGGTTTGAGGCGGTCGTAGTAACCCAACATGAACGGGTTGTTTTCGGGCAACAGGTTCTCTTCTTCGGGAAATTGAATCTTGGCCTTGGCCGTGAGGGTGATGCTCTTGAGCTTGAGTCCCTTAGTCGCCATTAAGTCGAGGGCTTCTTCGGCCACGCGTCGGGTACTTTGCTTGGCCGTCAGGTAAAAGATGCGTTGGATGACGCCTTCGCCGATGGCTTTAATGGTGGGAAACAGGGTCGAAATGGTCTTGCCCGTCCCGGTCGGCGCTTCGGCAAAAAGCCGTTGGTGACTGAGAATCGTTTTGTAAACGGCTACGGCTAATTCGCGTTGGCCCGGACGGTACTGCCCGTATGGAAAGGTCAAACTTTGAATCGTGGGGTCACGGCGGGCCCTTAATTCGGCCTTGAGGGTCAACCAGGCCACGTAGTCATCGATGACTTGCTGGAAGAAGGCCTTGGCACTCTCCGGGTCGATGGTCTGGGTGGTCTGAGTCACCTGGTCTGTGTCGGTCTGGTAGTAAGTCAAAGTCAGGGTAAGTTCGGTGAGCTTGGGTAGTTGGCAAAAGAGCAGGTGCGCGTAAAGCTTGATTTGCCCCCAGTACAACGTCAACGTATTGGCACTCAGTTGGTCAAACGGGGTGTCTGAAGTTTTGATTTCTTCGATTTCGGCCGTGGTGTCGTGCAGGGTGACCCCGTCGGCCCTGCCGTGGAGGAGATAGTCGTGGTGGACCAGTGTGAGGGGGAGATCCAGATAATATTCTTTTTGATAGTCGTTGCCGCGCTGTTTTTGGAGCCGCCGGTGAATCTGGGCACCGAGTAAAGCGGTATTCTGACTGTTCGTGGTGGTCCCGAGATCGCCGGTTCGTAAGGTGAACTCGACTAAGTCGCGCACCCCAAGTTTGATTGGCATGTTGCGTTTCTCCGTTTCTCAGCCCCATCATACCATACTTTTTTGAACGCACGTTCGCCGTCATTTTGACGCGAGCGTGTAAAGGGGGTTGGCTTCACTTGTGAAATCGCTTACAATAAAGATGAGGTGATTACTATGAAGACAATTGGACTCCCATTATACCCGACGATTCCAGCGACAGACGAAGCCCCCATTTTGCAAAAAGTCTGTCAAAAGTACACGGGTAATGTTATGATTCGTATTCGGGATATCGAACTTGATCCCCGCAAACAGCCGGGCATTGCGGAACTTAGCAATCACGGTGGTGAATTCATGCAAATCGTGGCGGAGGGGCCCGATGAAGGGGACCTGGCTGCGGCCATTCACCAGCAACTCGCTAAAGATAAGTATTGTTATTGACCTTGACGCGCCCACCCGCTTTGATTAAGCTCAAATCAGGGGGCGTTTTGTGATGAACGAACAGCAAGTCGACCGGCTCTGTACGGTGGTGGCGCCCAAGTATGGGTTGACCCTGACTCATGAGGGGACGATGATCACGACGGTGGACGGCGAACCAACCAGTTTTGAAGCCGCTCAATACATGCCGGACCAGTTTATCGATTTTTTGACCAAGATTATTGCTACTAAAATGAAGGCTGACCTGTGGAATTGGCAGTAGGTCATTGAGTCCACGATGTAGTCCAAACTAAAAGAGATCCGGAAAGCTTTGTTTTCCGGGTCTCTTTTAGTTTAGTTAAGCTTCTTCCCATTTGTTAAACTCGTTGGGATGGCTACCAAGGTACGCAATTGCTTCTTTCGTCAGTTCCGTGCTGGCGGCCTTTACGTCGTTGGATTCTTCGACGGCGTTGACGTTGTCTTTATCTCGTAAAAATCCCGTGGCGACCTCTTCGTACTTGGTACGCCGGCCGACCCCCTCATCCTTGAATAAGTCATCTAAACCGGTCAAATCAGGTTGTCCGGCTGCCGCGACTTGTTGGGCGAGGTTAGCTTGTTGGCCTAATTTACCAGCAGCGTAATCCATCAAGAAATCGTTCATGTCGACGATAATAGCGTGCCGTGCCCGTTTTTCATCCTTTTTTGCCACTTCGAATCACCTCTTAGTCTTAATTTTAGCCATTTTTGCGCGGGGACGCAATTGTTCCACCACTCCGGCGGTAATCGGGGTAAAATCCTGGTCGAACGCCCCCTAAATGATGGCACGGTACCCTGTTTTACCGGCATTCGCGGGCAATTTTGCGTAAAACGCTCAACATTTACTCAAAATTTACATGATTGCGACAATTACTATATATTCGTCGCTTAAAATTAGTTTTGTAAGTTAAGGGGAGGCGTCACGGAGTTCGTTGCCTGACTTACAAAGTTGACGTACCGACTATATCTAATAGACATGGAGTGACAGGGATGAATAAAGGAACGAAGTTAGCAATGGGATTTGCAACGATCAGCTTATTGTTGGTTGGCTGTGGTAAAGCCACGAGCTCAACGAGTAGCAGTAAGTCCAGTAGTGCAGCACTTTCTGGTAAGGTAACGGCAGTAGGGTCAACGGCGTTACAACCATTAGCAGCCAAGGCCGGCGCTAACTTTCAATCGAAGCATAGCAAGGTTAACTTGACGGTGCAAGGCGGTGGGTCCGGAACTGGTTTGAGCCAGGTTCAATCCGGTGCCGTTTCAATCGGGGACTCTGATATCTTCGCGGAAGAAAAGCAGGGGATTGACGCTAGCAAGTTGACTGACCACAAGGTGGCCGTTGTGGGGATGGGCCCCGTCGTCAACAAGGATGCCGGTGTGAAGAACTTGAAGATGTCACAACTGAAGAAGATCTTTACGGGTAAGATTACGAACTGGAAGATGGTCGGTGGTAAGGATCAAAAGATCGTCATCATTAACCGGGCACAGGGCTCTGGGACCCGGGCAACCTTTGAAAATGCTGTCTTGAAAGGAAAGACCGCCGTTAAGTCACAAGAACAAGACTCTAATGGTGCCGTTCAAAAGATTGTCGCAACGACGCCAGGGGCTGTGAGTTACTTAGCCTTCTCCTACTACACGAACAAAGTTCAGGCACTTTCCATCAATAACGTTGCCCCAACCGACAACAACGTGGAAAACAACAAGTGGAAGATCTGGTCTTACGAACACATGTACACTAAGGGCAAGCCTAACGCAACCACGGCAGCGTTCTTAAGCTACATGACGTCGAAGGACGTCCAAAACAGTTTGGTCAAAGACATGGGTTACATTAGTATTCATGACATGCAAGTCACCAAGGATGCTAAGGGCGTCGTGACGTCTAAATAATCCAGCTTAAGGTGAATGGTCGGGTGAAGGTGCAGACGTCAAACGCACCTTCACCTTTTTTAAAGGAGAGTTATCTTATGGAGCAAACAAATTCGAGTTTTAAGCAGGAGAAGACCCAGACGAAGGATTGGGCGTACACTCTGCATCACGCGACCCGGGCAACCCATGAAGACTGGTTAGGCCGGAGCATTAGTTACACGTGTATCGGAATTATTATCTTGGTCGTGGCGTCAATGTTATGGTTCATCACGTCGAAAGGGATTGCCACGTTTACGCAGAACCACGTCAACGTTTGGCAATTCTTAAGTGGGACCAACTGGGCCCCTGACCAAGGTAAAATCGGGGCTTTACCCATGATTGTCGGATCGTTTGCAGTGACTTTTGCCGCTGCATTAGTCGCGACACCTTTCGCGATTGGGACGGCCATCTTTATGACCGAGATTGCCCCGAAACGCGGGCGGAAGTTCTTACAACCGGTGATTGAACTGCTAGTTGGGATTCCTTCCGTGGTGTACGGGTTCATCGGTCTGGCCGTAGTCGTGCCGTTTATGCGGCACCTAGTCGGTGGTTCCGGTTTCGGGATTATCTCGGCGACCTTCGTGCTGTTCGTCATGGTCTTACCGACGATTACGACGATGACCGTCGATAGCTTACGAGCCGTACCACGCTTCTACAAGGAAGCTTCGTTGGCCTTAGGGGCGACGCGGTGGCAAACGGTCTCGCGGGTCATCTTACGGGCCGCGACGCCCGGAATCTTGACCGCGATTATCTTCGGAATGGCGCGGGCATTTGGTGAAGCTCTAGCCGTCCAAATGGTCATCGGTAACGCGGCCATCATGCCCAAGAACCTGGTTTCACCAGCTGCAACGTTGACCAGTCAATTGACGACGGGAATTGGGGACACTATCGACGGGACCCTGCCTAACAACGCTTTATGGTCACTAGCACTGATTCTGTTACTGATGTCACTGTTCTTCAACGCCTTAGTGCGGGTCATTGCAAAGAGGGGGCAACTGAGTCATGAACGCTAAACGGAAAGACTTATTGGCAACGATTATTATCGACGTGATCGTGGCAACGGTCGTCGGTATTCTGGCCTTCCTACTGGCCTACATCTTAATTTCAGGATTGCCGCACGTGAGCTGGTTATTTCTGACCGGATCCGCGGATTCCTTTAGTGGGGCGGGAGGTATCGGTATCCAACTGTTCAATTCCTTCTACCTGCTGATTTTAACCATGCTGATTTCAATTCCTATTTCGCTGGGAGCCGGGATTTATCTGGCCGAATACGCGAAGGATAATTGGCGGACGCGTTTGATTCGTTCTGCCATTGAAGTCTTGAGTTCACTGCCATCCGTGGTTGTAGGGCTGTTCGGTTTCCTACTCTTCGTGGTGAAATTCAAGATTGGCTTTTCGGTCATTTCGGGGGCGATTGCCTTGACGTTCTTTAACTTACCATTATTGACGCGGAACATCGAAGAGTCCTTGAGCGCCGTTTCCCGGAGTCAACGGGAAGCGGGCTTATCGTTAGGGTTGTCGAAGTGGAAGACTGAGATTGGCATCATCTTGCCCGTAGCCTTACCCGGCATCGTGACCGGGATTGTGTTGAGTGCCGGGCGGGTCTTCGGGGAAGCCGCTGTGCTGATTTACACGGCCGGTCAAAGTGCCCCGGTCACGAACTTCAGTGACTGGAACCCGATGGACGCAGCCAGTCCGTTGAACCCGTTTCGACCCGCTGAAACATTAGCGGTCCACATCTGGAAGGTCAATACGGAAGGTCTCGCTACTAACGCCGCGCAGTTATCAGCGGCGGCGTCGGCCGTCTTGATTATTGCGGTGCTGTTGTTCAACTTGTTTGCGCGGGTGTTAGGGAACTACCTATATCGGCGCGTCACGGCCAGTAAATAGGGAGGTCAGCTGATGCTAAAAAATTATTCTTTTGAGAAAACGGCGGTTCAGACGTTTGATGAGCATACGACGTTGGCCATGAAGACCGAAAACATGCAAGTGTTTTACGGCAGTAACCACGCGATGCACGATGCCAGTCTGGCTTTTCCGAAGAACCAGATTACGGCGTTGATTGGCGCTTCGGGGTCTGGGAAGTCCACCTACTTACGGTCGTTGAACCGGATGAACGATACGATTGCCACGGTGACAGGTAAGATTTGGTACCACGGGGTGGATATCAACCAGCCAAATGTTAACATCTATGAAATTCGGCGGCACATCGGGATGGTCTTCCAACGGCCCAACCCGTTCGCCAAATCGATTCGGGAAAACATCATCTACGCTTTACGAGCGACGGGGGTCAAGAATAAAAAGGTCCTCGATGAGCGGGTCGAACAGAGTTTGCAAGGGGCGGCTTTATGGGATGAAGTTAAGGACTCATTAGATAAGAGCGCCTTGGCGTTGTCTGGGGGGCAACAACAGCGACTGTGTATTGCGCGGTCACTGGCCATGTCCCCGGACGTCCTGCTCTTGGACGAACCGTGTAGCGCGTTAGATCCCATCTCCACGGTAAAGGTCGAAGAGACCCTTCTGGAGTTGCAGAAGAAGTACACGATTATCATCGTGACGCACAATATGCAACAAGCGGCCCGAATCAGTAGCCAGTGTGCGTTCTTCCACCTGGGTCACGTGA
Organism: Levilactobacillus suantsaii; assembly: GCF_004115745.1. GTDB lineage: Bacteria > Bacillota > Bacilli > Lactobacillales > Lactobacillaceae > Levilactobacillus > Levilactobacillus suantsaii. Next base: position 64,111 of record NZ_QXIL01000006.1, on the reverse strand, counting down.
TGGAATACTCACCGACGACCACGATGTTTAGTACCCCGCAAATTCAAGTCACCCAAGACTACGTTTCCGGAAGTTTCGGTTAAACAAACGATAATTCAAACCCAGCGACTCGTGCCTGCCGGAGATTCGGCGTGGTAACGGGTCTTTTTGTTTGAGCTAAAACGACCAGCACCCCTTGCGGAGGCTGGTCGTTTGGCGTTAATGGTGCATTTTAAATTCGAGATAACGGTCGTTATACAGTTGGACGGTTGCGGTAGACTTGCAGATGGCGAATCGTTGCGTCATCAGGATAGAACTGGCGGTCATTGCGCACGCTTCTTGGTAACAGCGCCTTAGCTTTGGCGTTGGGGGTGGCGTAACCGATGTATTCGGCGTTTTGGGCGGCGTTTTCCGGTCGATTCATGAAGTTCAAGAAGGCGTAAATGGCTTGATAGTGCTGGGCGGATTTCGGAATGACCAGGTTGTCGAACCACAAGTTACTGCCTTCTTTAGGCACTACGTAGTGCAGGTGGCTGTTGGACGCCAGCATCTCGGCGGCTTCTCCGGACCAGTCCACCGCAATGGCGGCTTCGTCTTGAATCATGTACATTTTGATTTCATCGGCGACGATGGCTTTGACGTTGGGACTGAGTTGGTCGAGCCGGTGGGTGGCCGCTAGTAGGGTCTGCGGGTTCGTGGTGTTCATGGATTCCCCCCGTTCGACCAAGGCCATGCCCAGGATATCCCGGGCGGAATCGACCAGCATGATCTGGTGGCGGTACTTAGGTGACCAGAGTTGGGACCAGTGAGTCAGCGTCCCCGGGCGAATATAGCGGTCGTTATAAATGATGCCCAAGGTACCCCAGAAATACGGAATCGAGTAGCGGTTGTGGCGGTCAAAGGACTGATTTAAAAAGCGCGGGTCGTAGTTTTGCATGCCGGTCAACCGGTGCCGGTCGATAGGTTGGAGTAAGTGGGCCTGTTTGAGCTTGCTGACCATGTAGTCACTGGGGACCGTCAAATCGTAGTGGGTTCCCCCTTGCTTGAGTTTGGTGAACATCGCTTCGTTGCTGTCGAAGGTCTCGACGTTGACGTGGTAACCCGTTTCGCGTTGAAACTTACTCAGTAGAGACGGATCGATATAATCCCCCCAGTTGTAGAGGTTGAGGACTTTACTGCCGGAATCACCACTTGAACGTTGTAGACGATTGCCAGTGTAGGCTAACAGCCCACAGATGGCTAATAAGCCGATGACGAGACTGATTAAACGTTTCATTGGGCCGCCTCCTGACTCCGTTGCCGGCGTTTCGCGTTGCCCTGTTGTAGGAGGTAGTAGCCGCCCACTAGTAGAAGCGAGAAGATGAACATGACACCAGACAGCGCGTTGATTTCCAGGTTGATCCCTTGCCGAGCCCGAGAGTAGATTTCCACGGACAGGGTCGAAAAGCCGTTACCGGTCACGAAGAAGGTCACCGCAAAGTCATCGAGGGAGTAGGTCAAAGCCATGAAGAAGCCCGCCATGATGCCCGGAGTGATGAACGGAATGATGATTTTGTTGAGTTGTTGACGGGTGGTCGCGCCGAGATCGGCTGCGGCACAGAGAAGTGAAGGCGACATCTCCCGTAGGCGGGGCAGAATCATCAAGACCACGATGGGGATCTCGAAGGCGATATGACTGAGTAACACCGAGGTGAAGCCTAACGGGACTTTCAAAGTGGTGAAAAAGATTAAGAAACTGGCCCCGATAATGACGTCCGGGGAAACCATCAGAATATTGTTTAAGCTCAACAAGACATCGCGGGTAACCCGTTTAGACGTGCGGTGAATGCTCAACGCACCTAACGTGCCAATCAAGGTCGCAATCAGCGAAGACAGCAGGGCAACCAGTAGTGTATCGGCCACGATGGCTAGCATCCGTGGGTCGGCAAAGAGGTCACGGTAATGTTGCCAGGTAAACCCGTGGTAGTTGGTCATAGTCGTGCCCTGGCTAAAGGAATAAGCAATCAGGTAGAGAATGGGCAGGTACAGGACGATGAACACCAAAACCAGATAAACGCGTGAGAGCTTTTTCATTGTGAAGACCTCCCCGAATGATCGTTAGTCAGTTGCATCACGATGATCATGGCCACGATGAGGACGACCCCAATCGTCGAGCCCATCCCCCAGTTCATGGTGGTCAAGAAATGTTCTTCAATGGCGGTTCCCAGTGTGATGACCTTGTTGCCCCCAATCAGACGGGTCAACATGAAGAGGGACAGTGAAGGGATGAAAACGGCCTGTACACCCGCCTTCACACCGGGGAGAGTCAGCGGGAAAATCACCCGGTAAAAAGTTTGCCAACGGGTTGCGCCTAAATCTAAGCTGGCATTGATGTAGGCCGGATTTAGATCGGCCAGCGAATTATAGATGGGTAAAATCATAAACGGAATTTGAATGTAGGTCGCGACAAAGATAAAGCTGGCGTTGGTGAACAGTAACTGCTGGGGGCCGATACCGATGAAGCGTAAAAAGCTGTTGGCCACACCGTCTTGACTGAAGATGCCGATAAAGGCGTAGGCTTTGAGTAAAATATTGATCCAGGTGGGGAGGATAACCAGCAGAAGCCAGAATTGGCGGTGCTTCAACTGGCGCAGGACGTAGGCCGTGGGGTAGCTGATGAGCCCGGTGAAGAGGGTGATCAGAAAAGCGTACCAGACAGAATTCAACGTCATTTTGAGGTAGACCCCGGATTGAAAGTAAGTGGCGTAGTTCGCCAAGGTCACGTGATGGTCCAGGCTGAAAAAGGATTGGTAGACGATCAACGCAACGGGCGCAATTACGAAAAGTCCTAACCAGAGACCGTAGGGGATGAAGTACCCACAAGTTTTACGCTTCGTCATGAGCCGTCCCCTCCACTTCTTCATAGGTTTCCAAGCGTGCTTCGAAGTCGGCCTCCCGTTCGTGAAGGCGCATGACGTGGAGGTCGTCCGGTTGGAAAGTGAGGCCGACCTGCTGGCCCTCGACGGTGGCACGGACCGAATGGATTAGCCAGGAATGGCCCTGGTCATCGGTCGCGCCAATCTCGTAGTAGTCGCCGCGGAAGAGTTGGTTATCGATGGTCACCTTGAGCTTGGCGTGGTCGAGGTCGGTCAGCGTCAGGTCCTCGGGCCGAATGACGATTTCGATGGGTTCATTAGAGGGGATGCCCGCGTCGACGCATTCAAAGGTGCGATTATCGAAGCTGACCTGGTAATCGGCCACCATGTGACCGGGCAAAATATTGCTTTCACCGATAAAATCGGCGACAAAGTGGTTGACCGGTTCGTTGTAGATGGCGACGGGCGAGCCACTTTGGAGGATCTCGCCGGCGTTCATCACGAAGATATCGTCACTCATAGCCAAGGCCTCTTCTTGGTCGTGGGTTACGAATAAAAAGGTGATGCCTAAGCGTTGTTGCAGGTCGCGTAATTCGTATTGCATGGCCCGGCGGAGTTTAGCATCGAGAGCTGAGAGGGGTTCGTCGAGCAACAGAACCCGGGGCTGCATCACGATGGCGCGAGCAATGGCGACCCGTTGTTGTTGCCCGCCAGACAGGGCACTGATGGCCCGGTTGCCGTAGTCGCTGAGGCGGACTAGTTTCAGGGCTTTGGCGACCTCGTCGTCACGTTTGTCGGCGGGCATCTTCTTGATGGTCAACCCAAAGGCCACGTTTTGGGCCACCGTCATGTTAGGGAAGAGGGCGTAGTCTTGGAAGACCGTGTTGACGTTGCGCCGGTTGGCGGGCAGGTCGTTGACCCGTTTCCCGTCGAAGAAGATGTCGCCCGCCGTAACCTGGTCGAAACCGCCGATAGCTCGCAGAATGGTGGTCTTACCGCATCCCGAAGGCCCCAGCAACGTGTAGAACTTTCCTGATTCCAGGGCCAGACTCACGTCCTTTAAAATGGTGTGGGTCCCGTACCGTTGCGTGACGTGACGTAGTTCGATCATGGGTTGAGTCATGAGAAACCCTCCTTTAGCAAAATTGGCAAGTGGGCCAACCAAAGTGACATAGTGATGGCAGATGGTGGTGGCCATCGAGTTAGGCTATAATAAAAACTTATAAGGAAGTGACGCAAGATGGACCTGACGTTTAAAACGGCACAGCGGGCGGACCTCCCGCGTATCGTTGCAATTTATAATGACAGTATTCCTGGACGACTAGCTACCGCTGATACTCGACCGGTTCAGGTAGCGGACCGCGAAGCCTGGTTTGCGGCCTTTGATCCCGCTAGCCGCCCGATTTGGGTGGTAAAAGTTGGTCAACAGATTGCGGGCTGGGTCAGCCTGGAATCCTTTTATGGGCGCCCAGCGTATTATCAGACGGCGGAGATCAGCCTGTACATCGACCCAGCTTTTCATCACCAGGGTTTGGGCCAACACGCGTTGGACTTTGTGACGGCGCAGTTACCCCGGTTAGGTCTCAAAACCATCGTGGCCTATGTCTTTAGTCACAATGCCCCTAGTCAGGGACTATTCGTTAAAAATGGGTTTGCGTGGTGGGGGCATTTACCTGACGTGGCAGTCCTTGACGGGCAGCTGCGAAGCTTAGATATCTTGGGCCGACGGTTTGAGGCCTAAGTGGTATTGCGGATAAGGTGATCAGCCACGTTAATCCTCAGTTTATGGTCCCAAAGGACAGGGCGCAAGCAATTGGCATTTAATCAATTCGAGCCTTCAATCAATTCTACACGCAACGGTGGCAATGGTTCACGGCTCACCATTTAGATACGCCAGTGACCTTACTGGGGGGGTGAGCCCAATTGAGACTGATGGGGACTTCTGCAAGCTAAAGCAGTTGACTGACCTCAAGAGAGGGCAGTCAACTGCTTTTAACGTTACCCTTAAGAATATAAGTTCTCAGCTTGATGCAACGCACGAAACGTTTACCAAGAACCGTCAATTAATTAAAAATATAACCAGTAGTTCACTCTTAAACGGCTCAATTGAGGGAACTAAGCACAAATTAAACGAACAGCATATGGTTATCGTAACTGGCGAAACTTTATTTACCGTGATTCAAATCGAATTTAAAATCAGAATAAAGAAAAGGAACCCAATTCGAAAGTGAATTGAATTCCGAGCAACCTCCTCATCAACAACGGTTGACAAAGAGTCGTATAAAAAAACTCACCGACTATATCAGCCGATGAGTTCAACGCCCCTGTAAGTTTATTTATTTCTCAGCATCCCTAAAAATCAAGAATGCTGTAACAACAGTATTTTAAGCGACTATTTCTATCTCTAAACAATCAAAAATGGACCCTACCGGATTTGAACCGACGACCTCCTGCATGCGAAGCAGGCGCTCTCCCAGCTGAGCTAAGGGCCCGAAAAACTTACGTGTCTAATTATAGCACTTCCATGCAAAATGTGAATATCGAATTTGAAAATTTTTGTTATAGCTTCCATTAGGTGAATTGCCAAACGAAAGCACCTCGGTGACACCAGGCATTTTGCCTGCGTTACCGGAGTGCTTTTAATTAGTTGATGGATGGCGCTTAGTGTCGACTACTGCGGTGAGTGCCCGAGCCATGATCCTTGACTACGTGGCGCTTGAACTTGGGACCCGTTGCGTCGGGCACAAACTTGAAGTGGCGCAGACGTCCCGGATAGGGTTGCCCGGTCAGCCGCACCTGTGTCCAGCGCTGCATGGCTTGAGCCATGTCTTGCGTGGCGGTGACTAAATCGGCGCGGTGTTCCGCTTTAGCGGCGGCCGGCAAGTCGCTGGTCAAACGGCCCAATAACTTTTGATGGTAATCGAAGAGCTCCTGGGTCAACGGCGCGTTGCGGTAGCTGTTGAATAATTTTTGGACTTCCGTCAGGGCGTCGGTGACGTCACTGGGTTGATAATAACGGTCTTTTTCCGCCATAGTGACTTCCTTTCTAGTGGTGGTGCTTGAAGAGGTGTTGCCAAACGCTGTGACTGTCGGTCTGCAACATCAACTTCTGGTATCGCCGTCCAATATACTCGGCTAGCAGGATCACCGTCAAGAGGGCCAGGGCCAGCGAAATCCATTGAGTTTCGAGACTGACCGTGCCGTTGATGATTCGCAGGGGCATAAAGTACGACGACAGAAATGGGATATACGACATGATTTTGACCGGTAGCGCGTCCAGATTGTTTTGGAAGGGGAAGGTGGCGAAGAAACCGACCATCCCTAGTAACGTAATCGGTTGGGCGGCCTTCGAGGCGTCCTCGGCTTTGGCGACTACGGCCCCGCTGTAGGCGGCGACCAGGGTAAAGAGAATCACCCCGAGCAACAGGTACAGCAAATTCAGGTTCAACAGGTTGTGAATCACGGTCGAAATCAACGTGCGGTACTGCTCCCACATGGCGTGGAAGTGCGGCTGGCTGAGGGCCCAACTGTAAATCGCCCAACCACCCAACAGGTAGATCACGATTTGGGTCAGAATCATCAGGAGAATCCCAGTGATCTTGCCCACGAAGTAGCTAACGGCCGTGGTACTCGAGAAGATAATCTCCATAATCTTAGTGCCCTTGTCCGATGCAATCTCCTGGGCAGTGATCGAAGCATAGGTAATCAAGATGATGTAAATCAACGTGACGATCAACCAAAACGAAATCATTTTAGCCGTATTAGCGGCCCCGGTCTTTTTGGCGATGAGCTGTTTGAGTTGTGGGGCCTGTTGTAGGGCCTGCTGTTGTTTGGGCGTCAACTGGGCCTGCTGGTAATTTTGTCGTTGTTGGGCCTGCGTGAGATAATTTTGAATTTGCGCCTTAACGCCACTGTCTAACGACTGGTTCCAGTGAAAGTCGGCGCGTACCTGATGACCGGCTTGGGTGAGGACCAGATAGCCCGCCAAATGGTTTTTGTGGAGCGCTTGTTTCGCGGCAGGGACCGTTTTGATGGTCGACTCGATATTAGAGGGGTGACTGGCCAGGAAGTTTTGGCGCAGTTGCGGGGTGGGGGAAACGACTGCGACCTTGGTACTGCTAGCGTTGCTTTGGGAACTAACGTAGGTGATTCCTAAGACCAGCCCCAGCATCACGAAAGGGCCTAAAATCATGAACAGAAAACTCCACGATTTGACCTGGCGGAGGTAGGTCTCACAGGTCACAATCCAAGTCTTACGCATCGGCTTCACCCACTTTCAAGCGGAAAATCTCATCGAGAGTTGGCGGTTGTTGGCTGAATTCTTCGATGTATTCGCCGTGCGTGAGGGCTTGGAAAATGGCGCGGCCCGCGTTGGCGTCGGCCAAGTGAAGGCGATACTGGCCCGGTTGGCGGGGGATGACCTTGAGTACGCCTGGCAATTGTGCCAATTTATCGGGTGACCAGGGCGTCGTCACGAACAATTCGGTCTTGTCAAATTGACTGCGGACTTCCTGCAAGGTGCCGTGGAGCACCACGTGGCCGGTCCGTAACATGACGAGACTATCGCAAACTTCGGTGACGTTTTCCATATTGTGACTGGAAAAGATGATGGCGGCGCCCCGTTGCTTGGCATCTAGGATGGCCTGTTCTAGCAAATCGGCGTTGACTGGGTCTAAGCCGCTAAACGGCTCGTCTAAAATTAGCAGGTCCGGGCGGTGAATCAGGGTGCAGATCAGTTGGACCTTCTGCTGATTACCCTTGGACAAGTCGCTGATTTTACTTTTGCGGGTGCCCTTGACCGCGAATTTTGCCAACCAGTCATCGATTTGTGGTCGAATGTCCTTAGCATGTTGCCCTTTGAGCCGGGCGAGATATATGATTTGTTGTTCGATAGTCAGTTTGGCCATTAGGCTCCGCTCTTCTGGCAGATAGCCAATGTGGTCGAAGTCCTTGGTGGACAAGGGATGCCCTTGCCAGGTGATGTGGCCCCCATAGGTGATAAAGTTGAGGATACTATGAAAAGTGGTGGATTTACCAGCCCCGTTTTGGCCGATCAGCCCCACGATTTGACCATTGGCAACGTCAAAACTAACGTCGCTTAAGGCCTGCACGTCCCCGAACTGTTTTTCGATGTGCTGAATGCTTAACATGTTGGCGCTCCCCTCTGAAGTAGTAAGTTCCATTATACGTGAGTTGGGGGCGTAAAAAAAGCCGTTAGCCCGGGTTGGCGCTAACGACTTGAAGTGATTATTTGTCTTGAGGAGCTTGGGCGTCACTGTTGACTTGCGCCTGTGCCGGTTGCGTGACCCGGTGGGGCCGCATGTTGAAGATGACGTTTAAGATGACCGCGGAGAAACTCCCGATGACCACACCATTGTTCATGATGATTTGGACGGTTTGGGGCAGGTCTTGGAAGATTTGTGGGTAGACGGTCACGCCGAGACCCAGACCAATGGAGATGGCGGAGACCAGCAGGTTGTTGTTGTCCTTAAAGTCGACTTGTTGGAGCATCCGGATCCCTTGGACCCCGACCATCCCGAACATGACGATCATGGCACCACCTAAGACGGGGTCGGGGATGACCGTAGCCAGCGCGCCAATCTTAGGTAAGAGGCCTAAAATCAGCAAGAAGAGGGCGGAAAAGTAAATCGGCTTACGGGTCTTGATACCAGAAAGTTGAACCACGCCGACGTTTTCGGAGAAGGTCGAGTACGGGAAGGTGTTGAAGAGGCCACCTAAGATGACGGCAATCCCTTCGGCGCGGTACCCGCGTTTTAAGTCGTCTTCCTCAATCTTACGGCCGGTGAATTCACCTAAGGCGAAGAAGACCCCGGTCGATTCGACCATGGTGGTCAAGGAGACCAGAATCATGGTGACGATAGACGACCATTCGAACTTGGGCGTTCCAAAGTAGAAGAATTGTGGGAGGTGTAACCAACTGGCTTGACCAACTGAACTTAAGGAGACCATGCCCATCCAACCGGCAATCAGGGTCCCGAGTAAGATTCCGAGTAAGATGGAAAGGGACTTTAGAAAGCCCTTAGCAAAGGCGTTCAGTCCCAAAATGATGGCCATCGTCAGAAAGCCGATCAACAGAAACTTCACATCGCCAAAGTCTTTGGCCGTAGCACTTCCGCCACCAAGGTCTTCGAACCCAACGGGAATCAAGGTGAACCCGATGATGGTAATCAACGACCCCGTGACGACCGGCGGGAAAAGTTTCTTGATTTTCGAGAACCACCCGGCAATCAGAAAGACGAAGATGCCGGCCCCGATGATGGCCCCGTACATGGTACCAACACCGTAATTTTTCCCAATGGCACTCAAGGGAGTGACGGCTTGGACCGCACACCCTAAGACGACGGGCAGCGCAATCCCGGTCAATGGGGTGCGCTTGAGTTGTAGGAGCGTTGCCACCCCACACATGAAGATGTCCGCACTGATCAGATAGGCCATCTGAGCGGCCGTAAAATGTAATGCACCCCCGATTAATAGGGGAACCAGGACGTCACCGGAATACATGGCTAATAAATGCTGAAATCCAAGAATCATGGCTTGCCAAGTCGAGGTTTCCTGACTTGACTTCTTCGGTGTAGATACTGGTGTTGCGGACTTTGTGGACTGCAAAGAAACTTCCTCCTTACGGCAATTGCCTAGCGTGATAAGGGGGAAGTTCATGAAAACAAAAAGACACCCTTTGCAAAAAGAGCGTCTTGAAAGTTCTGCCGACGAACACTTTTCATCGGCAAAAAGAGTTCGGGGCCTCAATTTGCTTATAGTCTAGAATTTACGGTTCTAGGTAGAAACTTGCCACCCTTATCATGGCATTATATAGGCAATTACATGTTTTAATTAGAATAGTGACTACTCTAACACGAAGTTATGAAAAAAACAATACAGTTTCATTTATGAATGCGGTGCCATAAACGACGACAAATACCGCTAAACCATTCCAATAGCGGTCCCCAGTCGGCGATGCCGCCGGAGGAACTGTATTTTTTGGGGTGAACGTCCACCCCCGGGTGATAGTAGCCGTCTGGTTTTTTTGAGTTAGGTGTCATGGTCTTGGCCTCCCTTACTCAAATTTTAACGCATTTGCGGTACAATATGGATACCATTTGATGAGAAGGGAAGCTAACTATGAAGAAAATTTTAGCCATCCATACCGGAGGCACGATTTCGATGTCGCAAAATAGTCGTGGTGAGGTGGTGCCCAACGCCAAGAACCCGATTGCCCAGGAAGCCACTATCCTAGAGGGGCGCGTTCAACTGATTACGGACGAGCTGTTCAACCTGCCATCGCCGCACATGACCCCAACGCAGATGTTGCAGGTCAAGCAGCGCATCGTGAAAGCCGAAGCGGCGGGCATCGACGGGGTGGTCATCACCCACGGGACCGATACTCTGGAAGAAACGGCCTACTTCTTGGACCTGACCTTGCCGAGCAAGATTCCGGTCGTGGTGACCGGCGCTATGCGCTCGTCTAACGAGATTGGCTCCGACGGGGTACATAATTTCCGCTCCGCCATTCAGGTCGCCGCGGCCGACGAGTCGCAGGGCAAGGGGGTGTTGGTCGTGATGAACGATGAGATTCATACGGCTCGTTACATCACCAAAACTCATACCACCAACGTGGCAACGTTTCGGACCCCGACCTTTGGCCCCATCGGGTTGGTGGTCAAGGACCGGCCAACTTACTTTCAACAATTGATTCACCAGGGGGTCTGCGACCTAGATCACGTGGTCGACCACGTTTACTTATTGAAGGCCTTTGCGGGGATGGATGGCACTTTGTTCGACGCGCTGAACAACGACCAAACGGCCGGTTTAGTTGTGGAAGGCTTGGGAGTGGGAAACTTACCCCCACAGACTTTACCGGCAGTTCAACGCCTGTTAGATCGTCATATTCCAATCGTGTTGGTCTCGCGGTGTTACAACGGGGTAGCTGAAGATATTTACGATTACCAGGGCGGTGGCATCGAGTTGCGGAAGATGGGGCTGATGCTCTGCCAGGGTTTGAACGGTCAAAAGGCCCGCATCAAGTTGTTGGTCGGACTTAGTGCCGGATTACCACAGGACGCGTTGCAAGAATTTTTAAAGACAGCCGTATCTTAGTCTCAAAAACGGTCATGACAAGCTATTTTGGACAATATATGGTAGAATTTTCAAAATAGCAGAAATAAAGGGGGCCGTTTAAAATGAATTCGATTGTTAATGATTTAAACCGGGCGCTCGCCCAACGGCTCTTGGTCAATGTTTATCAGACCAATCAGGACGTTGTCTATACCGGCTACGTCACCGTAGTGTCTAAGCAGGGGATTATCCTGGCCACCTATGATGATTATGGGTTGCCGGACGGCGCCGTGTTCTTGGCCTTAGAGGTCATTGACGAGGTCGAGTTTTCCAGTGACGATTTGGACAACATGGCATTTCGAATCAAAACCGCTCGAGACGAGCAGTTCGTACAGTCTGAAGGCCTGACCATGCAGTTCGATAGTCAACGGGATCTTCGGCGGCAAGTGCTGAGCCACGCTTGGGTCGACCGGTTAGTGGTGATGTTGGTGTTGACCAACGATACCCACTTTTATGAGGGCCTGGTGACCGGTGTGACGGCAGACCAGGTGACCGTGCAAATCTTAAATAAATTTGATTATACTGACCGACCGCAACGGAATTTGTCTCCGGACGACATTGAAGTCATCGAATTTCAGGGACAAGAGTTGTCATTGCAGAGTTTAGCCGCGCCACGGTTACAACAGTTGACGCACGTCGCTCCGGTGACGCTCACGGCACCACAGGCGATGCGACAGCAATTGGACCAGTTGGCGGGGAAGAACGCGTTGATTGCCCTCGTGCCCGACCACGACCGGGACTTGTTTTTCGTGGGCCGGGTCAACACGGTCACATCCAACGCGGTCATCTTGAACCTAGTGGACATGACCGGCCAGTTCGGCGGGTATACGGTGATGCGGTTGCGTGAGTTGCACGCAGTGGTCCTCAAATCGGATTACCTGCAAACCATGCGTTTATTTACGTTATTGAACCGGGCGAACCAGCACCGGTTGCAACCCGTATTGAACGATGAGCGGTTGTTTGATGCCACGGTCGACCAGTTCAAGGCCCGCTTGATGCAGGCCGCGACTTTCCATACCGTGACTCGCTTGAAGATGCACGATGGGCAGACCCTTCTAGGCTATCCCAGTCAGGTGGGGGCTCAACGGACCATTTTCCACGAAATCGAAGAAGGTCAGTTGGATCAAGTAGGACAAGTTTACCAAATCAACGCGATTGATGAACTCGCCTTCGGGTACTTGGATGCCTATTTGACTGAGCGGCAGTTGAAGGTTGAAGGCGACCTCTGATGGGAGTAAAGGAGTGAGCATGATGCGGTTTAAAAGTTGGCCACGATGGCTGCGGGATACCTGTAGCGTTGTGGGGGCGATGTCTTTGGTCTTGATTGGATATGACCTGTTCGTGGCGACGCACGTCGTATGGTGGCAAGTGCCATTACAGATCATCGTGGCCTTTATTGCCGTGGGCTTGTGGAGTCGGTATAGTTACCAGCGCCAGGCTGCACAACAAAAGAAGGCCCAACTGGCCCAACAACAGGCCGAACTAGCCGCTCAACAGCGGTTAGCGGGTCAACAACAAGCCCGAGCGACGCGGGAACGCAACCGCCAACGCAATCAGCAGCATCGGCAAGTTCAGGAAAGGACGCAACATGACGACTAAGCTACAATTTTGCCCTCACTGCGGGGCGCCGGTGACGGACTAAGACACGACTTGTCCGCAGTGTCACACGGACTTACAGGCCTTCCGTGCGCCCAGTGCGGCACCAGACGACCAGAAGTTGAACCTCAACGCGTTGTACGCCAACCCTTATAAAGAGGGCATGAAGCGGCTCAAACGGCGAGGAAAGGCTGAAACCGCCCCTAAACGGAGGTGGCATTGGCCCTGGTCAAAGAGGTGAGTAAATTGGCAAAGTTTCAAGTGATTCAAGGCGATATCACGCAAAGTCACGCGGATGCCATCGTCAATGCGGCCAACACCACGTTATTGGGTGGCGGTGGTGTCGACGGGGCGATTCACCGTGCGGCGGGGCCCAAGCTCCTAGCGGCTTGTATTCCGTTGAATGAATGCGCCACGGGTGAAGCCAAGGTGACCCCCGGATTCGACTTAGCGGCCAAGTGGGTCATCCACACGCCGGGACCGGTATGGCACGGCGGCATGAACGGGGAAGCCGACCTGCTGGCAAACTCGTACCGCAATAGTCTCGAGTTGGCGGCCCAAAAGGGGTGTCAGACAATCGACTTTCCGTCGATCAGTACTGGTGTCTACGGCTATCCGTTAACGCAAGCAGCGGCAGTGGCTGTCAAGGTGATTGGCACCTGGTTAGCGGCTCACCCCAAAGCAACGGTGCGGTTGGTGGCCTTCGATGCCACCACGGCAGCGGCCTATTCGGCGGCTTGGACGGCCCAATACCCGGTGCACTAAAGGAAAAGAGACGAAAAACGGCTCTTTGTCAGCCGGTGTTGATGAGGCGTGTTACTGGAATCCAATTCATTTTCGAATTGGGTTCCTTTTCTTTATTCTGATTTTAAATTCGATTTGAATGCGGTAAATAAAATATTACCAATTACGATAACCATATGCCGTTCGTTTAATCTGTTTGATTTTGCGATTAATTCCTTTAATTGGGCCATTTGAAAATGAAGAGTTATGTTGCATTATTTTTGTTTTTGTCAGTTGTTTATGTTTGGCTAAATTGTTGACCGGTGGAGGCGGTTGATGCTGGTTATTCACAAAAGAAAAGAGGGAATTTGCCATTTGCTCCATGTTCCTGTATGGTGTACTAAGTATTTGTTAATCAAATGTATTTACATAGTGGGGAAGTCTTTTGAAAAAATTGTTCTTTTTAGTTCTATACTCGGGGTAGGATTATTTTTGGTAGTGCAGGAGTCGTTAATGTTTCAGCAAATTCTACAACGAGTCAAATATCTGATAATGTAAACACATCAGTGGGATCAAATTCGGATACGGATGTTGATGGATCAGAGACCAATAATGATTCGTCAGTTCAATACAACGTGGGCACTGTTGAAGATGCTATTGAAGAGGCACAAAATTCCAATGAGAGTGTATATTCTGATCCTTCGGGTATTATGCTGTTTTCTTCTGCTCATTTGAACAGCCTTGCAGCTTACAAAAAAGCGGGTTATAAGCATATCACATACAGTAAATGGACGGGTACTCACAATTTTGCAAGTACCAGGGCTAGCCGAATGGCAACATGGGCAATTGAACAGTTGGCAGGTTTTATTCCAGGTTGGCAAGCGAAGACGGTACTAGGTATATATGATGCTGTGCAAGCCTTTGGGTCACAGAAAGCTGAGGTCTGGCCAACTTATAATTTGCGCTTAATTTCGGCAACTGCACCGCGTGGAAATCGCGCTATTATTGGGCAAGCATCTGTAGTGAAATATTATTCAAATAGTAAGCGTACGCATTTAAAGAAAACTATTCATAGAACTAACTGGGTAGGGTAAAGGAGTAATATGAGAACTGATACTATTTTCTCGATAATCTACTTTGCATTATTTACTGTTTTTTACTTTATTGGGATATCAAAATTTTTTGTAATTGTCTATTTGATTTTTGGAATTGTGGGTTTCATATACTTTGATAACTATGAAAAAAAGAAACGAAGAAAATAGAGGTATGGGGGATATACTCCTCTTTGGGTAGACAAGCAAATAATCAAAGCTTGCCTACCTAAAGAGGAGTTTTTCTATGGGTAAAAAAGGTTCCCGCTATACAATTGAAAAGAAGTTATTTTACATTGGTCTAGTTGTTCAAGGAATGGCTCCTTATGCCATTCAAAGGCAATATGGAATTGCACATAGTCAAGTAAGCCAATGGGTAAAAAATTATAAACTACGAGGAATCAACGGCCTACGGCCTCGATCCATGAGAAAGTATCCAAGCAATTTAAAATAGTTCTAGAGTACCTAGAAGGACACACTTCTTATCCTCGATTGTGCACCAAATATAATATTCCTAACGTTAGCACTATCTATCAATGGGTTCATCAGTATACTAGTGGTAAGCAACTCACTACTAAGAGCGTGAAACCAGTGAAAAATGGTCGAAAAACAACACAGCTGGAACGTGTAGAAATTGTTCAATGGATTATAGCAAACGAGATGGATTACTCGCGGGCTATGAGCAAGTACGATGTATCTATGGTCAAGTTTACTCGTGGACTCGTAAGTTTAAGCAAGGTGGACCTGAGGCTCTTGCCGATCGTCGTGGTAAAAGAAAGACTATACATGACCAGCTTACAGATGACGAGAAGCGTGACCTGGAGGTCAAGCTTCTAAAGGCTCGAATTGAACATTTATCGACAGAGAATGCAATACTAAAAAAGCTCCAAGAATTGAAAAGGTTGGATGCCACTCACAACAAATCTACAAAACAATCCAAACGTTAGCGACTACGATTAATCCTGATACGAATCGAGTTTACGGAATTAGTTTTATGTGTCGTTTTATGAAAGTCTCACGCGCTGCGTACTATAGATACATCGAACCCCGAGTAAACGTGCTTTGGAAAATAAAGAAATATTGAAGTATGTTAAAGCTATCGAAGAGAAAAACAAGTACACCCTTGGTGTAAAAAGATTAATGATGAACCTTCATTACGATACAGCATATCGAACTAGTGCTGGAAAAATGCGACGAATCATGCATGACAATGGCATCGTAGCTTCAATTCGTGTAGCAAAATGTGATCGAAAAGCCCAGCATAAAGAGCACATCAGCAATAACCTACTCCTTACAGACAAAGGACATAATTTTAAACCAGACGAGCCGAACCAAGTCTGGGTAACTGATTGTACAGAGTTACATTTTGGTTGGAAATTCGGTGAACATCTGAGACTTAGTGCGATTAAAGGCCTAAACGACCATAGTATCATTGCTTGGGACATTGAAGAGACTGAGACAGCCGAGTTAGTGACTCGAACGTTTGATAAGGCATTAGCAATAAGCAATGGTGTAAAACCAACGGTTTTACACTCAGATCAAGGATCAAGCTATACATCTGGGGTATTTAACGACCATCTAGCTAGCAATGGGGTTAAGCACAGTATGTCACGTCCAGGAACTCCGGGGGATAACAGTCCTATGGAAAGCTTCTGGAGTCATATGAAAACAGAGTTTTTCAATTTTCACCATGCATTAAATCGAGAAGAAATGGTTCAACTTATCGAAAAATGTATCAATTGGTATAACTACAAACGCCGTCAAGAAACACTAAATGGCATGACCCCGAAAGAATTTCGGAATCATGCCATTCTAAAAACTGCATAGCTATTTTAATTATTTGAACTGTCTACTTGACTCGGAGCAGTCCCTTTTGTCCATCAACACCAAATATCATAGAGCCGTAATTATTTACCAAAGAAATGTATTTTGATAAAAATACCGACTGATATAGCAAGAACCAATAATAATGTTGCCTTGAAATCTGTCATAAATCTAAATATTAAAAACAAAAGCAGCCCAACTACCAAAATTAAATATAAAAACTCAATAATTTTTTCCATGTATCCCATTTTACACTAAGACCAACGGCTGTGGCAATAATTGTTGCTGCTGTGTTAGCAATCCCCTTAGGAACACCACATGCTTTTAATCCTTTGGCAATTGCACTCTCCAAAGCTGCTCCAGTTGCCACACCGATAGTATTATTCCAGATATGCAAAAACTTAGCTTGGCTAACTTTTTTACCGATTAATTTTGCGACTTTCTTGTACACAATCTTAGGTAATGTCTTAGAAACATACACTTTTCCATATTTAGCAGCTAACCGTGCCATTAATCCTAATGCTGCTTTAGACTGAAAGCGAGGTGTTGTTATAGTTGCAGGTGCACTTTGCGATACCTCAGCTTTTAATTCGTCCCGAGGTTTAGCCGAATAGATACTAACTACATTTTCTTGATTTGTCGTTAAATTATCCATGTCATATGTATCAATAAGATTACCTAATTGATCTGAGTTCATACTTTGATAATCAATCTTTGTAACAGATGAAATTCCTTCTGCATCTGCAAAAGCAGATATAGAGGGAACAGCAACACCGCCTAAAGTCATAACTGTTAATGTCAATGGATTTTGGCCATCAACACCAAATATCATGGCGCCCGAAAAAACGAGTCTGAGGAATTTTCCTCAGACTCGTTTGGTTTCTGAACGTTCTAATCGAGATCACTTTAACTGGGACGCTTAGCGATGAAGTTTTGCAAAGCATTCTGTTCATCATGGTTAGGTTGCAGTTCACCGGTCTTGATGGCGTGAAACTTCTCGACCGTCAGGCGGGAACCATAGGCCATCTCGCCGTCGGTCTTATCGTATTTCTTTTGGTAGGCGATGATAGCTTCAGCCAGACTACTTAATTCTTGACTCATTCATAATCCCTCCAAATGATAATCCACTTACTGCACACCTTCATTATACTAAAATTTTGTGAAAGCGGCTTAATAAGTCTCTTAAGTCCGAAAAGTTTTATCAAAGACTTGCTGAATCCTGAAAAATTGCGTAAACTAAGACTCAATATGACAAAACTTGTTACGCTTAAGTTTTAAATTGTTAACGGCTTTTCGTTTGGTTGTCATCGTTTTGTGACATTAACGCGCTATGGTAAAGGGGAATGTTAATGAACCCGCTATGGGGCCAAATGGGGGACCACAATGAACTTAAAACGAGTTATTACCGGGTTGGGGGTGGCCATTGTGATGCTAGCAATCGTCAGTGGCCTGTCCTGGTTCTTGACCGGAAGAGGGTCGTTACAGGCCCACTCTCAACCCATGGATCACCCGCCAATGGCGCGGGAAGTCCCGCAACAACGCGCGGACTAATGGGAACCGGAGGATTTTTCCGGTAAGGTCTTCACTAATTCACGGTAATCGTGATGATTACAATGACTACAAGTAACTTGTAGTCTATCAAGCAGGGAAGCAGGCCAACTTCGGTTGGCCTGCTTCTTTTTTCGTCAAAAAAAGTCTAGGAGTGAATTCCCAGACTTAAGGGTTGGTTTAAAAATGGGGCCACTCACTGTGGTTGCGCCGTACATCGGTACTCAACCCAAAGAAGAAGACCAAAAAGGCCAATACTGCTAGCGCGACCACCGTCGTCCAGGTCCAGGTCCGTGTGTAGGCATAAGCAAAGACGCCGAACCCCAGGGTGCTCAGTCCAATGATAATCAACCGTAGGAGTAATGAGCGGTCGTGAAGAAAGGCCACGGCTAATGCTAAGACTACGGCACCACCGAACATATTATCGGCACCCACTAGAGACCCGGGTTGGCTGATCAGTGCGTAACCTTCGATGATGAGTCCTAAAATCAGGGCCAAATAACCGAAGAACTCCAGAAATGACAACTGTCGAATGCTTTTCATTCTCCTCACCACTTTCTTCACTCTGTAGGTCCATTATAAGGCAACGGCGGGGTTGTGAAAAATTCGCTGCTTAAAACGTTAGCTTGACCAAGGTTGGTGGTCTAACGTCATTTGCAAAATTAGAGATTGTCCCAACTGCTCTTTTTGAAGGTGGTTAAAAGCTGAGAGGGGTTGCCTGGCGTCGTGACCCGCCCAATCTCAGAATGCCCTTCGTTTAGGGTAAGCCGATAAAGAGACCAATCTGAACTAAAAGCAGACTAGCGCCGAAGATGACCCAGTCCCGGGTTCGTAACGGGACGTTGATGGCGTAGGTCCGTGGGGCCCACTCGACGAATCCATGGGACATCATGGCACTGGCTAGTTGGTCCGACCAGTTCATGGCGGTCAAGATGACTTTGAAGTATAACTGTGGTGACCAGAAGTGCAGGACTTGGCCGCGCATCATGGCGGCCGCGTGCACCGTAGCGACTTCGGCTTTGATTTTAGGGAATAGGTTGAACGCTGCAAGGAACCCGTAGGCAAATTTAGCGGGCAACTTGGCGTTTTGTTCCAGCGATCGGGTCAGTTCGAGGGGCACCGTGGTCTGGGTAAAGGTGGCGCCTAGGTAGACGTATACGAACATCCGGGTGAACAGTACGATTAAGAAGTGTGGGGTGGCGTTTCCCCGTAACATCAGTGACCAAATCAATGCGCTGGCGAAGAAGAGCGGGACCACGGTCAGCCATACCAGGGTCCGGATGTGGATGCGGTTCAGTCCTAAAATCACTAGGCTGATCACGATGAGGGCGACGTTGACGGTCCAGACCTGCGTGAATGAGATCTCCAATGCAATCAGTACCACTAAGGCCAATTTTAAACTGGGATTCATGCCGTCACCCCCTGATAGGTCAATTGTTGATGGGCCAGGTCTAAGTGGTAATCAACGTACGGACTAAGACCGCCCAATTGATGACTGATGATGATTAGTGTGAGGTCGAGGTCCCGTTGCGTTGTGGTCAATAACGTTAGAGCTGCCTGAATCGAGTTGAGATCGAGGCCCTTGAAGGGTTCGTCCAGTAAGAGGACCTCGGGGGCCATCATCAGCATGCACAGGAGCTGCAACTTTTTTTGCTGGCCGCTACTCAACGAATAAATGATTTGCTCATCGCGCCCACTCAAGTCGAGTTGGGCGAGGGCGGCTTGAATCCGGTCCGGCGTGAAGTAGGTCGCGTTACCGTAACGTTGCGATAAGGCCAGTTCTTCGGCGACCGTGACGTTTAAAAACTGGGCCGTCGCAGATTGGAACATCAGACTGACGTGCCGGGCGTAGGTCCGCCGTCGAATTCGCTGTATATCGCGCCCCTGGTAGGTGATGGTGCCTTGATAGCGGCCCAAACGAACCAGCGAGCGGAAAAACGTCGACTTGCCACTGCCGTTAGGCCCGGTGATCAGTGTGGTCTTGTGAGTCAATAATGGTAAGTCCTCCGGTAAAATCAACGTGCGGTCGTTTTGGCTGAGACCAAACCCTTTGGCTTCAAAACAACTCTTATCTTGGGCCGTGGGCAATTGGACGTGCGTGAGTTGTAATCTTTCTGGTGTGAAGGCGGCTAAGCGCGCCTGGGTAGCCGCGACTGACAAGGTGGTGACTTGACCGGCGTGTAACACAGTCAGGTGGTCGATCCACTGGGCGTAGCCACTCAAATCATGATCGGCCAAAATAATGGTCTTGCCCTGGTCGCGACATAACTTGACCAGCCGGTCCAATAACGTTTGGCGGGTCGCTGGGTCAATACTAGCGAAGGGCTCGTCGAGTAAGATGACGTCGCTGTCCATCGCGACGATGATGGCTAAGGCGACCTTTTGCTGTTCCCCACCGGAGAGTTGCATCAAATTCCGGTCACGCAAGTCGGTGATGCCCACGAAAGCCAGGGCTGCATCGATTTTACCTGGCATAGCGGCCGGGGAGACTTGCTGGTTTTCTAAGGCAAAGCGTAACTCGTTTGTAACGGTGTCCATGGTGAACTGCGTGCTGGGCTCTTGAAAGAGCAACGCCACGGTCTGCGAGCGCTGCTGCGGTGATTGCGCCGCGAGCGGTTGGCCGTTGAAAGTCAACGTGGCGCCCGTGGGTAGCGGCGTCAAGCCCGCGATGAGTCGCAGTAAGGTCGTCTTGCCGCTACCCGAAGGCCCGGTCAAAAGGGAAAAACGGCCGCCTAAAAAGGTGGCCGTTAAGTCCTTCAACACGGGATCTTGGTGGTCGGGTGCGTAAGTGAGATGTTCAATGTTAACGGTAGCCAAACAAAATCCCTCCAGTGTTTAAGCGCGAATGCGTGGAGATAAAACGTGGGCGCGACCTAAGAGGTTGGTGATCAACTTCGTTAAGACGCCGCCAAAGATGAAGACGGACACGAACCGGGTCAGCAACAAGAGCATCATGAAGCCGAATTGATACTTGTTGTATCCACTCCGGAAGAAGTCCCAGCCGAAGGTCACTAACGTGGTGGTCAACGCGCTGAGAACCAGGGTCATCCAGTTATAGCGTTTGTAACCGGTGAACGCAAACCCTAATTCGGCACCGACCCCTTGGACGATACCGGAGATCAAGGTACTGGCACCCCACATACCGCCAAGAAACATTTCAACGATGGACCCCAGTAATTCACCTAACGTGGCGGCACCGGCAATGCGGATGATGAAGCCTGCCAGGGGACCAGCCATGCACCACAGCCCCAAAAGCATATCGTTAGCCATGGGCTGCAGACCGAAGGGGGTTAAAGCGGCGGCTAGAACCGTGTAGACAGGACCGGTGACCCAGAAAATGACCCCCATAAAGATAGCGAGAATGGTGACAAGAATGATATCGCGAACGTGCCATTGTTTCATGTAAAACTCCTCCTCATTTTACCCTTAGGGTCCCCAAAAAATGGGAAGAGCCCCCACTAAATTGATAGTGGGGGCCAAGTTTGCTTGAGTCATTCACCGTCCCTTCGCTGGAATTGTCCAGAGCAGGTTCAATGGGTTTGTTCTCAGCCGAATATGGGCACCCCGCGGATTCAAATTACTATCTAGCGTAACGAGTTTTGAAGAAAAATGCAACCGCTAACGAAAACAATCGTACCTAAGGTTTGACCTATTCAGACGTGCAACCGTGTGGCTGAAAAACAGTGAGGCCCCACAAATGGTCTAGAACAAGTATGGCCTAGACCAGTTTGACGTTAAGGTACTGAATTAGCTTGGGGTTAGATGATTATGGATAGCACCAATTGAAAACAAGCGACTACTGGCTGGGAATGCTGGTCTCTCGCACTTAGTCATTTGGTCAATTCTAGGATTTATAACCGTAAAGGAGGAGATTGCAACCAAGTTACGGGGCCAACAAGTAGGTTACAGTTTTATCAGCGACAGATTATGACGTGATAAACGTGTTAACTTTGAGTTGGAGTTTGACAGAATTTGGGAAGGAATTCAGCACATGACAATTAGTAAACTAAAATTAAGTACGCTGGCCATTATGGCGACTGTGAGTCTGGGGCTTGGGGTAACGACGACCCAGCCCGCCCACGCGGCGACGTATCGGACGGTCTCGTCGAAATCGCTGACCAAGACGGCTTATCACAAAAAGAGTACCAAGGGGGCCATTTATAATTATGGCCATTCCAAGAAAGTTGCGAACTTGAAGACCTATCCGAATACGACTTGGTACGCAACCAAGCAAGAAACTTGGAAACATAGTAATTCTAAGGGAATCTACTTAAAGGTCAGCAATAAATCCGGTTCCGTTAAGGGCTGGATTTGGCATGGCTATCTAAAGAAGGGGAAAGCACCGTTTGGCTTGAAGTACGCCAAGGGCGCCGTGGCCATGGATACCAGCACCGGGAAGGTCGTTTGGTCCAAGGCTGCCAACACGGCCCGGCCGATTGCCTCCGTCTCCAAGTTAATGACCTTGTATCTGACCCTTAAGAAAGTCCACACTAAGTCGGCGAAGTGGACCGACGTGGTCAAGACCAACAGTAAAGGTCTGATTGCGATGGGCAACGATGCGGCGTGTGGCGGCTTCCGGTTCAAGTCTGGGCACAAGTACACGGTCAAGGAACTCTATTACGCCGCCTACCTGGATTCATCGAACAACGCGGCCATCGCTTTAGGGAAGTGGGTCTCCGGAAGTAACGGCAAGTTCATCAAGAAGATGAACGCTCAGGCCAAGTCCTGGAACTTGAAACACGCGAGCTTCGTCTCCGCGTCTGGCTTGGAAAATAGTGACTTGAAAGTCTTTGGCTATAACTATGGGTCGGCCAACGCCAACAAGGTTTCCCCCAAGGATGTCGCGTTGATTGCGCGGCACCTGATCAAGGATTACCCGCGGGTCGTCAAGGACGGTAAAATCGGCTCGAAGAAGGTCGACGGTCAGTCGTTGTATAACTACAACAACCTCTTGCCCGGCCGGACTTACTACCAGAAGTCGTTGAACGTCGACGGTTTGAAGACTGGGTACACGCCGCTGGCTGGTTACTGCTTCGTTGGTACTGGTCAGAAGAAAGGCAAGCACCGGGTCATCACCGTGGTCCTGCACGACATCAACGAATTTACCGAGACTCGCTCGTTGATGAACCACGCCAACAAGGCTAGCAGCATGAGTGACTAATTCGTTTTTACTTTGTAAAGCTTAACCCTTAACCTAAAAGTGTTCGGTGACCGGAATCCGTTGGGGTTCCCGTTATCCGGACACTTTTTTGCTTGTTAGGTCGCCGTTTGCCCGAGACTTGGTCGTTGCGCGAACAGGCGGAAGTCGGTATGCTAAACCTACTTTGATTAGCGGATAGGGGTTGGCAAAAAGACATGTTACCACGACTTATTGCAACGGATTTAGACGGGACCTTCTTGGACCCCCAAGGGCATTACGACCACCAACAGTTTGCCCATATTTTGGCTCAGTTACACCAGCGCGGTAGCCGGTTCGTGATTGCGACGGGGGACCCGCTAGACCACGCTCAGGCGTTGTTTCGGGACCTACCGGAAGCGGCGTCGTTGACCTACGTAGTCGAAGACGGCGCTTTAATCGTTACAGGAACCGGCGCAATCGTCCAGAAACGCGCGTTGCCCTCCGACTTGGTCGTATCGGCCGTGACGTGGTTGGAAACGGCCCCCGTCATGGCGGATAATTTTTTGATCAGTTGTGGGCAGACGCGTGCGTACACTCGTTTACCGGCCGACAGTGCGCGGTTTCACGCGTCACAAGCGTTTTACCCCCAACTGACTTCGGTTCCTGATTTGACTAAAGTAAACGATGCCATTTTAAAATTAGACGTGACCTGGTTACACGCGGACGTCGCGCCCCAAGTGGCGGCTTTCAACCAGCGATTTTCCGGTCAACTCGTCGCCACGAGTAGCGGTCTCGGTGGGTTGAACGTATCGTTACCGGGAGTCAGTAAGGGGCAAGCCATCCAAACTTTGGCCCAGCGTTGGGGGATACGTGCAGCGGAAGTGGCGGCTTTTGGAGACTCCGGCAACGATTTAGCGATGTTGCAATGGGCCGGGCAGGGCATTGCGGTAGCTAACGCCGCACCAGACATTTTAGCTGCTATCCCGGACCATACCGCTGATCCCAATACCCAACCGGTCGTGTTAGACCAGCTTGAAGCTTGGTTAGCATCGGCTGGTGACTTGAGTTAGCGACTGGTCAAACTCAGCGCTGAATGGGGCCTGGCCATCAAAAAGGCGGTACGATCAACGTCTGATAGGGGGGATGGCGGATGCACAAAACGATGTGGCGTTGTGGCCATTGGGTCATGGCACGTGATTATCAATGGCGCCGATTGAACCAGGTCATGGCGCTTAACCAGGCGTTACGGGTAGTCTTCCCGTTGATTTTACTGGGCAGTTTGGCCGATTTAGTCATCCGGGGGTGGCTGACCCCCACGGGATACTACTACCAGACTTTGCATGTGGAGAATTGGTGCCCCCAACGGGCTCGCTTAGAGCAGGGTCTGTTACTGCTTCAAAATGGTGCGGTTGGCCTGGCTAGTTTGGGCTTAGCCATCGTCGTGAGTTTTTATTTAGTGCGACAAGTCACCCGCAGCACCGATGACCAACTGACCGCGGGACTCTTAGCTGGCCTGACATTACAGTTGGTCAACGTGAACCCGGTGTCGTTACAGCCCCACCACGCCCCGGCTTGGCTAGCCATGAATTTGGGCTGGCACGGCATCTTGGCGGGCCTCGTGGTCGGTCTGTTGGTGGGGAACCTCTATCGCATTGGCGTTAGGATTTGGTCGTCACCGCTAGACGCCACGCTGCGGCCCATCACGCTGGGGAGTTTAGGTGGCCTGGGGGTAGCAACGGTGAGCGGCGGTTGGTTATTGGCGGCCCCGTTTACGGTTCGCGCGGCCTTTAACGCCTGGTTGCGTCTGCCGTTGAGTTTCCCTACTGGCTGGGGACAACTGGCTAGTTTTAGTTTACTTAACGGCGCCATGACTTGGTGCGGTACTTTAGGGGCGTTACCCACGACCAGCGGGCAGACCGTGGCGGCTACACAAAATTTGGCGGCGGTTCTAGGGAGTGCCCACTGGCAGGTGCCCCACGTCTTGACGGTGCAGACCGTGATCCAGACTTACGCTAGCATGGGCGGTCCGGGGATGGCCTTGGCGCTATTATTGGCCATTTTCTTGGTACGGCAAAATGCCGCTCAACGCCGGATTGGCTGGCTGAGTTTAGTCCCCGTATTGGGCAACTTCAACGCGCCGTTATTGGTAGGGTTACCCGTGATATGGCGGCCACTGTTGGGAATCCCTTTGTTATTGGCGCCGCTGGCATGCGTTTCAATTAGTAGTCTCGCGTTAGCTTTTCACTGGGTCCCCGCTACGGCCTACCCCTTAGCGGTGAGCACGCCGGGCCCGTTTTTGAGCTTTCTGGGGAGTGGGGGCAGTCTACGGGCGTTACTGTTAGCCATCGTAAATTTGGCCCTAGCCACGGCGATTTATTACCCATTTGTGAAGGGGGACGCCGCGGTTGACCGGCGGCTGGCGGAGGAGGCGAAACGCGATGCGACATCTGACGAGTTGGCGTAGTTTTGGGCTGATTATTGGGCTCGTTGTCTTACTGGGGGTACCCGGCTTACTGTGGCGTTCCCATCAAGTGGCAGTGGTGCGGGCAACCTACAAGAGTCCTGTGGCGCCGGTGATCTTAGTACCAGGGTCTAGTGCCACGCAGAATCGATTTAATGCGCTGGTTAAGGAACTCAACGGCCAAACTAAAACGCAGCATAGCCTCCTGCGTGTGGAAGTCAAAACCAACGGCCATTTGGTTTACAACGGGGCTATCCGGCACGGTGACAAGCGGCCCTTTATCGTGATTGGCTTTCAAAACCATCACGATGGCGCAGTCAATATTCGGAAGCAGGCACGCTGGTTTGCTATCGCCTTTCGTGCGCTCCAACGGACCTACCACTTCAACCATTTTTCGGCCATGGGACACTCGAACGGGGGGCTGGTGTTGACGTTATTCTTGGAGAATGACTTGGCGGCGACCGGGGCTACGGCCGACCGGTTGATGACCATTGCCGCGCCCTTTAATTTGGAACAGGCCAGTGCGACTGTGGAGACGCCCCTCTTCAAACAGTTGGTCGCAGGCCGCGACCGTCTGGCAACGAGTTTGATCGTTTATTCAATCGCCGGGAGCAAGTCCTATACCGGAGACGGTATTGTTCCGTTTGCCAGTGTGAACCGGGGCAAGTACATCTTTCAAAAACGAGTCCGTAGCTTCACCCAGATTATCGTCAGTGGGGCCAATGCCAACCACGCCCATTTACCAGAGAACCGCCAGATCGTGCGGTTGATTCGTCAGGACTTGTTGGTCTGATAGTTTAATTTTGACCCATGAACGGGTAAACTGGACCTAACTGGAGGTTACGACAAACTATGATAAAAATGATTGCACTGGATTTGGACGAAACGTTACTGAACACCGATAAAACTATTAGTGAGGAGAACGCTGCGGCCTTACGAAAGCTACACCAAGCCGGCATCAAGGTCGTCCTCTGCACGGGTCGGCCCATCAACGCCATCTGGGGTTACCTCGAACAATTGGGACTGACCACTTCTGAAGATTACACCATCACCTTTAACGGGGCGCTGGTGGTCAATAACGCGACCAAGGAGACCTTGGCGCAGAGCGGCATGAAACGGCAAGACTTAGAACTCTTGCACGCTTTTGCGGCGAAGAACGGTTACCCGTTGGACGTGCTCGACTTCGACCAGGTCTATCCGATTGCCGATTTGACACCCTCCGTTTACCAGCAGATGCTAAAGGCACCGATGACTTTTACCAAGACGGCCTTTGCCGAGTTGCCGGATCACTTGTACAGTAAAGCAGTCATGGCCACCGATGCGTTGATTTTAGACCAGGTCGTCGATCACTTGACCCCCGTCATGAAACAACATTATCACGTGGTACGCTCCCAACCTAAGATCTTGGAATTTTTGGCTGCTGGCATGGATAAAGCCGTCGGGTTAGGGCAGTTATTGACCCACTTTGGTTGGACTTTTAACGAACTGATGGCCTTCGGGGATGCTGAAAATGATCTTGGGATGATCAAAGCCGCTGGGGACGGCGTAGCCATGTTAAACGGGCAATCTGGCGTGAAGGCGGTAGCCAATCACCAGACCCCCTGGGACAATAATCATGCTGGAATTGCGGCGTACTTACGGCAAGTTTTCCCGACTAATCTCAAGTGATGAAGCGTCTTAACTGACAGTAGGGCCAACTTATGGCACACTAGAGGCGTAAACTGAGAATTCTAAGGAGGAAATCGGGATGCGTTTATGGGCGAAACTAGGAATGACGGTTTTGGCATTGGGGACCGTGAGTGGGGTACTTACACCGAGTGTGGCTAGTGCCAAGACTAAAGTCACTGGTACCTTTGCCAACCGGGACCTGCAAAGCTACTACAAGAGTGCTAAGGCCAAGAGTGCCTTTCATTTTGAGACGCTAAAGGCTGGTAAGAACAGTAAAAAGACAGCGACCGTGGTCGTCATGGGTGATTTTGGAAGCGTACCCAACGTGAAGTACGGGGCGTTGACGTCTGCTAAATACAGCAAGAACAAGAAGGTTTTGACCATGAAGTACAAGCTGGTCAACTTCAAGACTAAGAATGGGAAGACCACGACGTCACTTGCCAAGAAAGCGTACACGTTCAAGCTGACTAAGAAGTCGACTAATAAGTTCACTGCTAAGTTGACGGGGAAGAAGGCCAACCGGCGTCTTGCCAACAGTGGGACGACTTACAAGTACACCCGGACGAAGACCAACCCTGCTAAGGCTTATGCGAAGAAGTATGTCAAGCCAACCATGTACAAGCAATACTTAAAGGCCTTCAATTCGATCAATGCAACCCAGGCCCAAAAGAAGAAGCTGGCTACACAATACGCGACGCAAGCAACTAACACGATGGTGAAGAACTTTGATTTGAAGAACTAACAAACTGAAAAATTAAATTCGGCTACAATAAAACGGGCTTCCCAAGCATTTGAAATCTTGGGAAGCCCGTTTTTTAATGGTTAGAAGTTAGTTTTGCTTGAATAGCGCGGTTAAATATTCCATGAAAGTCTTCAGGTAACGCGCCGTGTCGACTTGAACGGCGACTTTGACGTTAGTCGGTTCGTTCAAGCGGTTTTCATCACCGATGGTCCGGCCGTAGTCTTCCTTGCCGTACTTGACCAGCATGTTGAGGTCGAGCGTTTGCACGAAGGATGGGTCAAGCGATACCCCAACGGCTAATGGATCATGGAGGGCACAGCCACCTAAGTTATTGTTGAACTGGCGGTAAGCGTCGATGTAGTAGTCCACGATGTCAGCGAACTTTTCACCGGCCGTGGTGCCTAAATCGCGCCATTGTTGAGTTTCCTTGCGGGTCAACAGTGTCCGCAAAGTGACATCTAAGCCCACCATGGTCGAGTGTAATGGGCTGGTCAAGACGGCGTTCGCGGCTTCGGCATCCTGGTTGATGTTCGCTTCGGCGACGAAGGTCACGTTACCGGGGACGGTCAGTGCCCCACCCATGAAAGTGACGTTACCGATTTCCGTGGCGATTTCTGGGGCTTTTTTCAAGGCAGCCGCCAGGTTAGTCATCGGGCCGGTCGGGACTAAGGTCAAGTCCTTACCATATTGGTGAACGGCGTCGATCAAGAAGTCGACGGCCGATTCTTTTTCGATGGCCCGCTTAGGTTCAGGGAGGTCGACTTGACCAATCCCATTTTCGCCGTGGATGTTGGCGCTGACCTGCATCCGGTCGAAGTGGTCACTAGTTGAGGAATGACTTTCGCCAACGTAGACTGGAATATCAGTGTGACCTAAAAGTTCCAGAATTTTCAGGGAGTTTTTCGCCCCGTCTTCCACGTAGACGTTACCGTAGGAACCCATAATCCCGATTAAATCAACATCGGGTGCCCCTAGCGCATAAGCGATGGCCAGGGAGTCATCGATCCCCGTGTCCAAGTCCAAAATCATTTTCCGTTGTGCCATAATAATTTATCCCCCTCTTGAAATCTATGGTGAGCTATAAGTACTAGTTTAACTATAATGTAATGGGTTACATTGCGCAACCCTTCACGGCGGGAGTTGAAGCTCACTGTACTTCACGGTAAGATAAGAACCGTGATCACCCGTCAGTTGGATAGCGGGGGAGAAGCCGGAGAGGAGGGCCAATCATGGCCAATAAAGAAGAAACGGTGAAGCCTTTGAAGCAACATTTTCATTATGGGCATCATCTGCTCGACGATGCGACTAAGGAGATCAACGAGTGGACCGGCGAAAACAAGGTGGTTGAAATTCACCTATTTTCGATGTTTTCAGAGGTTTTTAAGGCGCACAACCATGATGATGCCGAGGCCCTCTTTATTGTGGGGACCCGCCATACCACGCCGTCGCTCGAAGCGGTCTCCGTGGCCCCGGTCAAGCCCTGGCTCTTCTCGCGGATCTTTGCGTTACTGGCCGGAAGTTTTGTGTTGTTAGCGCTATTGTTTCTGGGCTTTCGGAGTAACAACGCGGTACCCGGCATGATTTTTATCGGCTCGTTGACCGTCCCGTTTTCGCTCCTGATTTTATTTTTTGAGATCAACGTCTTTCGTAACCTTTCCGTCTACCAGCTTCTGACGGTCTTTTTAGTCGGGGGCATTCTCTCGTTGATTGCGACCATGATTCTGTATTCGCTGATTCCGTCGGGCAACGGGACCTCGTTAGGCTCGGCGGTGATTGTGGGGTTTATCGAAGAGACCGCTAAGATGCTGGTGATGACCTACTTTATCAACCAGTTCCATTTAAATTACATCTTTAATGGGTTATTAGTGGGCGCGGCTATTGGGGCGGGGTTCGCAGTGTTCGAGACCGCGGGCTACACGGGCCAATACGGGCTGGTCACGTTACTGATGCGTAGCTGGCAAGCCATCGGGACCCATACCATCTGGTCCGCCATCATGGGGGCGGCCATCATCCTGGCCAAGGACCGCCACCAACCCGTCACCGGGAGCAACATGGTGGCCCCTAAATTTTTACGCTTCTACTTACTTGCGATTGGGTTACACGCCGCCTGGGATTGGAACGCGCCGTTTGCCTTTCTAGACATCCTGTATCTCCAACAGTGGGTCTTGATTGCGCTGGGGTGGCTGGCCATCTTCGTGTTAATCAACGCCGGATTACGCGAGGCGCGCACCTTACAGGGGCAACGGATCCTTAGGACCACTCAACTCGGCGGGTAAAGAAAGGTGGCGATGGCCTGGTCGACGGCGCCGCTTTCGTGTAAAAGCGAGTGCTCACTTTGCCAGATGGCCCCATGGATTTGGGTGAACCGGTAACTGTGGACCCGACCACGGACCAGGCTTGCCAATTGCTGGGCGTCCTTTAATGGGACCTCACCGTCGTTTGTGACCGCACCAATCTGTCCAGCAATATTTAGAACCCGCAGGTGGGGGTACCGATGAGTCAGTGGGGACATGTGCGGAAAATCGGCACCGATGCAAACCAAGTGACGTACCTGGATCGCATTTGTCGGGGTATCATGCAAGTAATCTAATGCGATGGTCCCCCCGGACGAGTGGCCGACCAGGTTGACCCGCGTGATATGGTAGCGCTGTCGTAACTGGGTCAAAACGGTTCCTAACTGTTTAGATTCCCGTTGGGGATGAGTGTTATCCGCAAATAACACGGGAATCACCGGGTTGTTTGCTTTAACGGGGTGCAATTGAGTCCAGTGGACTTGGCCAGCGGTGGTGACGTGGGCGGTCAGACTGTGAGTGGCGACGTGGGGCTGGTCGAACGTTAAGGTCATACTGCGAAGCGACAACCAATTACCACCGTCACCCGGCAACAATAATGTCGCCGTGCGGGTCTGGGGCAGATGCAAGTTCCGTAACGCCTGATGGTGATGGGCCCACGCCCCAGTGATACCAGCGATGAGCAGTAAACTAACGGTTAGACTGAGCCAAAGACGTGCGTGACGCATATGCTCGGACTTCCTTTCAAACAAAAAACAATGGAGTGATGAAGATGACAGAAACTTACGATATCACCATTATCGGTGGGGGTCCCGCGGGGATGTTCGCCGCCTTCTACGCGGGGATGCGTAACGCTAAGACCCAGTTACTGGAGAGCTTAGCCGACCTGGGAGGCCAGGTCAACGCGTTGTACCCGGAGAAGACGATTTTAGACGTCGCGGGTTTCCCGGGCGTAAAGGGTCGGGACTTGATTACCGCCCAACGCCAGCAACTGGCGCAATTTCCGTTGACCATCAAACCTGGCCAGCCGGTGACCAACTTACAAGCAGCCGCCGATGGGGACGGCTTTGACGTGACCACGGCACAGGGCGTGACGCACAGCAAGACGGTGATTGTCGCGGTGGGCAACGGGGCGTTTACTCCGCGGCCGCTAACCGTGGCTAACGCCGATCAGTTTACGGATAAGGGCCAGTTGGTCTACAGTGTGCCCGACTTAGCCGCGTTCAAGGATCAACGGGTGCTGGTCGCCGGGGGTGGTGATTCAGCTATCGACCAAGCCCTGATGTTAGAACCCGTGGCCCAATCAGTGACGCTGTTGCACCGCCGCAACCAGTTCCGGGGACTAGAGAACATGGTCGACCGGCTCCGCCAGTCAACGGTGACGGTTAAAACGCCGTATCTGATTCGCCAGCTTGCTTCGACGCCTAGTGGGGCTATCGACGTGACCTTAAAGACCGTCGGGGCCCCCACCGAAGAGCACTTGGTAGTCGACAAGCTTTTGGTCAGTTACGGCTTTACGTCGGACTACCACGTTATCGAGGGTTGGGATGTGACCTTTGAGCGTAGTCAACGGTTGATTGCCGTCGATTCGACCATGGCCACCAGTGTGCCAGGTATCTATGCGATTGGCGATGGGGTGACCTATGCCGGCAAGCAACCCCTGATTGCCACCGCTTACGGTGAGGCCCCCACGGCCGTGCACCAATTGATGGCCACTTACTTCCCAGATAAACGGGGACCAGTCCACAGTACCTCGCTAGCTCATTAAATCGATTATAGACCGAAAAAACCCAGCCGCAATCCGAAAAGCTCGTTCGGATTGCGGCTGGGTTTTTATAACTTACTTGCCACTGGTATCGTCTTGGTTGGTAATCTTGATGCGGTTAGAATTTGTTTCCTTGTGGTTCAACTCTGGCGCATCGGTGTGGTACCACTTCTGGGTAGACTTATCATCGTTGCGGGAGAAGATGCTGGTAGACTTCAGTCCCAGCTTCTTTTCTAGCTTTTTCTCTTTTTGGAGACCATCAGAATAGTTGTAGTCGTTTGGATCAACGGCCTTGAAGCCCTTCGGATGGTAGAAGCGTAAGAGGTTCTTTTGGTTCAAAGAATCTGAGTAGTGCAAGGCTTCATTGACGTGCTTTTGCATCTTATCGATGGCCTTTTGTTGCTTGGCATTCGGGTGTAGTTCTTGGCCGGTCCGGTTACTGTAGATGGTTCCGTCTACAGACGTGTATTCAGGGTTCTCCCAATCATGGTTCCGGAAGGCGACGACCTGGTTATGTTCCTTGGAGAACAAATCGGTCCCGAACTGCAGGTACTTCTTCGAACTAATGCCCATCAAGTGGAGCAGGGTCGGTAAGACGTCAATTTCACCACCGTATTGATGTTCGACTTTCCCGTGCTTGTAGCCGGGCATGTTGAACATCAACGGGACCCGTTGAAGCTGGGCGTTGTCGTAATCGTTCCAGTCGTCAGGGTTGACGCCTAAGACCTTAGCGAGGGCCTTGTTCGAGGAATTAGAGATTCCATAGTGGTCGCCATAGATCATGATGATCGAGTTCTTAGCCAGCCCGGACTTCTTCAAGTAGTGGTAGAACTCCTTGACGGACTGGTCGAGGTAGTGGGCAGTCTTGAAGTAGTTGTCGACCGTTTTGTCCCCAGTGTTGGGTGTCTTGAAGTTGGAATCTTCACTGTCTAGTGAGAACGGGAAGTGGTTCGAGACAGTCAGATACTTGACGTAGAACGGTTGTTGCAGATGTTGTAAGTATTTGATGGAATCGTTGAAGAGCAACTTATCCTTTAAGCCATAGCCCAATGACTTATCCCCCGACGTGTCGTAGTAGCTGGCATCGAAGAAGTATTGGTAGCCTAGGTTCTTATACGTGTTGTTCCGGTTCCAGAAGCTGGCCACGTTCCCGTGGAAGACAGCCGTGGAGTAACCTTCCTGATCGAAGATGGCGGGTGCTGCCTGGAAGGTGTTGTCGTTTCCTAATTGGGTAAATAACGAGCCTTGAGATAAGCCGAAGGTCCCGGTTTCCAACATCGTTTCGGCGTCAGAAGTTTTCCCTTGACCAACTTCGTGGAAGAAGTTGTCGAAGCTGTAGGTCGACTTACTCTTGTAGAGCTTGTTGAGGAACGGCGTGACTTCTTGACCGTTGACTTTACGATTCAAGAGGAACTGTTGGAAACTCTCCAGGTGCAAGACGATGACGTTTTTCCCCTTGGCGACCCCGTAGAGCTTCTTGTTCGGCTTAGCGTAGTTTTTATGAACGAACTTGAGGATTCCTTTGAGTTCGGACTTCTTGGCGTGGGACCGCACTTCACTGGTGTGGGTGGTCTTGATGCCGTCGTAAACGGTGAAGGCATCGAGACCTAAGTATTTGACCACGTAGGTCCGGTCGAAGGTCCGGGTCAACAGTTGGGGCCGGTCCATTTCCCCTAAGGTTAAGTTACCGGCGAAGAGCAGACAAGACAGCGACGTAATGGCCAGAGCCACGCGCTTGTTGACCGGTCGCGGATCGATGTAGATGCGCCGGGTCGCTAGCAGCCCAAGGACTAGAATTAAATCCAGCCAGTAGAGCACATCGTGGGGTGAGGTCAATGCAAGCGAACTACCAGAGAGGCCTTGGTCGACCTTGGAATACCCCAACATGGTGTTGACCGTCATAAAGTCGGTAAACTCCCGGAAATAAATCACGTTGATGTAGAGGAGTAACGAATTTAAGATGTCGATTAAAAATATGAACGGGTAAAAAAAGCGTGCGCGTTTGAAGTACAGCGCGAGCCCGAAGAGTAGGAGCGTCGTCGCCAACGGGTTGAGTAAGAGGATGATAAACTGAAAGGGATCGCTGAGGTTCAGGTTAAAATCCACAAAGTAGGCGATGAGGGTCTTTAGCCAAAACAGGATGACCAGAAGGGCGACGAAGCCCATGCGGGTCCCGGTTCGGGCCCAAATCTTTTTGAAACGTTCCACGATAATTGCTCCTTCGTATCAGGATAATGGTCCAGCGAAAGTCAACTCACGAAAAAAGTTCCCAGCCCGTCGAGCGGGTCGCTAAGGGGAACCAGTGTGGGGTGTTTGACCCCGACGATGATAATGTCGGGGCTGACTGACTGAATCTAAAGTAGCCTCATTTTACCATAATTTACCCTGCAAACTAGTAAATTACGGAAGACATTTCTCTTATCCTAGCAGAGCTACCCAAGAGTGGCAGGTTTTCCGGGCAAGTTTAAGAAAACTTTAAGCCAGTGGCGCCAAAATGTAATCGTTTTGCCGGTGGAATTTGGTACACTAGAGATAGTTTAGACGAAAGGTGTGAAGACGTTATGGATCAAGGAATCACGCTGTACGTGGTGCGCCACGGTCAGACTTACTTCAATATTTATAATAAACTGCAGGGATGGAGCAATTCACCATTGACTGAAGCCGGCATTGCGGATGCTAAGCAAGCGGGGCAAACACTTCGAGATGTTCCGTTTGCGGCAGCTTACTGTAGTGACACGACTCGGGCGGAACAGACTGCTCAGACCATCATTGCGGCCAATCAATCGACGCCCAAATTAACCACGACGCCGTTCTTTCGAGAAGAATTCTACGGGTATTATGAAGGTAATGATATGGCACAAGCCTGGTACGTGGCCGGGGCTCCCCATGGGGTACCGACGTTTAAGGCGATTGAGGCGAAGTATTCCATTGGGAAGGCCAAGGACTTCCTAAAAGCAGCCGATCCCTTCCACCAAGCCGAAAATAACGACGAGTATTGGCAACGGGTCGATCAGGGCTTTGACTTGATTCGTCAGAACCCGGACCTGCACGCTGGCGATAACGTTTTATTGATTAGTCACGGGAATACATTATTAAGCCTGATGGAACGTTATGGTCAAGGTAAGTATGATTTGAGCGTTCGGCCGGCTAACGGGAGCTTGACGAAGTTGCGGTTGACGGCAGATGACATCACAGTATTAAGTTATAATCAAAAAGATGAAAAGTGAGGCTGACAGGATGGAATGTCGGATGGCGTGGGGGAAGCAGAATCCCTGTTACCAAGATGCAATTGCAATTCGGCGCGCGGTCTTTATCGATGAGCAGGGAATTGCCCCCGAAGAGGAACTTGATGGGACCGATGAAGACAAAATGCACTACGTGGGCTACGTCGATGACCAACCGGTGACGACCGCCCGCATTGATATGCTGGCTGGCAACCGGGTCAAGATTCAGCGGGTCGCCACGGTGGCGACGGCCCGGCACCAGGGCTACGCTGGCGAGTTGATCAAGCAGATTATCGCTGACGCCCAAAAATCAGATATTGCGCGGATCTCACTGGATGCACAGGTGACTGCGATGGCTTTCTATCGGGAATTGGGCTTCACGCCCGTGGGGGAGACCTTTAAAGAAGCGGGCATCGACCACCGGACCATGCAGTACCGAGCAAAAGAAAACTAAACGCAAAGTACCGGTCAATCCAAGAAGTTGGCCGGTACTTTTTGACTCAAAAAGACGTCACCCAGACAATAGCCGGTGTGACGTCTAAGTTTTAATATCAATGGTGGTGTAAAATTAATCGAGAGTCGTCGTGACCCGGGCATACCCAACCGCATGCTACCAAGGGGCGTGAACGGCTTCCTTGACCACCCCACGGTTCTGGGCATCAATCATCTGGCCCTTGCCGACGTATAATCCCACGTGGGAGATGGCCCATTTGCTGGTCCCAAAGAAGACCAAATCACCCTTCTTGATGTGTGCATATGTAACGTGCTTGTTGGCGTTGTACTGGGCCTGAGCGGTCCGGGGTAGCGTGAAATCAGCGCCATGATTATAAACGTAACTGGTAAACCCGGAGCAATCAAAAGCGGATGGCCCGGTGGCCCCGTAGACGTAACGAGCGCCTAAGTGAGCCTTAGCAATCTTGTAAACGGCTTTATAGGTCGTTTTGTTAATCACTGCAGTGGCCTTAGCCGTTGATTTAGTTGAAGTGGTACTCTTAGCGGAAGCAGTGGTCGTGGCGAAAGTCACAAGTCCCAGTAAAGCAACCGTTGTCGTGATGAGACGTTTAACAAATTTATTCATCCTACGCCCAACTCCTCATTGTGATTATGCTTTCAAGATTAGCAGTGTAATATGACAATAATGTAACAAAAAAGTTTCAAGGGGGTTAAATATTTCGAACAAATCGTAACTTGCGGATTTTCCTTGCCAGTCAGGCGGTAAACTTGCTAAACTATTAAAGTGTTTAGCAGAGGGAGGGACTCGTGTGGCACAGTTTTCAGATGAAATGCGGCATGTCTTTGATGTGCACCGGCTGGTATTTCGCATTGGTGAGTTGGCCAGTATGACCCAAGTCTCAGCGCGACAGTTGCGGTACTGGGAAAAAAAGCAACTGATCAAGTCGCGAGAACGGGAGGGTGAACAGGCCCGCGTGTACACGTTTGGGACTTTTGTTCAGGTATCCATGATCAAATATTACCTGGATAATGGGTATACATTGACCGCCGCCGCGGCTAAGGCGCAAGAACGTGATTCGCGCGCTAAGTTACTCCGCCGGTTCATCTTTAAAGGCTTACGGGGGTTCGCCGAGATGGACGGCCAGGTCGCCATTAACATGGGGGCGTTTGACGACCAACAGACCCTAATGGCATTAGTGCCAGAAGAGGGCACCGTCACCTACCGGCTGGTTCCGAACGCCGAAGCTCGGCGTTTGACGCAAGACCTGCCTGACTAGGTATCGATTGAAACGGTTTGGCACACCTAAAAGGGGACCTGAGAATTTTTCTCAGGTCCCCTTTTAAATGCAATTTTTGATTAGACTTGTGAGTCGTCCTGCTTATTATCATCGGTGGTATCCGTAGCTGCCGTATCCGTCTGGGACCGCCGAGAACGCCGGTTAGATGGCCAGTGGAAATGGTACGGCTTCTGGGCCGGAATGATGACCGATAGTTTCCCGAACGAGGAAGCCATCAGTGGCAACATGATGTTGAAGATGATGGCCGTCAAGATGGTGATCAATGCGACCGCCGTTAAGACTTGTGATTCAGCGGCTAAGAGCCCCAATATCCCGGCAATGACGATGAACAGGGAGTGACGCATCGTCTGACCAACAGCGTGTAAGCCCGGTAAGAGCCACTCGGTGAGTGCTGCGTCGGTTGAGCGGTAGCTTAAGGCTAACTGAGTCAGTTCGACAACGGCCAGGACCGTCAACGGCACGATGGCCAATAGTGGAACCTGCCAGTTGAACTGGGTGTTACCGGTCAACCACTGCATGAGGACACGGGTCAGTTGGTAACTGGCCCCCGCGGAAGCCAGGAAGGTTAAGAACCAGTAGCTGGTCTGGAGCAGGGAACGACTGAATAAGACGAGTAACAATAAGACGATGCCAAAGACCGTGGCAATGACCCGCGGTAAGTCTTGTTGCAATTGCGTTTGCAAGGTCGACGTGACTACGGGTTGGCCGGAGAAGGTCAAGGTGGCGTGCTTTAGAATCGTTCCCCGAAGCTGACTATCGGCCACCTGTTGCAGGTTGGCTAAAGTCTTGGTCGTGGACTGTGCGTTCGGCGCCTGTTTCAAAGTAATCGTCAGTGCGGTCGTCTTGACCTTAGCGTCGGTGAAGTTGACCAGGGATTGTTGGAACTCACCGCTGGCAATTTGGTTCGGCGTCAGGTACAAGTTTTTCGCTGCTTCGGAAGTTTGTAAACCATTCAGGTAAGTGTAGATCTGGTTGAGGGACTTGTTTAGCTTCTTGACCTGCTTACGCGTTTGTTTCAAGTTGGCGTTAACGGACTTGATGGCATCGGCGTAGGTGCTCAACCCAGAATGAGCGGTCGTGACGGTCGTGTCGGCCGTGGAAGCCGCGTCGCTCAGGTTCGTGAGCGTGGAAGCCGCGTCAGTCAATTCTTGGTCGACTTGGTTCAACTGCCGCACGTAACGGCGAGCGGCTTTGGAAGAGCTACCGTTGCTAGTGGTTGCATTACTACGAGCCGAAGAGATGGCGGATTCGAGGTCACCACTTTGGCTGACCAGTTTGCTGGTCTGGTTAGATAACTTGTTCAGGCGTTTGACTTCGGCCTTCAAAGTCTTTTGTTTCAGACCATTTTGGTCGCCCTTGATGGCGTTTTGCACGGATTGTAATTGGCCCATGGCCCCCGACAAACTGGTGGTGATGCCGGCTAACTGGGTCGTGGCGTAGTATTGCGTCACGGGTTGGCCACCGGGTTGGGTGACAGAGGTCACGGACGCGACTCCCGGTTGGGCCTGCAGCTTACGGGTCAGGTTATCTAACTGGTAAAGCTGGTTTTGGTTGTCTAACCGTTTGGATGTTTGCAGGTACAGGGTGACCGGCGTGGCCTTACCCTGGCCAAAGTGGGCACTGAGGACCCGGGCGCCCTGTACGGCCTGGTTATTCGGGATATCTTGAGCGTTGGTGTAACTCAAATGGGCGTTGTTGCCGCCAAAGAAGCCGACCCCTGCAAAGTAGAGCAACACGATAACGGCAATCCAAGGTTGCCATAACCCGAAGCGAGCCAATTGGTGCCAAACTTTGTGGTCTGCCAATTGGGGCCGGGTCTTCTTCGGCCAGAAGAGACTGTTACCCAGTAGGCCGGCGAAGACGGGAATCAAGGTGACACTGGCAATCCCAGTAATGGCAAAGCCGATGCCCAGGACGCCCAGCGCTCTGATACTCGAGAAGTCGAACAGCGTCAGACTGCAGAAGGCTAGCGTCAAGGCTAAAGTGCTGGTTAAGATCCGGTACCCTAGGTCATGAATAACTTGGGTCGTGGCTGCTTGACTATCGGTGCCCTCGTCAACCAAGTCACGTAAGCGCCGGAAGAACCAGAAGCTGGTCAGTAACGTAAACAGACTGATACCCAGTAGCAGGAAGATTGGCGTGTATTCCGAATACGCGAAGTTCCAGTGATAGGCTAAGTTAGTCGCGAGACTTAACGTGGAGATGTAACTAATCAGAATCGCCAAGAAGGTAATGATCGGGGCGATAATGGAAGCAAACAAAATCCCCATGGCGACCAACGCGACCAATAACGTCATTAAAATCACGATTAAAGTGAATGACGAAATATGGGCGTTAGCCGCATCGCTCACGATTTCGGGACTGGTGACGTAGGTCTCCAACCCGACCGTGGCGATTTGGTTCTTCAACTGATTGGCCACGTCGCGAACCGGTCCTTGATTATGACTAATCGATAATTGCACAATTTCCGTGGACTGGTCCTTGGACAAGAGTTGCGGTCGACTCGTCGGGGTATTGGTCATGGTCGTGATCTTTTGAATCCCGTAGTTGCTGGCCTTCTTCTGCAACGTCGCCGTGGTCTTATTGATCGCGAGGAGTTGCTTGTTGGTTAACTTTCCCGCGGGGTTGTTAAACACCGCGTTGACCGTGTAGGTCCCGTCAAGGTTACGGCCCCAATGGTTCCGTACCTGGGAGGCCTTCACGGGTTGACTCGTATTTGCCAATTGTGGTTGACCATCATATTGAATGATCGTGTTAACATTTGGCAGGGTTACGATGGCCGCAAAGACCACCACTAACCAGAATACGAGTGCAAAAATTCGGTTGTGGTGAAGTTTTCTGATCCGTTCTTGCATATGTAATCTGAGTCCTCTCTAACCTAAGTTATTAATTGCACCGTGCGAGCAGGGTATAATTAATGCTTAATTTTACCATATTAAGCACTTCACGGAAGAGGTTAAGGTGGATTTAAGGAAAGTTAAGGAAGTCTTTTGGTTGACTTCGCGCTAAAAGTCGGTAAGGTAAGGGTACTTACGTACTAAAAGGAAGTGACTAACCGATGACCAAACGCCACCGGACTTATGAAAGTCCCTTTGCTCCTATGATGGGACCGGACCGGTTTCAGTATGCCAGTCAATTAGCGACTAAGGTGGGCTTAGATCCTAGCCAGATTTTATTTGCCTACCTGCAGATTACGGCGAGTGTGGCCGCACTGGAGCTTTCGGGCGAGACTGCCCGGCAACGCAAAATTGACCAGCAATTTCAGCAGTTTCTGATTGACGCGCAAGCTGCGGACTAACCGTGAAGGGGGACTTTAAGGATGTGTACCAGTATTTTACAAATCGCTAAGGATGGCAGTCACATCCTGGCTCGGACCATGGATTGGCACGTGATGAAGAGCATGCCCCTCTTCGTGCCGCGGGGGTACCGTTGGTTAAGTCTATTTGATAACCAACCCCATGTGGGCCGCTACGCGTTAATCGGTGGTGGTGGACCACACGACCACGAAATCGATGTGTCTGACGGGGTCAACGAAAAGGGGCTTAGTGTTCAGAAGCTGACCTTCGCCAATGGCTCGCAACTGGTGGATACGCCCACAGCGGGACACGTCCATTTGGCACCGTTCGAATTTTCTTTCTACTTGTTAAGCAACTTCGCATCGGTCGCCGAGATTGAAGCGCATCTGGAGGAAATCCAACTGATGAGTGGGCGACTCGCGGCCAACCCTATCGGGGACAGCGAGTTACACTTTGCCGTGGTCGACCGAACTGGTCGCACGGTCGTCATCGAACCGACCCACTTTCCCATGCGGGTTCGTGAAAATCCGTTAGGTGTGGTCACCAACAGCAAGGATTTTACGCAACAGTTACAGCGGTTGGGGCAGTACGTGACGTATACCGATGATTTCGTGGCGGGGACCGTGCCGTTGAACACGCCGCTAGTCACGACCGGACGTTTTTCGGGGAAACCCGTTCCTAGCGGGTCGTTCACACCGGGCGGCCGGTTCGTGCGGGCCGCGTATTATAAAGAACGCGCCGATTTGCCGGCCAACGAAAACGAGGGCATCATCAGTGCCTGGCACCTCTTGAACAGTGTGACGGTTCCCAAGAGTCACCACTACCGCCCCACCTATTCGGTTTACCGGGCGGCGACTTGTAGCGAATCGTTGACCTACTACTTCCAGCCGTACAACCGGTTGGATCTGGTTCGATTACACTTAACGTCGGAGATGCTAACGTGGTCGCAACCGAAATTTTACCCGATTAGAAATGCGTTGCACGTGACGGCGTTGAATTAAAAACTAACTTTTGGCGCACGCTTCGGCACCACTATGGGCACTGAGTAACTTAAAGGGCACCGCTTTTAAATGAAAATTCATTTAAAAGCGGTGCCCTTTAATGTTTTGTCCTAGATACTTTTGTTCGGGTCAAAAGATAAGGACACCGAGGATGTTTAATCCCAATAACGCTAGCAGAACGCTGCGGTGCAAACGTGGATGTAAGATAACGATGGCTAAAAATTCGCGCGCCCAGGCGAGGGGCAAGGTACCCCAACGAGTTGGGGCTGCGGCACCACCCAAATGTAAGCCCAATTGGTGGGCCAAAATTTGGGTGCGAAAGAGGTGGTAGTTACTGGTGACTACCACGACGCGACCGCCCTGCTGGGGCAGTTGGGCCCAGAGAGGTTGACTGTTCAGTAAGTTACTGAACGTATTGGTTGCGACGGGTTCCTCGATGAGGTTAGCGGCGGGGAAGTGATGCTGCTTAAGGTAGGCCGCCATAGCGCTAGCTTCAGGGAGGTCTTCGTCTGCTCCCTGGCCCCCGGTCACGATGATGGTCACCGGGTGATCCTGTTGGGTCGCTAAGGCCAAGGCGGTGTCCAGCCGGGACTGTAAGGTTCGGCCGATAATGTGGCCGCGGTGCAGTCCAGCCCCTAAAACGACTAAGGTATCGGCGTGGTGGGCACTGACGAGACTGACCCGCCAAAAGCCTATCAAACTGGCCGCATACAGTAAGCCTAAATATAAGCTGTAAACAGGGATGAAGGTGAGCCAGGGCCACAGAGTGTCGGTAAAGTGACCGGAGAGTGCGGCCCACGACCAGCCGGCACTCAGTAAGAGCCACCCGGCAATTGCCAATCGGAGCCACCCGGTTAATCGTTCGCGTTTTTTGAGGACGGCGTGGGGCCACCCCATGATGAGAATCAGGGTCACCAGTCCGCTGAAAGCGATGAGGGCAACCACTAGCCAGCCAATCACGGCGAGACCATGGGCCCACTGGTGGGGCGAAAAGCTAGTGATTAAGATAATTAAGCCGCCGCAAAAACTGGTCGTGACGGCGCTGAATAAACCGTGGGGTTCCCAGAACGTGATCAGTGCGGTTAAACAGAGTAAAAAGACGATTGCGCTGAGAAGCACGAGAAACACCTCCCTTCGAGAAAAGATTAAGTTTTATTGTGACTACGTGGCGTAAACGTGACTTTTACGAGGCAACTATGGTTATAATAGACCTAATTATAACCGAAATTGGGGGGACACGGGTGCCAAAACGACGTCGAAAAAATCGCCAACGGAATAGTCATCCGGCCTTTGCGACCTGGCTCTTTGTGCTAGTTCTGATTGTCGTGGGGGGCGGAATGCTGGTTCGGGGTCACATAAAAACTGAGATTCAAAACGGGGTGGTCACCGCCACTAGCACGAGTTCTTCGTCCGGGGAAACGGCTGCGCAGAAAAAGTTTATCAAAAAAATGGCGGCACCCGCGGTTCGAGTGTACCATCAAAACGGCCAAGTCTTGCCTAGTATCGTGATTGCTCAAGCCATTTTGGAATCGAGTTGGGGCACATCGCAACTTTTCTTGCAGGCGAAT
Organism: Levilactobacillus suantsaii; assembly: GCF_004115745.1. Classification (GTDB taxonomy): domain Bacteria; phylum Bacillota; class Bacilli; order Lactobacillales; family Lactobacillaceae; genus Levilactobacillus; species Levilactobacillus suantsaii. The sequence continues at coordinate 21,476 of NZ_QXIL01000006.1, read as the reverse complement.
AATCCGTTTGGGGTGAAGGGGAGTTACCAAGGTAGCAGTAAAAGCTTCATGACCACGGAGTACGTCAATAACAAGACGGTCAAGGTCCGGGCAAATTTCCGGAATTATCCGAATCTAACGGATGCTATTTTGGATCACGATGCGTTGCTTAAACAGAACTATTTTAAAGGAACCGTGACGGATTATCAGACGGCGGCCAAGTTGTTACAGACCAACGGCTATGCCACGGATCCGCACTATGCGCGCAAATTAACCAACGTGATTGCCACGTATAATCTTAACCAGTATGACACGTAATCATGAAAAGACAACCAGGGGGTTCGGACCAGCGTCCGAACCCCCTTTAATTGTTGCTGTTTAATTTTCGTTGTAGTAGTAAGCTAAATCGTACAAGGTCCTGGCTAGTGTGTTGATGGAATGCTGCGGCGACTGGTTGGCAAAGAGGATTGCACCGTATTTGTTGCCTTCCGTACCGTAATACACGGTATCGTATCCCGAGGTTCCCAACGTCCCGTGGACCCGTTTGATGCCGTTGCTGTAGTGATATAAACCACCATCATAATCATGCTGGTAGTGGTTAGCGAGGTCGAGGTATTGGTCACGGGTCAGAATCTTGCCATTCCGGAGCCCCTTTTGGATGGCGTAGTAGTCTTCAGGGGTCGAGTAATAGTTACCAGCTCCCAGTAACGAGGACACTAACTCACGAGAAACGCCGTTGGATCGGTAATCTTGACCGTTAGCGTAGCTGTAGCCACTGGCCGTCAACTGTGATGTCGGCAACTGGTCCCACGCGTGGGTATCGGTCAGGTTTAGCGGACGAATGATTCGTTTTTGGATTAACGTGTTGTAGGATTCGCCGGTGACCTTGCTGGCGATAGCGGCGAGCAGGGTGTAGTTGGCGTTGGTGTAGTTGTAGCGGCCCGCTCCGGTCGAAGTTAATTGTGTGAGGGTGTAGTTCAACTGAGCGTCCTGAGTGGTCAAGACCGTGTTAGGCGTGGTCTCATCCATTTTGATGCCGGAGCGTTGGTCGAGTAGTTGACGAATCGTGATATTTTCACTGTCTTTGATAGTCGGGAAGAAGCGGCTGAGTTTTTCCGTCATGGCTAACCGGTGCTCACTGGTCAGCTGTTCGATGATGGCGCCAGTAATCACCTTTTGCAGGGAAGCCAACGGGTAGAGCGTGGCTGCCGAATTGGCCGACTTGCTGGGTTGATCCGCGTACCCTACGCTGATTAGGCTGGCCCCAGTCGCATAGTGGTTGAAAATCATGGCCCGGCCTTCGAAATGGGCGTTTTCTAAGAGCACCCGGGCATTATCAGTCCGGCTGAACTTCTGCAGGGCGGCTTGATCCACCCAGCCGATGGTCTAGCCGTACCAGGAAAATTTCACGAACTTGACCCCGTTAGATAACGTGGCGATTTGACTGACGCGCACAAAACGATGTTGCCAGTTCTTACCACTGGCATCGCGGGTCGTGGCCGAGCGCCGGGTATTGTACGGCCCATAATAGTAAATACCGTCGTTGCGGCGTGGCTGACTGACGAAGCGAGCGTTATAATCCGTTTTTTCAGTCCGGACGATTCTAAAATAACTGCTGGCGTGACTTTCCCCGATTGGTAATAGGCCCCAGGTCACTAACGCGGCTGCGGCGATTAACATAACTTTTTTCACAATAACCATCCATTCCCCTTGATTGGTAATCTACACCAATGGTACCGCCATCAAGTTGCGAATGAATAACAACTTGATGGCGCTTTGGTAACAATTTAAACAGTTTACAATTTGAATTAACAAATAAAATTATCAAACGGGGCCGAAAAATTGACGGTCCGCGGTCGCAACTGCGAAACGCGTATGGTAAAATAAGCCTAAACAAAAAGGGAGCTGAGACATGCGGTGCTACACTTTCTAGGTCAGTTATACGGGCCGTTCTTCGATCCGCACAACTGGGAAACTGTGATCACAACGGGTGACGATTGGCTGATTATCTTTTCGTTGGTCTTAATCGAGTGTCTGTTGTCCGTGGATAATGCGGTGGTCTTAGCGGCGCAAACGCAGTCGCTACCCACCCAAGAGTTACGTGAAAAGTCGTTGTTTTACGGGATTTGGGGAGCCTATATTTTTCGGTTCATCATCATTGGGTTAGGGACCTATTTGATTAATTTTTGGGAGATTAAGGTCTTGGGGTCGCTGTATCTGGCCTACCTGGTCTTTCAGTTCTTTACCCGAACCCGTGTGAAGCACACGCGGAAGTTGGTTGCAGATAAAAAGAAGCGCCGGGGAATTTCGCTCTTTTGGTCGGTAGTCATTCAGATTGAAATGATGGATATCGTGTTCTCCATCGATTCGGTTTTGGCATCGTTAGCCATTTCAAACAACCCTGTCATCGTCCTCATTGGGGGGATGATTGGGATTCTGGCCATGCGGGGCGTGGCCGAAGTCATCATGAAACTGATGCGACGGATTCCCGAATTGGAACCCATGGCTTACATCCTGATTGGGATTATTGCCGTGAAGTTGTTCCTATCGATTCCCGCCATTGATATTGAAATTCCAGCTGCTTTATTTGGTCTGGTAGTCGTGGGGGCAATCGTTATCACGCTGATCATTCACGCCGTGCGCCAGAAGAAGGCCCCGGCGAAGAAAAACGATTAAAGCTAATAATTAACATCGATTAACATAAAACAGGCTTTCCAAGCATCAAAATACTTGAAAAGCCTGTTTTAGGTTCTTTAGTAAAGTAATCGCTTTCAAAAAATACCGAAATTTAAAGTAGTAGAAGTCTATGGTGCTGAATAGTGGTAAAGACCCAATAAGATAAAAGTAATCTTCGAGTAGTTCTAATGTAAAATTGGATTTTTCAAGTTTGAGAATTATTTAAAACTGGTGTTGATTTAGTGTGTTTCCCGTGTGTATGGGGATAAGTCTAGACCTCATCTTATTTCTGCCATTACTTTTTTTCAGTTGGTGTATCATCTTTATCAAGATCGTAACGTTTAGCAGTGAGGGCTGTTCCCCGGAAGCCCTGATTATAGCGATTCCAAACAGTTTGGTAAGTGACTTCGGCGTCCTTCGCAATTTCATATAAAGTCATCTGCTTACCCTTATAATCAATCAAGTGTAGATTACGGGCGGCGCTTCGAGATTGGTCACGACCTAAATCATCACCACGGTACCCGTGATTATAACGATGTAAGATTACAGGATAACTGGTACCGGTCATCTTAGCAATCCGGTATAGTGTTCGCTTTTCACCCTTGTATTCGGTCAGAATTTTCTTGGGGGCTTTTTGTAACTTAGCACCTAACTCATCACCACGTACACCCCGGTGCCATCGATTATATAATAGTCGATGGTCTAATCCCGTCATTTTAGAAATTTCTGAAAGAGTCCGCTTCTTACCCTTATAATCAATCAGGAGTAGATTATGTGTGGCGTTTTGAGATTGGTCACGACCCAACTCATCACCACGGTATCCTTGATTATAGCGATGTAAGATTACAGGATAACTGGTATCGGTCATCTTAGCAATCCCATATAGCGTTCGCTTTTCACCTTTGTATTCGGTCAGAATCTTCTTGGGGGCTTTAGCGCCTAACTCATCGCCACGTACACCCCGGTGCCATCGATTATATAATAATCGATGATCTAATCCCGTCATTTTAGAAATTTCTGAAAGAGTTCGCTGCTTACCTTTGTATTCTGTTTCGATTACATTAGCCATGATTTGTCATCCTTTTTATATGCCATCGATAAGGTTACAATCCATCAATTATAACCTTATAATAGTTATATATTGAGAAATGTAAAGCTTCTTTATCTGATTCTTTGATTTCTTGCCAAAATTTAGACGTAAGAGAAGAGGAGTGACTAAGTCCTTTTCTTTTATTGTTATTTTTAATTCTTCCTGGCTCATTTTAGAATACAGTGAGGACTTTCAAGTTAGTATCCTTCCACGTGTGTGGGGGATAAGGACCCACAATGGGTGTGTAGATGAAGTCACCAAAGTGAGTGGTATGATAACCCTATAGTGAAATTATGGGAGGTTATCAAAATGAAAATTGGTTTTATCGGGACTGGCGTCATGGGTACCGGCATCATCAAAAACTTATTGGGTGCCGGACATCAGGTGACGGTCTATAATCGGACAAAGACCCATGCTAAAGCGGTTCTAACTGCGGGTGCTCAGTGGGTGGACTCCCCCCAGCTAGCGGCGACCGGAGCTGACGTGACGATTACCATGGTTGGCTATCCCCAAGATGTGCGCGATGTTTACTTGCGCGAAGACGGCATTTTTGCTGGGGCTCAAGCGGGAAGTATCGTGGTGGATATGACCACCAGTACCCCGGCGTTGGCGGCAGAATTAGCAGAGAAAGCCCACGCGCACCAGTTACAAGCTCTAGACGCGCCTGTTTCCGGTGGTGACATTGGGGCGCAACAAGCGACCTTAACCGTCATGGTCGGCGGTGACCAGGAAGCCTATGATCGCCTAACGCCACTTTTTCAACAGCTTGGGCAACGGGTCAACTACTTCGGTCCCGCGGGCAACGGCCAACACACTAAAATGGCCAATCAAATCATGATTGCTGGGACCATGACGGGGTTGACCGAAATGTTAGTTTACGCCAAGGCAGCCGATTTGGACCTCCCCCAAGTCCTAGCAACGCTAAGTAGTGGGGGCGCCGATAACTGGAGTATGGACACCTACGTTCCTCGTATCTTAAAGGACGATTATACGCCCGGCTTCTTTGCCAAGCATTTCTTAAAAGATTTACGGATTGCCTTGCAAGAGGCCGACCGGATGCACCTTGATTTACCAGCGACCCGCCAAGCTAAGCAGTTATATGAAACCATGGTCGATGACCGTGGTCTAGGTAACGACGGGACACAGGGCCTGATCAAAATCTATTAAATTAAATGTGCCAGCACACAAAAACACCCTCGCCATTACTTAATTGACGAGGGTGTTTTAATTATTCGATTTCCGCGAAGAAGCTATAGAGCTTTTCGGTGGTCAACGCGGCTTTTTCGGGTCCGGCCACGTCGAAGGTGATTTGCCCATGATGCAGGACAATCAACCGGTTGCCGTAGGTCAGGGCATCTTCGAGGTGGTGCGTGATCATTAAACAGGTCAGTTGTTGATCTTGGACCCGTTGGTTGGTCAAATGCATCAAGTCCTGGCTGGTCTGCGGGTCTAACGCGGCGGTGTGTTCGTCGAGCAAGAGCAGTTCCGGTCGTTTCAAAGTGGCCATTAAGAAACTCAGGGCTTGGCGTTGGCCCCCGGAGAGGTTGCCAGTCGCCGTCGTTAAGCGCTCATCCAAACCGTTATGCATGGTGGTCGTGATTTCTTTGAAGTAATCCATTTGCCGGTTCAATCGCCGTGGCCGTAAGCCGCGCCGTTGTCCCCGCCGTTGGGCTAGCAAGAGGTTTTCGGCGACGGTCATCCGGGGGGCGGTTCCCAGTTTGGGATCCTGGAAGACCCGGCTCAAGAAGCGGGTCCGCTTTTCCACGGAGTCGTGGGCGATGTCGCGACCGTTCAAGAGAATTTGACCACTGTCGATACTCAAGTCGCCGCCGATAGCGTTGAAGAGGGTCGATTTTCCGGCTCCGTTAGAGCCTAAGACCGTGATGAAATCACCGGCGTTGATGGTCAGATTCAGGTGGTCGAGAATCTTGATTTCTTCGGGAGTGTTGCGGTTGACCTTCAACACCACGTTTTTCAATTCGAGTAATGGTTTAGTCATTGGTATCTAACCCCCGTTTCAAAATGTGCTTGAAGTTGAACGCCTGTTTGAAGACCGGTAGCATCATGCATAGGGCTAGGACGATAGCGGACAGCAAGTTCAAGTCGTTGGCGTTGAAGCCGAGGCTCAGGACGATTAGCAACACGAAACGGTAGAGGATACTCCCCAAAGTTACAGCAACTAACCGTTGGTTCAAGGTTAGATCCCCGAAGGCGACTTCGCCGATGATGATGGAGGCCAATGCAATGACGATGATGCCGATTCCCATGTTGACGTCGGCGTAGCCGTTGTTTTGCGCGACTAACGCACCACCAAAGGCAATCAAGCCGTTGGAGACCATCAGGCCCATGATTTTCATGTTGTCGGTGTTGATTCCGAGCGACCGGGCCATGGTCTGGTTATCCCCGGTGGCGATGAAGCCCTGGCCCAGTTGGGTCTGCAGGAAGTAGATGACGATGCCCGTGACCACGACCATCACGATGGTTCCCAGTACAACGCTATCGAAGTACTGCGGTAAACTTTCCAAAAATTTGTTTTTAAACAAGGTCGATTTGCCGAGTAACGACACGTTGGCCCGGCCCATGATCCGTAAGTTGACCGAATAGCAGGCCGTCATGACTAAAATCCCGGCTAACAGGATGGGAATGTGCCCCTTGGTGTAGAGCAGGCCGGTAATTAGCCCAGCTAGGCTACCGACGACAAAAGCGAGTAAGGTGGCGGCGATGGGGGAAAACCCGTTACTGATGGCGACGACACAGGTGGCAGCCCCTAATGGGAACGTCCCTTCGACCGTCATATCCGCAAAATCTAAAATTCTAAAGGTCAGGAATAACCCAACCCCTAAGACGGCCCAGAGTAGGCCCTGACCGATTGTTGAGACCATAACACTCATTTGAAGACCTCCCCGTGTTGTTTAGCTTCTTTAACGACAGATTTCGGTAACGTGATGCCTAATTTTTTTGCAGTTTTTAGATTAACGGTCATTTCCCCGTGACTTTCGAACTTGATGGGGGTGGTGGCCGGGTCCTTACCCTTTAAGATGGCAGCGGTCATCTTGCCGGTTTGAACGCCTAGCTTGTACTGGTCGATACTCAAGGTGGCCAGTCCCCCGGCCTTGACCATGGTGTCCACAGCTGGGAAGACGGGGACCTTTTTGGTGTTGGCGGTCGCAACTAGCGTTTGCATGGCACTGGCCACCGTATTGTCGGTCGGCACGTAGACCGCGTCGACTTGAGAGACCATTCGCTGGGCGACCTGGTTCAAGTCGTTGGTGTTGGCGATGGAGTAAGCCTTAAGGTCAACATGTTCTTTTTTGCAAAGGGACGCAAATTTGTGGTATTGCGCGGTCGCCGAGTCGTCCGACGAGGTGTAGATGATGCCGAGATGCTTCATCTTGGGCATGATTTTTTGAATCAATTTAAGCTGGGCCTTGAGTGGTGCTTGGTCAGAGACCCCGGTAACGTTGGTCCCCGGACGGGTGTTACTCTTGACCAAATCGGCGCCCTTGGGATCAGTGATGGCCCCGAGCACGACCGGAGTGGTACTGGAAGCGTTGGCCAACGCCTGAGCAGCTGGGGTGGCGATACCGATCATGGCATCGGCATTTTCGTTGACGAAGCGCGCACTCATGGTCTTCAAGTTACTCTGGTCGTTTTGGGCGTTTTGAAAGTCAATCTTGATGTTCTTATTGACGTGGTAACCTTCCGTTGCCAACCCGTGAATGATTCCCTTATGAATCGAATCGAGGGCGGGGTGGGACAGGAGTTGTAAGATGCCGACCGTCGGCATGCTTGATTTTTTCGTTTTTTGTTGGTGGGTCTCCTGGACATAAGCGACCCCCAGGAAAATTAGTAAAATCGCAATTAACCCGTATAATCGTTTCATGATTGCTACTAACCTCACTTTATAAATTTGGCACTGATAAAAAGGGGTACCCAGCCACAGCGGGTACCCCAAAATAAAAGGTCCGCTGGCGGATAAAACATCCGTGCGGACCGCTTTCCATCAGAAAGTTAAGCCGGCGCAGATGCGAAGAGCACTCTGTGAGCTCAAGTCGCATCTACCCGATGACGACTTGTTTACCGGCTTTGCCAACGTCCATTTAAGTTCATCGTAGACAGTTGCATCTAACTTTCCTTCTTTCCGTGAATTGAATAAAACTAGTGTACGGCATTGCGGTAAAGACGTCAACCAAATTTTCTCGTTTCTAACGCCAACGCAATTGCTATTCGTATCAAAATACCTCGTTGAGCCGGCTAGTGGCGCGGCCGGTAGACGTGTTATACTAATTGCAACGTTCCATTTAGAACCGGGAGATTAAACCCGATTGCGTTGAAATTTTGTAAGGAGATGACGGCGTGAAAATTGCCATAGTTACGGATACGTCGGCGGGAATCACACCGCAGGAAGCCGTTGCCCGGCAGATAACGTTGTTGGCGGCGCCCATCATGTTTGGTAACCGACAGTATCACGAATACCAAGATCTCAGCTCGGCGGAGTATTACCGCAATGTCCGCTTGAGTAAATCGAAGAAACTGGTTCCGACGGCTCCGCAGATTTCGATGGCCACTATCCACCAAGTCTGTGACCGCTTGGCCAAGCAGGGCGTGACCGACGTGGTAGTGATTGGGCCGACCAGTGGAATTTCAGGTTTCATGAACACTTTGAACTCCTATGTCGAAGCAATTACTAGCGTTAAGGTCTGGCCCTGGGATTCCCGGGGGATCCTGACGGTGATGGGTGACCAGGTACGGTTAGCGGCAGCCTTGGTTGAACGGGGGGCGGACGTGCCGACGATTTTGCAGGCCCTCGAACAATTACGGCGAACGGCGCAGACGGCTTTTGTGGTCGACTCTATTAAGCCCCTGTTACATACTGGAGAAATCAATTTGGGCCACGGCCCCAGCAACGTTCCGGTAGGTAAACCGCTCCTGGTCTTTGAGAATTCTGGTAAGATTCGCTTTGCCGGGACGGCCTTACGATTGAAAAGTGCGCTGGACGACTTGTTGGCCCAAATGGTGCCGGATCTCCAGGCGGCGACCCCATTAAAGGCCACCATTTTAAATGCCGATCAACCCGAGACCACCGAACAGTGGTTGATGGCCGCTCATGATCACTTTCCGCAGGTGCAATTCGATCGTGCCTTGATTGGCCCCAGCTTGGGCGTCCACGTCGGTGATGGTGCCATGGGCTTGGCTTGGTCACTGGATTACCAGCACCTCTTGACGGCCGAAAATGAGAATACCATTAAAAAATAAGGGTTGACAACCCCATTTTTTAATGGTTTACTGAGACTTGTAAATTGAAAAATGAAAGGAAGATGCGTCATGTTAAGCACGCCCCTCACTCATTTGAATAACCAATTTGCCTTTAGCTTCTTCTTTAGGTAGCGTTTGTACCCACTCTCGTTGGATACAAGCGCAAGCAAACCACGCGTTTGTATCTATCGAAGAGCTAAAGTTAGTTCAGTTTGACTTAAGCGCCAGATAGATACGGGTAGACTCTATCTGGAAGTGATATCGGGCCCGATGAACACCAGGTAGATTCTACACAGAATCTATTTGGTGTTTTTTTGTTCATCGCGATTAGTCAAGACGTTGATTGACCGGTGAAAGTACCCAATTCACTGAGGAGAGATCATGATGAAAAAAACGATTTTAGGCAGTTTAGTTATCGGCTTAGGCTTAATTTTAGCGGGATGTGCGACCCAAAAGGCAACCGGCAATGACCAGATATCGATTGGTGTTTTACAGGTCGTCCAACACGGTTCGCTCGACCAAGCCAGAAAGGGATTCAAGGCCGGTTTAGCGGCTGCCTTGAAGGCCCATCACAAGTCAGTAAAGGTCACCTACCACTACCTCAACGCCCAAGGCGACCAGAGTAACCTGAACACCATGAGTCAACAATTGACTCAACAGAAAAACGATTTATTGTTAGGCATTGCCACGCCGGCCGCTCAGGCGTTGGCCAAGAAAGATCACACCACGCCGACACTGGTCACGGCGGTAACTGATTTGCAAGCGGCAGGGCTAGTCAAGACCGCCAAACGTCCGCAGACCAATGTAAGTGGGACCAGTGACCTGACACCGGTGGGCAAGCAATTGAAGCTGCTCGCTAGTTTGACCACTGGCAAGAAACCCCTGGGTGTAATGTACAACTCGTCGGAGGAAAATTCCGTGTTGCAGGTCAAACTCGCTAAACGTTATGCCGCCAAACACCACTTGAATTTAAAGGTCGTCAGTGCCACCAGCACCAACGATATTGCCAGCGTTTTGGCCGGCTTGCAAGGTAAGGTGTCCGGCCTGTATTTGCCGACGGACAACCTGATGGCGAGTGCCATGAAGACCATCGGCCAAAAGGCCAAGGCGGCGAAACTCCCCGTGGTCACGGGATCCATCGAGATGGCCGAAGATGGCGGGACGGCCACTTACGGTCTGAACTACTATGATTTGGGCAAGCAGACCGGGAAAATGGCCTACCAGGTCCTGATCAATAAACGCAAGCCACAGACGTTACCGGTGGAAAATGCGGCGAAACTGCATTTATATGTGAACCGGGCCAACGCTAAGGCCTTGGGACTAGCCACCAGCGATATTCACCAGCCGTAGGAAGGAGGAACAACGAATGTTAATGACAAGTTTAGGCCAGGGCCTGCTGTGGGCGCCCTTGGTCATTGGGGTCTTCCTCACGTTTCGTATCTTAGACATTCCGGATCTGACCACCGAGGGGAGTTTTCCCCTGGGGGCGGCCGTGACCATCAGTGCTATGCTTGCCGGGGCCTCCGCAATCACGGCTAGCCTCTTAGGCTTTCTGACCGGGTGTGTGGCCGGTTGGGTGACGGGGGTACTGGATACTAAGCTCCACATGCCGTCGTTACTAGCCGGCATCTTGACCATGACGGGGCTGTATTCCGTTAACCTGCACATCATGGGCAAGGCCAATATCCCCCTGTTAAATCAAAAAGTGTTAACGGCCTTTCTGCCGGCGACCTGGTCCGTGACTTGGCAGACCATCGTGGTTGGCGGCCTGGTGACCGGCGTCGTCGTCATTCTGTTGATTTTGTTGTTTCAAACGCGCCTGGGACTGTCCTTGATGGCGACTGGAAACAATCCACAAATGAGCGCAGCCAACGGAATCGCCACCGACCGGATGGTCATCATTGGCTACATGGTGTCTAACGGTTGTATTGCCTTATCCGGGGCGTTGATTGCGCAAAGCAATGGTTATGCCGACATCGGCATGGGCATCGGGACCATCGTGATTGGTCTGGCCTCCGTATTGGTCGGGGAGATTTTTCTCCGTGGTCAGCGCATGGGGGTCCGGTTATTGGGGATGGTCTTGGGGGCCATCATTTACCGCTACTTATTGACGCTTGCCATGGGCCTGGGCTTTCCGGTCAACGACCTTAAGCTCCTGTCCGCCGTGATTTTAGTCATCGTGATTTGTTTACCGTTACTACAGACCAAGTACCGGACGCACCAGCAGGTGACCCGGTACTTGAACCAGATTGGAGTCGATCAAAATGCCACAACCAGCCGTGTTACAAGTCAGTCATCTGCAAAAGGTCTTCTTTCCGGGAACTCTCAACGAACGTCACGTGTTAAAGGACGTGAATTTGACGATTGACCCCGGGGATTTCATTGCTGTCATTGGCAATAACGGGGCCGGCAAATCAACGTTGCTCAATACGATTGCGGGCACCTTACCCGCCGATGCTGGACACCTGACCCTAGCTGGTCATCCGGTGACCAAGCGTTCGGTGGCGTACCGGTCACACTGGCTCTCCCGGGTTTTTCAAGACCCCAAATTGGGCACGGCCGGGGAATTGAGCGTGGCCCAGAACTTAACCTTAGCTGCTAGCCATACGGGGAGCTTGAGTTTGCGCCGGTATCGGCGCCGCGGGCAAACCGAACGGTATCGAAAGCTACTCGCCACCTTAGAAATGGGATTAGAAGACCGACTAAACGTGCAGGTCAAGTACTTTTCTGGTGGTCAGCGTCAGGCACTGTCTTTGTTGATGGCGACTTTGAGTCAACCGGACTTACTCTTGCTCGATGAGCACACGGCAGCGCTAGACCCCAAGACCAGTCGTGAAGTCATGGACTTGACGCAACGCATCGTAACGACCCACCGCCTGACCACCTTGATGATCACGCATAAATTAAGTGATGCGCTACGTTACGGGAATCGTTTGCTGATGGTCCAGGACGGTCAAATCAAGCTCGATGTTCGCGGGGCAGCCAAAGCGGCCCTGCGTCAGGACCAGATCTTGCAACTGTTTGCCGAGTAAAAAATGCCACGTGAAGCGGTCGCCGGTAAGGGCGCCCATCACGTGGCATTTGTAGCTTATAAAAGTGATAATGCGTTGTTCATGAAGTGCAACGCGATGCTGTAGCGGATATCCTTAAAGTACAGGTAGGTGAACCCTAGGACCCAACCCAATGCGGAATACATCAGTAGCGTCCAGGAAAAACCGCCGACGTGCATATAGCCAAAGATTAGACCGGAGACCAGCACGCCCAATAAGTTCATCCAGCGATTGTTGCGTCGGAAGAAGTAGTTCAAAAAGATGCCGCGAAAAATCAGCTCTTCAATGACGGGCGCCAAGCAGACCGAATAGGCTAGATTCCAGAAGGGGAGTTGTACGACTTGCTGGTTAATGGCGGTCTGGTTGGCCGGACTACTCAACACGTGATTGGCGATGAGCAGACTCCAGATTATCTGGACGCCGTACATCAGGCAAAATAGCGCGATGAGTTGGCCGACCCGGCGGACCGTGAATGGCGTTTGGCCGATTCGGCGGGGGTTGTCGTAATTGAGTTGCTTGTGGTATCGCCAACTAATAAAGGCTAGCAGAAACGCTGAATAAATCAGCATGATCCCAATAGTCCGGTTGGCAAGTGCGGGGTGACTGCTGGCTTGGCTAGTGGCTAACGTCAGTAGGACAGAATCGAACATGTAAATGAAGATAAATCCCACCCAAAAGCCACACCGACCGAGCCAATCAAATAGGGCCATTAAGCCCTGGTGTGCCTTGTGCATATTCTTTTTCTCCCTCTTATGTTTTAGTTATCGTATTTGCCGATTTCAATCAGATTCTCGTCCGGGTCGCGGACGTAGATCGAGGTCATGGGACCTAACGCCCCGCTCTTTGGTAGGGGACCGTCGACGATTTCCACCGCGTAGTTGGTCAAATGTGATAGAATGTTGGCCAGAGAATCGGTGGCGATGATGGCGAAATCCGCCGCGCCCACCGTGGGGTGTTTGGCCACGGGAAGTTTGGGGTGGTCGGTGACTTGAAAGTTGATCTTTTGCTTGCCGACCTTAACACCGCGCCGGCCGTCATCGAATTCAATGACGGGTAAATCTAATACTTCGTGATACCACCGGATTGACCGTTCCAGGTCGCTAACGGTCAGGGTGATGTGGTCAATGTCTCGAATGTTCATGAAAAGTTTCAGTCCTTAGTGAAGTAAATTTTACCCATTATAGCATAGTTGGCGCATGACCCCCTAAGGAGCCGTTGTTGACGTTGGGTGAGGTTTCGTGTTAAGTTATGCTTTATGAGTAAAGAAAACAGCCTTGACCATGTCGGGGCTTTTTTGTGCGAATTGCATGAGAGTAGAAGGGAAGGGTTTCAACGTGCCATTATTAACGGTTGACGACTTAAGCATGAGTTTCGCGGACAAGCAACTGTACGCCGATGCCAGTTTTCAACTGAACAAGGGTGAACACATGGGCGTCGTGGGTCAAAACGGCGTCGGTAAGTCCACTCTAATCAAAATCATTACGGGGCAAGAACTGCCCGTCACGGGTCAAATAAAGTGGCAAAATAAGGCGCGCATCGGGTACTTGGACCAGTACGCGGACATTCCGGATGGAATGACGTTGATTGACTTTCTCCATACCGCCTACGCCGATTTGTACGCGATGAACGACCGGATGACCGCGCTATACACGGAATACGCCGAAAATATGGATGATAAGCTACTAGAACGGGCCGGGCGGATCCAAGAAGAACTCGACGCGCGGGACTTTTATAATGTAGAAACCGAAATCGAACGGGTCATTTCGGGTCTGGGACTGGACGATATCGGTCGGGACCATGAAGTGGCCAAGATGTCCGGTGGTCAGCGGTCCAAGATTATTTTGGCTAAACTGTTACTGGAAAACAACGACGTCATCTTACTGGATGAACCGACCAACTACCTGGACGTGGGCCACATTGCGTGGTTGGAAGATTATTTAAACAATTTTGACGGGGCTGCCTTGATTGTGTCCCATGATTACGACTTCTTGCAAAACGTGACGAATTGTATCATCAACGTGGCCTTTGGGCGCATCACCAAGTACCGGGGCAGTTTCAAGCAAGCCATGCGGCAACGGGCTGAGCGTGAAAAGGCTCAACAACGGGAGTTTGATAAGCAACAGGTCGTGATTGAAAAGGCCGAGCGCTTTATCCGCAAGAACAAGGCGGGGTCGAAGTCGACCATGGCTAAGTCACGGGAAAAGATGCTTAACCGCATGGACCGGGTCGATCCGCCTTCGACCAACGTCCAGGCGCACTTCGACTTCCCGTACCAGAATACGGGGTCGCAAAATGCGCTGGTGGTCGACCAACTCTCCGTGGGTTACGACCGACCGCTCTTAAAACCGGTCACGTTCTCGGTCACGACCGACCAAAAAGTGGGCTTGACCGGGTTCAACGGGGTCGGGAAATCGACGTTGATCAAGTCCATCTTGGGCCTGATCCAGGCCAAGGGCGGCGAGGCCACTTTCTCGCCATCGGCTAAAGTTAGCTACTTCAGTCAGGACTTAGTCTGGGATAATGACCAACAGACACCACTTCAACTGATTCAGGCCAAGTACGAGAAGCTACCGCAAAAGGCCATCCGGACCAAGCTGTCGAAGTGTGGGTTGGATTCGGCCAACGCGATGAAGCCCATCGGAGAACTCTCCGGGGGCGAACAGACCAAGGTTAAGTTGGCCTTGATGGAGTTTGAACCCGCGAACTTCCTAATCATGGACGAACCGACCAACCACTTGGACGATGAAACCAAGCAGGCCTTGAAGACCGCTATCGCAAACTTCCCCGGCAACGCCATCATCGTTAGCCATGAGGAAAGTTTCTACACCGGCTTAGTCGATAAGATTTTAAACGTCGAAAAGCTGAGTTTGAAGAACGCTACCAATTAATTAGTTGTAAACGGCTGAAGAAAGACTAGAACAATAAAGTGCACCACCTTTAAATGAATCATTCATTTAAAGGTGGTGCACTTTTTAAGTTGTTCAGTGTCCATAACGGGCCGAAATGTACGCCAAAGCCCATTTTTGTAATAGGATAAGTGGTCCGGTTGGTGAATTATTTAGATGTGAGGGGCTGCTGAGAATCTAAATAATGGCGAAATCAGTGAATTTGTAATGGAAGCCTTTTATTTCATCTATAAAACGGTTAAGATGACTTATAAAGTATAAATTAAACAAAGGGTGGAAAACGATGAAATACTTTAAACGCGGCATCATGGGAATACTAGCTGTTTTGGTCGTTACTTTGGGGTTCAGCTATCTGTGGCAGCAGCTAACGACGACATCACGGACCAATCAAACTGCGCAACGAGTAGCCAGGCATGAGATGGTTAAAGCCCAGGCGAAAGCGAAAACCAAGCAGACGAAGGCTAAGGCGATTAACTGGCGTAAGCCATCGGAGAAAAAGCCGTATCCCAACTTAAAGAAGTATCCACACGCGCACTTATTGGTGAAGACCTCACGCCAACGGGTGTACGTGATGGCGGGCAAGAAGGTCCTTTACACCATGTATTGTTCGACTGGGAAGGGGCGGTATAAGACGCCAACGGGTACTTTCCACATCCAAGCTGAACGGGGAAAGTCCTTCTTCAACTGGAATTCTGGTGAAGGTGGGCGCTACTGGGTCTCTTGGAAGGGCCACGGCATCTACCTCTTCCATACGGTTCCCATCAACAGTAAGGGCCACTATATCAAGAAGGAAGCAAAACATCTCGGCAAATCAGCCGCTTCCCATGGCTGTGTCCGGCTTTCTGTTTCCGATGCCAAGTGGGTCTACAATCACGTGCCCTACGGTATGAAGGTCATCATTCATAAATAGGTAATTAGGGCTTGACGAGATGTAGTCAAGCCCTTTATTTTAGGCTTGAGGTGACTCGCGAGATTAGCAATGGCCAGAGTGGTCATGATGACCAACCATTTGGGGGATTAATGACCGCCTATGGTATCGCTTTCAATGACGGAAAGATTACGTTTTGGTCAAGATGCTTCCTTTTTGTGGGGAAAACGGTTATAGTAGGTTACATAGTGGAAAATCAACAAAGGGTGGAATCCAATGAAGCACTTGAGAAAATTGCTTTTACTGGTTCTGGTCGTCTTGGTCGCTGGCTGGGGGTTGAATCATCTCTTTCAGCACTTGTCGGCGTCAGCACCACGAACCAGCCAAACGACGAAGAAGTCAACTAAGAGTGATCCGACCGAGGCCAAGGCGGAAACGATTAACTGGCGGAAACCGTCAGAAGATAAAGCTTATCCGAACTTAAAGGCACACCCCAACGCGTGGTTGGACGTGAATACGTCGCGCCAACGGGTGTACGTCAAGGATGGCAATAAGGTGCTCTATACCATGTATTGTTCGACCGGAACGGGTAAGAAGAACGGCACGCCGAAAGGAACTTACCATATCCAAGCTGAACGCGGTAAATTCTTCTATAATCAAAATTCTGGTGAAGGGGCTCGTTACTGGGTTTCCTGGAAGGATCACGGGATTTACCTGTTTCATAGTGTGCCAACCGATAAGAATGGGCACTACATCAAGAAGGAAGCTGAACAACTTGGTAAATCAGCCGCTTCGCACGGCTGTGTCCGGCTTTCCGTTTCTGATGCCAAATGGGTTTACGAGAAGATTCCGTACGGGACGAAAGTTGTGATTCATTAATTTAGCCGATGTCCTTGCGGGGCACAATCATTAATACCTAACATCATAAGTTGGACCAGGTCCGGAAGTGAGCTTCCGGGCCTTTTTGGTTACGGCTAATCATCAGCACCTTAGTTTTTTAAAGCAACCAACTCCAATTTGCGGTAAACTAATTGGTAAGTAACCGATTTCAAATTGAAGGAAGTTTTGACGATGGTGAAAAAAATTAGCGCGGCTCAGGTCCAGAAGCTAGCTCAAGAAGATATCATGACCCGTGTTGCTCGCGGCGACTGGTACCAGTACGTTCACGAACCTAAACTGCAAGCAATCGTGCAGCAAAGCGCCCAAACAATCGCGCATATCAATGACGTGGCAAAGACAGATATTACCGCAGCTAACCAATTACTTCAGGAATTTTTACCGCATCTGGGAGCTGGCGTGACAATCAGTTGTCCGGTGGTTAGTATCGAACACCCCAACCGCTTACGTATTGGGGCGGGGAGCTTCATTAATGCACGGCTCCAGGTTATTAGTGGGGGTCAGGTGACCATTGGCAAGCGGTGTTTTATCGGGCCAAACTGTCAGTTATATACCCCGAATCATCCCACGGACGATTGGCAATTGCGCGCGCAAGGTTGGGAATACGACTCACCGATTACGATTGGTGATGACTGCTGGTTCGGTGGCTCGGTCATCGTGTTGCCTGGGGTAACGATTGGCCGGCACGTGGTCGTTGGTGCGGGAGCCGTCGTGACGCATGACCTGCCGGACAACGTGATTGCGGCGGGGAACCCAGCGCGGGTGATTCGCGCCGTGCGGCCGGCGGAACAACCCACACCGGAGGGGTAAAATTATAAATTGAAATTAAGAAACCGAAACGTGGCTAGAATTGGAGTGTGAAAAAATGGCGAAAACGTATGACGTTGTAATTGTTGGCGCGGGGTTGTCAGGATTTGCGGCCGCCGCTCGAGCGGCAGATAAGAACTTAACGACCCTTTTACTTGAAAAAAGTGCCCATACAGGGGGTTCCGGTAACTATGTCGAAGGGGTCTTCGCGGCTGGGTCCACAATTCAAAAGGCGGCGGGGGTCCACGTTGACCAACAAGCCGTATTACAGACAGAATTAGATTATTCGCATTATGAAGCCAATCACGATATGTGGCGGAAGTATATTGCGCAGTCGGGTCAAAATATCGATTGGTTGCAAGCTCACGGGGTCCAGTTTACCGGTGTTGCCACCTTGGGCAAGGGCAGCCAGACGTGGCATTTATTTGCAGGCCACGGGGCACAAGCCATTCATCAGGGCTTAAAGCCGTTTGTGCAACGGGCCGGTGTCACCATCACAACTGCGGTGGATATAACCAGCATCACGAAAGATGATGACCAATTTACAATCGCGTTCACGCATCAACAACAAATTATCACGGTCACGGCTAAGAACGTGATCCTGGCGACTGGGGGCTATTTGAACAATCCGGCCATGATGGACCATACCGCACCGACGGGCAAAAATACGATTCTTCCGATGAATGCGGGTAAAAGTCATGGCGACGGCCTTAAATTTGCGTGGAAATTAGGGGCGCAACCCTTCTTTACGGGGATGAAAATGCGGTTTGGCGCCCAATTGGCGGACCCCAATGTGCCACCCTACAAGCTATGGGGGGCGACGCTGGCCAAGTTAGTGGTCCGTGCCCAGCCGTTATTATGGGTCAACGAGAGTGGGGACCGCTTTGTGAATGAAGACCACGTCATCGATAATTGGTCCAGTCAGGGGAACGTTATCAACCGACAAGAGCGGGTCTTCGTCATCCTGGACCAAGCCATGATCGACTAAGTACGACGAAGCTCATTAAAAAAATGCACTTCGATTACTCGCACCAGACGATTCCAGAACTCAAAGAAACCGTGGCCACGGCGATTGCTAAGCACCGGGCGTACCTTACGGTGGCGGATTCGATGGCCGCGCTCCAACAAAAAATCAGTGCGCCGGCGTTAACCGCCACCATTGCACGCTACAATCAGTTGGCGACCCAACACCAAGACGTTGATTTTGGCAAGCCGGCCCAGTACCTATTTCCAATTGAACAGGGGCCCTTCTACGCCATCGAAGTTGGTTGTGGCGCATACACCACGGGTGATGGGCTCAAGGTCAATGGTGATCATGAAGTCCTGGCCGCTAACGGGCAAGCCATTTCGGGCTTATACGCCATTGGCAGTGATGGTTCGGCCATTATGTATGGCGATACGTACGGGGTCGAAATTCCGGGGAGCCACGCGGGTTTTTGCGTCTTTTCGGGTATCCATGCGGTCGACCATTTGGCAACCACGATTAAGTGAGGATAGGGGCGCGCATGATAAACTTAAAAATCGGACCACTCGAGGAATCAACTCGAGTGGTCCGATTTTGTTAGTAGCATGAGTAACAGTTCAACGCGGTGTTAGTCGTTGAAGGTGTTATTTTCGACATCACGCATGAACGTGGCCAAGTGGTCATAATAGACCGGTGCGTTATCGATCATGTGGTGATGACCACCGTCTGGCGTAGTGGCCCACCGCGCGTGTGGAATCGTTTCGGCCATCCGCTTACCAGTGGCCAGTGGCATGGTTTCGTGTTCCCCAAAGGTGACCAGCGTTGGTACTTGGATATTCTTGAGTTGGTCACGCACGTCCCATTCTTTGAGCTTCCCGGTGATGACGAATTCGTTATCTCCTTGGAAGGCGCCGTAAACGTCGGTCGCAGTGGTGTCGATTAGGTGAGAGATCGCGGCCGGTTGCTTACGGTCAACGTAACCCTTGTTCAAGATGTCAACGAGACTTTGGTACTTGGGGTCGTCGTAGTTGCCGTTAGCTTCGACCTGCTTCATGTAGGCCAATTGGTCGGCCGTCATGATCTTTTCACGAATCTGGTTGATGTGGGTCACGTATTCGTCGATGTTATCGACCATGGACGAAATGATGGCGCCCTTTAAGTGTTGACCATACTTTAAAGCGTACATCTGAACCAGCGCACCGCCCCAGGATTGGCCAATCAGGTAGAACTTGTCGAGGCCTAATTTTTGCCGGACTTCTTCGACTTCATCCAAGAAGTAGTCGTAAGTCAGGTACTTTTTATTTTCGGGGAGGCTGTAGTCGGGTTGGTCGGAGTACCATGAGCCAAGTTGGTCGTACATGTGGACCTGAACGTTCAGCCCTTGCTTGGCCAGTTGTTGGGCCGTATTTTCCCAGTATTCGTGGTTGCCACCAGGGCCACCATGGAGGGCCAGCAAGTGAATGTCGCCGGTCCCTTGGGTGTTGGTCCAGAGGTGATAACCGTTGTCGAGTGTGATGATAGTCGTGCCTTGTTTCATAATCAAATTCCCCCGATTCTTAAGATAGTTTCTAGTTTAGCATGATTTTGGTTTAAGACCCAACTAACTAGTCCGTTAGGATGGGCACGGTCAAAGTCGACCCGTCCAGTTGCACGGAGTATTGCAGGTCTTGGTTGCCCCGGACCGTCATGCCGAAGTCCGTGGCGTAGATGACCAGGCCCAGTTGGTGGCCGGCGAGTAACCGGTAGTGGGTCGGTTGAAGGGTGACGCTTAAATCGTAGAACACGTTAGGCTTGAGTTCGTCGACCTTGTAGACGTTAGTCCGGTTCTGCAGGTTGCGGTGGCCCTTAGTGATCAAGTGCCAAGGGGTCACGGCGCCCAACTGAAATTCGCGGAGGTCGTCTTCGCGCCACTGGAAGCCTTCGTCGAGCGATTTACGGGCGAGGACGGTCGGGCTGACCTTTAAGCGTTTAGCCTCGCCGTAGTCCACGACTTGAAAGCTCAGCATGCCGACCGGTTGGTTGACCGCCACTCGTAGGTGGACCGTGGGCTTGCCATCTAAGACCAAGTCGTGGGTCAAGCCGGCTGATTTGAACAACAAGCGGTGGTGGGCCATGGCGTCGTGTTTGTCCCCTAACAGCTCCCGTTGCCAGCGGACGATGTCGTGGGTGTAGGTGTTGAACTGCTCGTGTGGAAGTTGGTCACTGAAGCTGATGGCGCCAGTAGCGGGCGTTGCGGTGGCCGCATCGCGGAGCTCATCTTCGCGCAAGGCAAACTCACGTGATGGGTTGTTCGGGGCATCCCAATCAGGATAGGCTTGCCAGTGCTCCGGTTGGGTGTTGTCTTGAATAATGACGTTAGGCAACAGAGATTCCGCCTGGTTGTCAACGCCCAAGAGTTCGTGGGTCAGCCAGAGGTTGACGATGTCGGTGTAGTCGATGGAACGAAAGGCATTGATGTAGATATGTTGACCCTGGTGCAAAATCAACTTCTTGGTCACGGGCAAATCGCGGACCGCGTTCCAAAGGTTATTGACGTTACGGGGTTTCACGTTCCAGTCGTTTAAGCCGTGGACTAACAAGAGGTCCGCGGTGATGTTTGCGGCGTCTTTTAAATAGTTCCGGGCGTCCCAGAACTGGTTATAGTTGCCGCTTTGCCGATCCTGGTCGTGGGTGATCTGAGCCAACGCGCGTTGCCACTTGTCGCGTAAGGGCAGGTAGGCCCCGGCTTGTTGTTCACGGCTGAAGACCTCTTCGGCCAAAACGTCGGCGTCTTCGCCCGGGAAACCGCCGGGAGCGATGACCAGCCCACCGTCACGGTAGTAGTCGTACCAACTGGAAATGGCGGCTTCACTGATGATCGTTTTGAGACCAGCCACCCCGGTCGTTGCGGCTGCCGTGGCCAGCGTTCCCAAATAGGAGCGACCGGTCATGGCAACGGCGTGCGTCGACCACCAGGCGGGAATCGCCGTGGTAGCGTCGCGAG
>NZ_QXIL01000069.1 GCF_004115745.1 Levilactobacillus suantsaii | reverse complement strand
TCCTCCCAGGGTCAGTCGGGACCTAAGCCGAGGCCGCAAGGCGTAGGCGATGGATAACAGGTTGATATTCCTGTACTAGTTAAGATTGTTTGAACGATGGAGGGACGCAGGAGGCTAAATCATGCGCACGATTGGAAATGTGCGTCCAAACGCTGAGTCTGGTGATGAGTCAAATGCTTATCGCTAAGGACAAGGCGCGACGGGAACCGAATTTTAGTAGGGAAGTGCTCCACGTCACACTGCCGAGAAAAGCTTCTAGTGAGATCTTAATTACCCGTACCGCAAACCGACACAGGTAGTCGAGGAGAGTATCCTAAGGTGAGCGAGTGAACTCTCGTTAAGGAACTCGGCAAAATGACCCCGTAACTTCGGGAGAAGGGGTGCTACACGCAAGTGTAGCCGTAGTGAAAAGGCCCAGGCAACTGTTTATCAAAAACACAGGTTTCTGCAAAATCGTAAGATGAAGTATAGGGGCTGACGCCTGCCCGGTGCTGGAAGGTTAAGTGGATGAGTTAGCTTCGGCGAAGCCCAGAAATGAAG
>NZ_QXIL01000068.1 GCF_004115745.1 Levilactobacillus suantsaii | reverse complement strand
GGACTCATAGCCTAAGAACTCCTTTAGATGATTGTTATGGTGACTTCATTCTACAGGACTCAGGCTAGGAGTCTATTTTTATTTTCTTACTTGTTGCACTTCAATTGTAAATTCGTCGGGCAAATGCCTGATCTGGGGCTTGAATTTTCGCGCGTTACCGCTTTATACTCCGTAAACACGATGACCTTGATCCCCCGGTTAGCGGTGTTTGTCATTCAAATAAATTAACTACCCCCATATCCTCAGCATAAAAATAATGGTATATTTAGATTTACATTGGAGAGTGAAGGCATGCAGGAGTTTTTTTCTAGTCTGGGAGAGTTTTTTTATTGTATCTGGCTCGTGATTTATAAACCCATGGCATTTATCGTTAAAATAATTATTATGGGAGTTTTTTGGATTGTCACCCTTTCTTATTTCTTATTTTGGCTAGCAATCATTGTTTTTATTTCGCGCGTTTTATAATCAAGTTAGCCAAATACTTTTAGCTAATTGATAAAATAAAAAACACCAAGACAAATCTCTGTTATCATTGATGTTCCTACACAAACAATGAAAGAGGTTAT
>NZ_QXIL01000067.1 GCF_004115745.1 Levilactobacillus suantsaii | reverse complement strand
TGTCAAGGGCGGTGATAAAATGCAGGTTTATGGCGGTTTAAAAATGTAGGTTTTGGGCGGTCAACCGACGCCTTTTAGTCGATAAGACTTTCCGGTAATCTTGACGACATGGACATGATGAACTAGGCGGTCAAGAATCGCCGCCGTTACGGTCGGATTTTGAAAGATTTCTACCCAGCCAGATAAATCACTATTACTAGTAATAATGGTCGAATGACGCTCATATCGTGCGTTGATAAGCTGGAAGAATAGGTTAGCTTCATCGTGATCAATGGGTAGGTAACCAATCTCATCAATGACCAAAAGGTCATAACGAGCATAACGGTTAATGCAGCGCTCTAAGGTGCCCTTCTCGTTAGCTGTTCGCAACCTAAGGAGAAGCTCATGACAGTTGATGAAGAGCGTTCTTTTTCCTTGGCGACAGGCTTCAATTCCAATACTAATGGCTAAATGGGTCTTACCGACCCCTGGACTACCAATAAAAATCAAGTTCTCGTTCTTTTCTAAAAACGCCAAATCTTGAAACCCAACTACTTCCTGCTGGTTAATGCTGGGTTGAAAGTTAAAATCAAATCCCT
>NZ_QXIL01000066.1 GCF_004115745.1 Levilactobacillus suantsaii | reverse complement strand
ATAGGTTATACTAGACAAAAGATCAGCTCCTAAAAGATGGGTTTGTGGTAAACACCATTTTAAAGGAAGCTGATCTTTTTTGTCCGAACAGCGTTCGGATTAATTTTACAATCTACTTTGCCACTTATTATTCTGATAAGTCTAACTATTGCTTTTGGCATCAAAAGTGTCTTAGCGATACTGGTACTAATTATTCTGTCACTTACATTAGCATTATTTATTGCAAAATAAAAAGCAAAGCTTTTATAAAAAAAGTCTTGGCAAATTACAAGCTAAAAGTATTTGGCTAACTTGATTATAAAACGCGCGGTTGAAATTTAATGCCATTTATTGTAAAGTTTTCAATATAGAGCCATTTTCTCTCATGTGGTTTTGTTTAGCAATTTAACTATACCAGAGCTGAGGCTCTTTGTGAATAAATCAGGTACTTGAAAGGAAGCAGATTGTAATGAAAAAAATGCTTTTGGGATTAATGGTTGTTGCTGGACTTTTAGGGACAAGTACGGTGGTTGCAAACGCCGCGGATACGGATTCGACAGGTGATGTGGCCTTCTCAAGTGGGACACTATCATTGTCAGTGGATAATACGAACCTTTCATTTGGGAAAAATACGAT
>NZ_QXIL01000065.1 GCF_004115745.1 Levilactobacillus suantsaii | reverse complement strand
TAGTGTCTTTTTCTGCGGAAAGTGTGCCCGCTTTACGATTCGTTCTATCGATTGTTCTTGATTCCATTCAAGCTCAGTGCTCGTCAGTGTAAGCATTGCCTCAGTAAACGATAGTTGTTGTTGATTAATTTGGTCAACATATTCTGGTAGATACGCAACCATTTTGGTGAGTCCTAGGGACTCTAAGTTAGTTAGTAGCTCCTGAAATTTACTAGTCATTATCATCACCTAAACCTGGTCATATTCGCTAAGATGCTCTGCGATGTATGCCTGTATATCCTGCTCACTTTGTCCCTTTAAGAGGTCGGACCCCAATATGCGGACACGGTCTTGCTTATCGTAATTAAATTGATTGGTCGTTATATTGTGCGAACGGATCATTTCTCCGTTATAATAAATTTGGATACGCTGCTCATTATCGGTCAGCTCGATATCGACTGTGCGACCAATGTAGCGTGGATCAACGGAGTACTTACATTTACGAAAGTTAACCATCGATTCTTTAGAGACGATACGGGTAATATCTTCCTCAAAGAATGGATTTAACAGGTTGGCTGGCTGTTCATGTAGGTACTCTTTTTCTTCGTTCTGCCACTTATCCATTGGAACCTGGTTGGTGGCTTGCGAA
>NZ_QXIL01000064.1 GCF_004115745.1 Levilactobacillus suantsaii | reverse complement strand
GAGATTTGTCTTGGTGTTTTTTATTTTATCAATTAGCTAAAAGTATTTGGCTAACTTGATTATAAAACGCGCGACTTAAAAATATTATCAATATTTTGAGAATTTTGGTGTGTGAGAAATACAGCCTTTACTAAGATAATAATCGTCGGATTTGTTTCGTGAAATTCTGTACCTTCCCGTCAGCATGCTTAGCAGCCAAAATCCCATATTCAACTTCAATATCGGTCTTAAGCGGAACAGTAACAAGGTTTGGGTGAATATTTTTCCATGGCGTTAAATTAACCAGCGCCACATTATCATCAACCGCTTGGTTAAATACATTAATATCATAACGACCATTTGTGTACTTAATTGAGATATCTGGATGACGCTCCAGTATCTCTTGTCGCAACTGGTCGTTTTTTTCGCTTATGCCGGGTGGCACCATCAGCAAAGTTTGATCTTCTAAATCATCAATGGAAAGTTCTTCTTTAGTCACTAGGGGATTATCACTGCGCACAGCGATTCCGAATTGATAAGTCCCAAGGGGAATGGCATTAACTGTGCATGGCGGTTATAAAATGTAGGAAAATGACGGCGTAAAAATGTCGGTTTTCCTACATTTTTTGATATTATGAATCACATTGACTTTAGGAGGTTTTCAATGTGAGACATGATGT
>NZ_QXIL01000063.1 GCF_004115745.1 Levilactobacillus suantsaii | reverse complement strand
CATTTGGATATTGGACAGCCCTAGTTCACAAAAGGTTTCGATTTTAATTCGTTCAGAATAGGTTATACTAGACAAAAGATCAGCTCCTAAAAGATGGGTTTGTGGTAAACACCATTTTAAGGGAAGCTGATCTTTTTTGTCCGAACAGCGTCGGATTAATTTTACAATCTACCATAACTTTAAAAGTGATAATACCCAACTTAATGCTGACAAATAAAAAAATAATCGCAAATGCATATATAAGAAGCTGTCTAAAATCTCTTAAGTAATAGTGCTAAAAACGCTAAAACGACCATTTGCAGACTAGTGGTTAATTGACGCTCACAATTTTTCCAAAGTCGCCGACAATTCTCTAGCCAACTAAAAGATCGTTCGACTACCCAACGTTGGGGCATGACTTCGAATCGATGCAACTCATTGCGCTTCGCAACCTGCACGGTTGCGTTTAAATTACTGGCTACATCGAGCTGAAAATTAACGCCTGAATAACCACCATCAACTAAGACATTTTGAACCTGGCGTAAATGCATGGCATGTAAAGCGATCATTGCACTGGCCCCGTCTCGATCAGAGACGTTCGCTCGCGTCATGTGAATGGCCTGCGGAAAGCCATTGATATCAACTGCCAGATGGCGCTTAATCCCCGAGATTTTCTTACC
>NZ_QXIL01000062.1 GCF_004115745.1 Levilactobacillus suantsaii | reverse complement strand
TTGATTGTGGATTGGCCGAATGATTTGATACTGCAAAGTTTGTTATCGCAGCTATTCGGTTACCTAGCGCGGTTAATACTGGAATTGCCGGGAACTGAAATTGAGCGCGAACAAGCGTATTTGATTACGGTGATGACCAAAATATTGACCCCGGGTGAACATGATCAAATTACTGGTCAGTGAGCTAACTGTTACTTGATATAAACTAAAGCCACTTCTGTACTTAGCGTTCATTTGAACGCTAAGTACAGAAGTGGCTTTGGTCGTTGCTACGCGTGTTCGTTTGTTAATCGGCTAGTATCGTCATTTTATTCAACAAACTAGTTTGTAACTGGCTGAGTGTGGTCGTCATGTAGACCGGGTAAAGATCTGGGTTGACGAGCCGCTGGGTTGTTCGTGGGAGCTCGGCAAGTTTAGCCTGGGTCGTTGCCTGAATGGTTGTAACCGGAATTGACGTGGTGTTGGACAAATCTACCGGCGCGAGTAAGGGCCGGGCTTCAAAATGGGTGAGTCGCTGTTGACGGTCGACACTGAGTGGGTCACTGTTGACGACGGTTAGGCTGGTCGCATCAACGATCGTCTCGGTAGCTAGTGCAATCAAATCAGCAAAGGCCCGCTGAGTTCCTGGTTCGTACAGACGATAGACTTGCTTATCACCAGGA
>NZ_QXIL01000061.1 GCF_004115745.1 Levilactobacillus suantsaii | reverse complement strand
TGTGCATGGCGGTTATAAAATGTAGGAAAATGACGGCGTAAAAATGTCGGTTTTCCTACATTTTTTGATATTATGAATCACATTGACTTTAGGAGGTTTTCAATGTGAGACATGATGTCCGCGAAGGAGTGAAACAGTACGTGAATAATGATATCAAGCCTAATTTTACGGCTCTTGGAAGACAGTTTGGGGTAGATTATCGTACAGCTAAGAGAGCATATGAGGAGGCCCAAGGGAGTATGACCCTGCCCTTGATCAAACATAAACGGCCTAGCTTACTGGATGGCTATAGAAGCATTATCGAGGAAAAACTAGAGCTACATTGTTCTGCCAAGGCCATTTACAAATTCATTCAGAAACGGGGCTTTCAGGGAAAGTACACTATCGTTCGAGAATACTGTGCCAGTATTCGTAAGGAACGAACTCATAAAGCAACTATTCGTGTTGAACATACGCCGGGCCTATCGGCCCAAGTCGATTGGAAAGAAGAAATGACTTTATACGACAGGAATGGGCAGCCGCACCGTTTCAACATTTTTCTTTACGTCTTACCCTTTTCTAAATTGAAATATGTCACTTTGGTCTTTGAACGCAGTCAAGATACGTTGTTTCAATGCTTAAATGACGCGTTTGAGGCAACTGGTGGTGTTCCTTCCGAAATTTGGTTTGACAACATGAAGCAAGTTGTTGATCATACCAAATCAAGCTTTGGCAAAGCGATATTTAACGAGCGTTTTCGCCAATTTAGCCACGATGCTGGCTATAATCCAATTGCTTGTCGAGTATTTCGTCCACAGACTAAGGGTGTCGTCGAAGCATTAGCAAGAACAATGGAGCGACTTCGCCCGTACAATTATGAGTTTGAAGACGGTGTAGAACTCATTGGTCTGGTCAATGATCTCTGTGAAGATTTAAATTATGAGG
>NZ_QXIL01000060.1 GCF_004115745.1 Levilactobacillus suantsaii | reverse complement strand
TTGTTGGTTATTTGCTACCAAAGGCTTTGCTACCTTATCTCTAATAATCCTTTCAGCTGTAAGGCTAATCATGTTTGTACCTTGACGATCTTTTTGTCGGTTCTTTGTTGGTAGTCTTTGGTAGCGATATTGAATAGTCTGCTTGGAGACCTTCAATTCATTAGCAAGTTCTCTAATAGTTTTAGGCATGATTTCCAAACCCCTTTCGGAGTTCAGCAAGTGCTTCTTGTCTTGCTTGATCTCTTATTTTTTTATCGTGCTCGGCCTGTTTATCAGCCAATGCTTGTTTCTCAGTAGAGCCTAAAGTTAACCCCTTAACCTTGTCAATGGCGCGCCATTTTTCCTGCTCTGTTAATTCACCATTATGCTGAATATTAAAAAGCTTTTGACGCTCATCTTGTAATTGGCCTTGTGAGAAATCATTGGCATCTTTCTTTTCGGGTTTCCAGGTAAACGAATAGCCAATAACTGGTTTCCCACGCCCTTTACCATATTTTTTTCTAACCGTTAATCCTCTAAACAAAGGAGTTAATTCTTCTTTAATGGGTTTTATAACAAATTTATCGACGTTAGAGGGACTATTCCAGTAACTTTTGGGCATATCTAGTAATTCAAAAAAGTCTTCTTTAGAAAAATAAGCATATCCAGTGGTTCTGAACTGTTTTAGTAACCGAAACATTGTTTTTGCGTAACTACTTTTTAAATCTCTAAACTCTGCCAACGCATAACGAACCCAACTTTCAAGCTTGTTTAAAAGGGGTAAAGCACGTTCATAAACTTTTACGTCTACATAAGGTTCTTCTGCATCTCCATCAATTTTAAATTCTGTAAACAAAACAAAAAACTCTCGAGTTAATCCACTTTTACTTCGTCTACCAAAATGTAATCCCATCATTTTTTCATAAGTTCTCTGAATGTCATCTTCAAAACGGTTATTTGCAGTAGGTTTATAAGCACTTAACTCTTTTAATTGATCAAAAGTAAAACGAATGGTCTGATTACTCTTATCACGCATACGAGAAATAATCGAAAAAAATAAATTCATTTCAACTGGAGTAAATTTTCGAAGTGGA
>NZ_QXIL01000005.1 GCF_004115745.1 Levilactobacillus suantsaii | reverse complement strand
CAAGATATCGCGAAGTTTGTCAGGAATTTAAATAATCGCCCCCGTAAGGTCTTAGGCTGGAAGACACCATCTGAAGTTTTCTTCGGTAAAAAGTTACACTTGATTTGACAATTCGTCGGTTAAAAAAAGGCCAGGGTCGCAACCCTAGTCTTAATTTCTCATCATCTTAAATTATGAGGCCTTTTGGTCTCGCAAAACCAACTCGGGTTCCGCATGTTTCGTCACCGTCTCCGGTGTAATGATGACCTTACCCACGTCTCGACGACTCGGTAAGTCGAACATGGTGTCGCGCATCACATCTTCAATGATTGACCGTAACCCCCGGGCCCCAGTGTTACGGGCAATGGCTAACTTCGCCATTTCCTTTAAGGCCGCTGGTTGGAACTCCAACTGGACGTCATCAATCGCGAGCAACTTCTCGTATTGCTTGACTAATGCGTTCTTCGGTTCGGTCAAAATCCGGACCAGGTCGTTTTCATCGAGTTTTTCGAGAGCCGTTAAGATTGGTAACCGGCCAATGAATTCAGGAATCAACCCAAACTGTAACAGGTCTTCCGGAATCACGTGTTGCATCAAGCTATCGCCGGAATTCAGGACCTTTTGTTCCTTGGTGTCGGCCCCAAAACCAATCGTTTGGTCGCCTAAGCGGCGCTTGACGATATCGTCGATACCATCGAACGCCCCACCCACGATGAACAAGATGTTGGTGGTATCAATCTGAATAAATTCTTGTTGGGGATGCTTCCGGCCACCCTGTGGCGGCACGTTGGCAATCGTCCCTTCCAAAATCTTCAGTAAGGCTTGTTGGACCCCTTCACCAGAGACATCCCGCGTAATCGAGACGTTTTCCGCCTTCTTCGCGATCTTATCGATTTCATCGATGTAGATGATGCCTTTTTCGGCCCGATCCACGTCGTAATCGGCGTTTTGGAGGAGCTTCAAGAGGATATTTTCAACATCTTCACCGACATAACCGGCTTCCGTCAAAGTCGTGGCGTCGGCGATGGCAAATGGCACGTTCAACATTTTGGCTAAACTTTGCGCCAAATACGTCTTCCCGGAACCAGTTGGCCCAATCACGGCAATGTTACTCTTTTGCAGCTCTGGACCGTCATCGTTCTTGGCCATTTCGTTGACCCGCTTATAATGATTATAAACGGCGACCGATAACGTTCGCTTGGCTTCATCCTGACCAATCACGTATTGATCGAGGTTCTTGACAATGTCGGCTGGCGTTGGCACGTCCAACGTGGTTTGCGCATTGTCTTGGCTAAATTCCTCGTCGATGATTTCCTTGCACAGGTCGATACATTCATTACAAATGTAGACGCCCGGACCAGCGACGATTTTTTGTACTTGATCTTGGGTTTTTCCACAAAAAGAGCAGGTCACTGGGCCGTTCGTTTCGGTGTTTTCAAACAATAAACTCACCCTTTCTTTCCGGGCTAACGAGCCCATCTTGCGGTTAGTCAGTCTGACTTATTATCAGACTATCCCGTCATTGATGTACTATACCACAGATAGACGCGTTAGAGAATTAATTCATCTTTACGCGCGCTAAACCAAAAACCGGGACAACTATAATGCGTCGTCCCGGTCAAGTTTGCTAATTAGACTAATGACTAGTCCTTGTCAGCATCCTTCTTCTTGTCTTGCTTTGCGGAATCAGCAATCATATCCACGGCGCTCTTGATGGCGATGTCATGCTTCAGCATATCGTCAGATAACGCACTGCGAACGGCGCTTTCTTCCATGCCGTATTGGCCAGCCAGATCCTTAACTTCGGCCTTGATTTGGTCGTCAGTTGGTTCGATCTTTTCAGCTTCAACAACGGCTTCTAAGACCAAGTTCGTCTTGACCCGCTTTTCGGCACCGTCAGCGAATTGCTTCCGCAAGTCGTCTTCCGTGGTCCCGGTCAGCTGGAAGTACATCTTTGGCTGAATACCTTGTTGTTGCATGTTAGCCAGGTATTGTTCCGTTTGCCGGTCGATGTCGTCCTTGACCATGGCTTCTGGAATATCACCAATTTCGGCGTTGTCAACGGCTTCGCTGATGGCTTCATCTTCGATGGCGTCATGCGCAGCGCTGGTCTTTTGTTCCTTCAGGTGATCCTTGGTCTTAGCCTTCAATTCTTCGAGGCTGTCAACGTCTTCGTCAACGTCCTTAGCGAATTCGTCGTCTAAGTCAGGCAGTTGCTTTTCCTTAACTTCGTGGATCGTAACCTTGAAGGTTGCTTCCTTATCCTGTAAGTCCTTAGCTTGGTAGTCCTTTGGGAACGTGACCTTAACGTCAACGTTCTCACCGGCCTTGTGGCCAACTAATTGTTCTTCGAAGCCTGGGATGAAGGAGTTTGAACCTAATTCCAGGGAGTAGTTGTCCGCTTTACCGCCGTCGAATTGCTTGCCATCAACGTAACCGTCAAAGTCGATCACGACCGTGTCACCATCAGCGGCGGCTTGGTCTTCTTTCAAGACTAATTCAGCTTGTTGTTGACGTTGCTTTTCTAATTCAGCGTCGATGTCCTTTTGGTAAACCCGGGTGTTTTGCTTCGTCACACTCAAGCCCTTGTAGTCACCTAATTTAACTTCTGGTTTAACCGTCACAACGGCCTTTAAAACCCACGCCTTACCCTTGTCCATGGATTCAACGTCCACTTGGGGTTGGTCAACGGGTTCGATAGCCGTTTCCTTGATGGCAGCTTCGTAAGCATCAGGTAAAACGATGTTTAAAGCATCTTGGTACAATGCTTCCTCACCATACATTTGGTTGAAGATTTGACGTGGCACACGGCCCTTACGGAAACCAGGCACAGTCAGGTTCTTCTTGGTGCGTTGGAAAGCTTTGTCTAAGCCTTCTTTGATCTTATCAGGTGCAATTTCAAAGGTTAATTCGCCTTGATTTGCTTCCTTTTTTTCCCACTTTGCAGCCATTGTATTCCCTCCGAAATGAAAGATATTACTATTTACAATTCTAGCAATTGCATACTGTACTAGTGTACCTTAACCGGTGCTAATTGTAAAATGATTTTTGCTGAGAAGCCGTGAATGGCGCGGATTCTCTCGCTTTAAGACCCACCAGAATCAGCATCGCCGGCCCTAAAATGTTACCACTTTCTGGTGACCGCCACAAGCCCTTTGCTGGTCGCAATGAAAACGGTTATGTTCGGCCAACAGATAGCCGTTGATGCAAAAAGGGTGCGAAGCTAAGCTTCGCACCCTTTTTAAGGTACAGCTAATCAAGCAAGCTTAATTAGTCGTCAATTTCCGTAACGGTACCGGCACCAACGGTGTGGCCACCTTCACGAACAGTGAACTTCGTACCCTTTTCAATGGCAGCTGGTTGAATCAGTTCAACAGTGAACGTCACGTTATCACCAGGCATAACCATTTCAACGCCATCAGGCAATTCGATCACACCAGTGATATCAGTGGTGTGGAAGTAGAATTGAGGACGGTAGTTGGAGAAGAATGGCGTATGACGGCCACCTTCTTCTTTGCTCAAGATATAAACTTCACCCTTGAACTTTTCGTGCGTTTGGATCGAACCTGGCTTAGCCAGAACTTGACCACGAACGACTTGTTCACGGTTGATACCCCGTAACAAGGCACCAACGTTGTCTCCGGCTTCACCAAGATCCAACGTCTTCCGGAACATTTCCAGACCAGTAACGGTCGTCTTTAAGATATCGTCATGTAACCCAACGATTTCAACTTCGTCACCAATCTTAACAGTCCCACGGTCGATACGACCGGAAGCAACCGTCCCACGACCAGTGATCGTGAAGACGTCTTCAACAGGCATTAAGAATGGCTTGTCGTTGTCACGTTCTGGCGTTGGGATGTAGTCGTCAACGATGTCCATTAAGTGTAAGATAACCTTTTCTTGTTCTGGGTCGCCTTCAAGAGCCTTCAAAGCGGAACCACGAACAACTGGAATATCATCACCAGGGTAATCGTATTCGGACAACAACTCACGAACTTCCATTTCAACTAAGTCAACCAATTCGTCGTCGTCAACTAAGTCGGTCTTGTTTAAGAAGACCACGATGTAGTTAACACCAACCTGGCGAGCCAGCAAAATGTGTTCACGCGTTTGTGGCATTGGGCCATCGGTTGCGGCAACAACCAAGATGGCACCATCCATTTGAGCGGCACCAGTGATCATGTTCTTGATGTAGTCAGCATGTCCTGGGGCGTCAATGTGGGCGTAGTGACGCTTTTCCGTTTCGTATTCAACGTGGGCGGTGTTGATCGTGATACCACGTTCACGTTCTTCTGGAGCAGCATCGATATCTGCGTAATCTTCGGCCTTAGCTAAACCGCGGTCAGCTAATACCTTAGTGATTGCAGCAGTTAACGTCGTCTTCCCATGGTCAATATGGCCAATAGTACCAATATTTACATGGGGTTTAGTTCTTTCATAATGTTCTTTTTCAGCCATTAATGAAACCCTCCTGTATTTTATCGCAAGAATCCTTAACCTTCAGACGAAAATTAATAACTCTTTGCGTAAAATTATACTACTTCTTCTTTGAAAGGGAAAGCTGGAACCCTCTAAAAAAGAATCCTTGACTAGTATATCTGCTCACCAATTATTTGTAAACTAAAAAATCACTAATTTTCGGGCTTTTCGTGATTTATTGCCAGAAAAAGGGTCTGCAGGTGCTCCCCTAGGCGTTTTTGCCAGGTTAACAGTTGATTTTCCGCTGTCGTTGACAAGGGAGTTTGGGCCGGCCGCCCCACTAAATAATCGACCCAGGCTTCCGGTGCCGTGAAAACTCGTTCCGCAAACGGGTAAACTAACATCAATTGCAAATTGAGCGTTTGCCGAACATTCGCCACTAAACTCGGGTTAGTCTGCGCAAATTCCGCGGTTAAGTACCGAATGGCAGCTTGTGCGGCCGAATTGTCCGTCACTCCCCGGAGTTGCGCCGTTTGCACGTCGTATTGCTGATCGTCGAGCCATTGTAATTTCACGGTCTCATCGATCTGTAACAGATAAAGGTCCTCCAACAACGTCGACCGTAACAAGGGATGGAGGAACGGATCGATCAACAGATAGCGCACCCCGCGTAAAAACTCTGCCAAAGGGAGTTGGTGGGCCCGCGCGATGCGGTGGCGCTGTTCATTCAACGTCGTATCTCCCAGGTGATAGAACTGCTTGGCAATCACCCGTTGCGTCGCGGCGAGCGTCTGCCGTGAGGTTTGTTCGGCCACTTGCACTTGGGCCAAGCCCTGCGCGCGCCAAGCCTGCGCTTGCGGTAAAGCACACCATTGCCGGGCAAAAATGAATTGCTGATTTTTTAGAGCAATCATCAATCGATGATCGAACCAGCTTTGGTCCACCAAATAAGCAGCGTCGTTTTCGGCCGCAATCTGCTCAGCCGCCAAGAATTGTTCATCCCGATAGAGACTCAGGGCCAAATACCGATTCAGTTCGGCCGTCTGGTGAGCCTGATAGAGCGTCGTAAACGCGGCACTGGCCTGTGACCATTGCTGGTTATGAAAGGCCAGTAAGGCCCGTTGAAATTGTAACGAATCCATAAAAGCACCCCCGCTTTTCTCAATTGTCACGAAAAGGGACCCGCCTCCCATACAGAAAGGCTGGTCCACTTAACGGGGTGCGTTCCCGTGAGCGGCCCGCACCGTTATATTATATAGGAACAAAATCAGTTTAGTCTAAACTTCGCTTAATGGCTTAAGCCTTAGTGTCTGGTTTGGTAGCTGCCGCGTGTCGTCGATGCCGATGCGCTTTAGTCTTAGCCTTAGCGGGCTTCTGCGTGGCCTTAGTGTCGGCCTTCTTCCCCTTGGTTTGATGGCCCTTAGGGGCTTCCTTAGCCGCCGCTCCTTTGGCCGCTTTCTTCTTGCCAGTCCGGCGATGGTGCTGGTTGACTTCCATGATGACTGGTAAGATGACTGGCCGCCGATGAGTCTGCTCGAACAGGTAGTGACTCAAGTGTTCCCGGACATCTTGCTTCAAGTGGCCCCAATCAAACTCCTTGTTGTCCAAGTTGTTTTGAACCGCCTTGCAGATGATATCGGAACTTTCCTGCATCAGGTCCTTGTTAGCTTTCACGTAAACAAACCCGCGTGACGTAATTTTCGGTGCTGCGACAATTTGTTTCTTCTTACGATCGATAGTGACCACGGCGATGAAGATTCCATCGTCGGCCAACACTTTCCGGTCCCGCAAGACGATGTTCCCGATGTCCCCGACGCCAATCCCATCAATCATGGTATCACTCACGTCGATACTATCTCCTAGGGTGAACTCACCCTTTTGATAGGTCATGACATCGCCTTTCGCCAGGATAAAGATGTGGTCCGCCGCCATCCCCAACTCCAGTGCCGCTTGGGCATGGGCATTCAGTAACCGGTACTCACCCTGGATAGGGACTAAGTACTTGGGCTTCATCAAGTTCAACATCAGTTGTAGGTCACGTTTATAAGCATGACCCGACGAGTTCAATTCATCGGAGATCGCCTTGACTTCACCACCGGCGCGGTAAACCATGTCGCGCGTCTGGGCCACCGTGGTGTCCATGGCATGTGAAGGGGTAGTCACGATGTAGACCAAATCACCAGGCTGAATCGTCAGTTGCTTGTCTTGCTTGTTGGCCATCCGCTGAATAGCTTTGATGGGCTCGCCCGTCTTCCCCGTCTGGAGAATGACGATTTCGTCGGGTCGTAAATCGGCTAACTGGTCCGTCGTGACTAGCAGGTCATCATCAAAGGATAGCTTGCCTAATTTCATGGCCGTATGGACGATTTTTTCCAGGTCTTGGCCCGTCAAGTACACTTTCCGGCCGGTCTGCTTGGCCGCATCTAAAATCTGCTGAATCCGCAGAATGTTTGACGCCACACAGGCGACCACGATACGGCCGTCCCGATAATGGAAGGTCTCTTCGATCGATTCGGCCAGCTCTTGTTCGGAGGTGTTCATCTTCGGGTTCTCCGCGTTAGCCGAGTCACTCAACAGCGCTAAGACGCCATTTTGCCCAATGGCCCCTAAGCGGGCATAATCGGTCTGGTAACCTGGCTTGGCCGTTTGGTCGAACTTGAAATCCCCAGTGTAGACGATTTGGCCTTCGTCGGTCTTCAAATCGACCCCTAAGGACTCCGGAATCGAGTGAGTCGTGGCAAAGAAGGACACGACCACGTCACCAAAATCGATTTCTGTCTTTTCGTCGACCACGTGAAAATCATCGTAGTCTTTAATCTTTGGTTGGGCCGCCACGTCAATCTTGGCCAACGCAATGGTCATCTCGGACCCGAACACGGGGACGTTGAACTCACTTAAAAAGTAAGGCAGTGCCCCAATTGCGTCGGCGTGACCGTGCGTCAAGAAGACCGCCACGATGCGGTCCTTATTTTCTCGTAAGTAACTCCAATCTGGAATCACCACGTCAATTCCGAGCAGTTCATTTTCCGGGTACTTCAATCCGCAGTCCAAAATATAAATTCCGCCGTTAACATCCACGGCGTACATGTTCTTCCCGTTCTCGCGAACTCCGCCAAACGGGACGATCTTAATCTTTGTGCTCATAAGTTCACCTCAAGTGTCTTTTTCTGTAATTTAGGTCAATCTCTAACTAATGAGATTGTTAGTCGGTATGGATACCGAATTTCGTCCGTAGCTAAACTTATCTCATTCTACCATACTTTAACCAATTACAGAACCAAGTTGGCAAGCCCGCGGCAAAACAAAAGGTCCATCCCCCAATTGGAGAACGGACCTTTGCGGTATGGGTCGATTAACGACGCAGACCTAAGCTCTTGATTAATTCACGGTAACGTTGAACGTCAGTCTTCCGTAAGTAAGCTAACAAGTTACGACGGTGACCGATCTTCTTCATCAAGCCGCGTTGGGAATGGAAGTCCTTCCGGTGCGCTTGCATATGCTTGTTGATTTCGTTGATGTCAGCGGTTAAAACGGCAACTTGAACTTCCGTTGAACCCGTGTCACCTTCGTGACGAGCGTATTGCTTGATGATATCGTTCTTTTGCGTTTGACTAATAGCCATGGTAAATTACCACCCTTTCAAATAAGTGCCCCAAACTGAGTAAGTCGTCGGTGGCCGCCGACAAACTAAGTTAAGGGTTTGTGCTCTTCACACAGTCTCTAATCATACTGGAATCTCCCCCAAAACGCAAGGACTTTACCATCACTTACCTATCAAGTAAAATTGCTTTACAATAATCCGGCGTAGCTATTGCATTCACCCCCAGGGTTCTGTATAATGACATACGTTGAAATTAAGATTTCCGGTCCTCGGATTTCTCATTCGGAGGTGAAATTTTCATGCCAATTATCAAATCTGCTATCGAACGTGCCAAGACTAACGTTAAGGCTAACCAACGCAACTCCGCACAATTAAGCACGATGCGGACGGCTGTTAAGCGGTTCGAACAAGCTAAGACTGCCGGTGCTGACAACGTGGAAGACTTATTCCGCCAAGCAAGTGCTGCCGTTGACAAAGCTGCTTCCAAGGGCTTGATCAAGCGGAACAAGGCTTCCCGTGACAAGTCACGGATGGCTGCTCGTTTAGCTAAGTAAATCTAAAACATCTTTCGATGATGTTTAAAAAAGGTCGAGACAATCCTGTCTCGGCCTTTTTAGCTTATCTAGGTTTAAACGGTTGCTCGACTACCAGCAAAT
The DNA here is from genome assembly GCF_004115745.1 of Levilactobacillus suantsaii. Taxonomy (GTDB): domain Bacteria; phylum Bacillota; class Bacilli; order Lactobacillales; family Lactobacillaceae; genus Levilactobacillus; species Levilactobacillus suantsaii. The sequence continues at coordinate 130,056 of NZ_QXIL01000005.1, read as the reverse complement.
TGGGTCATGAACAGTGAGAAGAGCAGCTCTGGATCCAGAGCCGTCGACTTCATCTGGCGCTCGACCTTAAAGAGTCCCAAATACGCCCGGTTCAAATCGGCCAGTTTGAAACGACGGTGCGTCTGTAACGCCAACTTGACCCGGTATGGGTGGACCTTGAGGGTGCTCGCTAATTGCCCCTGACTATACCCTTGTTGGGCCAAGACCTTAGTCTGAATCAGTAAGCGAAATTGGCCCTGCAAGATAGCATTGATCCGTAACGGTTCTTCCTTTGCTTGCAGCAGCTCCCGGTAAAGAGCAACTGCCCCCACCGTGTTCTTAGCCAAAACGCGGTTGACCAGATCAAACACGTTTTGCGTCAAGGTTTGCCGCACCAACCCCTGGATTGCCGCCAATTGAATCTCGGTTTGCGGGTGGGTAAACAACTCCAGTTTGGTTTGTTCCGCCATCATCAAGGTTAAATCGGCATCGGTCCGTTGAATCAGCTCATTCAACGCGGCCGGTTCAATGGTGTAACCGTCTCGCTTCAATTGCGCTTGAAAGTATTGGCGTACCTGCCGCTCCGCAAAATTGCCTAACTCGATGGTCGTGGCCACCTTTTTTAACTGCTTCACGATTTTTTTACGCCCGTCCAACTTGGGGTACGGGGCGAAGAACACTAACACTGTACTGTCCATAGGGCGGTCCAAGTAGCGCTGTAAACTGGCCAGGTCGTGATCAACTTTGCTTTTCTTGGTTTCCCCCGTGAGGAACACGGGATCATCCAAACAAACGACCCGCCGTTCCCCGAAAAACGGGGCAGCCATGGCATCATCGAGTCCCACCGCCAGCGGCACGGTCTCCAGGTCATAACTGGCGTAGTTCATGGTCCGCTCTTCAGCAGGGACCAGTTGCTTGAACGCCGATTTTAACCGCCGTTGAAAGTAATCCATTTGGCCTAAAATCAGATAGACCGGTGCCGACGCTTGTCCCGCGGCCAGTTGTTTCAATAAATCCGTAATCGTCACGATCGAAAATCCCCTTCTAAGTTCAATTTCGTTTGCCACGTGCCATGGTGGCCACGATAAACGTACCGGATCATCCCCTGTTGTTGGGTATTGACCCAGGGCACCTGTGCTTGTTGCAACGTCGCGATGGTTTCGGGGCTAGGGTGCCCGTAACGGTTATGGCGCCCCGCCGAAATGACGGCCAACCGTGGCCGGAGTTGGGCCACAAATTCGGGACTAGTTGCCGTATTACTCCCGTGATGGCCTAATTTTAACACATCGGCTCGCAATTCAGGATGAGCCGCCATGATTTTCCGTTCCCCCACTTGGTCCAAATCTCCCATAAACAAGAAATTCAACCCACCGAAGGTCCCTTGCAGCGCCAACGACCCTGGATTATCGGCCGGCATCACCGTAAACGGATGATGGACGACCAGTGGACCGGGAGTCCCCACTTGAACTGCGGTCACTTTCAATCCGGGATAGTGCGCTACAGTCCGTTGCCAGGCTGCTTCTTGCACCATCCCCACCGAGGCCCAGACCTGATCGACCTGAAAATTTTTTAGGATAGCGGGTAAGTCCCCAATATGATCGGCATCATGGTGGGTCAGATACAAGTCGTTGATACGGGTAATTCCCCGACTTTTGAGATAAGCAACACTGTTTTTTTCAGCCCCATACGTCACGGGCGTTTTCGGCGCCCAAGCCGGCTGGGGAAAGGCCAGGCGACCACCTACGTCAATCAGCATAACACGTCGGTTAAAGGGCTCCCGGATCAACAAGCTATCCCCCTGCCCGACATCAAAGTAGGCAACTTCACCGTGGAGGGGCCAGTGAATCCAACCAAACGCCAACAAGTAACTGGTCAGCAATCCCATCAGCCAGCGGCGGCGGGTCGCGGGTGGCCGACTCAACACCCACCAAGTACCGAGGTACCACCCCCAAGCCACCAACCAAAAGGGCTTGCCAAAGGCCACGTTCCCCGGAAGACTAGCTAATCGGCGTAGGCTCGCATCAAGAGTCGCCAAGCCCGTCGCACAGGTCGTCGCCACCTCTGGCCACCACCGCGCACTAATTGTGCCAATGACGGTCAACGGTAATAAAACGGTGGGGAACAGTGGAACGACCACCCAATTAGCCAGCAACGTCAAACTATGCCACTGAAAAAGCCCCGTCAAAAGACTGGGTAACCCCAACAGCGTCAGGCCAATTTCGCGCCAATGCAAGGGTTCCGCTGCCAGTAGAATCAGCGCTAACGATAACCCATAGCTCAACTGGCCACCTAGTTCGAAGAGAAGACCTGGATTGACCCATAACCCCACTAGTAACGCCCAAGTCCAGGCCGTGAGTGGTGAAACGGACTGGTGGCATCGCCGGCCAGCTAACTGGAAACCGCGCATCCAGCAGGCCCGTAAGACCCCACTGCCGCCACCGGCTAAGATGGCGTATCCCGGTAAGCCTAACAATAACACCCATTCCCACCATTCTCGGGGTAGCCGCGCGTGGATCAGACCCCACTCGGCAACGGCTAAGACTAACGCCACGTGCAATCCCGAGATAGCAAAGAGATGAATCAAGCCCAGCTGTTGCATCCCCGCTAGTTCTTGGGGACTATCACTAGCTCGTTTACCAGGAAATAGGCCTAGCGCATAGATCCGTAAGGCACCTGGTAGCCGCTCACAGTATTGAATCAAACGACTACGCAGGCCATGCCAACTATCCTGCCACCAAGTCAAGCCGTGACCGGTCGTCGGTTGAATGGTCATAGCCCCCGCTTTCAACGTGTTGGCGATGCCGCGGTGACCCCAATAAGCGGCCGCATCGAACTGGTTAAAATTAGGGGCGGCTAGCAGCCCCGCTTGTTGGCCACTGATACGCCATAAAGTTGGCCGCGTCAAATGAGTCAAGCGCCGCAGTTCGGCCGCCGAACGTAGCGTACCGTGGACCAAGACCCGTTCACCACTAGGTTTCTGACCAATCACCGTGTAACCACTGCCATAAACGACCGGACTATCTGGCTGCACGCGCAGAGTTGTGGTCACGGTTTGTGGCTGCGCCACCGGATACCGTCGCCGAGATAGCTGAGTCGCTTGCCAGCTAAACCAAGTCCCAAACACTAGGTATAAGACTACCACCATCCACCAAGTAACGACCGACCTTAACGCCCAGATACGACTCAGAATCAGAATTAATAACGCCGCGCCGCCCCATAAATGGCCCCCGAACATCACACTCAACGCGACTACGGGGAGACTGGCGAGAAACCAGTGGGCCGCGGTCATTGTTCTGGTTGCTTAGCTAGGAGTTGACTCAAGACCTGTGGATCTACCGTGACTTGTTGCACGGCCACGTGTTTCAATTTCAATAACTTTTGTGCATACGGGTCATTATGGTAGTTACGTAGGTAAGTGATCTTCTTGATGCCCGCCTGTAACAACATCTTGGTGCACTGTAGACACGGGAAATCGGTCACGTAGACCTCCGCGCCGTCCGTGGCTTCCCCGAACTTAGCACACTGCAAGACCGCGTTCATCTCGGCGTGAATCGTCCGAACACAGTGACCGTCCACTAAGTAACAGCCCTGGTCTAAACAGTGGTCGTCACCCGAGACTGACCCGTTGTAGCCCCCGGCAATCATCCGCCGGTCCCGGACTAAAACGGCCCCGACAGAGAGGCGTTGACAGGTACTGCGGGTGGCAATCACCAATGCCTGTAACATAAAGTACTGATCCCACGGAATTCGTTCTTGTTTCACATTCGTTGCCCCATTTCTACATATTATTGGTCTAGTATACCACGCGTTAAGTCGTCAATTGGTCCTGCAAATGCGCCACCGTTTTCTCCCCAAAGCCCGCCACCTGGGTCAAATCACTGACCGATTTAAAGTCACCATGCTCATTACGATAATCCACAATTTTTTGGGCTTTTTTGGCACCAACACCGGTCAACTGTTGTAAATCGGCAACCGTGGCAGTGTTTAAATTGACGACGGGCGTACTCGAACTGGCGGCGCCAGCACTGGTTCCGGTAGCTGCACCACCATCAGTTGGGCTGGCATTAGTGGCGGGCGTTTTCTCACCCTTCAACGGGATATACAACTGTTGCTGGTCCACCAACCGCGTGGCTAAGTTAATTCGTTTCCGGTCCGCTCGCGCCACTAATCCCCCGGCAGTCTTGAGTGCATCGGCTACCCGCATTCCCTGGGAAAATTGGTACAATCCCGGTCGTTTGACTGCTCCCTGGACATCGACAAACACCCGGGTGTCGTGGCTCACCGTACTGGCCTTCGAAATGCCCGTAGCTCCGGAACTCAGCGTCTGCCGCGATGTCACTAACGCCGAATTCGTGGTGGCCGGCGGTGGTGTTCCCGTAGCCACCGAAGTCGCTTCCGGTCGCAACAGCATCCAGCCTAGTCCGATCAGCACCACGACGCCCATGCTCCCCACTATGAGCTGAACACGCCGCGGCAGTTGTGCTAGCCATTCCCAAATCACTTGCATCCCTTTGCACCTCCTGGTTATAGTTCTAACTCCGAAAGGCGTTCCTAAATTTTTGCCGTCAGCTAAAAAAACCAACCTAGCCGTTCCGGGACATCCCGAAAAGCCAGGTTGGCTAACTCACCTTTGGCCTAAGACTTAGGGTGAGTCTGTAAGTAATGGAGTGCGTCCTTAAAGGAACGGACCGGGACGACCTTCATATTTGGTGCATTCTTTTTTGCCGTTTTCTTAGCAAGTTGATAATTCGTTTGGTGGTTTTCCTCATACTTCAAAACCGTCTTAGTGGGCTTTACGTACGGGGCAAAGAATATCGTGGCTCCCGCTCGTTTGGCGGCAATGACCTTTTTATCGATTCCACCAATCTCACCAACATTGCCGTGACTATCAACGGTCCCCGTCCCGGCGATTTTACGGCCATGCCGGAGATTTTCACCGGTCAATTGTTGGTAGATCTGTAGGCTGAACATCAAGCCACCTGATGGTCCCCCAATATTACCGGGATCGACGGTCACCTTGGGTTTGGCTTGCACCTTGACATTATCGGTCAAGGTAATCCCAATCCCCGCCTTACCCGTTGAAAGCTTCATGAGTTTGGCAGTCGTTTTTTTCGTCTTGCCCTGGTGGCGATAAGTGACCGTTAGTTTCTGGTGGACCTTTTGGCGTTGAATGTAGTGTTGATAGCCCGTCATGCTATTAAAGTGGTGGCCGTTGACCTTAGTCACCGTATCTCCCACCGCTAAATGCCCTTTAAAGGGCGAATTAGCCGCTACACTCAGAACATAGATCCCGAGGTACTTGCGGGTCACCGGCCGCTTAGCCGCCTTGTAAGCCGTGTAAATGGACTCGTTAATCGCACTCTGCATATAAAAGTCCTGGACTTTGTCATAAGTGGCATTGCTTGCTCCTCCGGTCACACTAGAAGCGGGTTCAATCGAGTAGTAAGACTTCAACTTGGCGTACAGGTAGCTTACCGGACGCGCTTGCGCCACGGTCACCGAAGTAATCATGAACTTCCCCTTTTGTTTGTCCTGATGATGTGGCATGGTCACAAAGGCCTTCAAATCATCGGCTTCACCGGGACCTTCGATGTAGCGGGGCAACGGAAGCATAAAGAAAGCCAAAATAGCCGCCACCGCCACCAGCATCCCCACGAACTGGGTCCACTGCTGGCGCGTCACACGTCGTAATCGTTTCACTTTGTGTCACTTCCCAACCGCTGCGCCAGGGCCTTGGCGACCGGTGCCGGCACCAGGGTGGTCAAGTCACCCCCGAACTTGGCGACTTCGCGTAAGAGACTGGACGACACAAACTGGTACTTTGCATCAGCCATCAAGCAGACCGTTTCAATCTTAGGGTCCAAATGGCGGTTCATCCCCGCAATGCCCCGTTCGTATTCAAAATCGGTGCTAGTCCGCAACCCGCGAATCAGGACCGTGGCGTGCAACTGATGCATGAACGCCACGGTCAGTCCGCTTTCGACCTGTACCGTCACGTTGGGAAGCGTTTGGATGCTTTGTTGGATGAAGGCTACCCGCTCACTGGGCGTAAAGACCCCTTTTTTGGAGGTGTTTTGCCCCACCACGACGACCAACTGGTCAAACAAGTGGCTCGCCCGAATGATCAAATCCAAGTGGCCGTTAGTTAGGGGATCAAAGCTCCCCGGAAATACTGCAACCGTCATCGCTAACTCCCTTCCACAGCGTAAATCGTCAAAACTGTAATGCCATAATTTCGTTGTTCCACAAAAGTGAATCCCGGAATCTCCTCCGGTAATTGAGCGTTTTGGTCGGTCTCACAGACCACCCGGGCCGTCGCCGTTAATAACCCCAGCTCTTTAAGTTGAGCCATTTGAGCGACGATTTTTTGCTGCGCGTAAGGAGGGTCAAAGAAGACCAGATCGAAGTGTTCACCCCGTTTGGCCAGTGCCGTGACAGCCCGATTGGCATCGCGCTTCAAGATTTCAAAGCGCTCGGGCACCTTAGTCACCGCCACGTTCGCTTGAATCGTCTGAATCGCGGCGTACTGCCGGTCAATCAAAACGGCCCGGTCAATTCCCCGAGAGACTGCTTCGATACTCAGCCCACCGGAGCCTGCAAAGAGATCAAGGCTTTGACCACCCGAAAAATAAGGCCCGATAATGTTGAACATGGCCTCTTTGACTTTATCAGTGGTGGGACGCGTGGCCCGTCCCGGAACGGCCTTCAAACGGCGGCCCCCAAAATCACCGGCAACAATTCTCATTCGTCATCATCCTCTGTTTCCGTCGCAACAGTTGGTTTCTCAACCCCGTTGAACGTTTCTTTAATCTTCGGTCGGTCAGACGGCACGACCCGTTTCACGAACCGTAAATGTTGTAGTTGGTCCACCAGGTCAGTAACCTGGTCTTGATCGACATATAACACGACGTAACGCATCTTTTTAGACACGTACATCACCGTGCCGTAACGTTTTAACTGCCGCGTCTGTTTTAAGCTGTACGTATACACGATTAAACTTTGCCGTGGCTGAATTTCAAATGCCATGTTACTCGTTCCCCTCTCTACTAATGGGTCGCGCGGTAATACTTTTGCCGCGCACTAATATTCAACACCAAGCCCATCACTAAGGCCAACGTCCAGGTACTGGACCCCCCGTAACTAATGAATGGGAAAGTGACCCCGGTAATCGGCAATAACCCCAAGACACCCCCTAGATTGAAGAGCGTTTGGACGGTCAAATACGTTGCTGCACCGTAGCAGATCAAGCCATAATACGTTGAATTACTGCGGACCCCGATCAACACCGTACGGGTAATCATCAAGAAAAGAACTGCGATGACGATTAACGCCACAATGAGCCCTAATTCTTCGGCTAAGATAGCCATAATAAAGTCGGTGTTGGGTTCGGGTAAGTACCCGGTCTTTTGGATACTATTACCCCAGCCAACGCCAAAGATTCCCCCATTGCTTAAGGCATAGTAGGAATTAACCAGTTGTTGCCCGACCGATTGAGAATGGGCAAATGGGTTCGTAAAGGCCACGATACGTTGTAACTGATACGAATCTTTGGCGAACCCACTTTCCGACAGTTTGACCAGTAAAGGAAAGATAACCCCTACGACCAGTAAGATTCCTCCGGTCATGAGTCCGGTTGCCCACTTCCAATTAATGCCACTCGCCAAAGCTAGTACCATGACGATACAAGCGTTGATGGTCATCCCCCCAATATCCGGTTGGACAAAAATTAACGCTAAGATGGCGATACAAATCAGCAGTGGCCGCCGCATCGACAAATACCAGCCCTCCGTTTCAATCTCTGTTTGACGGTTGGCAATCGCGTTGGCCAGCCAAACAATCAGGTAAAATTTCACAAATTCCGCAGGTTGTAGGCTGATGGGCCCTAAATGATACCACCCAGCAGCCCCGTTGATGGTTTGACCCACCAGTAATAAGCCCCCTAATGACACAAAAGCGGCGATACTCAGTATCCGCAGCACATTGCGATCACGAAGCTTCTGCAAATTGAGCGCCATCATAAAGGTGATTACCAGTAATCCCAGGATGACGTAAAGCGTTTGTTTCAATAAGTAACTGGTTGGACTCCCCCCGTTTTGCGTCCCAATATCCGCACTGGCCGAGTAGACCATGACGATGCCTAACACGCTCAGTCCGAGATAGGGGACTAGGAGCCAGTAGTCCAAATATTTTAATTTTCGCATACTGTCGTTCGCCCCAAGCCTGCCGTTAAATCGGCAATCGAATGCTTATATTATAGCATAGACGTTCACTGAGTTTCAGGCCTAAAGAAAAGGAAGACCGCGGCGGTTTCCCGTGCAGTCTTCCCCGTAAAATTTTAGTTAAGTTTTACTTATTTGTTGTTTCCGTGGCGCATCTTCTTAGCGGCCTTTTCACGTTCGCTAGTGTTCAAGATTTGCTTCCGCAGACGAACATGTTCTGGAGTGATTTCACAGTATTCATCTTCGTTGATGAATTCCAGTGACTCTTCCAAAGACATCTTCAATGGCGTCTTAACCTTGGCAATATCTTCAGAACCAGCGGCCCGGACGTTGGTTTGGTTCCGGCCACGCGTGATGTTGACGGAGATGTCGTTATCCCGGCTGTTTTGGCCGATGATCATCCCTTCGTAAACTTCAGTACCTGGATCAGTGAAGATGATTCCCCGGTCTTGAACGGCCATGATAGCGTAAGTCGTCACTTTACCAGAATTGATGGAAACCAGCGTCCCGTTACGACGACCTGGGTTCCAGTTCTTGATGACTGGCATGTACTTGGAGAACGTGTGGTTCATAATCCCGTAACCCCGGGTCATGGACAAGAAGTCGGTCGAGTAACCAATCAACCCACGCGTTGGGGCCAAGAAGGTCAACCGCGTTTGACCGTTACCAACGGCTTCCATGTTCTTCATTTCACCCTTCCGCTTGGAAAGAGAGTCGATGATGGAACCGGTGTATTCATCCGGCGTATCGATTTGCACGGATTCAAATGGTTCGCAACGGGTGTTGTCAATCGTCTTGTAGATAACTTCTGGACGGGAAGCTTGTAATTCGTAACCTTCACGCCGCATGGTTTCAATCAAGATGGACAAATGCAATTCCCCACGGCCGGAAACGATCCAAGCACCTGGGTCTTCCGTGTCGTCAACTCGTAAGGACACGTCGGTATGCAATTCCCGCTTTAAGCGTTCTTCGATTTGACGTGACGTCACGAATTTCCCTTCGCGGCCCGCAAATGGTGAGTCGTTGGTCCGGAAAGTCATCTTCAAAGTTGGTTCGTCAATCCGCAATAATGGGAGTGGTTCCAAGTGATCTGGATCCACAACGGTTTCCCCAACGTTGATGTCTTCCATCCCGGAAACAGCAATCAAGTCCCCGGCTTTCGCTTCGTTGATTTCCAAGCGCTTCAAGCCAAAGTAACCAAATAGCTTCGTAACCCGGAAGTTTTGTTGCGACCCGTCCAGCTTCATAACCGTAACGTGGTCCCCAACTTTAATCTTCCCCCGGAAAATCCGGCCAATGCCGACCCGACCAACGAAATCGTTGTAGTCCAACATCGCAACTTGGAATTGTAACGGTTCATCAGCATTATCCAGTGGTGCTGGAATATTCTTAATAATAGTGTCAAAAATTGGTTTCATGGTGTGTTCTTGGGTCGATAAGTCTGGGTCGTAACTGGACGTCCCGTTCATGGCCGAAGCGTAAACAACGGGGAAGTCCAATTGGTCTTCGTCAGCACCCAGTTCAATAAAGAGATCCAGAACTTCATCGACAACTTCAGAAGGCCGGGCACCTGGACGGTCAACCTTGTTGATGACCACGATTGGGGTCAAGTGTTGATCCAAAGCCTTCTTCAGAACGAACCGGGTCTGCGGCATCGTTCCTTCGTAGGCATCGACAACCAACAAAACGCCATCAACCATACGCATGATCCGTTCAACTTCACCACCAAAGTCGGCGTGTCCTGGGGTATCCAAGATGTTGATTTGCTTGTCGCCGTAGCGTACCGCCGTGTTCTTGGACAGGATCGTGATTCCCCGTTCCCGTTCAATGGCGTTGGAGTCTAAGGCCCGGTCCTCAATCGAAGCGTGGGAATCCAACGTGTCGGATTGTTTCAGCATTTCGTTAACCAACGTCGTCTTCCCGTGGTCAACGTGGGCAATGATGGCAATGTTACGGATATCATCTCTGGTTTTCAAGTGTATTTCTTCCTTTCGTACTTGTTGAATTAGATGGTTCTTGGCGAACTTACAGAGCAAGTACGCCCTATTGTAGCGCCATTTACCGGTAAAGTCCAACCGTACCGGCTGTCGCATAAAAAAACTGTGACCAAGTCACAGTGAGACGTCATCTTCTTCAATTTGGAGAATATCACGTTGCGCTTGTTTTGTCGCTACTAGTACAAGATTAGATGATAGCATATCAAGCGGCTGTCCGTCAATAGTCGACATCTGAACCCCCAGCGTATTGAGCAGAATTTGCCCCGCGGCAAAGTCCCACGGTTTCAGGTGCGAAATGTACCCTAAAGTCTTGCCCACCATAACATTAATCATTTCAATTCCGGCACTGCCGTAAATCCGCATCCCCGCACTGGCGTGGACGATGGCCTGCATGTGAGCCACATCGTGAATCACTAACGGTGAACTCATGCCGATCAGTCCGTCGCTCAAGGCTAAGTCAGCCGGGGCAGTCAGTTGCATCTCGTTGGCCCAGACACCGCCTAATTGCGGCCCACCCCGGTATAAGACATCCTTCATGACGTCATAGATAAACCCGAGTTGCCCCACGCCATCCTGATAGATGCCAATCATCATGGCAAAGTTATCCCGTTGCTTCACAAAATTCATCGTTCCATCGATGGGATCCACAATCCAAAGCCGACCGGTCGTCGACGTCACGTGGTCACCAAACCCCTCTTCACCCAAAACCTGGGCTTGCGGGTCCAATTGCCGAATCCCTTGAATCAAGAATTGCTCGTTCCCCTTATCCACGTTGGTAACCAAATCTTTCCGACTGGTCTTTTCGTCGATGGTCAACGCCCGTTGCATTTGGGTCAATACCCGTTGTCGGGATTGTTGCAAAAGTGCCACCACTTGGGCACTCAAGTCTTGCCAATTTAAGTCACTCATTTTTGTGATCCTTTCATTTTAATGGTAGCCGTCGTGGCTTGGCGTGCTGCCTGTATCGTCCGGTAAATACTATAGCCTGAAACCGCCTGAAAATCGCGGTCAAGTTGCTTTTCCTCAAACTTCTGGGGGACGACCGTCTGGAAGTCCCGGTATGCCGTTAGTAAGTCAGCCACGGCCACCCCTTTCCCCCGTTCGTAAGCAGCTTCCACGTCCTGGTACAGCTGTGTCACCTTAATGATATCAGCCGTTGACCAGTCCGGTTGCAGGGGGTACTCGTAATTCATTGCTTGTGCCATTAATTTTCCTCCGTTTGTTGGCCTTCAATCTGACCAATGTCATCCTGGATTGCGGCCACACAAGCAGCGTAGTCTTGCTGCTCGTCTTCCGACAACGCTAACTTCGGCAGCGGCTTCCACCCGTCAGCCGAGACCAGCACCGGGGTCGCCGTGGCGTAAGTCGGCGTTTCTGGTTGTGGGTGCGCGACGGGCACGATCACGGGATGACCCATCAAGACCGACCGCAAGATGCGAATCAACACCATGAACCGTAGTGTCGTCTGTGGCGCCGCAGCTTCCCGCTGTAACCAGCTTCCCATTTTTCCCAGGTCATCCGCCCCAAATTTAGCATCGGCGTTAGCCAGATACATCAAAATGGGCGTTGGCCCAACATAGGTTCGACTCCACGCTGCAATGGGAGTCGCTGAACGACCAATGACGGTAGTTTGAATCGCCCGTGGTCCCACGCCTAACCGTTCGGCCAACCGACAAGTCAACAAGCGGGTCAGTGGGTAAGTCCCCAAGCCCAAGATTTGGTGTGGCGCTGCCCCCGAATACTTCCACGCAAAGTAAGTAAATAAGTCATCGTGTTCCCCTGCAAAGATTAACTGCCCCTGAAATCCGTTCTCCAAAATTCGGTTCGTTACCCGCCGCAAATTGGCCACTCGCGTTACCAGTGGCTGTTCCGTCACCGTTTGATCGAGTAAAATCAGCCAACTTGCCTGCGCATAATCGGTATTGGTCCCCACCCGGATCGACAGCTGCGGGCACAATGCGCTCGCGACTACCAACGCCTGGTACTGGGGCGTATCGTCCGTGTGTTCCGGTAAAATCACGCAATCAATTGGTAGATCCGCCATCAGTAGTTGATGTAAAAACTGATTGGTCTGCGTTAACTCCCCTTGAATGAGTAATGTCGGTTTCATTGACAAGCCTCCATTTGGATTTCTGAAATTAAGTCATACCATCATTATAGGGGAAGCCCCCTGGATAGCAAGGTTAAATCTGTTCCTCGTTGCGCCACTTTGGCGGGGAAAAACAACTGCCAAGCGCGGCATGACCAACACCAAAAAGGGATTCGGCTTTAGCCCCGAATCCCTTTTAAAAGTTATGACTGCAACAGTCGATTTACAGATGTGTTGGGTAACCCAAAGCAATATCGGCTGCTTCTTGAATCGGTTCGTTCAGCGTTGGGTGCGGGTGAATCGTCAAGGCGACGTCCTCGATATTCATCCCACCATTAACGATCAACGATAACTCACCAGCCATGGTGCTGGCTTCTGGGCCAACGACTTGTGACCCAACGATGTTTTGGTTGTCATCGTCCGTGTAAACGAAGCGAACAAAGCCTTCTGGTTGATCCAGTGAAACCGCCCGCGCGTTACCGGCAAACGGGAACTTCGCCGTCTTCACGGCAATCCCCTTGTCCTTGGCTTCGGCGGCCGTCATACCGACCGTGGCTAATTCGGGATCCGCGAAGCAGACCGCCGGAACACTGACGTAATCGTTGGCGACCTTCTTGCCGGCAATGGCACCGGCAGCAGTCTTGCCTTCGAAGAACGCCTTGTGGGCCAGCGCTGGACCGGCGACAATGTCACCGACCGCGAAGATGTGTTCGGAATCGGTCCGGCCTTGGTTATCAACTTGAACCAAGCCATGGTCATCCAACTTGACCTTCGTGTACTCCAGGCCCAGGTTGTCGGTGTTTGCCCGCCGACCAACGGTGACCATGCAGTAGTCCGCTTTGATCGTAGATTCCTTGCCATCGACTGAATAGGTCACAGAGACGCTCTTGTCATCTTGTGAGGAGCTCTTCGCCATCGCGTTCGTGATGACGTCGACACCCTTCTTCTTCAAGTTCTTCAAGACAACGGCGACCATGTCTTTTTCAAAGTTAGGCAGAATGGACTTCGTTCCTTCAATGATAGTGACGTGAGACCCTAAGCTGGCGTAAGCCCCCGCTAATTCGGTCCCCACGTAGCCACCACCGATAACGACGAATTCCTTAGGGATTTCTGGTAACCCTAAGCCGCCAGTGGAGTCGATGACCCGGCCTTCAAACTTGAAGCCCGGAATTTCAATCGGATGACTGCCGGATGCAATAATCAAGTTATTGTATTCGAACGTTTGTCCGGTATCCGTCGACATGAATTGCTTCTCACCGGTTGGCATGACCCGCAACTGCGTGTCACTCAAGAAGACAGCTTCCCCGTTAACCACGTCAACGTGGTGCTTCTTCAACAGCATGTTGACCCCGCCGGTCATCCGATCGACGACTTTATGCTGCTTCCAATCTTGGGTCTTCTTAAAATCAATCGTGGCTGGTTTCGTCGTAATGCCGTAAGGGTCACCATTATTTGCTGCTTCTAACCGGTGGCCCGCTTGAATCAAAGCCTTGGAAGGAACACAGCCAACGTTTAAGCATACCCCACCAACGGTGTCAGATTTTTCGACCAGCGTGACCTTTTGGCCTAATTCTGATGCCCGAATTGCAGCAACGTAACCGCCGGGGCCGGCACCAATAATGACGGTATCCTTTTTTTCAACATCTGCCATATTTCGATCATCCTTCCATTAACAGCATTTCTGGATCATGCAGCAATGCGTTCATTTCGTTCAAAATATTTTGTGCTAACGCACCATCAATCAACCGGTGATCGTAACTCAAGGAGAGCTTCATCATCCGGCCAACTACGATGTCACCATCGTCATTGACAACGGGTTCCTTTTCAATCCGGCCAACCCCTAAGATAGCGACTTCAGGTTGGTTAATGACTGGCGTGAACCAGCCGCCACCAATGGACCCAACGTTACTGATGGTAATAGACCCACCAGCCATGGATGCCGGTGACAACTTGTTGTCGTAGGCCGCTTGACTATTTTCGGAGATTTCCTTAGCAATCTCGAACATGCCCTTGGAATCTGCGCTCTTAATATTTGGAACGTACAGTCCGTGGTCCGTGTTCGTTGCAATCCCGATGTTGTAGTAGTGCTTGTAGACGATTTCTTGCGTCGTGTCGTCAATCGAGGCGTTAAGTTCTGGGAAGTCCTTCATGACAGCAACTAAAGCCTTCACGATGTACGGCAAGAAGGTCAAGTGGATGTCCTTATCAGCGGCAGCCTGCTTGTACTTCTTCCGGTTAGCCATCAGCTTAGACACTTCAACTTCATCAAATGAGGTGACGTGTGGCGCAATGTCCTTGGATGACCGCATGCTCTTGGCAATGATCTTCCGCATTGCGGACATTGGTTCACGGGTCTCCAAATCTGGACGATCAGGTTGCCATGGTTTGATTGGCCCACCAGTAGCGCTCTTGCCAGCTGGTGCGGCTTCGGCTTCGGCTCCGCCTGCGGCAGCTGCAGGTGCAGCTGCACCATTGAAGTTGTCGATATCAGCCTTTAAGACCTGGCCGTGGTTCCCAGTTGGGGTAACCTGGGTAATATCGATATCTTTATCACGGGCATACTGCCGAACGGATGGCATCGCCATCACTAACTTGTTCGGATCTGAAGCCGCCGGGACACCAGTTGCTGCGGCCGGTGCGGCTGCAGGTGCTGGCGCAGCTGACTCTTCGGCTGGCGCGGCGTCTTCATCCGGTGCAGCGTCTTCCTTTGCGTCGCCACCCTTACCTAAATCAGGTGGAGTGTCTGAGCCATCATCAATCACAATCAGCGGGTCGCCGATTTCAACGGTGTCACCTTCTTGGGCAACAATTTGTGAAATGGTCCCGTCAACAGGCGATGGCAGTTCCGAAACCGACTTGTCGTTTTGGATTTCGACTAACGTATCGTCTTCCTTAACTTGGTCGCCTTCTTTAACTAGCCATGAAGAAATTTCGCCTTCGGCCATTCCTTCACCAAGCTCTGGGAGTTTGAACGTATAAGCCATGGGAAAACTTCCTTTCTTTCATCATAATGCAGGATGTCTCCCACATCGTTTTTTTAATGTTTTTAGTGAAACAGATTAATTTTAGTAGTTCACAATGTCGCGGGCTTTGGCTTCGATGTCATCCGCATTTGGAATCCAATCGTTTTCAGCCTGAGCAAATGGGTAAACGCTATCGGGAGCCGCAACCCGGCCGATTGGCGCATCCAACGACATAATCTTTTCTTCGGCAATGTCGGACGCAACGGTTGCCCCGACCCCGGCCATCTTTTGGGCTTCTTGCACCACAACGACCTTGTGGGTCTTGTCGATGGAAGCAAAGATGGTGTCGGTGTCGATTGGGGATAAGGAGCGTAAGTCAATGACTTCAGCATCGATATTGTCCTTAGCCAAAGCATCGGCTGCCTTTAAGGATTCGTTGACTTCGGCACTGTAAGCCACAATCGTCAAGTCTTTTCCTTCACGAACAACCTTTGCGGAATCTAGCGGAACCGTGTACTTGTCATCTGGAACTTCGTCCTTCATCGAACGGTAAAGTTTCAGATTTTCCAAGAAGAGCACCGGATCGTCGCTTTCGACCGCGGAAATGACCATGCCCTTCGCATCGTATGGGTTAGCTGGGGTTACGACCCGCAGACCTGGCGTGCTAACAAAGTAATTTTCCAGGTTATCCGCGTGCATTTCAGCCGTGTGCGTCCCGCCACCGAATGGCGTCCGGATAGTAACTGGGAAGTTCTTCGTCCCACCAAACCGGTAGTGGTCCCGAGCTAATTGGCCAACAATCCCATCCATGGCTTCGAACGTGAACCCCATGAATTGGATTTCTGGGATTGGCCGCCAGCCGGTTAAGGATAACCCAATCGCTAAGCCAATGATTCCTGATTCAGCCAGTGGTGTATCGAAGACCCGGTCTTCACCGTACTTGTCTTGTAAGTCGACAGTCGTCCGGAACACACCACCGTTTTTACCAACATCTTCACCGAAGATCAAGGTTTTAGGATCGTCATTCAACACTTGATCCAGTCCAGAAGTGATCGCTTTAATGTACGTCATTTTAGCCATGATTACTTCGACTCCTTTGCTTCAAATTCTGCAATTTGCTTCTTCACACTTGGAGTAGGAACATTGTAAGTCCACTTCAGGAAGTCAGAAACCTTTTGTGCTGGTGCTGCTTCGGCATCCTTCATCGCTTCCTTGAAGTCGTCCTTATATTGTTCGACTAACTTGTCTTCTTGGTCTTGAGACCAAAGTTTCTTGTCGGTCAAGACTTTGCGCATCCGAATTAATGGATCGGCGTCAAACCATGGCTTTTCTTCTTCTTTGGTCCGGTAACGTGATGGGTCATCACCCGCTGAGGAGTGCGCGCCGTAACGGTAAGTCAAGGTTTCAATCACGACTGGTCCGTTGCCGGCAGCGGCAAATTCCCGGGCAGCCTTCGAGACTTCGTGAACCGCCACGATATCCATCCCGTCAACTTGGACGGAAGGAACACCCATAGCAACGGCCTTTTGGGCTAAGGTTTCCGCCGCCGTTTGCTTGTAACGGGGAACGGAAATCGCCCAACCGTTGTTTTGAACGAAGAAGACTGCTGGTGCTTGGAAGGCACTGGCGAAGTTAACCCCTTCATACCAGTCACCTTGTGACGTCCCACCGTCACCAGTGTAAACAAAGGCAACGCGGTCCTTGTCTTCATTCTTCTTGATACCTAAAGCAACGCCCGCGGTTTCAACGTATTGCGCCCCAATGATGATTTGTGGGAACAACATGTTCTTGTTTTCATGAATGTTGCCTTCAACGTGGCCCTTGGACCATAAGAATCCTTTGGCAACAGTTGTGCCGTGTTGAATCATTTGCGGTAAATCACGGTAAGCAGGTGCTAAGAAATCTTGTTCCTTAAAGGCAGTGACACTACCCATTTCACTTGCTTCCTCACCGGCAGTTGGCGCGTAGAAACCTAAACGGCCTTGACGCGAAAAGTTCATGGTTTGTTCGTGTAATGTTCGTTCCCAAACCATCTTCTTCATGAAGTCAACCAGTTGGTCATCTGAATATTTCGCCAAGGTGTCTGGATCAACAACCTTTCCTTCCCGGTCAATAACTTGAATCGGGTGCTTGTAAGGATCGGCCATCGTAGCTTTGATTTTGGCAAAGTCTACAATTTGTTTGCTTCCATTAGCCATAAGTAACACTTTCCTTTCACTTGATATGAAATTGTTAACTAAAGGTGAGTCAACGTTGCGTTTCCTGACTACGCTTATACAGTACCATCTTTTCATAAATCTTGCAAGCCCTTTCATTACGGATAATTGGGCTTTCCCTCGTCAATTGGCGTTGAAACCAGCGATTTCGGTTTTTGTAATTTTTTTGCAAGCGAAACCGTTTTCTTTTCATTTCATTTTTATAAGTAACTATGATAAAATAATGGTAGTTATGATTAATTTTCGGAGGTAATGTCCTTGTTTTTAATGAAAGATATCGTCCGTGACGAGGATCCTGTTTTACGCCAGGAAGCAGCCGACGTCAGCTTTCCCCTGTCTGAAGCGGACCAACAACTGGCTAAAGACTTAATGGAATACCTAGTCGTTTCCCAAGATCCAGAACAATGTAAGAAGTACGGCCTCC
Organism: Levilactobacillus suantsaii; assembly: GCF_004115745.1. Taxonomy (GTDB): domain Bacteria; phylum Bacillota; class Bacilli; order Lactobacillales; family Lactobacillaceae; genus Levilactobacillus; species Levilactobacillus suantsaii. Next base: position 112,169 of record NZ_QXIL01000005.1, on the reverse strand, counting down.
GAGCTGGTGTCGGCTTGGCCGCCCCACAAGTTGGTGTTTCCAAGAAGATGGCTTCCGTCTTGGTCCCGGCTGCTGAAGAAGGTGGCAAATCGCCCTTCACCGACGTCATCATTAATCCCGTAATCATCTCGGAATCCGTTCAAAATGGTGCGTTGACCGAAGGTGAAGGTTGCCTGTCCGTAGATAAAGACGTGCCAGGCTTCGTGCCACGCCACGACCGGATCACATTGCGCTATTATGACGTCAACGGTGAAAAGCATCAAGTTCGCTTAAAGAACTATCCTGCCATCGTATGCCAACATGAAATCGATCATTTGCACGGGATTCTCTTCTACGACCACATCAACCAGGACCAACCATTTACGCGGCCTGATGATATGGTCATGATTGAGTAGTTTTTAACAATCGGACCTTTAAAGGTGTCCCCCTTAAAGGTCACCCAAATCAAAATCAAAAAAGCGCGCAAGGCTGTTAGCCTAGCGCGTTTTTTTCGTCCCTTTTCACATTCGTATAGGAACAATTAGTTTTTCAGTTTCTTCCATTATGTACCGTATATTGTGCATCATTGAACAGATGAGCTATCGATTTTCTTTAAATCTTTCAAATACTCAACGGTCGATTCGTTCATCAAATAAGCCACGTCAACGTGTAGCCGTTCCTCGTAGACCCAAATGTCACTGACCACGAAAGCGGGTCCCGAAATCACGGCTTTGACTTGGTGGTCAACGCTAAACCCCGCTAAGGCCTCATTAAAAGCGTGTTCTAAGCGGGCCACCTGGTGTTCAGCCGCCATCCCCACTGCTAAGTGGTACTCAAACGCCATCACGCCGCGCCCCCAAACATCCGCCACCGCAGCCGAAGGTGAAAGGTCACTTTCAGCTACGGTCAGCACACCATCATTGACCAGCCGCTGGACAGCAGCGGTCATCGCCACATCAGTTTCGTCTTGGGCGGTCCGCCGAACCATTCGGGTCGCCCGCTGGACAATGGTTCGGTGGATAAACACGTAAATCAGTCCCGCAATAATAATCCCAATAATGATCTCGGTTGTTAAGGCCATCTCGGTCCCTCCGTTCAAGTTACCTTTATTTTATGATAGCACGGAACGCCAGCTAGGGGTAATTCTATACAATTGGAAAAAACTATGCTAAAATTGTGCTAATTGTTGTGTAAGCAACCCGCAGTTCGGAAAGACCCAAATTATGACTTGCCGCTTAAGTTAGGACAAGTTAAATCTATTGATAAAGGAGTCTTGTTAGTGATTTACAAAGTTTATTACCAAGAAGACAAAAAACGGAATCCTAAGCGCGAGGATACCCATACGCTCTACCTGGAGGCTCAGACGGAAGTCGAAGCTCGTAGCCAAGTAGAAGCCCACACGGATCACAATATTGAGTTCATCGAGCCCATCGAAGGAAATACTCTGGCCTATGAACAACAAAATCCTAATTATAAATTGACGGAGTTCACTGAATGAACAAGCTAAACGTCAAAAATAACGAAACAGCTATCTTTGGCGTGGGTGGATTAGGTGAAATTGGGAAAAATACTTACGGCATTCAGTTTCAGGATGAAATTGTTCTGATCGATGCTGGGATTAAATTCCCCGAAGACGAATTACTAGGAATCGATTACGTGATTCCGGATTACCAATACCTCGTTGAAAACCAGTCCAAGATCAAAGCGCTAGTGATCACCCACGGCCACGAAGACCACATTGGTGGGATTCCTTATTTGCTCCAAGCGCTCAATGTTCCCGTTTATGCGGGGCCATTAGCCTTAGCTTTAATTAAGAACAAACTGGAAGAACACGGATTATTAAAATCAACTGAACTGCACACAATTGACGATGATACGGTTCTTAAGTTCCGCAAGATGAGTGTTTCTTTCTTCCGAACGACCCACTCGATTCCTGATACACTGGGGATTGCAGTGCATACGCCGGTCGGCACCATCGTCGAAACTGGGGACTACAAGTTCGACCTGACACCGGTCACCAACCAGCCGCCTGATCTCCAAAAGATGGCCAAACTGGGGGCAGATGGTGTTCTGTGCCTGATGTCCGACAGTACCAACGCAGAGCGCCCTATCTGGACGAAATCTGAAAAGTGGGTCGGAAAATCCATCCGACGTATTTTCGACCAAGTCGAAGGTCGGGTGATTTTTGCCACTTTTGCGTCTAACATTTCTCGGATTGAAACAGCGTGTGAAACTGCGCTGGCGCATAACCGGAAGATTGCCGTGTTTGGTCGCTCCATGGAAGCCGCTATCGTCAATGGTCGGGAATTAGGTTACTTAAACATTCCTGACGACGCCCTTGTCGACGCCAACACGATTCGCTCCCTTCCAGCCAACAAGGTCATGATTCTGTGTACCGGATCTCAAGGTGAACCGATGGCGGCCCTTTCACGAATTGCGAACGGGACTCACCGGCAAATCACTATTCAACCTGGCGACACCGTCGTCTTCTCGAGTAACCCGATTCCAGGCAACACTATCTCCGTCAACCACGTCATCAACGAGTTGGAAGAAGCTGGCGCCAACGTTATCCACGGCCGCGTGAACAACATCCACACGTCTGGACACGGGGGCCAAGAAGAACAGAAGCTGATGCTCCGACTGATGCAACCGAAGTTCTTCATGCCGATTCACGGAGAATACCGGATGTTAAAGATTCATACTGAGCTTGCCGAACAATGTGGCGTGCCCCTTGACCGGAGCTTTATCCTCCAAAATGGTGACGTCTTAGCGTTGACCAAGGATTCAGCCCGGGTCGCTGGTCACTTTGCTGCGGGCGATGTCTACATCGACGGCTCCGGCATCGGTGATATTGGTAACGTCGTGTTACGCGACCGGCAATTACTTTCCGAAGAAGGCTTAGTTGTTGTGGTCGCCACTATCGACCTCAAACATCAAGAAATCAAAGCTGGTCCTGACTTGCTCTCACGCGGTTTCGTCTACATGCGTGAATCTGGTGAATTACTGAATGAGGGCCGCCGACGCGTCTTCCAAACGATTCGCCGAGCGATGCGGAACCCGAAGGCAACCGAAGCCTCGATTCGCAACGCCGTTATCGACGATCTGCAAAACTTCTTGTTTGAGAAGACTGAGCGGCACCCGATGATTCTGCCAATGTTTATCATGACAAAATAAGTTGCTGTCTGAAGGGCCTGGGATAAACCCAGACCCTTTTCGTTTGCCACGACCTGGTCGCTGCTTAAGTGTTTCTTACGACCGGTCAAAGTTAATTGGGAATGACTAGGCACACGAAAAAAAGTTCGTTATAATAAGAGAGAAAAAAATTGAGAGGAGCAGTATGGTGAGTGTCCAGTACTATATCATCTTAAATGAGCATGCAGGGAGTGGCCAAGCCGGGATCCTGTGGCCCCAAATCAAGGCCCGCCTCGACGCCGCGCAGGTGACCTACCAAGTGGCGACTTCCGAGTATGCCGATCATGCCATCCTCCTAAGTGAACAGTTTGCCAAACAACTTCCCGATACCCCCCATCAAAATTGGGTCGTGCTGGCGGTCGGGGGTGACGGCACCCTCCACGAGACCATCAACGGTCTGACCCAGACGCCCCGCCAATACCCGATTCCCGTGGCGTACTTGCCAGTTGGGTCCGGAAACGATTTTGCCCGGGGCGTCGGGATGGCTCATGATTGGACCAGTGCACTGACCCAGATTATTCAGTGCACCCACCCCACCAATTACGATGTGGGCGTTTATAATGAAACGGTTAAAGAAGAACGCGGTGTTTTTACTAATAACCTTGGAATCGGTTTCGATGCTAGTATCATTGCTCGCGCCAACCAATCCAAGGCTAAAGTTTGGCTTAACCACCACCACCTCGGGTCGTTAGCCTATCTATCCGCCGCTCTAGGCGTCTATTATAACCAGCAAGGTTTCATGTTGACGGTCCACGTTAACGGTCGGCGCGACATCTTTCCGAACGCCTTTTTGGTCACGACCACTAACCACCCCTATTTCGGTGGTGGCGTCGGGATCGTTCCCAATGCGACCTTAACGGACCATCAACTCCACCTCGTCGTTATCGAGAAGCCCAATTTTCTTAAGTTGATTTGGTTGGCGTTACGTCTGGTCTTCAAACGCCACCTAACGTCCAAATCCGTGCATTACTACACCGCTAAAAACTTGCATCTGACCGTCCCCGCCATTGAGTATGGTCAATTAGACGGTGAGGAGATGGGCGGACACTTCTTCGACGTTTACGTAGGGCTCAAGCAGTATCCCTTCTGGATTGACGTGACCATGTGACGCCAATCCTTAACGGTAAACAAAAAGGTGAGACCAATTGGTCTCACCTTTTTGTTTACCACTGTTACCAGTGATGAGCCGCAACTCCCACTAAAAAATGCGGGAACTGTGGATTCTTTGCAATGAATTAGGACCCCCATGTGGGTCTAGTCTTCTGAAGCTGCCATGGCCTCAAGAATCATATCCAGCTGAGCACATTTATTCGTCAGGTAGGTCATCTCTTCGCCATAGCGCGGTTCGATTTTGACCGTCCCTGAACCTGATTGGACCCCAACAGATTCCTTTTTCTTTAACGTCGCCAACTGTGAATTTGCTTGACGATACTCTGCTAAAATCTCCGTCCGATTACTCATAACTTTCAACAACTCCTTTTCCATCAGAATATTAAGTCTTCAATAACCACGAAATGACTACTGGAGAATAATACCACGCGGGGGCGGATTTGTTAACGAAAATCTTAAAAAAACTGGCCACTTTCCTTGAGTTGGTCAGAGCCAACCGGGAAAACTTCCCACTTTTATTTGACCGTCCCAGCAAATGACGGCATAAAGTACTTGCTGATAGTCTGTACAGACACATTTTCACCGGGTTCTGGTGCCGCCACGAATTCATTGTTCCCTAAGTAAATGGCGTCATGATAAGTTGCCCCGTGGCTCCCCCAGAAGAGAATATCCCCGGGTTGAGCTTTAGCCACCGAGTGCGTTGAGACGTAGCTCTCTTGGGCCACCGTATTATGCGGCAAGCTGATGCCCTCCGCGTGTAGGTAGACGTAAGCGACCAAGCCAGAGCAGTCCATCCCGCTGAGCGAAGCACCACCCCAAACATACGGAATATTGGCGGAAGCCAGCTTCAATGCCAGACTGGTCACAGAACCACTAGTTAAGTTAGACGTGGATTTTTTACTCGTCGTACTGCTACTGCTAGAGGCCGTTGCGGCTTGGCTACTACTACTGCTACTGCTCGTTGCCGTTTGCGTTGTCTGTTTGGCCGCTGAACTGCTACTACTCGTCACTGTTGCCGCAGCCGTTGATTGCTTAGTACTGGTTGCTTGACTGGAGCTAGCCGACCGGGCTGTCGTCACTTTGAAAGTCGACCGCTTGGTCGTGGCGGCTTTGGAAGTGCTCGTCGCCGCTTGACGAGTCGAGGATACCGATTGCGACGCCTTAATCGGTTGTGACGTTGCTACTGAAGATTGGCTTGACGCCACACTTGTTGACGAACTGGTAGGTTGCGTCGCTTGACTCTGAGCCGACCGTGATTGCTTAGCAGCTGACGATGAACTGCTCGTTTGGGTTGAAGCGGATGACGTTGAAGTCGTTGCCGCTGGCGTCGAAACGCTGGCTGAGGCAGCTTGGATACCTGATTTAGCCGTTGTTGTCGCCGATGATGATGACGTCGAGGCTGCCCGCGTATGCGCTAAGGTCGCATTAGTGTTAGACGTCGCCGCTTGGCTCGATTGTTCATTGGCACTCGACGTCTTCGTTTGACCTGATTGCGTCTTAACTTGGCTGCTGCTAGTTGTGGCCGCCTTTGACGTTGCCGTCGACTGACTATTAGCGGTGATCGTTGATGAAGCCGCCGGAGCCACTGAACTACTGCTTTGGGTTGAGGACGATGTCGTCGAAGTCGATGATTGTCGTTGTTGTTGCTGACTAGCCGCAGCTTGCTGCTGGGCTAAGATCTGGGCTTGAAAGGCACTGGCCTTTTGCGTCTGTTGACTAGTTGTTGATGGTGTAGTCGTTGTTGTTGACTTTTGACTGGTGCTAGTCTTAGCCGTCTTCGTAGCACTCGGAATGACTAGTTTCTGGCCAACACTTAACGCTGAGCCCGTCAGATGGTTCGCCTTTTGAAGCTGGGCGACCGACAGGTGGTAGTGTTGCGCCAAATCCCACAAGGTATCCCCCGACTTTACGGTATAGGTTACTTTCGTGGTCGCCTTGTTCACCTGCAAGCGCTGACCCACAAAGATCAAGTGGGTGTTGCTATCTAGTGAATTCTGTTGCTCCAGCGTCTTGATTGAAACGCCATATTTCTGGGATAATCCCCAAACGGTATCGCCCGCTTGAACTTGAACACTATCGGCACTGGCGGTCATTTGTGCGCCGGCGGCTAAAACACCGAGAGCGCCAACAACGCCAACTGCGACTTTCGTTTTTCGTTGCTCTGTACTCATCTTTACACACACGTCCTTCATTTCTCAATCTGACTAACTGCTTCCCCCACGGCCGGTCAACTTACAACCGTCCTCGTTGGTTCATACTAAATACGAATTACAAATTTATCTTACCACAGCTTCGGCAGATTCCTTGTGAATTATTAAGAAAACGTTAACAGATTTTTCTTACGGAACTGACGTTCGTTTAAAACGGTTTCATTAATTAAAATCGCGCTACAATCCCAGTCTAACAAGCTTCCCCTTAGGCTTAAAGCAAACGTTAGTTCTTTTTCCGTATACAAGCTTTAATTTGCCGGCTTTTCAACAACTTTTTTTCGCGATAAATTCACAACTAATTGTACCCTACAATAAAATTGCCAGGCCGCTTTTTGTAGATTACAATATCTAATCCCACGCCGACTTTGTGAAATTTAAATTGGAACACAAAAAAACGGGCCATTCGCCCGTTAATTTGTTTAATATCTAACTAAATAGTCCCTGGAAGAAGCTGACAACTTGATGCCAGATACGCACGAGAAAGTTTTCGGCTTTCTTCGCATCGGCACTGTTGGCAAAGTCTTTCACGCTTGCCATCTTGTCCCCAATACTATTAGCAAGGTTATTCGCCACGGTCTTGACGTTGGTGACATACGATTTACTAGTCGACACGGGGGCCTTTTGGACCTTACTTAAGGCCACCGAGATGTTGTTGATCTGCGTCTGGGTAGTTTGGCTCGAGACGCCCTGTTTCGATAACGCCTTTTTCAGCATTGCTTCGATATCGGCCTTCGTGGCGAGTTTGTCGCCCTTCTGCCGTTGTTGCGCAAGGTCTGATGAAACCGACCCTACCGCTGCCATCAGCTTACCCGGATACTTCTTGTTATCACTATTGGAATTGATCGCGGGTTGGGTCGCATCTAAGACGCTATTAGCAGCTTGAGTGTTAGCCGAGTTGAGCGTCAAGCCGTCCGCAGCCAAAGCTTTATAGACTCCGGTCAACGCCGATTCCCCGGAAACAGACTTATCCGCCGTAACCGTGATGATGACGTCTTTGACCCCCGCCATAGTGGCGACCATGGCGTATTGTTGCGATTTGACTTGAGTAATATTGTTTTGACCATCATACTTCACGATATTGACCTTCACACCCGATCCCGGATCAGCAGGCGCTAGGGCAACAGAACTAATCATGCTGGCATCCGTGGTACCGGCTGAATTCAGATACTTGGCGTAGTCACTCCCCGTGGCGGTCAAACTGGTGTAGTTGGACTTCACCCCTAAGGCTGAACTAACCTTGTCCTTATCCTCACTGGCTAAGCCAGCACCATAGACGGCATAAGCTTTCGACAAGGCCTTCGTCTGGACCGTGCTGCCACTATCACTACTGGTAGAACTCTGGTCGCTTTCAACCGAGCTGCTCGTTGTCGTTCCGGTCGTATCGGCGTGACTGGTGAGGCTTAGGCTCCCCGCGGCTAAGGTCGCGCTGACGACGGCCAGCCCGACTAAGATTCGTTTTAATTTCATAAAATCGTCCTCTTCTTTCGCAAGTTTCGTCGACTCCACTAATAGTATAGCATGCCAATCGGCGAAGAAGACCGAAATACCGGGGCCTTAGGAGATTCTTCAGGATTATTGCCAGAACCGCCGGGCACCGGCATATTCTGCCGCAAAGGGCGCGGTAGTCAGTGGCGTTTGGGCGACCGTTTGTCCAGGTCGTGGGGCGTGTAACATTTGACCTTGGCCGGCGTAGAGACCGACATGGTGCACGTGCCCCGTACCGTGGTCGGTTGCAAAGAAGATCAAATCACCGGGACGTAAAGCCTCAGGAGCGATGGGATACCCCGCCGTAAATTGGTCCTGGGCATCCCGCGGAATGCGGTATCCTAACGTCCGGTGCACGCTGTAGGCCAACCCGGAGCAGTCCACGCCCTGCGGTGTCAGCCCGCCCCACAGATAAGGCGTTCCTAAGAGCTGCCGACTTAAAGCCAACAACCGGGCGCCATCATCGCCACCGGCAATGGTCAAGTGTGCTGCTTGCGCGGCGATACTGCCTGAACCTAACGGCGTGACGACCTGAATTCGGTCGCTGTCCTGTCCCGTCGTGGTCAAAATCGTCCCCATGGGTAAGGTCAAGCGGATTTGCTGGTCGGTCGTGGTGAATACCGTTGCGGGTTGGACCAAGCGTACCGTCGTTGTTGGGTAAGCGAGTTCCTGGTCCGCATCGGTCAGTTGACTGAGGGGCAACCATCCCGGATACCCGCGACGGGAAAGGCGATTCGTCTGCCGTTGAACAAAAACGTGGGCCCATCCATCTTGGATCTGATCCAACACGACCTGGTCGTTGAACAAGACTTCGGTCACCACGGCCTGCTGATCAGCCAATTGTTCCTGGTCAACCAAACTTAACTGGGCTAGCCACGGGGCCACTTGCCCTGCTAGCAGGGCTTGGGTTAACGTCTGGGGCTGTACCGGTTTCGCCCAGACCAAAGCTGTCGGTACTTTCACTCGTCGAATCTCCATAAAACCGCCTCCAAATCCGTTTGTCTTCAATATACCAAGAATTTAGAGGTCTGACCAGTCCGTTTTGACACGACGAACGCATCCCCCAATCTAGTCGAGCGCTAAGTAAGTCTGGACGACCCGTTCTGGCGTGAATCCCGCCATGGCAATCACCTGTTCACCATTGCCGCTGGCCCCAAACCGATCCTGCGAGACAACGGACCCATCCAAGCCCGTATATTGGCACCAACCAAAACCACTCGCCATTTCGATGGCCACCCGCCGGCGTAAACGCCGGGGCAAAACCCTTTCGCGGTACTCAACCGATTGGCGATTGAAGACTTCAAAACTCGGGAGGGATACGACCCGCACGTCATGCCCCTGCGCCAATAGCTGTTTTTGGGCGGTCAAAGCGATTTGGACTTCGGAACCCGAAGCCAGGAGAATCCCTTCCGCGGTATTTTGCGCATCGGCCACCACGTAGCCTCCCCGTTTCACACCACTGTGAACCCGTTGGGCGGGTTTTGGCAACGTTGGCAGCCCTTGGCGCGTTAAGACCAAAGCCGTCGGATGATCCGTTGCCTGGAGCGCTGCCAGCCACGCCGCAGCCGTTTCGTTGCCGTCAGCCGGTCGATAGACCGTAAGTCCCGGAATCGACCGTAACGCTGCTAATTGTTCGACTGGTTCGTGGGTCGGCCCATCTTCACCTACCGCTAACGAATCATGGGTAAACACGTAAATCACGGGTAGTTTTTGCAACGCTGCCAAACGAATAGCAGCCTTCATGTAGTCGGAGAAGACGAAGAACGTGGACCCGTATACTCGGGTGCCCCCGTGTAGGGCGATGCCATTCATCGCCGCGGCTTCCGCAAACTCCCGGATTCCAAACCATAGATTCTTGCCACTACGATTCGTCGCACTAAACCGTTCTGTATCGGCCACATTGGTTTTATTGGAACTAAAGAGGTCTGCTGAGCCGCCCCAAAGATTAGGACAAACGGCACTGAGACGCTGTAAAATCTCGTGCCCACTGGCTCGCGAGGCTAGCTGGTCTTTTTTATAGTACGTTGGCAACTGGTCCCGTAGGCCTTTCGGCACCGTTTGACTAACTCCCTGCGCAAACTGCGCCGCCAATTGCGGGTGCCCCGCCGAATAATGGGCGACTAAATTCGACCATTCCTGGTGACTGGCCCACCCCCGGGCTTTAATGGTACTCATGAACCGGTCGTGAACCCGCACCGGGACCGTAAAGGGATCATTTTCCCACTCGTAAAATTGGCGAGTAGTGGCCAAGTCAGCCGCACTTAGTGGCGCCCCATGCACCTGGTTCGTACCTGCGTGGGGACTACCGGCCCCAATCTGAGTCTTGACTTCGATCAAAGTCGGCCCATTTTGATTATCCTTGGCCGCATTAATGGCGGCGTCAATGGCCTGTAAGTCGTTACCGTCTGTGACCCGTAAATAATTCCAGCCGTAGCTCATGAACCGTTGACCCACGTTATCGTGACAGGCATTCGCTAACGGCCCGTCTAACGACACATCGTTGGAATCGTACAGAACAATCAATTTATTCAATTTCAGTTGGCCAGCTAAACTGGCCGCTTCAGCCGCGACTCCTTCCATCAGATCGCCGTCGCCACACAACGCGTAAGTATAATGGTCCACGATAGCGTAATTAGTCCGGTTATAGGTCGCGGCCAAGTGACTTTCAGCCATCGCCATGCCCACGGCCATCCCTACGCCCTGGCCCAACGGCCCAGTCGTGGCGTCGACGCCGGGGGTTACCCCCACTTCAGGATGCCCCGGCGTCTTACTGCCCAGTTGCCGAAAGTGCATCAAATCGTTCCGGGAGACCGCAAACCCACTCAGATGTAAAAGACTATACAACATCGCAGAACCATGACCGGCCGACAAAACGAACCGGTCGCGATTGAACCACTGGGGAAATGACGGGTCAACCCGAAGATGCCGTGAGAACAACACATAGGCCATCGGGGCCGCGCCCAAGGGCAAGCCCGGGTGCCCAGAGCGGGCCCGGGAAATCATATCCATGCTGAGCATCCGGACCGCCGTCACGGCTTGGGTGTCCGTTGCATCAAAACTTGCTGATTGTGCGACTACTTTTTCATTTAACATCTCATAAAACCTCACTTTGATTAACCAGACCATTTGCGGTCATCGAATTTAGGTCAGGACGTTAAACGTTAATTCTACCGGTAAAATCGACGTTATCCATCGACTTTCCTAACTATACCAATTTAATTTAAAAAAGTCAAGCCTTCGCATAAAAGTTATTTTATCAGTGTTTTTAGGGAAATAATTCGCAAATTGGTTCATATGCCGCTCCTATACCAATTTCAAACAACTGGAGTTTTTCTCGTCAAATCCCCCCCCCCCCCGAGTTGACCATCCGCGTATTTTCTCAGAATCCACAAAAGGCCCCACCGCTACTTCCACGGTGAGGCCGATCCATTAAAATTTTAGTGAGTTATTAAGCTTGGCTGGCCGCTTGGACCTGTGCGTAGGTCGGAATCGACGGCATTGCCCCCAGGCCCTGTACGGTCAGCGAACTAGCGCGTTGAGCGTACGTTAGTGCTGTTTCGATATTACTCAAATCTGGCTTCAACTGGGAACTCAACGCCCCAATGAAAGTATCCCCAGCCGCTGTGGTGTCCACAGCCTTGACCTTAAAAGCCGGCACGAACCCGGAGCCTGCGGGGGTCGCGTAGTAAGCCCCCTTACTGCCGACCGTGATGATCAGACTTTTGACGCCCATCTCCAAAAACCGCTTGGCGTTGGCGTCCATGGACGCCACGTCCGTCACCGGAATTCCCGTCAAGGACGCACTTTCCGTCTCGTTCGGGACGACCAAGTCCGTCACTTTCAGAATCGCCGGGTCGATGGTGGCGGCCGGAGCCGGATTCAGAATCGTAGTGACGCCGTGCTGTTTGGCTAACGTAAACGCCTTGAGTGTCGCAGCTTGAGGCGTTTCAAATTGGGTAATCAGGAAATCAGCCTGGGCGATTTCGTCTTCTACGGCGGCTACTTCCGCGGCCTGCACTTGTTGGTTGGCGCCTCCGTAGACCAGGATACTGTTTTGTCCCGCTTCGTCCAACAGAATAAAGGCGGAGCCAGTCCCCACCGTTTCATCGGTAATGATGGCACTGGTATCGACCTGATCGTCAGTGAGTGATTCCACCATGAATCGACCAGCTTCGTCGTTACCGACCTTACCGATAAAGCGAGTCTGCGCGCCAGACCGCGCCGCGGCGACCGCTTGGTTGGCGCCCTTACCACCAGCCGCACTGGTCTTGTTTTCCGTTAATAGTGTTTCTCCGGGTTGGGGCATCCGCGCCAACCGTAACGTGGTATCCACGTTCAAGCTCCCTAAAACTGTCACACGATTAGTCATCTGACCATCACTCCTCCATCAGGACTCAAAATTTTGTAAAAGGTTTTACGTAAAACTGACCTAACTCACTACAGCATTCCTCGTAAGATTACCATACTTCGAAAAGGCTTACAAGGCCTATTTCGCTGGATTTACGGGCGCCGTGCTCTCACGCCGCCGCAACGTCACGGGTAAATTCACATTTTGCCCGGGTTGCCGTCGATTATGAATCCGATTGATCAACAGCGTCGTGGCTTGTTCCCCCATCGTGACTACCGGTTGATGGATACTACTGAGCTTCGGCACCACGTATTCGTCGAGATCGATATCATCGTAGCCTAAGACCGACATGTCGTGCGGGACACTCAAGCCGCGTTCGTGTAGGCCACGAATCAAGCCCAATGCCGTTTCATCGTTGATGGCAAAAACGGCACTTGGATGTTGTGCCACCACGGCAGCCGTGGCTTGATAGCCCCCGAGTTTAGTCATTGGCGTGGCAATCACCTGATCCGTTTCGAGGGAAATTCCGGCCGTGGCCAATGTCTGGCGAAAACCCGTCAACCGTTCCGCCAGGTTCGGTGTCGGATGGTCCGGCATGACCACCACAATCTGCCGGTGTCCTAAATCCAAGAGATGTTGGGCGGCAACCTGGCCTCCTTGTCGGTCATCGACTCGGAACCAGTCTAAACTAGGCCCCCCATTTTGATCGACCAACAGGTACGGAATCCCGTTTTTCTTGAGGATGGTCTCGATGGCTTCACTAGTGATTGACGCACTGGCAATAATCAACCCATCGACCGCTCGTTTGATCAATTCTTGCAGGTAGTAGCTCTCCAATTTCGGGTCGTGGTCGGCCCCAAAAACCAACGGAATGAAGTGCTGCTCACGACTAGCGGCTTGGACCCCCCGAATAAACATGCCAAAAAACGGGTTCCCCAAATTAGGGACCAAGACGCCCAGGGTTTGCGCCGATTTCATAATCAAATTACGGGCGTTAAAGTCCGGCACATAGCTCATTTCTTCCTGGAGTTGGTGCACCCGCCGCCGGGTATCCAGGCTGAACCGCTCACCCTTTCCGTTTAAAATCTGTGAGACCGTCGTTACCGAGACCCCTGCGGCTTGCGCCAGGTCTCGAATCGTTACTTTCCGTGTCATAGGCCCTCCTCAACGTTTCGTTTAGTTAATTATACCGCATCGCTTGGACCTTTCGGGCGCCTTTTTGGAAATCTCGCGGACCTCAAAAAAGGCGCCGTCTGGGTGGACGACGCCTTAAGACCGATCTTCAATTAAGCCTTTAAAATCTTATCGATAGCGGCCAATTCTTCCGAATCGAAAGATAGGTTTTGAACCGCCTTCAGGTTTTCAGCCAAATGTTCTGGCTTGGATGCCCCGGTAATCACACTGGTGACCACGGGATCGTGTAACAACCAAGCTAACGCCATGTGGGCCAATTTTTGCCCCCGGCTTTGGGCAATCTTGTTCAGCGCCTGCAACTTGTGAAAAATCTTGTCGCGACCATTGTCGAAGATATATTGGCTCGACCAATGGATGTTCAAGTCTTCAGGAATCCCATCCAAGTACTTGTCGGTCAGTAAGCCCTCAGCCAGTGGGCCGTACGCCATGATGCCGGCATTATTTTCCCGCATCCGGTCAAACAGTCCGTCTTGAGCGGCCTTCTGGTTCAACATATTGTACGACACTTGGTCAATGACAAACGGCGTGTGCAAGTCCTTAAAAATCTTGACCATGGCCATGGCTTGGGGCGCCGTGTAGTTCGAAATCCCCACGTACAGCGTCTTACCTTGCTTGACCAAATCGTTCAACGCGACAGCCGTTTCTTCCGGTGACGTGTTGGGATCAAAGCGGTGACTATAGTAAACATCCACGTAATCCAGGCCCATCCGTTCGAGGGATTGGTCCAGTGACGCGACTAAGGCCTTGCGAGAACTCATTTCCCCGTAAGGTCCTGGCCACATGTGGAAACCTGCCTTGGTGCTGATGACGAGTTCATCACGGTAAGGTGCCAGTTCACGATGAAAGACCTGGCCAAAGAGGCGTTCGGCTTCTCCCGTTCCTGGACCATAGTTCGCAGCTAAGTCAAAACTAAAAATCCCGGCGTCAAACGCCTTCAACATGATGTCACGGGTATCCGCGTAGTTCGCGGTCTCTCCGTAACTGTGCCACATCCCAAAGGAGATTGCGGGTAATTGGAACCCGGTGTTGCCGGCGCGTCGAATCGGCATCTTCTTATCGTACCGATGTTCATCTGCTACGTACATATTTGCCACATTCCTTTCTACTCAATACCTACGTCGAGTATAAGGGAATTGGTGCGGACCAGTCAAGGCGGTCGACCCGATTTTAATGGCGATTGTCACTCAACTTGACGGCTTGTGACACGTGGCCGTCGGTAGCGGCTAAAAGTTCCTTAGCTTCGGCAATCGTCCCCTTGGTATCAATCAAGACGATAGCGAGCGGTACGTTGTTCTTGGCTCGGGCCAATGCGCGTTCCGCCGCTAACGTCGATGTCTGGGTCGCTTCGGCAATGATCTTCTTGGCCCGTTCAAAGGTCTTATCGTTGGTCGGGACCACATTGATCATCAAATTCTGGTAAACCTTTCCCGTCTTGATCATGATGCCAGTCGACAGCATGTTCAAGACCATCTTTTCTGCGGTCCCCGCTTTCAACAGCGTGGCCCCGGTAATCACTTCGGGACCGACCACGGGCGTGATGGGATAGTCCGCCAATTGGGCCAAGGGGCTGTCGGCAATGCAAGAAAAGCCAATGCCTAAAGCGCCCTGGTCTTGCGCTGCCTTCAAGGCCGCCACCGTATATGGCGTCCGCCCTGAAGCCGCACTAGCAACAACAATATCTTGGTCGGTCAATTCGACCGCTTGCAAATCCTTTTGGGCCAGCTCCGGCGAATCTTCAGCGTCCTGAATCGTTTTGGTCAGCGCCGCCGTACCCCCGGCAATCAGCCCAAACGTCTGTTGGGCCGTTAAACCGTAAGTGGGTTGTAATTCCGTGGCGTCCATCACCCCTAATCGACCGGACGTCCCGGCCCCAATGTAAATCAGCCGACCGCCCTGGTCGAATTTAGGATAAGCCGCATCGATGGCCGCCGCAATCTGGGGCAACTGTTTCTGCACCGCGCGAGCAACCCGCTGATCCTCACGGTTAATCGTGCCCACCATGTCGAGCGTGGATTCCCGATCAATGTGCGTCGACCGGTGATTGCGTTGTTCCGTTAAGATTTCATCTAATTGCATCTCGTCATCCTCCAACCTAACCGTTCCGTCGTTTATGTATTCGTTTTCACGAGTCCTAACTTAGGTATACCATGTTCCATAAAAAATTTCAATTCTTTACTGAAGAATGTTAGTAACCGTTTTCATTTCTCCCAATAATCCCCATCTGTTGAAACACAGCTCGAAAGCCCCGGCGCCACAGCAAAAAGGCCGCCCAGCAAATCCGTAGATTTAACTGGGCGACCCCCATTGACAATTTATTTTATTTTCCCGCGGTTAACTCGCCAAAATAGAAAGTTAGGCTTGTGATTACAAAAATTTATTCCTGCAACTGGAAAATCAGCTTACTTTTCAACTTTCATCCATTGATAACCACGACTCATTCCGGCGGGGTTCCAAACGTACACTTTAACCTTCGAGTTCCAAAGCTCGGCTGTCGCTGGTTGATACAGTGGCACGACCCCTTGTTGGGTCATCAAGCGCTTTTCGGCCTTGACCAAGTCATTGTATCGGGCAGTTGGCCGGTTGGCATCCTGGTTCTCGGAGCGCTTGATCAACGCGTCGTAAGTGGCATCGCTGAAGTCCCCGTTATTATTAGTATTTCCGGTAGCCATCAGTGACAAGAAGTTGATTGGATCCGCGAAATCGGCGCCCCAACTAGAAATAACTAAGTCAAAGTTCCCGGAGTTCGACCGGCTCAACCGCGTCTTGTACGGTAAGGTATTGATCGATACCTTAACATTCGGCATTTTCTGCAGTTCAGCCTGAATGTACTGGGCCACAGTCTTGGTAACTGAGGTATCATCGCACATCAGCGTCAGGTTCAATTGCTTGGTCCCACTAGCCTTCAATCCGGCCTTCATCAGCTTCTTAGCTTGTGGCAGATTGTGGGTGACACCTTCCTTGACGTAAGCGTCCTTGGCAAAGTCCTTCTTAGTCTTCGGGTTTTGGGTCAAATTCTGGGAGACGAACCCTAACGGCGCTTTCGAGCCATCCCGCAGGACCCGTTTAGCCAACTGTTGTTTATCGATGGCTAACGACAACGCTTTACGGACCTTCACGTTCCGTAAAGCCTTAATGCGTTTCTGGTTCATCTGCATGTAGTAGGTCGTCCCACCCACGTAGGTCTTCAAGTTGGGATTGTTCTTCAAATTAGCAACCTGCGTCCCATCGAGGGTCGTGGCGTCCAAGGACTTCTTTTGGAACAAGTTCAAGCCCGTCGATGCGTTGGAGACCACTTGGAAGTTTAATGACTTCAACGTGATGTCCTTGTGGTCCCAGAACTTCGAATTCTTCACCAGTTTCCAGCTCTGCGACGTCCCGGTCCACTTGGTCATCTTGAACGGCCCATCGTACGCCGTAGCGCTACCTGAGTGACCGTAATTGCTACCCTCTTTTTCCACGACGCTTTGTTCTTGTGGGAAGAACGTTGGGAAAGCCAGCAGCAACTTGAAGTAAGCCACCGGTTTACTCAACGTGACTTCCAAGCGGTAATTGTTCAATGCCTTGACGCCCAATTTGCTAGGTTTCATCTTTCCGGACTGAATCTGCTTATAGTTCTTCACACCAGCCATTAAGTAGGCGTATTCGGACGCGGTCTTGGGGTTGACCGTCCGTTGCCACGAGTAAACGAAATCGTGGGCTGTGACCGGTTTGCCATCATTCCACTTGTTGTTCCGCCGCAAGTTGAAGACGTAACGGGTCCCGTCCTTGCTGACCTTGGTCTTCGTCGCTAAGGCATTGATCAGCTTCTCGTTTTTGCCTAATCGAAACAACCCTTCTTGGGTGTGGTAGAGCATGGTCAAACTCGTCGAATCAGAAGCCTTAGAAACATCCAGTGTCGTGACCTCTGACTTGGCCGACAGGTTGACGGTCTGTTTCGCCGCCAACTGCCCCTGGCCTGACGACTGGCTACTCGACTTGCCACAAGCGGCAAGACCGCCGACGACTAAGAGGGTAATACCTAATAAAGCCCCAATATGTTTTCCGTTCACAATGGATCCTCCTCAATCTATGGGGACCGCTAGCTGCCGCACTGATCATCCCAACCTCATGCGCCGAGTCGGCCCCATTAAAATGCTAATTATTCGTAAGCAAAAAAATCCTGTTCAACCATACCGATTTTCAAAATACATTGCAAGTCAGACGGCTTCCACATTAAAAATTATCACCATTCTCCTCATTGCGTTGTCATCTTTACTCGTTGCCAGCCCCAATGCAAACAATAAGTCGTGGCAAAAGCAACAATCCAGGTCGCCCCATAACTAAGTAAGATTCGCCAGCCCAAGGCCAGTCCGTCCGTCAACGGCCACAACCAGTAGAGCCAAAACGCGTGACTCAAATAGGCCCGATAAGCGTACGTGGCCAACCAATGAATCACTGGAAGCCACGTTGAACGGCGCTGTAATTGTGCCACAGCTAGGCAACTGACCAACCCAATCACGCCCAACGCGTACATCAGAGCAGACGGCTGGTAGTAACCGGTGGCTGGTAAGCTGACCGGCAACCCCCGCCGTTTTAGTTGCCAGCCCAGCCACATAAATCCTAGCGCCCACCAGAGTAGTCCCACGAGCCAATGGTGACGCAGTGCCACCGCCACCCGCGGAAACTGCCACCACAGTACCCCTAAGACGGCGTACGGCAAAAAACTAAGGGCTAAGCGGTCCACTAAGTAAGTGGGCGCATGCGGAAACCAGGCCAACCACAACGCGTAAAAAATCGCCACCGCGCCCACACTTAGTTGAGCGCGGTATCGGGAAGACCCGACCCAAGCCGACCAGGCCCAAAACAGTGGCATGACCACGATAAATTGCAACATCATGGTGTTGTACCAGAGATGTGGGGCGGCATTACCGTTCACCGCCTGCCACAAGAAACTACCTAAATCATGGAAGGGCTGATGTTGCTGCAACTTAGGCGTGATAATCAAATACACCAAGGTCCACCACACACTGGGCACGCCCAACGCGGCCCACTGTTGGCGCCAGTATTGGCGCTTAGTCACGGGCGTCATCGCATGCTGACGCAAGGTGGTGTACAGGATACCAAAAATGAAGGCCGGTGCCGTAAACTTCACCAGGTCATAAGCTTGTCCAATCGCCCATTGCGCCGCGGCGCCTGGTCGGGTGGCCAGCGCCAAACCAAGTACGGTCTGGGCCATGACCGCCGTACACGCGGCGACCTTCAAATAATCGCCAATATCAGTTACCGCTGCCGTTTTCCTCAATTGCATCTACTCACTCAGTCCTTACTTTCTTAGCGCACACTTTTTCTCATCACCATAAACAAACGGACCTGAGAGTTACCCCCAGGCCCGTTTTTCGGTTGACTATTCCGGTCGAGTCACTCCCGCCGGTCAGTCAGCTTATTGTTGTTGCATCTTCAACGGTGACCGGAAGAGCTGGTCGACCGGTTGTTCGTTGTAAATCAACGTGATGGCCCGCCCGAAGAGTTCATCAACGGACATGACCACAAACTTATCACTCTGCTTTTCGGCGGGGATTCGAATGGAATCCGACACCACGACCTTTTCCAACGGTGAGGCGTCGATATGCTTGGTCGCATCCCCCGACAACACGGCGTGGGTCGCACTGGCAAAGACATGGGCCGCCCCCGCGTTACGCAGCGCTTGGGCCGATACGGAGATCCGCACGGCCGTGTCGATGATATCATCAACTAAGATGGCATTCTTGCCGGTCACATCACCAATCACGGCGTCCGGATGAGCCGCATTTTCGGTCTCACTGCGGTTGTCGATGATGGCGATGGGCGTGCCTAACAGCTCGGCTAAGCGCCGTGCTCGACTGACCCCCGCGTGATCCGGGGCGACGACGACCGTGTTATCCGCGGTCAAATCGGACCGACCTTCAAAGTAGCTGGCCAACAGCCGGTCACTTTGCAAGTGATCCACCGGAATATCAAAGAAGCCTTGTAACTGGGCAGCGTGCAGGTCCAGCGCAATCACACGGCTGACCCCATCCATCTGCAACAACGACGCCACGAGCTTGGCCGTAATGGGTTCCCGCGACCGGGCTTTCCGGTCAGCCCGAGAATACCCATAGTACGGGATAACCACGTTGATCTTCGCTGCGCTGGCCCGCCGAGCGGCATCCACCATGATCAGTAATTCCATGAGATTGGTATTCACGGGATCAGAGACGGATTGAATGATAAAGAGTTCATCACCCCGGATGCTTTCATCAATACTAATTTGAATTTCACCGTCACTAAAATGATTAACCGTTGCCTTTCCTAATTCGACCCCGGCGACCCGGGCAATCTTTTCGGCTAAGGGCCGGTTAGAGCTCAAGGCAAACACCTTCATCTTGCCCGCTTCGACCTGTTCTACCACCATAACTGCCTCCTATGCATATTCACTGTTCCATAAATGTGTCTTTATTATCGCAATTTATCCCCGTAAACGCAACGCTTAACCGAACGTTTTTAAGCCTGGGGCATAAATTGTTGGGGCGTAATCCCCTGCATGCCAATCATCGGGTCAATTTGCCCCGCTAAGGCCAGTTCGGGGGTCAACCGGTAATCGGTGGGCGTCGCCGGTGCCGCGGTCGCTGGCGTCCTTTTTTCGGCGTCTGCGGTGGGTCCTGCCGTCACCGATTCACCCGCAGTCGGCGTGGCGTCCTTTTCTGCTGGCTGGGTCTCAGCTTCAGCGGTGGGACTAGGCGTCTGGTCCGGTGCCAGTACGGCTTGAATCCGTTGGGTCAAGGTAGTGGCCCGGTTGACCGAAAGGTTCTCCACACAAGTCGCAAAGGCTTGGGGTTCCCCGACCAGAATCAGCATGTCGGCGGCCCGCGTCACCGCCGTGTAGAGCAAATTCCGTTGCAGCATTCGGTTGTACTGACTGACCATCGGCAAGATGACCAACTTAAATTCGGAACCCTGGGCTTTGTGAATTGACATGCAGTAGGCCAAGGTCAACCGAATCCAGTCGTTGCGTTGGTAGGTGACCTCGGTCTGTTCAAAGGCAATCGTCAATTGATCGCTTTTGACCTTACTGTGGGGGTCACTCGCCAAATCGATTCCGGTAATGGTCCCGATATCGCCGTTAAAGACGTTGTTCTCGGGACTATTGACCAGGTGTAAGACCTTGTCGCCGATACGGAATTGCTGATTCCGGAAAGTGACTTCCTTGGTCCGTTCATCTTTCTTGGGATTCAAAATCTCCTGCAAGATCTCGTTCAAGTGATCAATGCCGGCTGTTCCCCGGTACATCGGGGCCAATACTTGGATATCAGCGGCCGAGAAGCCCTTGACGTGGGCTTTAGCCACAATCTGGTCGATGACGTCGGCTACTTGGTTGGCCCGGCACGCAATAAACGACCGGTCCCGTTGATTCTTGGTGAAATCAGCGGGCAATTGCCCCTTCTTGATGGCGTGGGCTAACGGGATAATCGACGACCCATCGCCTTGGCGATAAATCGTGTCGAGTTGAATCTTTGGCAATTGATCACTGGCCAAGAGGTCGTGAAAGACCTGGCCGGGGCCCACGGAAGGTAATTGGTCCTTATCACCGACCAAGATGACCTGCATGCCTACCGGTACTGCTCGCAAAAGCACCTTCATCAGTGAGACATCGACCATCGACACCTCATCGATGATTAATAACCCGCCTTCCAAATCCTTGGTGGTGGCGTCTTCAATATTGCCTTCCCGGCCGGTCAAGCCTAATAAGCGGTGAATCGTACTGGCTGGCAGATCCGTGGTCTCACTCATCCGTTTTGCGGCCCGCCCCGTGGGCGCCGCTAGTAGGACAGGAAACGGTCGTTCCTTATACTCGTTGATGTCTAACGAAACGTCGTGCATCTTGGCGTACAGGTGGACTAGTCCGCGAATAATGGTGGTCTTCCCGGTCCCTGGGCCCCCGGTCAACAGCAGGACCTTAGCGCGAATCGCCGCGGTCAACGCGGCCGTTTGCGACTCGTCGTAGGTGATGTCGAGTTGCTTTTCGACTTTCCGCAACTGTTGCTGAATGGCTTTATCGCTAAAGGTCTGCTTATTTTCTTCATCGTCATCCTGCAACAAGCGGTTGAAGTGTTCGGCAATCTGCCACTCATCGTCATAGAGCGGTTTTAAGTAGATGCGTTGCTCATCGCCGACCACTTTTTGTTGCTTGGCCAATTCTAAGAGTTGGTCGGCCAACTGTTGCGGGTTCAAGCGCACGTTGCGGCTATTTTCAAGTAGGCTCAACGTGTTGGTCAGTAACGGCTTGGCCGTGGTGTAAGTATCCCCGTTGGCCACCGACAGATCCCGCAAGGTCTGTAGGATCCCAGCGCGTAACCGTTCGGGCCGGTCCGGGGCATAGCCCAGTTGCGTGGCAATCTGGTCGGCACGCTTGAAGCTGACCCTAGTGATGTCTTCGGCCAACTGGTACGGGTTATCGTGAATCACATCAAGAGTCTTTTCTTGGTAGCGGTTATAGATGGCGGCCGCTAAGGTGCTGCCAAACCCGTACCCATTCAGCCCGATGATAATCTGTTCCATCCCATTATTGGTCTGAAGTTGGGTGACCAACGTCTGGGTCACCTTAGGCGACAACCCCAACGGATCGAGGACCGAGTGGTCGTTTAAAATCGCATCGATAGCATCGGCACCCAGGGCGTCGACCACCTTTTCCGCCGTTTTCTTCCCCACGCCAGGAAAGTCATCCCCACTCAAATAGGCAATGACCCCGTTGCGGGAAGTTGGCGTTTCGTTTTGGTAGTTCGTAGCCTGAAACTGCACGCCGTACTTGGGGTGTTCCACCCGTTTACCCGTAAAACGATAGACCACGTCATCCTTGATGTCGGCAAAGTTACCCGTGACTACGATTTCGTCTTCGTGCCAATCTAAACTGGTCTCGCTGACTTTGATCAGTAAGACCTTATAAAAACTATCCTGACTGGTGAAAAAGACCGCACTGACCGAGCCCACGACGTAATCGCCCTGTTGGCCCCGGTCCGTCGCCAGCAGGTCCATAGATTCGGTTGCCATCCCACATTACTCCTTCTGTTGATGCTGCGTGTGAATGAATTTCTCGATATCGACCAACTTCTTCTGGCCCTTGGCATAATACGCTGGATCAAGTTGTTTGGCCTTAGCAAAGTAATCGGCATAAGCCTCGCCTTGCACCATTGCCACTAGTCCGCGGTCGAATTGTGCGTGCCCGTTCTTAGCATCCAGTGCCAAGACCCGGTCATAATAAGTAGCGGCTTGGGCCATGTCACCCACGGCTAAGAGGTTTTCGGCAACCACCTGGAGGGTGGCCACATCGTTGGGTTGGCTGGCCAACGCCGTTAGCGCAAAGGCCAACGCCCGCTTATGGTCGCCATTTGCCATGTGAATTTGGGCGATCATCAAATAGCCAACCCCTTTGAACTGGTCACCCAACTGGTCAAACTGGGCGATAGCTTTGGGGTAATCCTGGGCCGCATAGTACACGTTCCCCAGCCCGTAGTGTAAACGTTCGACCGCCTCGGGTTGCGCCTGAAACAAGCCGAGCGCCTTCATCAAGAGCTCTTCGGCCTGGGCATAAGACTTGAGGTCGACCAACACGGTGGCTAGTTCGTAATAGGGCTTGAACTCCCCAGGGTGTTGGGTAATCTGTTGCACCAGTTGATGGACTAATTTTTCCGAGCGTTGTTTGTCCGCTGCTCGCTTGGCGGAAGGTTCCGTTGTCATAACATTATCACCTGCATTAAATAGTATCGGTCGGGGTGGCGCTGGCCGTTAGAAAACTAGTATTGTTCCAGTCCAACAGGTCAAAGTATTGCCCGTCATGGGTCTCGAGCACCGTCACGCTAGTATTCCGAATACCGCCCCGTTTGCGCAGGTCGGCTAACGGCGTCTGTAACAACGCGTTGATCTCGGCGTTGAGCGCTGCCCCGTGACCCACGATCATCACGTTGGCGGTGTCCGGGTTATGCGCCACAATGGTCTGAATGGCCGGCGTCATCCGGTCGATGACCTGCGTAAAGGTCTCGCCGCCCACCTTTTGGGTGGCGTAGCGATCCGGATGGTTACGAAACGCATCCAGCTCCGTGGGGAACCGTTCCTGAATCGACGCAAACGTCTGACCTTCCATCACGCCTAAATGAAACTCTTCTAAGCGACTCATTAGGGTCAGTGGCACGCGTTGATGGGCTTCTCGCAATACCCGCCGTGCTGTGACCCGGGCTCGTTTGATGGGACTCGAATAGGCGTGCGTGAATTTAACATCGCGCAAAAAACGCCCTAATTGAATCATTTGCTGATAACTAGCCGGCAGTAACGGCGAATCACCACCGGCGCCCTGAAACCGTCCTTCCAAGTTCCACTGTGTCTTCCCATGTCGAATAAAGTATAGTTTCATTGTTTGTAAACGTCCTTTCACCATTAATTGCGCTCACTGTTACCCGATTAGCAGACGCGAAAACTCATTTACCGCTTAAATCGAGTCACTGCGCTCAGCAATTAACGACCCAATCTCTACATATTATGCCAGTTTTTGCCGCGTTTTCAAAGTAACTGTGTCAAACTGCCGGCTCGTTAGTCCGAAAAAGGGCCTGATAACTCAAAAAGGGTCCGAGAAATAACTCCCAGACCCTTTCGTCGCACTAAATTAGATTAATTGTAACTTGCCAGCACCCTCGTGTGTAGCGTTAATGCTGGTCTCACCGTATGCCGCATCGATAATCGCACTGCCCAGGCACTCGTCGCCGTCGTAGAAAACGACCGCTTGGCCGGGTGTGATGGCCCGAGCTGGCTCGTCGAAAGTTACCGTGACCTTCTGGCCATCGTCACTCAGATGAACGGTCACGCCGGTATCTTTTTGGCGGTAACGGAACTTCGCCGTGCAACGGAAGTCTTGACCCCGGTCAATCGTGTTGACCCAGTGGATATCCGAAGCTTCCAAGTACGTGGCGTAAAGGTGCGGGTTGTGGTACCCCTTGCCCACGTACAAGATGTTCTTGGACAGGTCCTTACCAATGACGAACCAAGGCTGGTTGTCGACTCCGTCGCCACCAATGCCTAAGCCGCGCCGCTGACCGATCGTGTAGTACATCAAGCCGGCGTGCTCACCCTTGACCTCACCGTCAACGGTCATCATCTTGCCAGGCTTGGCTGGTAAGTAGTGGTTCAAAAAGTCCTTGAAATTACCTTTTTCACCGATGAAGCAAATGCCCATGGAGTCGGGCTTCTTAGCGGTCGCCAAACCGGCGTCTGCCGCCATCTGCCGGACCTGGGTCTTCTTGACCAAGTCCCCGATTGGGAACATGACCCGGTCGAGCTGCTCAGCCGAAAGCTGGCTCAAGAAGTACGTCTGATCCTTGTTGGCATCAACGGCCCGCAACAAGTGATTATGACCGTCAGCATCCCGCGTCAACTGGGCATAATGCCCCGTGGCGATGTAGTCGGCCCCCAGCTCTAAGGCGTAGTCGAGAAACGCCTTGAACTTGATTTCCTTGTTACAGATGACGTCCGGGTTGGGCGTCCGACCCTTCTTGTACTCGTCCAAGAAGTACGTGAACACGCGGTCCCAGTACTCCTTTTCGAAGTTGACCGAGTAGTACGGAATCCCAATCTTTGCGGCCACCTTGGCCACGTCCTTGTAATCTTCAGTTGCGGTGCAGACGCCGTTCTCATCCGTGTCGTCCCAATTCTTCATAAAGACGCCCACGACGTCGTAGCCCTGCTGCTTTAAGCGCAAGGCCACGACGGAGGAATCCACACCACCACTCATTCCGACAACGACACGCGTTTGGCTGTTGTCTTGCATGGTATCACCATCATTTCTATCAGATTCTGGAGAATCTACGAGTTGAAGGTCGCACAAGTCCAGTATTTATCAGTGTAACGATTTAGCTTACATTTTGCAAGCCTGGTGTTTCTTTTCCTGAAAACGGCTCACAGCCCATGAAAAAGGGAGTCCCAGCGTTCCTGCTGGTGACTCCCTACACCCGGTTACTGTTTCTTCAAAATCTCCCGGTCGATTAGATTTTGCATGATGAAATGGTACTGCTCAACGTTACCCTTGGCGTGGGGGCCTTTAAAGATATTCAGCCGCCGATTGCCCGACGCGTTGGTGGTCGCCATCTTGAACCCGGACAGGTCCTTGGCCACCGTCACCTTGAGCATCTGGTTACGGTTATACGGTGAAGTCGGGTCGACCGACCGTTCCAACGTGTAGTTGCCCGCGTTTGTCACCTGAAAGCCGACGTCCTTTAAAGCGTACGGCTTAATGTTGGGGTGGAGCGTATAGCTGTCCTGGTCCCCTTCAATCTGCATCGTTTTTTTAAATAACACGCTACTTCACCTCGTTGGTGTGCTTTAATCGCGTCACAATTTTAGTCACGGCCTGGATAAAGGCGTCCAGGTCGGCTTCGGTGGTGTAGGTCCCAAAGGACAACCGTAACGACTCACCGATGCGGGGACTATCAGCCCCGAACATCGCCGTCAAGACGTGCGACGGCTCGATGGAGCCCGCCGTGCAGGCCGAGCCACCGGAAACGGCGATCCCCGCGAGGTCCAGGTTAGTCTGCATGACGTAGGTCGAAATACCCTTGATCCAGAGGTTCAAGACGTGGTTCAGGTTCTCTCCGTCTAATGACCCGTTGACGGCAAAGTCAACACCGTTAGCGGTCAGACCGTCGACCACGTGTTGCTTGAAGCCCTGATACTTAGCCTGGCGCTTAGCCTTGACCTCGGGCGTCAACGCCTGCACGGCCGTGGCAAAGCCCGCCATCGCCGGGACGTTCTCGGTCCCAGCCCGGCGCTTTTCTTCTTGGTCGCCGCCCTTGACCAAACTCGGGAAGTTCACGCCTTCCCGCCGGTACAAGAAACCAATCATCTTGGGCCCATTGATTTTGTGGGCCGATGTTGACAGCATGTCGATGTGGTCGCGTTGGACGTCGATGTCCAGTAACCCATAGGCTTGCACGGCATCGGTGTGGAACCACGCCTGGTGGTCCTTTAAGATTTCGCCGATTTCGTGGATTGGCATCCGACTACCAACCTCGTTGTTCCCGGTCATGATGGACACCAGGATGGTATCATCGCGCAAGGCGGCCTTGAAGTCGTCAAGACTGATGTGTCCCTGCTGGTCGACCGGCAGGTAGGTCACCTCAAAGCCCTCCTGCTCTAACGCCCGGAGCGGCTCCAAAATCGCCTTGTGTTCGATGGCCGTCGTAATGATATGCTTGCCCAGTTTTTGCCGGGCGTGGGCCGTTTGGGTAATCGCCGTGTTATCACTTTCACTACCGCCACTGGTAAAGATGATTTCGTCGTCGCTAGCGGCGTTGATGCTATCCGCAATCACCTGCCGACTATTTTCCATCACCGTATGAGCTTCGCGTCCCAAGCCATACAACGTTGAGGCGTTGCCAAAGACGTTAGCCATTTTATCCGTCATCTCAGCTAAGACGGCGGGCGACATGGGCGTCGTGGCCGCATTATCTAAGTAAATCTCCTTCACAACTAAACCCTCCTAGAAACTGAAGCTAGTGCTGCGCGGCAAACAGGGCCAGTAACATCTGGGCCGATTGCCGACCAGCATCAATAATAAAGTCATCAAAATCAACGCCGGAATTGTTATCCGCCGTATCGGACATGGCCCGCACCACGACGTAAGGCACGTCGAATTGGTGGGCGACTTGGCCGACCGCGGCCCCTTCCATTTCACCGGACAAAGCTTCGGGGAAGTGTGCCAAGATGGGGTTCGTGGCTGCCGGCCCGTTTAAGAACTGGTCGCCGGACACGATCAAGCCTTGCTTGGTGGTCAGGCCCGTTTGCTTCGCGGCCGCAGCTAATTCCGCGCCCCACTTTTTGGACGCTTCAAAACGTGCCGGTTGTTGCGGCAATTGGCCATAAACGTAGCCAAAGGCCCGGGCGTCGGCATCGTGGTAGGCCGTTTCGGTCGAGATGACCACGTCGCCAATGTTCAGGTCGGGCGCTAAGGCACCAGCTGAACCCGAATTGATGACGACATCCACGTCGAATTGGGTGATCAGTAAGGCCGTGGTTAAACCGGCTTCGACTTTCCCAATTCCGGAACGCACGAGCACCACGTTTTGACCGGAAATGGTCCCGCGGTAAAATTCTAACCCGTGGATGGTCGTGGTTTGACCGTCCTGTAAGGCGGCCTTTAATTCTTTGATTTCTTCTTCCATGGCACAAATTACGCCAAATGTCATGATGCTTGGTCACTCCTTTAAAATTCAACAAAAAATAAAATAATATACACGGTAATAATCAAAACGACCAGCCAAAAGATGACCCAGTTTAACCGACGACCTAACCGCCGCTGCTTATACTCAGACTGGCTGAGTGGTGCCGTATCGCCATTTTGTTCCAGGCCTTGCGGATTATCCGTCACCGGACTGTCAGGCCTTACGTCCTGGCCCCGCCGGCGTTGGTGTGACTGGTTGGCTTGCTCTTGTTCGCGGCGGTAATCCGCTCGCGTCTTGGGTTGATCGTCGTCCGATTGCCAATCATTACGCACTGCCATCACCTACTTCTGTAAGAGCCAGTAGTAAATGGCCATAATGGTC
Organism: Levilactobacillus suantsaii; assembly: GCF_004115745.1. Classification (GTDB taxonomy): domain Bacteria; phylum Bacillota; class Bacilli; order Lactobacillales; family Lactobacillaceae; genus Levilactobacillus; species Levilactobacillus suantsaii. The sequence goes on along the minus strand of NZ_QXIL01000005.1, from coordinate 84,075 downwards.
TTGGCGTCTTCAATTTCGCCGCTAGCAATCATGGCCTGCGCCTGGGTCTTGGTGACCGTGGACAACTCGAGGTTTTCCCCCTGGTCACGCGGTAATTCCGTCTTGACGGGCGTTAAGTCAGTTGCCATAAACAACGTCATGTACTCGTCGGAAAAGCCAACACTGGAATAAAAACCAGTAATCCGTTTCAACGTCCCCGGTTCATAGCGAATCTCTTCATTGAGTTCGCGCCGGACCGCATGCTCAATGTTATCGGCGTCGCGACTATCCAGCTTACCAGCCGGAATCTCTAACGTTGCCTTGGCAGCGGGGGCCCGCCACTGCCGCTCCAAAATCATGTGGTCGGCGTCCGTTAAGGCTAAAATACCTACAGCACCTGCATGCCGCACGATTTCACGCGTGGCTGCTTCGCCGTTCGGCAAGCGCACCTGTTGACGTTCTAAGCGCACGATAACGCCATCGTACAATGTTTCAGATGATTCAACGTGTTCTTCTAAATCCATACTCTATGCCTCCTGGTCTGCGGTCACCACGGGCGTGACTTTAGCCGCTTGGGGCCCCTTTTGGCCCTGAACGATCACGAACTGAACCGTTTGACCCGCTTCGAGTTTCCGGAAACCGTCACCTAAAATCCCCGTGTAATAAACGAAGACATCGCCATCATCCGGGGTCGTGATGAAGCCAAAGCCCCGTTGCTCACTATAACTTTTTACTTTACCGATTAGCATGATGCACTGGTCTCCCTTCCGTCTTGACATACAAGCAGATTATACCCGTTTTAGCCGGCCCCCGCAAACCACGAGGAACGCCCGGGTGATTCGGATTGGAAAACACAAAACGGACCTGGTTTATCCAGGCCCGTTTACGGGTAAATCTAAAGTTTCATTTAATTAGTCATCAAAGCCGGTCGTGGCTGTTTCTGGGTAATCCCGGCGGACGATAGCGGCACAGCGGGCACAGAAGTGCGGATAAGCGGCGTCACTGCCGACATCGGTCTTGATCAACCGGCAGCGTTGGCATTCGTCCCCTTCAGCGGCGGTGACCACAATGGCCACGTCGTCAAAGTCGACGGCATCAGCCGGCTTTTGATCGTAGTCTTGAACGTCCAGACCGGAAACCAGCAGGATCTGTTGCACGTTGATGTCCAATTGCTTGAACAAGGTCGCAATCTCAGGCTTCACGTAGAGGTCCAAGTGCGCTTCGGCAGCCTTCCCAATCAACTTGGCGTTCCGGGCTTCTTCGAGCGCCTTCAACACATCGCTACGGACCGTCATGAATTGGTCCCAAGCCGACGGGTCACCGTCTTCGTTGGTGGTTGGCAGGTCTAAGACCTTCGGCATTTCCGCTAATTGGACGAAGTCTTCCGGTTCCTTCAAGAAGGTCCAGATTTCTTCGGTCGTGTGCGGGATGATGGGCGTCAACAGCTTGGTCAACGTCACCGCAATCTGGTAGAAGACCGTCTGCATCGAGCGCCGGACCGGACTGTTTTCGGATTCGATGTACAAGACATCCTTGGCGAAGTCCAGGTAGAAGGTGGACAACTCGGTGATGACAAAGTTCATCAGTTCTTTGTAGATGCTCAAGAAGTCGTACTGGTCATAGTGACCCTTGACCGACTTAGTAAACTCATTGAGCCGGTATAGCATGTGCCGGTCGACGGCTTGTAAATCGGCCACGGCAACGGCGTCTTTTTCCGGATCGAAGTCCGTCGTGTTGGCCAACAGGTAGCGCATCGTGTTCCGCAGCTTCTTGTAGCTGTCCGAAATCTTCACGAAGGCTTCGGTCGAGACCCGCACGTCAGCGGACGCGTCCACGGACGTGACCCACAACCGGACAATGTCGGCCCCCATCTTCTTGATGATTTCGTCTGGGGCAATCGTGTTCCCTAAGGACTTGGACATCTTGTGGCCGTCTTTATCCAAGGTAAAGCCTTGGGAAACGACCTGCCTGTAAGGCGCCTTGCCTTCAGCGGCCACACTGGTAATCAAACTAGAGTTGAACCAGCCCCGGTATTGGTCGGACCCTTCCAAATAAAGGTTGGCTGGGTAAACCAGGTCATCACGCTGGGCTAAGACCCCTTGGTGCGAGGAACCGGAGTCGAACCACACATCCATGATGTCAGTTTCCTTAGTGAATTCACCGTGCGGGGAGTGTTCGTTGGTGTATCCATCTGGTAAGAGGTCCTTGGCGTCACGATCGAACCAGACGTTGGAGCCGTACTTGCCAAATAAGTCCGCCACGTGAGCAACCGTTTCTGGTTCGATGATGGCCGTGCCATCTTCCGCGTAGAAGATTGGCAGCGGCACACCCCAGACCCGTTGCCGGGAGATGACCCAGTCGCCACGGTCCTTAATCATGTTGGCTAAGCGCCGTTGACCCCAGTCTGGCTTGAAGGAAACGTCCTTTAAGTTGTCCAGAATCTCATCACGAATCTTATCAACTGAGGCAAACCACTGTGGCGTGGCCCGGAAGATGACCGGCTTTTTGGTACGCCAGTCAAACGGGTAACTGTGTTCGTACGGCATGTAATCCAGCAAAGCGTTCGTAGCCTTAAGCTTGTCCAAAGCAATTTGGTTAGCATCTTCGTAGAAGACACCCTTGAAATCAGGACCAGCTTCTTCGGTCATGTACCCCTTGTCGTCAACAGGGACTAAGACGGGTAAGTGGTATAAGGCCCCCACGTTAAAGTCATCTTCCCCTAAACCAGGTGCCGTGTGGACCAACCCAGTCCCGGAATCGGTCGTCACGAAGTCGCCTAACATGACCACGAGTTTCCGGTCGGCGATAAATGGATGTTGAGCCGTGATGTTTTCGAGGTCCTTGCCCAAAACGGTCTTGACCACTTGGACATCTTCCCAGCCAAACCGTTCGGCATTTTCCGCCACTAAGGTGCTGGCCAGAACGAACTTCCGGTCATCGTTGGCGGGTTTGACCACCGCGTACTCGATACCGGCATCAATCGTGATCCCTTCGGAAGCGGGAATGGTCCACGGCGTCGTGGTCCAAACCACAAAGTAGGTCTGATCATCCAAGACGCCCTTGCCATCGGCCACTTCTTCCACGAAGAAGGCGGACGGTGAGGTCACATCATGGTATTCAACTTCGGCTTCGGCCATCGCAGATTCAGAAGACCAGGACCAGTAGACCGGCTTTTTGCCCCGATAGATCAAGCCGCGCTTGGCCATTTCTCCGAAGACGCGCACTTCTGCGGCTTCGAATTCAGGGGTCAACGTCATATACGGGTTATCCCAATCGCCAGAAACGCCTAAGCGTTTGAAGCCTTCACGTTGTTGGTCGACTTGCTTTAGCGCGTATTCGCGACAAAGATCCCGGAACGCCGACGTCGACATCTTTTTGCGGTCGTAACCGGCCTTGGTCAATTGTTGTTCAATTGGCAGTCCGTGCGTATCCCAACCGGGCACGTACGGGGCGCGAAAACCGTTCATCGACTTGTAGCGCACGATGATATCCTTGGAAATCTTGTTCAACGCGTGACCCATGTGAATCGGGCCGTTCGCGTACGGGGGACCATCATGTAGAATAAAGGTCGGTTTCCCCTCGTTTAATTTCTGGCGGGCTTGATACAAATGGTTATCAGCCCACGCCTTTTGCCGGTCAACTTCCTTGACCGGCAAATTGCCTCGCATTTTAAACTTGGTCTTACCCAAGTTCAGCGTGTCTTTTACTCGCATACCAGCAATTCCTCCTTGTTGTCATGACTCTTCCACGGTGCGTGACCGGTGAGCTCAAGTGTCCCACTGGAGGCCACCTCAGCTCACCGGTCAAACGCCTTATTTTTCACTTGCATCCTAACCATAAAAAAAACGACCCGCCGCAAGGGACGAAGTCGTTCGTGGTACCACCCAAATTTAGAAATTAACTCCCGCTAATTTCCCTCAATACCGTAACGGGGTACCCGTTAAGACCTACTTCGTTTTCAGTCCTAAAGCCACTCAGAATGATCACGCCAAGGTCTCTGAATCGCTGGTCTTCCACCTTCACCAGCTCGCTAGGACCGTTTACCTTGTCGTTGTGTTTCCTCAAGCATTTTTATTGTTGGTTGTAATGTTTTTGATCATTGTCCGGGAAGATGACGACGGTCTCTTGACTCGGGTCACCCGTGTCCGTGACGGGCGTTTCGGTGACTTGAGTCTGACCATCTGTTTCGTCAGTCGCATCCGTTGACGATGATGTTTCTGAGTCTACGCCTTGTTCTGGCGCCTTGTCAAGTCGGTCGCCCACGACCTTCTTAATCTCCTCATAGCTGGACATGGAACCTTCCTTGAGCAACTCGTCCCAATCGTTAGATTTAACGACTTCCAGTTGGCTTTCTAACATGACTTGGAGCCGTTGCCGGAAGACCCGGGTACTCTTCTTCAAGTCGTCCGTCTCGACCGCCAGTTTCTTGGCGCGTTTCGAGGCTTCCGTCATAATTTGGTTGCCCTTGTTGGTGGCTTCGGAAACGATGTCGGAACTTTGCTTTTGCGCCTCACGAATAATAATTTCGGATTCCTTTTGCGAGTTGGCCTTGACCTTATCAGCGGCCTCCTGGGCGACCAAGATCGATTGGTTCAACGAATCTTTTAAGTCGTTAAAGTATTTCAACTTTTCGTTGGCTGCATCTAACTGTTCACCCAGCTCCTTATTATGGTTCAACGTGATTTGATAATCCTTGATGACCTGATCTAAGAAGTCATTGACCTCATCAACGTTGTAACCCCGCATTTTGGTTCCGAACTCTTTATTATGAATATCTAATGGACTTAGTACCATTTGTACGTTCCCTCCGCATCTATTTCTTCAGCACCGCTAGGATGACCCGAATTTTTTCTTTTTTCGTCCGCCCGCCGACCTCGTCGAGCCGAATCCGCCCGAAATGTCGTACGGACACAATATCTGCCACGGCTAACTCGTAGTCGGGCTTTTCCGTATCGGCCCAGTTGACCCGGACCCGACCGCCCTCGATGAGTTCTTTGGCGCGGTGACGGGATAAGTGAAAGCCTGTCCCGACGATACTATCTAATCGTAGCGACGATAACGTCGCCGCTTCAGGTTCCCACTCGTCTTCTGGCTGGACCAACGTTTCCAACGTGGTAGGAACCAGGCGAGCCTTGACCCGACCAATACGGTCGACTTGGCCCGTTAAGTAATCGGTCATCGCCGATTCGGTCACCAATTGCCAGGTGAGACCGTCCGTGACGATATCGCCGATGATTTCACGTTCAATGCCCGACCCCAGGAGGGTGCCTAAGATCTGACTATGATGTAACGTGGCAAACTTGATGGGATAATCGACCTGCAGTAATGCCAGCTCGAAGTCCCGGGTTTCCGGCGTGTAGTACTCCGGATAAAAGAGGGCTCGTTGCATCTCCGCCCCCGCGTAACCACCGTTGAACCGAACCGCAATGTCGGCCCGATGGGCTAACGTGGTAGCGACGTAAACTTGACGCGGATTCAGGAAATGCGTGAGCACTGGCCGGTACTCATCCTGAACCCGCTGCAACCAGTTCCCAACCGCATCGATGAAGGGGGCTTCATCCGGCCGGAAATGTTGCGTGATATTCTCATCCACGGCCGTTTCCTCCTCTCATCATCGTCACAGTAATAACTGGATAACGAACCCTTCGATGGCTTGTAGCCCGATCTGAACTACCGATAACACGACGATGGCAACAATTGGGCCAAAACCTAAGGGTCCAATGGCAATGAAGTTAAAGTAACTTAAGAACGGTTCGACTAAGCGACCGATAATCTGACCAAACCGGGACTGATAGCCTCCGGGAAGCCAGCTTAGTAACGCGTAAATCACGATTAACAGGATGTACGCGCCGACCAACCAGTTCAAAACTTGAAAGACAAACATGACCAATTTGAGCATGGCTGCACTTATTCCAGCGTTAATCAAAGCATCCGCTCCTTATGACGTAAATTGATTGCCGAGATTGGCCGCAACATCGCCGGTCACCTCGAAGTTATGTGGCGTGCAAAGAAAGATTTCTTCGCCAATTCGTTTGATTTCACCGCCGACAGCAAACGCCGTCCCGTTCAAAAAATCCACAATGCGCTGGGCTTGAGCTTCATCGACCCGGGCAAAATTAACGATAACGGCATCCCCGCTGGTAATTTGCTTGGCGATTCCCTTCGCATCTGAGTAAATCCGGGGCTCACAAATCGTGATGTGACTTGAATTAGTAGCGGAACGCATAGCAACCACCTTCCGTGTGTCAACTGGACGTTGCGGCGCTACTGGATGAGCCGCTTGAGGCTGTCGTTGAGCGACCGAATTGGATTTTTGATAGTCGTCGTCATCATCATAATCATCGTTCATGCCGAAAAACTTGCTGAGACTAAACTTATCCGCCATAGCTAATCACTCCTCTCACAACAGCTCACCACATCAGTTATTTCCGCCGCCGCTTAAAGAACGGTGGCGTGTCTTCACCCTGATTGTCGTCCGCCGCTGAATGCTGGTTAGAACTTGGGTTGAAAATATTAAAGTCAGGCTTGTCGACCCCGGCAAACTCATCGCTACCGGATGATGGCTTGGGTTCCGGCCGGTGCGCTGGTTCACGAATATCCCAGTTACCAAACGGATCACTCTTTTGTTCACGATGGTCAGCTTGAGATTGACGCGTCTCACCATGGTTGGTCGGTTGGCTCCCCGCGTTATTATTATTTTGCGCATTCGCCCGCCGAGCTACCCGAGAACGGCCTGCCGCTTTTTCTTCCCGCTTCCGGTCAATCCCGGTTGCAATCACGGTGACCCGAACTTCGTCGCCTAACTCTTCGTCGATGGACGTTCCAAAGATGATGTTGACATCACTCGTCGCAGCATCTGACACGATTTGGGAAGCCGCTTGGGCTTCAAACAAGGACAAGTCGGGACCACCGGTAATGTTCAAGAGAACTTGTTCGGCCCCGTCAATGGACACTTCCAGTAATGGTGACGAGATGGCTTTCTTGGTGGCATCCTCCGTGCGATTTTCGCCGTTGGCCGAGCCAATCCCCATCAACGCAGATCCTTGGTCCTTCATGACCGTCTTGACGTCGGCAAAATCCAAGTTGACATAGCCGGGACTCGTGATCAAATCAGAAATCCCCTGAACCCCTTGCCGTAAGACATTGTCGGCTTCTTGGAAGGCTTCCATCATTGGCGTCTTCTTGTCGACGATTTCTAACAAGCGGTTATTGGCGATAATAATCAACGTATCGACGTTCTCCTTCATCGCCGCGACCCCTTCGGCCGCAAAACGGGCCCGCCGTGGACCTTCAAAGCTAAATGGACGGGTCACAACACCAACGGTCAACGCACCGCCTTCCTTGGCGATTTTGGCCACGATTGGGGCGGCACCGTTCCCGGTACCACCGCCCATGCCGGCCGTAACGAAGACCATGTCGGCGCCTTCTAAGGCTTCCGTGATAGCTTCTTCGCTTTCTTCAGCCGCCTTGGCGCCGATTTCAGGATTGGCACCGGCACCTAACCCCCGGGTCAGTTTCGGCCCTAATTGGATTTTGGTCTCCGCTTTAGACGCTTCTAAGGCTTGCACGTCGGTGTTGGCGACGATAAATTCAACCCCCTTCACGTCTTCGGTGATCATTCGGTTAACGGCGTTGTTGCCCCCGCCGCCGACGCCAATGACTTTGATGTTGGCGCCGTGATTTTGAGCAGAATCTAATGAATATTCCATTGTGTATTCCTCCATCTCACATTAGTCGAAGAAGTCGCTAAAGAACTTCTTTACCCGTTCAGTTCGGCTTTTCTTTTTAGGTTTTGCTTTCTTGTCGTTAGTCTGACTGTGCGGTTGCGGCTCGACCGAAGCATCACTTTGTGGTGCCGCTTCAGCCTCCCGTTGACGAATTTCATCAGTTTCATCGGCTAACTGAGTCGACCCCGTCAAGGCGCTCTTAATCAATAAATCAATTTCATTGAGGCCACCAAAGTAGTTCACTAAGGCCAGGGCCAAGGTAAACGATGGATGCCGCAGTCCCATTTGATCCGGAACGTACACCCGCACGTTGGTGCCAAACTCATCGGTAGCCAGCTCCGTAATGCCCGGTAAAGCCGCGACCCCACCAGTCAATACGATACCACCAGGTAACTCTAGTGCCTGGACCTTATCTAAATTGGCCCGTAGCCGCTTCAAGATTTGGTCTAAACGCGCTTCGATAATCTCTGCTAAGTATTTTTCCGAAATGGGTGTTGGTTGGCTTTGGCCGACCACATCTACCGGGAACTCATCCTCATCGCTGGCCTGGGTCGAATCCGCATACCCGTAATCGCGTTTGAGCTTTTCCGCGCTGTCCAGTGAAGTGTTCAGAACCACCGAGATATCCTTGGTGATGAACTGCCCACCTTCCTGGTCCACGTCAATGTATTTGAGCTGGTGATCGTGAATCACTGCGGCCGTCGCTTGGCCACCACCCAGGTCAACCAGGATAGTGCCAAAGTCTTGCTCGCCGTCGTTCATGACCATCATTCCTTGAGCCATGGGGTCGATAACGGTTCCCCGGATGGCCAAGCCAGCTTGCTCAACCGCCTTACGGGTATTATGCATGATGGTCTTCGGTCCCGTAAACAGGGTCCCGTGAAGTTCCAACCGGACCCCCACCATTCCGCGGGGGTCTTTAATCCCGTCGAAACCGTCCACCACGAATTCATCGGCTAAAATATCAACGATTTCGCGCTCGGGGGGCAGGCTCTGAATCAAAGCGGCCGCCGCAACGTTGCGGACATCGCGGCCGGTAATCTCACGAGACTGATCATCGATGGCAATCATGCCACTACACGTTTCAATTTTTAACATATTTGCGGGTATCCCCACAATGACATCGTGGATTTCGATACTAGCCTTTTCTTCGGCTTGTCGAATAGCGCGCAGAATCGCTTCAGCTGCTTTGTCAATGTCCACGATCACACCGCGGCTGACACCATTCGAACGTTCATTCCCCACGCCAATAACGTTCATTTGCCCTTTAACATTTTCAGCAACAATGACTTTTATTGAGGTGGTTCCTATATCGAGACCTACGTACATCCCTGAATTATCCATAGAAAAAGGAACCTCCTAAGCTAATCGATCTATTAACACGTATGAATTCGCTTTTTCTCCTAATTATTCTTCAGCTTACCACATTTACTAGGGGTTGAAAAAGCCTTTATAAACGCTTTTAACGCTGAAATCAAAATGAAATTATTTCGTAAAAGCGGACGAATACGCGCCGACTTCCAAATGCACGACACCCTTTTGTTTCATCCTGTGTGCAATGCTGGGATAATACGCCATCTTTTTGGCGAAGCTCCCAATACTAGCATACACTTCATTGCCGTCATTCATGAACAAATGCACTCGCTGAGCGTTCATTTTTGTGGGTGCCGCTTGAATTTCACTAATACTATGCTTGATAGCGGTGCTCAGTCGTGCGTACTGCAAGATCATGCGGTGCAATGCTTTCGTGGATTTAAACTTCCCGTAAACCGGGGTCCCACTCTTCGGTTGACTGACCGATTGTTGACTGACGACACCGTTCTCCAGCACCTCGTAGTACTGGCCGTTACGAACCACGTAACCAGCAGTTGCGTATTCATGGACCCGAACGGTCACCCGGTTAGGCGCCTGGAACTGCACTCGCACCCGTTTCAACCGGGTACTGTGCTGAGGTGCTACCCGTTGCAGGCGCTTTTGGTGTCCAACCACCTTGAAGATGGAATCACCTGGCCGAATTCCTACGGCCCGTTGCACCTGTTTGGCTGACAATTCTTGAGTCCCCTTCACGGTAACCGCCTGCACGTGACTGAGCGGAGAAATCAAGTAAACCATGACCCCGATGACGACCAAAAAGATCGACAAGAGCAGGGCTAACCGCCGAGCCAATTCTCGGTGACGTTGCTGCCGTAACCGGGGCAGCTTATCCCCAATCCGCTTGGTTCGGCGATACCATCTTGGGGTCTGAGCCCGTTTTCGCTGCTGGGCCGCCCGTGATTGGTACTTTTCCCAGGGCGTTTGCTCCCGGGACCTTGGGGCTTGTTTTCGGTCGTGCCGAAATTTCACGAGCGTCCACCTCCGCTTCTGCTAACTAGCCAACTTTACTTTTTTAGGGACAAGACCACGTCTAAGACCCGGTCGGCCGCATCTGGCACTCCTAAGTGCTTCGACGCTTCGGCCATCCCCTGGCGCAACTGGTCGTCTTGCATCAGTTGGTCGGCCTGCTTCACCAGGGACTCACCAGTCAAATCGGCTTCCTTGATGATTTCCGCCGCCCCCACGTTGACCAACGACTGGGCGTTCTTGGTCTGGTGGTCCGCCGTGACGTACGGGCTAGGAATCAAGATCGACGGAATCCCGTCGGCCGTGATTTCGGCCAAACTAGTCGCCCCGGCGCGGCCCACAATGGCCGCCACGTGCGGCAAGACCTCCGGCATGTTACTGATGTATGGCTTGATAACCACGTTGGGCGCCACCGTCTGGTCCTTGAGCTGGGCCATCACCCCATCGTAGCGTTTCTGCCCGGTCACAAAGACTACCTGGTAGTCGCGCTGGTTAAACGCCGGGATTGCCGCCACCGTTGCTGCATTGATTTTTAACGCCCCTTGGGAACCGCCAAAAATCAGTAACGTCGGCACGTCAGATTTTAAATCGTACTCCGACCAATCAAAGTGACTGACCACTTCGGCGGCTTCTTGGGCCCGCGGGTTCCCCGTCTTGACCATCTTACTAGCCGGTAACTGGTCGACAGCCGCGTCAAATACATAAGCAATCTTATCGACGTAGCGACTCAAGAACTTGTTGGTGATGCCCACGACACTGTTTTGTTCGTGAATCATCGTCGGCACGTGCAATCGACTGGCCGCATAGACGACGGCCCCGGAGACATAGCCCCCGGTCCCAACGACAACGTCAGGCTTGAACTCACGAATCAGTTGCTTGGCCCGGTGCACGCTCTTCAAGAAGAGATAAATGGTCTTGAAGTTCTCCAGCGACAGCGAGCGCTTGAACCCCTGAATGTGCGTGGCTTCAAACGCGATTCCCTTAGCAGGAACGATAGTACTTTCTAGGCCCCGCTGTGAACCGACGTACATCACCGCGGCATCCGGGTCCCGTTTTTTTAAGGCCTTGATCAAAGCCAGTGCTGGGTATATGTGACCACCCGTGCCACCACCCGATACCATTAAACGCATTTAAACTTCCTCCTGTTTCCCGGTCAATTTTTCGACTGCTTGAATAAACTTGTCACCCCGAACTTCGAAGTTCGGGTACTGATCCCAGCTAGCATTGGCCGGTGACAGGAGAATGATATCGCCTGGGTCACTCAGCTCATACGCGACCGGCACCCCGGTCTCAGCGTTTTCCGTCATCTTGATAGTCGCGATCCCCGCTTGTTTAGCGGTCTCCGCCAATAACTTGGCGGTTTCCCCAAACAAGACGATGGCTTTGACGTGTTCCTTGAATGCTGGAATCATCTTTTCAAAGGTGTACCCGCGGTCCAAGCCCCCGGCAAGCAAGACGACTGGCGCTTGGAACCCCTTGAGGGCCATTTCCGTTGCTTCCATATCCGTGGCCTTGGAATCGTTGTAGTACTGGCGACCATCAGCTTCAAGGACGAACTGGGTTCGGTGCCGTACCCCACCAAAGGCCCGCAGAACGGACACGATGGAAGCGGTGCTGACGCCCTTGATTTTAGCGACCGCAATGGCCGCCAGGGCGTTTTCAATATTGTGGTCGCCAGGGACCTTGACTTCACTTGCCGGCATGATGGCTTCTTGTTGGTAGTACAACGTCCCGTTGGCTTCGTAAGCGCCATCCTGGGTCACGTTTTGCCGGGAGAACGGCACGACCTGAGCCGCCGAGTGGGTACTGAGTTCCCGCCATTCGGGATCATCGAAGTTCACGACGAAGTAATCGCTGGCCGTTTGGTTAGCCGTAATCTTCATCTTCGCGGCCACGTAATTGGCCCGCGTCTTGTGGTAATCCAAGTGGTTCGAGAAGATATTGGTCAGCACCGCAATGTGCGGGTTGAACGTGGTCGTCCCCACTAACATGAAGCTGGAGACCTCTAAGACCAACGTATCCACGCTGGTGACCTGTTGGGCCACCTGACTGGCCGGAATCCCGATGTTGCCGGCGTAGACCGACTTACCCGTCTCACGGTCGTGGGCCAACATCTTTTGAATCATGGTCGTCGTGGTGGTCTTACCGTTACTGCCAGTCACCGCCACGAGTTCGGCATCGGCCACCTCGCTGGCCAGTTCCATTTCACTGATAATGGGCAGCTTTAGTTCCAAGGCCCGCTTGACGACGGGAACATCGTACGGAATACCGGGATTTTTGACCACTAAGTCGTACCCCGCATCCAAGAGATCAGGCGTTTGCTGGCCCGTAATCACTTTGAAACCCGCTTCTTGTAGTTCTTTAGCCTCCGTATTTTGGGCCAAAGGTTGCACGTCACTAACGGTGACCAAAGCCCCTAGGCGTTTCAACAGCTTGGCGGCGTTGAAGCCACTCTTGGCCAACCCTAAAACTAAGACCCGTTTATCCACATACGTTGTGATCTCTTTCATAACTACTGCTCGCTCTCCGTTCACTCTTATTAATTTCGTTGTCATGTTCTAAAAAAGGGCTAACCCAACTCTAACGAGCCCGGTTAGCCCTAGTCGGTCGCTGATTATCAAGCAAGGATGGCCCAGACGCCGGTCAGCGCCGTTACCAAGCCCACACCCCAGAAAGTCAAATCAATCTTCCACTCACTCCAGCCTAACATTTCAAAGTGGTGGTGGATGGGACTCATCAAGAAGATGCGCTTCCCCGTTAATTTATACGAGGCTACTTGCAAAATCACACTGGCCGTCTCGATCACGTAGACCAGACCAATCCATAATAGGGACACTTCGTGGTGTAACAGGATGGCCACGGCGGCTAAAGCGCCCCCTAAGGCCAACGACCCGGTATCCCCCATGAAGATTTTGGCTGGTTTATGGTTGAAGATCAAGAACCCTAGCAGACCGCCGACTACGGCAAAACAAAAGATACTGATATTGAATTGGTGTTGGATCAACGCAACCCAGCCGTAAGCCGCAAAGGAAATGCTGGCTAAACCACTGACTAGGCCGTCCAGACCGTCAGATAAATTGACGGCGTTAGAAAAGCCAACTAACCAAATGATAGCAAAGAGGGCGTACCAACCACCCATCCGCCAGGTGCCGAGGCCCGGAATCGCTAAGGCCATGGGCAACCCTTCATGCGTGTAGACCCCAAAAAGGAATAGTGCCCCGATGATTTGACCCAGTAACTTTTGCCAAGCCTTGAGGCCTTCATTCTGGCGGTGGAACAGCTTGATACTATCATCCCAAGCGCCCAACGCCCCGTACAGGACCAGGATAAACAGTAGAATCCAGGTCGTGGGCAAAACGCGATGTGGCGCAGCGCCCCAGCTTACCAATAAGGTCACCACCAGAATCGCGATGATGAAGAGCAAGCCCCCCATCGTTGGGGTCCCGGACTTTTTTTCGTGCCAGCTCGGACCCTCTTCCCGAATCATCTGTCCTTCATGTCGGGCGCGGAAATACCGAATCAATGCCGGCATAAACGCTACCGTAATTATAAAGCCGCCTAAAAGGGGCACCAGTGCAGTTATCATGTTTTCTACTCAATCCCTATTCTCATTTATTTTGTTTCAGTGTGACGGTCAATTTGTCCCCTGACGAAACGGTCGTTCCAGTCTTCAGACTTTGCTTGGTAACGTAGCCGTCACCGTCAGTGGTCACCTTGAGCCCCAGCAACTGTGCTAATTTTACCACATCCCCCTTCGACCAACCGGTCAAATTCGGGATAGTCACAGTACCGCCAGTCGATAAGAAGACCCGTTGGCCCTGGTAAAGTACGCTATCGGCCTTCACCGACTGCCGTTTGACCGTCTTACCACTACCTAGGCGCGTGACCGTCATACCCAATTTCTTGAGCTGCTTGGTCGCCTTAGTCGCACTTGACCCGGTGACCGTTGGCATCTTGACTTGCTTGGTTGTCGTCGCGTTGTCTTCTTGAAGAGCTCGGGCCAACACGGGCTTCGTAATGGACGCCAACAGTTTCGTCGCCGTCTTGCTCCCCAAGTGGGGCTGTTTCATGGTGATATACATCACGTACTTTGGATTGCTAGCCGGCACCATGGCGGCAACGGAGTACAGATAGCTATCGTCGCCCGATAAATAACCGGATTTACCATTGCTGACCTGCGCCGTCCCGGTCTTAGCCGCGACGAGTTGCCCGCTCATCTTGTAGTCGCTCCCAATCCCATAACTCTTGTAGACCACATCTTCCATGTGCTTACGCACGGCCTTGGCCGTCTTGGCCGAAATCGGGTGACCCACCTTCGTTGGTGAGTAAGACTTGACGGTCTTGTTGGTGTTTGGGTTAACGACTTTACTAACGATGTACGGTTTCATCATGGTCCCATTATTGCTGACTGCCGTCAAGGCCTGTAGCATCTGAAAGGCCGTGACTTGAATCCCCTGGCCGAACGAGGTATCCGCTTGTTCGATTGGCCGCGAGAAGGCGATGCTCCCGCTCAGCTCTCCGGGCAAGCCCGAATGGGTACTCTTTAAGAAACGGAAACGATTGATATATTTTTTCCAAGTTTTAGCCCCCATTTGTTGTTCCAAATGGGCCATGGCGACGTTACTGGAAAGGGCGAACCCTTTATTATAAGTAATCGTTCCCCAACCAGAGGTGTTCCAGTCGGGTACGACTTGGTTCCCAATCTTGTAACGCCCAGACTGGTAAGTCACATTCCCGTTGTAATTCCCACTATCGATGGAAGCGGCTAGACTGAAAATCTTCATCGTGGACCCCGGCTCATAAGCATCCTGGACCAAGGTGTCCCGCCAAATCTTGCTCAAGCCCGATTTGGTGGTGGCATTGAACGTCGGCCGCTGGGTAGCGGCCAAGATGGCCCCGGTCTTCGCGTTCATCAAGACCGCGTTCATCGACTTGGCCTTGACCTGCTTTTGGACGTTACTCATTTCCGTTTCCAGTAGCGTCTGCAAGCGAGTATCCAAGGTGGTGTACACGTTGTCCCCGTTCTGGGCTTTGCGATACTTTTGCTTGGTCCCCGGTAACTGGTAGCCATAAGTATCCTTCTTGATCTTTTGGGACCCATCCTTCCCGGTCAGTTCCTTGTTGAAGGCTTGTTCAATTCCCATCGTCCCCGTCAAGGTCGTCTGGTTGTTCTTCGTGGACGACTGAGCCAAGCCAATCAAGTGGGAGGCAAAGATCCCATTCGGATACAACCGCGCCTCTTGTTGGACGAAATTGATGCCGCTCAGGTGGTAGTGCTGGATCTTTTGCTTGGTCGCCAGTGAAATGTTTTGTCCGGCCGTCCCGAATTCTACTTGGAAGGGATTCCCCTTGCTCGGATTCAGAATCTTTAACGCCTTTTTTTCACTGATTGGTAAGTATTTGGCCAAGACCTTGGCAATCTTGGGCTTGTTGGTGGCGTACAACTTTTGATTGTTGGTTCCCACCTGCCGTTTGTCCAGGACCACGTATAGGGAATACACGCTGGTGTCCTCGGAAATCGGCTGATTATTGGCATCATAAATCGTGCCCCGCTTGGCCTTCAGCGTTTTGTTCGCCGTGTAGAGTTTCTGGGCTGACGCACTCAGATTAACGTTTTGGACTTTCTTGCCAATGGAGATGTAAGAAAAACGCACCGCAATGAGAATAAAAACGCCGATGAAAAGGAAAAACAGAAACTGGCCTACGATCTTCCGGTTTCTGCGCGCGTTTGTATTTTTCATTGGGTGCTTTGGGGAATCATTCATTATTTATCAACAGTCCTTATTCGCGCATTTTCCAAACTCAGCCCTTGCTTCTGCGCAATCTTATCAAGCCGGGTCCGACTCTGCAACTCGTTGATTTCTTGTCGCGTGTTGGTGTTCCGATTGCGATAAGTCGTCGTTGTCTGATTAACCGTTTGTAAATCATGCTGCGCATTGCTCATCGCAATTTTAGCGGAAACGACACACACCATCAAACCAGCTAAAACCAGGCCACAGACCAAGACTAGACATTTCTCAAATTTGGAAACGGGTAATTTTTGCCGGTGAAGCTGCCCTGCAGGTTGCCCCTGGGGCTGCACTTGCGGCTGTGGTTGTGCTATGTTTGGGCGTTGCTGCGGTTCTTTTGTGAGTGGAACCGCTTCTGCTAAGCTATTTTGCGCCATAAATAATCATCTTCCTATGTCCGAATAATTAAGTTCTCATCAGGGAGCTAGTCTAGCTTTTCTAAGATCCGTAATTTAGCACTATGGGCTCGGTGATTAGCGGCCAACTCCGCCGCAGATGGCAGAATCGGTTTACGATTGACAAGTTTATAATCCGGCTGCATTTGTTCCGGAATCACGGGTAACCCGTGTGGGAGTTCTGGTAACGAAGACTGTTCCCGAAACATGGTTTTGACCAGCCGGTCTTCCAACGACTGAAACGTGATGACACTGATCCGGCCTTTCGGCGCGAGTAAGCCAATGGCTTGTTCTAACGACGCTTCCAGGGCACCTAACTCGTCATTGACCGCGATGCGGATAGCTTGAAAGACCTTCTTGGCGGGATGTCCCCCGTGCCGGCGAGCGGCCGCGGGGATGCCTTCCTTGATGATCTCCACCAGTTGTCCCGTCGTGTCGATGGGAGCCGTCGCCCGGTGCCGTTCAATGGCTCGGGCAATGGACTTGGCGAATTTTTCCTCTCCATAACGGTGGAAGATTCGCAAAAGTTCGTTAAATGACCATTCGTTAACCACGGTCCAGGCGCTCAACTTCGCGCTTTGGTCCATTCGCATGTCCAGCGGCGCGTCGTGTTGATAGCTAAACCCGCGGTCAGCCTCATCGAACTGGGGTGACGAAACCCCCAAATCGTAGAGTACGCCATCCACTTGGGTGACGCCTTGGTCGGCAAGCTGTGCCTTTATGTCCCGAAAATTACTCTTGATGAAGGTCACCTTGCCGGCAGCCAACGCCGTTTTTAAATGGTCTTGATTATAGTCGATTGCGGTCTGGTCTTGATCAAAGGCGTACAGGTGACCGGTCGTCAGTTGGTCCAAGATCTTCTGACTGTGTCCGCCACCCCCCAGCGTGCAATCCACATAGGTCCCGGTTGGTTGAATCGCCAACCCGTTGACCGCTTCATTTAAAAGTACCGTAACGTGATGAAAGTCTTCCAATGGGCACGCTCCTTCCGTCTAAAATCTCAAGTTACAAGTCAAAATCAATCAAGTTTTCCGCAATATCATCGAAGTTTTCCTCCGCTGAAGCTGAGAATTTCGCCCAGCGGTCGGCACTCCAAATTTCAAAGCGATTCGCCACGCCCACAATCACGCAAGCCTTCTGGAGGTCCGCGTGGGTGCGTAACGATTGGGGTAAATTAATCCGCCCTTGCTTGTCCAAGTCACACTCGGTGGCCGCCGAATAAAAGAACCGCACGAACGCCCGTGCATCTTTGCGATTCACCGGCAACGCCTTTAATTTATCCTGCAAAGCGGCCCATTCCGTCATGGGATAGCCGAATAAACAACCATCCATGCCTCGAGTCACCACGAAATGGGACCCGAGTTGCTCCCGAAATTTAGCGGGGATAATGAGCCGGCCCTTGGTATCAATCGAATGTTCAAATTCGCCCATGAACATAGCCATTACCCCTAACTTGTAACTATCACCAAGTTTACCACATACCCCCACTTTCTACCACAATGTTACCGTATTTTTATAAATTTCTCCCCAGAGACCCCAAAAGCCGCGGCGAACACTTGTTCGCCGCGGCTGGAAACGTTTCCGTATTGTCCCGAAAAACGAGTCAATACTCAACTTAATTTATATTTATACATTTTCTAACTAATCGTAAGTAAAAAGCACGCGGCGAACCCAAACAACCAATACAAGTCCGATAACCGCCAAAAAGTTTTCCAAAATCGCGGATAAAGTAATTCGTGATTATGCACCGCCTGGAGCAGTGCGACCCCGATGCCAATCAGCATCCATCCAATGACCACCCAAGGAAGGAGGTGCCCCGCCCCTTGAGGAATCAAAATGATACTGCACAAGATAAGTAATGGTGTCATCAAATCCCACGGCACCAGCTCTTGCGGCCAATGATGGCGCATTAACCGACGCACACTATGTATCACCAACCATCCCAACAGTAAAATAGCCAATTGGCCTCCTGGCGAGACCCAAAACCGCATGTCGATTCCCCCTGTTCATCCGTCCACCACTATGGTTAAGTTTTGGCAACGATACTCGCTGTTCCCCGTAACTGATCCGAGTACCCGTGTAATTCATGTCCGTCCTATTATAAATATTTTGTGAATAACTTGCAATTCATAACTCACGCATCACGGTCAAGAGTTGCAATTCGGCGGCACTCACGGTAAACTATTTGGGAAAGAACTGTAGGTAAAGAGGTGGCTTAAGCTCGTATGGAAAAGAAAAAGAAATCAACATTTCAAAAAATAACTAACGTCTTTGTCTGGATTATGATTATTGCAACTTTAGGCTCACTGATTTTCGGCGCCATTTCCTCAATTATGACGGCTTAATATCACGGTTAAATGTCAAAATGGTCGGTAACTTTCTGCGTGAAAGTTACCGACCATTTTTTGACTCATTTTACATTGTCGTTCAATCCGCCTTTGGCGTTTCACTGCCTTCCGGCGGATCCGGTTGCTTATAGACCTGGCGGGGTTTGCTCCCCTCCTGGGGGCCAATATAACCCCGTTGTTCCAAATCATCGATGATGCGGGCCGCCCGATTATAACCGATGCGAAACCGCCGTTGTAACAGCGACGTGCTGGCTTTTTGCTGGTCCACCACGAAGGCCAAGGCATCGTCGAACAAGGCGTCATCGCTGTCGCCCTGTTCGGTCTGCTGCATTTCTTCGTCGGTGACCATCATGTCTTCGTCGTAATCCGCGGTCTGTTGTTGCTTGATGAAGTCCACCACGTGGTTAACGTCTTCGTCCGGGATAAAGGCACCCTGGACCCGAACCGGTGAGTTGGCGTCGACTGGCTGGAAGAGCATATCTCCTCGACCAAGTAACTTTTCGGCGCCGTTGGTATCCAGAATGGTCCGCGAATCGACCCCGCTGGAAACTGCGAATGCGATACGCGATGGCACGTTGGCCTTGATCAACCCCGTAATGACGTCGACCGAGGGCCGTTGGGTGGCTAAGATCATGTGGACCCCGGCGGCCCGCCCCATCTGGGCCAAGCGAATGATGGCGTCTTCAACTTCACTAGAGACCGTCATCATCAAGTCGGCCAATTCGTCGACAATGACCACGATGTACGGTAGCGTGGGCCGCGCCTGATTGTCTTCAGCGTTGGCCTGCTTGACGTAGGCGTTATACCCGGCGATTTTTCGTTGCCCAAACTGGGAAAAGAGATCGTAGCGCCGTTCCATTTCCGCCACCACTTTATGTAACGCACGGGCCGCCTTTTTCGGCTCAGAGACCACGGGGGTCAAGAGATGTGGGACCCCGTTGTACACGCTCAGTTCGACCTTCTTAGGGTCAATCAACATCAGTTTGACCTGGTCTGGCCGGGCGTTCATCAAAATACTAGTGATAATATCGTTAATCGCCACGGACTTCCCACTCCCGGTCGCTCCCGCAATCAGTAAATGGGGCATCTTGGTCAAATCCATTGTGACCACTTGTCCCGTGACGTTCCGACCCAACGGTACCTCCAAGGGGTGTCCCGGGTGTGGTGGTTGCGACTCGACCACGTCGCGGAACGAGACCGTGGAAACCTCCTTGTTCGGGACTTCAATCCCAATCAAGGACTTGCCCGGAATCGGCGCTTGAATCCGAATCCCCTTCGCGGCTAGTGCTAACGCCAAGTCGTCCGCTAAGTTCACGATACGGGACACCTTGACCCCGATGGCTGGGTGCAACTCGTACTCGGTCACGGACGGTCCTAAGCTCACGTTTTTGACCTCGGCATCCACGCCGAAGCTATCCAACGTCTGTTTCAAGATTTTAGTATTGGCGTCGATAGCGTTCACTTCCGCGGTCTGATCAGCCGGGGGCACTTGCTTCAAAAGGTCAGCCGTCGGTAATTGGTAATTCGGGTCGACTTCAGTGGTTCCCACTAACGCGGATTCAGCTTCTTCACCATCATCCGGCGCCGACGTTTCTGGTGCCGACGCTGCCGATGACGGTGTCGGTGCTGGGTGTTCGTTAGCGGCCACCGTCACGTGATAACTGGGTTCGGCCGACGAAGACGCCGGCTGAGCGGGCGCCGTGGGTGCTGGCTGATCTGCCGGTTGCTCATCTTTGGGGGCGGCCGATGAATCCGGCGACGTGGCCACCTGTTTAGCGGTCCGTTCCCGGTGCGCCTTGAGTGCTGCGCGTCCCCGGTCAACAGTGGCTTGTAACCAATCTAACCCTGCCACTAACCATCGGCCGATCCGTTGCAGACCGTGCTGGACATCGGTCAGTGGAATCTGGAAGAAGACTAGAACCCCGCCAGCCATGATGACCCACGCGGCAATCTGGGCACCCAGTAAGGCAATCAACCAGGCGATGACTGATAGCGCCAGCGCCCCAATCAGGCCGCCACCCAAGTCGCTGGTCCGGCCAGCGGAGACCAGGTCAGCCAACCCATTATTCCAGATGGTCACCAAAAAACCGCTGTGTTGGTTAGCCGCCGTGAACGTGGTCGCACTAGCCCATAAGAGCCACCCGGCATACACGATACCACTGCCCACCAGATAGTGCCGTGGTAAGTCCGGCCAGGTGCTGGTCACGGCCAACGTGACGCCTAATGCCCCAATGACCACCAGACCAACCTGGTACGATTCACCGACCAGTAGCCGGGTCAAATTGGCACACAACGTCCCTAACATCCCTAAGTTGAATAACCCCAACGCCGCTAACACCAGCAAGACTAGGCCAACGACGTTACGCGTATACGGAAACGGTTGAGTGCTTTTGCGTTTCGCAGGACGCCGCCGGGAAGTCTTGCGGCGAGTTGTTTTTCGTTTTGTCGCCAAGTTGCGGCCTCCTTTCTGCTCAAACGATTATTTTAATTTATCGTGTGGGTACCGGTGCACCCGTTCCAATTGTGGAAAAGCCTGTTGACGTAAAGCCTCGTAAATCACGATAGCCGCACTGTTCGACAGGTTCAAAGCCCGAATATGGCTGTCATCTTGCGGAATCCGGATACATTTTTCCGGATTTTGGCGCATGAAGGATTCCGGCAAGCCCGTGGTCTCCTTGCCAAACAAGAAGTAGTGGTCGTTGTCGTTGACCGTGTAATCGGGCTCGGTGTAGTCGCGTTCGGCAAACTTTGACACCAAGTACAACTGGGTCTGGTCCGGAATCGTCGCCAAAAAGGCTGGCAGGTTTTCGTGATACCGTACGTCGACCTTATCCCAGTAATCTAGGCCGGCACGTTTCAAGTGCGTATCATCGACCGAAAACCCGAGGGGCTTAATCAAATCCAACACGGTATCGGTCCCGGCACAGGTCCGTGCAATGTTCCCGGTGTTTGCCGGAAACAACGGTTCAAATAAAGCAATATGATTCGTCATAGATTTTTCTCCGTCCTCTGCTCAAACATTCGTTCTGTCTCATTATTATAGTCAACCCACCTGGGCTTTGACAAGGCGTGGGGCTTAAAAGTCCCCAGATTCAAGCTCAGCCCACAAAAAAAGTAGCTCCCCGGTGTGGGCACGGCGAGGGACTACCTTAGTGAAGTACTACTTGTCAGCCGCTAACAGTTACCCGCTGATATCGACTACCAAACGATTTCTCATTGCTCAATATAACACGCTCCTGCGCGGTCTTCAAGGGGCAATGGGCAAATAATTCACCCACTAGCCTTACTAAAACCGGGCCTGTAAGAGCGTCACGTCGACCGTGATCTGGGAAAATGGCGCCGCGGCAACCCGTTCTAACTGTGCCTCACTGGCGCCCCAATGCATCGGTGTCATCAGCATCAAATCACTAAAGCGTTCGGGCGCAATTGGTACCTGATAGCGGATTCGTTGGCTGGTCGCTTCCGGATAGTGGCGCTTGAACAGGGACAATACGTTGCTATTATCATACTGCGCGTGCGGATTATCAGCGGCAAACAAAGCCTGCCGCAACTCGATTAGGTAGTCGGGATTCGGAATGACCTTTAATAACTGGCCGCCCGGGGCGATGATCCGGTTAAACTCCTGGTAGGCCGACGGGGAAAAGAGGTCGAGGACCGCCGTGAATTGATGGTCGGTAAACGGCATTTGGGCCAAATCGGCGACACAGAAAAAGGCTGGCGTGTCCAGTTGGGTGGCCAGGTTGATCCCAGGCTTGGAGATATCGAACCCCACGGCCGTGTCGTTTCCCGCGCGATGACTCAACACTTCGGTCAGCGGGGTCCCCTCGCCACACCCCACGTCCAGAATCGTCTGCGGCTCTTGGGGCAATTGGTTGGCAAACGCGGTGGTGATGCCCGTGAACAATCCGGCTTGTAGCATGCGTCGGCGGGCCGCTAGCATCGCGTCATCGTATTCACTGGCCACCGCTCGTTGCATAAAGTACAGCGTCCCCTTCTTGGACAGGTCCACATTGTGTCCAGCCGGACAAATCAGGCTGTTGCCGGCCACGTGATCGTAAGCGGCGTGACACACGGGGCAGCGAAACAGGCTGGCATGGCGGGATAAAAAGGCCGCCGCCCGTTCAATTTTCTTCATGTTTTTTCTTACTCCCATCACTACGAGGCTCGCCCCTTTACTTCCGACCGCAAACCTGCGTAAAATGTAGAGTGCATGATTACCCGTCAGTTGCCAAAGGACGCTCGTGAAATTAGTGCATCAATTGTACCATACTCCCCGCTGTCCGCGGCCGAATTTAGAAAGGATGACCTTTTTTGCGATTAATTGAACCATTACTTGAAAATTACGGCCCCCTGGTCACCGCCGTTGAAGCCGGGGCCAAACGCGTCGCTCTCGCCGATAACCTCGCCGTCGGTGGCACTACCGTCAGCAAGGGTGTCATCGGTGAAGCTGTCCGTTACGCTCACGAACACCAAGTTAGTCTTGATTTGGTGATTGCCCCTAGAGGTGGCAACACCCCCTACGATGACGTTGAAATCAAAATCATGGAAGCCGATATCTTAGAAGCTCAACAACTCGGCGTCGATGGTGTCATCTTTGGTGCCTTAGACGCCAACCAACGTATCGACCGTGAAGGCTTACGGCCGCTAGTAGCCGCCGCCGGTGGAATGACCATGACCTTCAGCCGCGATTGGGATGCCATTCGGCCCCAAGATCGTGGGGGCGCCATTGATTGGCTCAACACCCAGGGCTTTGACCGACTCATGAGCGTGGGGAACCCCAAAGACCGCTTTAACGATTGGCAGACGACCAAGCGCCTCGCCGATAGTGTCGGTATCACCTTAGTGGCGGCCGAAGTCGCCGCAGCAGACATCCCCGAAGTGGCCGATAAACTGGGCCTCAACTTTTTCATCGGGACGAATAGCTTAGCGTTATAGACCGTGCAAAAACGACTAAGTCGCTCGTAGTCTAACTAAAGCTTCATAGCAAAAGGTGGGAAGAAAAGCCTCGATTTTAGAGGACTTTTCTTCCCGCCTTTTAATTTTTGATCAGGAGACTAATACTCTGTTTGCTAAAATGGGAGGACTAGGGCATTGACGTTCCCCGCCAACTGCGTCACTGCAAACCGCGGTTGATTGAACTGGGCCACCTTCTCAAAGTCAGCGGCCGAGACAAAGTCCGGTTGCCAAAAAGTTTTTAGGTTATTGGCGTAGATGGGGCACCAATAGAGTTGTCGCTTGGCCAAATCTAACCGTAAAACCGCCGCATACGGCGGAACCCCCCGGCGTTCAAACTCACCATCGTTATTGAAGACACCATTGCCAATGCTGTAAAGGACTGGTACGGCCCCCACGTATTCGATCGGTTGCAGACGGTGGGGCCCATGACCAATAATTAAGTCCGCTCCCGCCCGCACGAGTCGTTCAGCGGTCGTCCGTTGCGCGGGTTTAATGACCCCGTAATCGGTCCCCCAGTGTGCACTCACGATGACCGTCGCCCCTGGATGGCTCTGTTTATATTGCCGAATATCATCAGCCATCATCGTATCTAGACAATTCACCCCGGCATGGTCCGCACTCGCGTAAAAATCAAACAGATTATATGCTGGATTACGGTACCAGTACCCATTAAACAACGCCACTTGCTGATTGCCGTAGGTCAATTCAACGATTTTACGAGCTTCTAACCGGTCATTTCCCGCGCCAATGGTCGAGATTCCCGCCTGATTAAATTGAGTCAGTGTCGTGGACAGTGCCCGTGACCCGTAGTCGTTGGCGTGATTGTTCCCTAACATAGCTAAATTAAAATGAAGATGCTTAAACTCAGCTAACGTTGGTGCTGCAGCCGCATCTAAGACGAACGGTTTGACGGCATCTAATGGACTCACCCCCTGGGCAAATACTGCTTCAAAGTTAAAGACATTGTACGCATCACGCCCAAAGAATGGACGGAGCTTTTCAAACGAATGACTATAGCCGAATTTTTGCAGAGCATCTTCCCTGCCGTGTCGCTTGCGGCGCCGCGTATAGTCCTCGCCAAAATAAGTATCCGCCAAGAAGTTGACCACTGGACTCGTCAACGTAACGGATTCGACCTTTGGTGTCCCTGGCTGTGCGTCTACGGTCACCATATCCTCTGCTAACGCATCCGCATAGGCAACGTGGGGACTATCCAAGACTGCCAACACGTGTTTTTGCCGCTTAGCGACCCAAAACAGCAGCCCTGTCCGCTCTTGTTGATCTTGAAAAATCGAGCCTAGCGTTTTACCCGTCTTCGTCAATTGCGACCGTTTCTGCAGCCAGTGGCCATTGAACATGGCGTGTTGTGCGCCCAATAAACTAAAGACTTCGTTTGGGAGTTGGCAATAAGCCGCCCCAATTTTTTTCAGATCCGCCAGGTACGTTCGTTGAGCCCGCTTCGTTGGCCGACCGGTAATGTTATGCGTGGTATCTGCCGTTAATCCTAAGGTCCGACCCATATGTTGAACCCCAATGAACGCTTTATGGTTACTGCCATACAGATATTCCGCCAAATTAAGAATGACATCCGGAACCGACGCCACGATAGCAGCGGTGACTAATTCATAGACCAATAGCTGGTCCCCTTGCGGACGTCGACCTTGTTGACACTGCGTTCCGCCGCTAGATCCGTGACGATGGGCACCTGGTCCGTCAACCGTAATTTACCGTTCGCCAGGCGTTTAAGTACCTCCAAAACGACCAATAATCGGCCAACACCGATGGTCACGTATGCCGCCTCATTTTCCGCCACGACCGACATGGCAAAATGATTATGATCACTACTTGTATAGGCCAACCGTTTTGCTAACCGCGGGGCAATTGAATCGATTGTGCTATCTCGGCTACTTCCCTTGATAAAGATGACCAAATCTTGGTGTGGTTCCGCAGCAATTGCCCGTAAAATCTGATTGGGTGTCGTATAGTAACCAGCAAAAGTCCCTGGTTGGGCTACCGGAATCACCTGGTCGATTTCCGGTCCATAAAGATAAAAGTGATCAAAATGCGCTTGATTTAATGATTCCAGGACTTCCTTGTGGACCTGGTAAGCGTGCTGCCGCAAATTGATGATGCGTCCCGCAATAAAAATCTTTCGGGTCCGTTCCCCAACAGGATAATTCTGGGCATAATCAATAAAATTCTTAACCGATAGTCGCTCAGCGTTATGCGTGTCATCAATAATCGTGACATGGCGTTCATTCGCTTCAAAATGCATTACTTTTCGGGTAGTTGTATGTGCGCACTGCTGACTGAACTCGGCCATAATCGCGGAACTCATGGTACCTCCTAGTAAATCGTAGGCAGCTAAGGCGCCAATCACATCACTAATGGTCCCCGTATCTAATCCCGATACCGATAGCGTCGTCAGCTTATTTTCCCCGTGAAATAATGTTAATTGGCCATCCGTGACTTGCCCCCGATAATCACTATCCGCAGCCAATCCGTACGTGACCAAATTTTTAGTGAACCGGTAGACGTCGGTTTTAACTTCCGCAATATTCTTAATGTCCGCATTGACTAAAAATGGTTGACCAGGTTTTAAAGCGACCCCCATCCGAGTCTTAATGTCCGCTGTGCGACTGGCACTCCAGCCCTTTTGCCCCGCATCGACTTGGGTCAAGACAGCCAAATCAAGCGACAATAGCGACGCTACGCCACCCAACCCGTGACCGGGTTCCTTGTAGCTCAGTCCCGTAGCAGCAATCTCTAAAACGTTGAATTGCCGACAATCGTGGTTCATCGCCTGAATTTTGACACTGGTCCGGGAGTTGAGATTCCCTGGTGTGGTGCTGGTCGTGCCAATGTGGCTCAGTAAGTCTGCGATAAATTTTCTGGTCGTACTCTTACCGACCGTCCCCGTGACGCCAATACTCTTACCGGTGTAATCTTTGGCCGTCGCAACGACTAATTTTTCCAGAGCATCGTACGCGTTTGGGACCATCAATTGAGGAACTTCGGCTTCAGTAACCGGCCGTTCGACAATGGCCATTCCTATGTACGGCTGTAGCGTTAAAACCATTGAATGATTGTCACGAAACGTCGTGGCGTAAATTCCGGTGTTTTTCGTCCCCGCTTGCCAATGCTTGAGCGACATCGCAAAAAGTAGATTTGCCGGCCCGATATCCTGTCGCAACTCACCCTTATACAGGGCATAATGCAGCACAGGTTGATCCATATCTGCTGGTGCCTTCACCCATTTTCCGCCTACGATTGCTGAAATTTGCCGCATCGTTAGTGGTTTCATCCCATCGACCTCCTCACAAAGTTAAAATGCACCAATTGCTCGTCGTCACTCAACTGGCCCTCCACCATGACGCGTAAGTTGGCACATTTACGAAAACAATCATTTACTTACAGCTATCGACATCCCCACTTCACCTCATATCTCCGTGGAACGTCTTTTCAGTTAGTCCTGAGCTAACCTTTACTTCGCTTGTTTCATCGGTCCAAACAGCTGGTGCTTCACCAAATAGGTGTATGTTTGTTCATAACGCTTGAACCGGCCGTTGAAGAACTTCTGTAAATACGTCCAATACTTGACGTCGTGGGTAATCTCTAAGGCCATTTCGACCACCCGTTGACGGGTCTTACGTTTCTGAGCTTTTCGTAATCGTTCGATTTCGGCATCGAACAGCGCAATCATTTTCTGCGGGTCCTTTCCAACTGCCTCTTCAAACACCTTAAATCCCGTGGGGAAGAACGCCTGAAAAACGAACTTGGTCTGTACCACGCTGTTCTTGGCAACCGGTTTTCCCTGGTCCACAAAGTATAGATACCGGGCCAAAATATAACCGGCCGTTTCGGCGTCCATCCGGTGATGTTGCATATGAAAACGCCCGAAGAAATCCGTGATGCCGCAAGGCTTCGGCTTGATCACCTGGTGATAAGACCCCCTGGCGGAGCAACCAACCCACGACCAAGGTACTGAAACGGTTCCCCGTGCGAGCGCTACTCATCAAATAAGGGGCACTATCGGCTGGTTGTAAATCGTGTTCCAACCAGAAATCAAGTAAGGTCTGACTGACGCGCCCATCCCGTTCGCAAGTTCGCCAAATTTTGGCAGCTTGATCTGGCGTGATACCCGGCAACTGATACTGAACTGACTGGGCATAATCCCCCGGTTGGTCGGCTAAAGGTGACGCCAATGGTCGCAACCACTCACGCGGCGAGAAGTCTTTATTCTGCCGAAAGTCTTGCATCTCTTGGTATTCCGCCGATGTCATCCGACCAAAAAGGTCCGCCGTGGGGTGCTGTAATTTTTGCAGAATATTCTTGGTCGCCACTTCTTTAACTGGTGGCTGTTCGGGTTCGGGTGCCGACTTACGCCACCAGTGCTTACGTTTAGGCTCTGTCGATTCCGCAGTAACGGGTTGAGCCAAAAACTGGTCCAAAATCGTTTGCGACCTAAAAGTGACCCCGAGTTCATTGTGGCGCAAATGCCCCGCTTGACCGGAATGGAAAAAGTCGGAAAATTCGATGGGCAAAGTCACCTTGCCTAAACTCTTCGCGGCAACTAAAGTACCGATACGAAAATGGGTGGCAAGCAACCCAAAGTACGTCGCGTAAAGCCGCTGGAAAAATTGCGGAAATTGGGTTCCCCCCTGTTCTGTGTAGGTCTTAAGATCCCTTAGCAAGAACCGAAAATTAATGACTCGATAGTAATCACGCAAAACGGGATAGTCCCGGACGAACGGGTAAATGAAAAACTGGATGTTAGCAACTAATTCCCGGTTCAGATATAACTCGGCGGCGTCAAAGTTGATTAGCTTTGCCATATCCTCGCGATACCCCATAAACGCAAAGTCCGCGAATTGGACCAACCGGCCAGACCGCGCCTTGAAAATGGCAATTTGGCGGTGAAATTCCTGCGGGAACGCGGTGAGGCCCCGTTGCTCGGCCACTTCACGGACCAACGGCAAGGGATCCGGCTCATCCAACATCTTCATCAATTTTCGTGTTGCCGGTAACGCCCGGTCCGTTCGGGTCTTGATCACGATGGCGTCGTCCGGAATAAAATCCAAAGCCGCCTGAAGCTGTGTGGCTTGGCGCCAATAATTAAAGGAGTTCGTCGTCGAGCGACCGATTTTCTTTTCGAGCGGCTGTGAGGTGACTACCGCCACGTGATTGGCAGCTAATTGCTGGTCCAAACCCGGAATGGTGGCCACCTCATCGCGCCAAGTGCTCAACACGATACCCTGAATGATGCCTTGGTCGCGACACCGCAACAAATAGTCCAGCATCAACCGAAAATCCACTTCGTCCCGTAACGTTCCACAAATGACTGCCCACACAGTTCGCACAATGAATCCCTCCTAGTCCGTCGTTGACGGCTTTTTAGCGTCCCGAAAAACGGCCAATTCTTCCGGCGTACCCAACACATGGACCGTCTTCGCCGGAATCTCCTTGGTGGTCACCGTCCCCGGGTGATCTTGAATCAAATAATGATAAAACGAGGCCACGAAGGTCTCGCCGTAATCTTCACGGACCTGGGCCGCGTGATGGTGGTACAGGTTGGCAAAATCCAAGAAACGGTCAAAGTAATAAAACCCGACCGACGCTAACGATGAAATGTGTTTCTTTTCGACCACGTCAACCACCTGACCCTGATCGTTCAACTTCACGAATGACCAGTGGTCGCCCGGCGCGGAAAAGGTGGTCAAATGACCGGTACAATTCGTCAAATCCGACCGCAGAATTTGACCGGGTTCAACGTAGGTGTCGATGTTATAAATCGCGACACTTTCCAGCGGGTTCACCACGGTCAAGGCCGCCATGACGGTCGCCGCTTGCCCCGATGTCAAGGCATCAATCTCCACCAACTGGTAATTTTGAATCCCAGCGGCCGCAATCAATTCCTTAAGCCGGTCCGGGTCGTACTGTCCCTGCCGGACCACAAAAAAGAACTTTTCGTGGATAAAGTCCTGCAGTGAGCGCATCGCCCATTCAAATAAAGTCTTCCCGCGCACCTCAATTTCGTGCTTGGGCTGGGTGTAACCGACCCGCTTGAACCGCGACCCGCGGCCCGCCATCGTAATCACAAGTTGCATGTCTAATCCTCCCTTACTTGAGCCATAAACGGCGCAAACTTAGTGACCCCGACCGCCAACATGGCCTTTTGACGTTCTGGTTTATCTTTGTGTAACGGAATCATACTCAAGAACAGCAACGCCTCAATCAGTTGGATTTGACGATAAACCGTTGTATCCCCCAGATGTTGCTGCAATTGTCGTTCGAAGAGCTCACCGACCTGTTGTTCATTTCCCGTCACATCTAACTGGTAGTTAATTTTTCCCGTTGTATCCGCCTCAAGTTGGAACATATCCGAAATAATGCAGTCATACTTGCCCGAAAAACTGTGCATCATCTTGGCATAGTCGTACTTGGCATCCCCGTAGATGTCGAAGCGCCCGAACTTACCCCGCGGGTCGATCAAGCGCATCACCCGCTGCGTGTTGTCGTACAAGACATTGCTCAAACAAAAGTCCCCGTGAATGATGCTGAACCGGTGACCGATCAAAACGCCCGATTGAGCCAAGACTTCCGGTAGCGCTGTCAAAATAGTCGTCAGACTAGGAAAAGTCTGACCGTTGATCTGTAACGGCTTATCGGCAATCTCAGCAAAGAAATCCTGTTCCTTGATCAGCCGGTGCAATCGGTCAGTGGTTTTAGTCAGATACATTTCACTGACCGTGGTTCGATACTCGCTTTCATCCACGTCCACCTGGTAGCGTTCCATTTCGGCCCGCAAAAAGAAGAGTTCGTCGATAATCTCCCGCCAGACCCCAATCTCCAAGTTGCCGTATAAAAAGAGATTATGGAGACTCTCGTACGAGAAGTATTCCATTTCAACAAACGGTGCGTTGTAGTTCAACGAATAGTCAAAGATTCGCGGCGCCAAGTAAGTCAAACGCTTGGGCAGCTTCAAATACCACTTGATTTCACCTAGGAATTTGTCGACATCGGTACTCTCTTTGCGCAAAATGCCGCGTTTGAAATCAACGGTCGTGTGATTGAAGAACCGCGCTTCGACCGCTTTTTTGGCCTCGATGTACTTATCACGATGACCAAAGTCCATCCAGTGGGGGGCATCTACCGGCGTCAAGGTTTGGTACTGGTCATAACGACATAAATTATCATAAAATCCCCGCTGGCCTTGCCAGTGCTCAGCTAACCAGTCGCCCGCACTCAGGGTAAAGACCCCCACGGCAGCGTGCAGTGTTTCGCTGGTCGGGACTGGCACAACCTTATCGTTAAAGGCTAAATGGTGCTGGTCATCGACCGTAACGGTGGTCCACCGCCCAGCGTCGGCGACCGTGTGCGTCAAGATGACGTCCGGTTGGGTCACGGCGTCAGATTTGACCACGGTATCGCCAAAGATGATGGTTAAGGTTCCCAGCGGTTCCTGGTCCCGCAACTGGGCCAAAGCCTGGGCGACCGACTCGCTCAGACTCAGCCCATCGGCGACCACCAGGGGGTTGATAACTAAGTGCTTAGTTTGGATATAATCCGTAATCGTGGTGTCTTGGGCGTTGACCACGATAAATAACCGGTCGTAAGCGGCCGCATACTGGGTCACGGTTCGGTCGATGATCCGTTCACCATCGGTCACGGGAATCATGGCGGGATAGATAGAACCAAAATTATTTTGCATATCTTCAGCCACCTTGGCGGCTGATAGCATCACTAGAGTTCGCCTCAATGCACGTCACGCTCCTTTGCGACCAACGCTTCCAGTTCCTCGGGCGGGTGATAAACTCACTGGGCCGAAACGCCCGGTCATCGATGTAGTATCCCCCACGACCCGCCCAGGGCTTACCAAAGAGGATCTCATCGTAGGGCACCGCGTATTTGGCCAGCCACTGGGCGGTCATGGGCGCCGTGTACTTGTTGATTTTTCCGAGATTGCCCTTGTAGGTGCGCATCTGCCGTGACGTAAACAAGATGATATGAAATCCCGCGGCCTGGTAGCGTCGCAATTGGTCAATCACTTGCGTCTTCGGCGCCACGTCTAGGTAACTTTGTTCCGACGTCTTCAAGTCACATAATGTCCCGTCAATGTCGACCACTAAACTGGTTGTTTGATCCATCGCTATATCTCCCAACTCCTGTTGACTGACTTAACCTAACGACTGGGCAACCGGCTACTTAAGCAGTCACCGTAGCTTGTGGCGTTTTGGCCGCAAAGTAATCGATCAATTCCTGCCACTTGGCATAAACCGCGGCGGCGGAGTAGCGCTTAGCGTTGTCATATGCGGCTTCACGGTACTGGTCCAGCAATTGTGGATCATTGAATAACTTCAGCATCGCGTCGGCTAATTGTTGGACTTGACCGTCCTGCGTCAAGATCCCACTGACACCATCCTGAATGATATCACTTGGGCCGTATTTGACGTCGTTAGCAATCATCGGCACACCATGGGCTTGGGCTTCCAGCAAGGTCAAAGAGAACCCTTCGGCCCGACTTGGCAGTAGGCCCAATTCTGCCCGGTTGTAAACTGCGTTGACGTCCATCGTGTACCCCTTAAACAACACCGCGTCTCCTAAGTGGAGCTTGGCAACTTGTTGATGCAACTTCTTAGCAGTATCCCCGTTGGCGTAGCCCCATAGTTCCAGCTTAGCGTCTGGGAATTGCTGGTGGACCTGCGCAAAGGCCTTGATGGAGTGTTCCTGTTGCTTTTCGGGAGCTAAACGGGCCACATGGATGACCAGGTGTTTCTGCCGTTGCGTCCCGTCATGGTGTGGGGCCGCCAAAGTAGCATCGCTGACGTACCCAACTGGAATCGTGAAGGCTGGAATATCGGTCCCAAAACGGGCTTGGACGTCCCGTGTCTGTTCTGGCGTAGCCGAAATGACCGCGTCCCATTGTTGCCAGTTCACCAGCGCATTTTGGTAATTATTATTGAGCGGTGAATGCAACATGTCGTTTGAATCACTGACATGGTTATTATGCAAGTGCAAGACCCGGTAGACCGGGGTCTTCATGTTGAACAATCCCCAGTCACATTCCACGGTCCGGTCACAGATCATCACGTTGCGTTCCTCGTTCAAACTGTTGAGTTCATCGTAGAAGAACCGCGTCAACGCGTTCATCCCGCGGAAGGTCCAACTTTGGCCCTTGTAATTCAAGACACGCCAGCTGATTTGTTCCTTACCAGCCCGATTCAACAGATGGCTCTTCTCGACGTGGACTTGACCGTCAGGACCGAAGTATTGTTCCAGCGCGATTTTGCCATCCCAGTCGAAATTTTGCTCTAAGCACTTGAAACCCCGAACATCCCACCAGGTCATCTTCAGAGTCCGGCCATTGACGTCGAAATATTGGATGTTGCTGATGACATCCGAATCAGCTGACCGTAAGTAGACAATCATCAGTAGCTTGCCCTGCATGAAGACCTGACATTGCTTATCCTTTTGGCTCACCGTGGTATTCGCAGGAAGCGCCAAAGTCTTCAAACTCATCTCCCGCGGTGCCACGTCACTGCTGCCACAGAAGAACTCAAATAAGTTCACGAAATTTTTCCGGTCAATCCCAGATTGTTCCAACACATCGGTCAAGTTCATCGCAAAAATGCGCGTCACGATTTTAGCCGGGATACCATGCTGGTTAAAGAGCCGTAACCGATTGATCTCGGCGTGTTCGATTCCGGACTTAGAAAATTGCATATTATCATTTAAAAAGTAGTACATCGTCATTCCCCCTCTACGCCAATACTGGTTGCCCTAAAAGCTTCTGCCAGCGGTTCCAGACCTTTTGTTGCGTCCAAGTGGTATGCGCCGTATGGTACGCCGCCGTACTCAACTTAGTCCACAAATCGGGGTCCTTGAACAAGTCGGCGATCTTTTCAGCCACAGCGAGTGGATTCCCAGGAGCGACTAAGTACCCGTTGGTGCCCGATTCGAGGACTTCCTTTGGGCCGTAGTTGAATGGATAACTGACGACCGGAACGCCATGACTCAGGGCTTCCAGCATTCCGAGTGGTTCCGCATCGGCTAAGGACAAGTTGACCATCGCCCGGTAGCGGTCGTAATGCTGGCTCAGTTGCGGGTCGTAATCCTTAAAGGTTACGGCATCCGTCAGGTTCAATTCCTTGACCAAGGCAGTCATTTGCTTGACATAATCGGCTTGACCGTACCCGTACAAATCAAAGGAGGCGTCAGGAACACGGTCCTTGACCAAGGCAAACATCCGTAAGAGTTGGTCGACTTGCTTGTCTGGCGCGATCCGACCCACGTATAGCAATTGGTGCCCCGGCCGTTCGGTGACCGGAACCACTTTGGTCTTGTTAGCCGGCGTCGTGGTGACCGGTGGTACGGCCGCCACCCGGATGCCCGGAAAACGGGCGGACAAGTGGTCAGCTTGCTTGGTGGTCGCCGTGATAAAGCCATCAAACTGTTGGTAATGCTCGAAGGCCGGTTGTAAGAAACCGTCGAGTTCCGCGTGCAAGGGATCACTGGGGTCCTTCACGTGATTAATCGGTAAGTACAGGTATTTCTTCGCCGCACTGGTCAAGCCCAATAACGGTTGAACCGCCGTTCCCGGCCGGTCACCGATAAAGGTGGTCTGACCAGTATCCTGGCGAGCTAACTCTTCCAAGAAGAAGCTAAACAAATCGTCACTGTTTTGGAAGAACCGGTCACCCTTCCCTTGATAATTCTTCAAGATAATTCGCGATGTCAGCGGGTTCCCTGCCGTATCCGGAACCAGGTATTCATCCATCACGATACGTCCAGTCGGGGTGTAGTACCGTTGCATCATCAATTTCCCGTTCTGACCAAAGTACTGGGTAGCGGACTTGAACCCCCGCCAATCCCACAGATCAGTCTCAATCACGTTACCTAGCGAATCCATGAATTCCTGGTAGAAAACTCGGCCAATGGTGCCCGGGATAAAGCCGACGTTACCGGTCTGCACGTCACCTTCAAAGACCCGGCTGAAGTTGGCTCCAACCATGACTTCCGATTCAACTGGCAGGTGAATGTCGTCCGTATGTAGGACTTTCGGGGTCCCCAAATCGGTAGCTTCTTGAAAGAAGTCGAACATGTTGACAACGTCATGATTTCCCAACCCAAAGGTGTCCATCGTCCGGTGCAGGAGCCGGTCATAAATCTTGGTTACGATTTTAGCGGGTTGTTTGTAATGGTTGAACAATTTGACCCGCTTCATCGCGGTATGTTCAACACTTGAGTTTTTTTGCAAAATATATTCATTAATAAAGTAAAACACGGCACTCACTCCATTCTACTTAATATTCCCACGGGTACTTACCATTGCGGTCTTTCTTGGTGTGCTTCATCATATATTCGGTCCGCTTATCGATACGCTTACGGGTCTTCTTCTTATTATGCGCGCGAACACATAAAACAATAATACCCAAAATGATGTATAGCAGCATGCGCAAGAAAAACTGAATATTCTTATAAGCAATTACTGCTCCCACGATTGTCATAGGCTCACCCCTTGATTGGTATAGCTATAGTAGTTAAGCAGTCCTGATAGGAAATGTTCACAATCATCGATTCGCGTCCGGAAGTGGTCGTGCCGGGCGAAGAAGCCCCCAACGAATTTCGATGGATGGTAAAAGTA
The DNA here is from genome assembly GCF_004115745.1 of Levilactobacillus suantsaii. GTDB lineage: Bacteria > Bacillota > Bacilli > Lactobacillales > Lactobacillaceae > Levilactobacillus > Levilactobacillus suantsaii. The sequence continues at coordinate 48,897 of NZ_QXIL01000005.1, read as the reverse complement.
CATCGCCAGTTCTGGCTGGAAGCTTCCCGTTTCCAGTTCATAACTCGCTCGGTAACGCCAAGCCCGATGGAGCCGGCCTAAATCATATGGCGCCAGCAAATCATCGTTACCGGTTCGCTTAATGAGATCGGTCATCTTGATTGCCGCATCCAGAAGTTCCAACAAGGTCGGGTAAGACGTATCCCGTTCCTCGATAAAGGTCAAATGGTTGTAGACGTTCTCCAACCCCATCTGCATGTAATCACGGTTGGCTGGGAAAATCTGCAAGGCTTCATTAATAGCGTAAGACAACCAGTGGTCATGGTACTTACCGTAATGGTGCGCCACCATAAAGTCCAAAGTTTGTTGCATCAGTTGCGCAACCTGGTCGTTAGGAACTAGTTCATAGTAACGCGCCATCGCAAAGGTGATTTCCCCTTCATAGTAAATAATCCGGAAAGCATCTTTGACCGTTAAGTCGGCATTGAGCACGTGATTGAACTGTCCTGACGGCTTCAAGAAACTCGTGATTCCAGCAAAAGCTTGCTGGATGATGGGTAAATACTCATCATCCTGGGTGACTTCTTGATATTTACATAGTGCCAACATCAGCATTGCCTGACCGCCCAGCTTCAACTCAATACTACCATCTTTTCGGGGTTCACTGACGAAGATGGCGTCACCTTTAGTAAGAACCAAGTTTTTAATTCCCCATTGAAGCGCTGACTTGACTTTGGGCAGATCTGCCGTTCGCCCCGTAAAATTAATCGCTTCCAATAAAGCGTAAAGCGAGGAAAAATGGCGCACGCTGTTATAACTGCTCAAGATACGTTGCCGGGCTGGGTAGTATCCATAGATAAACTGACCGCTATCTTTGATTTGCCGGCATAAGAAAGCTTCGCCTGCTGTAATCGTTGTGCGTAACTCGGTATTCAAATCCGTCAGTTGGCGAATCCCCTGGCCATGGACATCTTGGCTCAGTTTGCGAATTTTATCGCCATCATAGAAGATGCCTGCCGTCAAAAACGTCCATACAAATGAAGACTCAGCCAAATCTTGTGGTTGTTCCCCATTGCGGCGGGTCAGGTACTTTGTCATAGCCGGGAAATCAAGATAGCTATTGGAGGCCGTCTTACCAATTTTATGGCCTTTCCCGGGCCTGATGAACTCATGACCGTTGATTTCCATTTCTAGTAATGCGGTCTTAAAGTCGGAATCAAAGCTAATTCCCCGGCGCCAATAGTTCATCCGAAATAGTTTCTTCAGTTGCTGCTGCAACCGACTCAGTTCAATCTTTTGAATGGCTTGGGGCACGTCGATGCGGACCCAGGCTGTATTGGGTGTCGATGCCATGAGCGTTGCTACTTGGTCCCAGGCCTGATTAAAGCTCGTTCCCCGGAAGAAATGGACCTCGTCTCGGTGTCGCTGATCAGACGTTGAGACCGCCAAAGTAAAGGTCCCGGTCGCTACATCACAGAGGTCGCCTAAATCAGCCACCCGCGCTTTGAGTTCTTTCACAATTGTCTTCTTCATTGGATAACCGCCCACCTTAATCATTAAATTTAAAAACTCATATGTACGCAGAAACTTCCACAGGTAAAACCTATGGAAGTTTCTTGCCTAACTCGATTGTACTAATCTTGTTGCACAAACGAAACTATTTAGTCTCGTTTTTAATTATCATCGTGCTTACGCCGCTTGCCAGCGAAGAACCACCAGGAGCCACCAGCCAAGGCAATGAGGGCGGCTGCAAGAGCACCCCACAACGTCTTGTGATCCGATTGCTCATCAGCTGAGCGGTTGACGCCGTCATTCGTTTCACCCGCGGTTGCAGCTTGCGAGCCATCCGCAGCTTTCTTCTTGTTGGCTGCTTGCTTCTTATCCGAATTGTTAGTATCGGAATCAGAATCGCTGACTGCTTGATCCGCTGAAGCTGCAGTGGTCAAATCAACTGGTGCTTGCGGTGCCGGTGCTTGTGGTGCTGACGCCGTTGCTGCCGTTGCCGTTTCACTTGGGTTGACACCCCGGTAAATTGGCGTTGCAGCTAAGTTGGTTGCCACTGCCGTTTGCGTAGCGGTTCCTTGGTTACCAGCCCCACTGTTCGTTGCATTAGTGGTTCCAGTAGTCGTGGTTCCTGAACCGTTGTTAGTGCCACCGGTAGTAGTCCCAGATCCATTATTGGTGTTGGAACCAGTGTTGGATCCATTACCGTTGCCAGTTCCAGCATCACCTGCTGAGCCGGTATCTGCATCGGTGTCGCTATCAGAGTCCGTATCACTGTCAGTATCGGAATCGCTGTCAGTGTCGGAGTCACTGTCGCTATCGGAATCCATATCACTGTCGGTATCGCTATCGCTGTCCGTATCGCTGTCGGTGTCGGAATCGGTATCGCTATCGGAGTCCGTGTCACTGTCAGTATCCGAATCAGTATCGCTATCGCTGTCAGTATCACTGTCGGTGTCGGAGTCCGTATCGCTGTCAGTGTCGGAATCACTGTCGGTATCCGAATCAGTGTCGCTATCGCTGTCCGTATCACTGTCAGTATCCGAATCACTGTCGGTGTCAGAGTCCGTATCGCTATCGGTGTCGGTATCGCTGTCCGTGTCGCTATCAGAGTCCGTATCGCTGTCAGTATCGGAATCACTGTCAGTATCCGAATCAGTGTCGCTATCAGAGTCCGTATCACTGTCAGTGTCGGAATCGGTATCACTATCGGAGTCTGCGTCACTGTCGCCTTCGTCATCGCTATCATCGGAATCAGAATTATCTTCAGCGCCAATTGCTAAATTAGCGTAAGAGTGCGCATCACTGGCTGAACTAGAAGCCTTGTCTTTTGACTCTGCTGCAGTAGATGCTGCATCAGAGGCCTCTGCAGCGTGACTTTGAGCAGCCGAGTTATCACCCGCTGCTTCAGCGGAATTAGCATTTTCATAAGCTTCGGAGGCAGCTGCAGCCGCGGAAGAAGCAGCAGTGGCTGCAGAAGCAGCTTCACTAGCAGCATTTGTAGCTTGAGCTGCATATGAGCTAGCTGCCGAATTCTGACCACTATATTGATCCGCCACATTCGCGTAAGAATTTGCGACGGAAGCATATTATCCGGCTTCGTTAGCCGCAGAAGACGCCATCGTTGCGGAGGATGAAGCAGCTTCACTAGCCGTTGCGTTGACCGTCAATTGACCGGCACCTAACGTAGTCGTTGCTGTACCAGATGTTACAACCAGGTAGTAGTACCCTGCATCGCTGGACTTAACATTACTTAAACTCAGAGTTGCATCTGTCGCTCCGGAAATTGCCGTACCACCAGAAGTGGCATCAGTTGTGGAGTAGTACCACTGATAAGTGACAGAGTCATCATCGGAAGTGGTACCACCAACTGGCTTCCAGTCAAGTTTACTACCTGCATCGACTGTTTGATCTTCCAGTCCGCTACCGATTGTAATTTCCTTCGAGGCCGAATAAGTGGTGCCATCTGCGTTGGTGATTGTGGCCGTCAACGTAATCGTTCCACTTGCACCAGTCACTGGGGCAACATAACCATCATCATTAATAGTTGCAATCGACGTATCACTGCTGGTCCAAGTAATTGTTCCCGTAGCGTTCCCCGGATTCGTGGTAGCCGTGTAAACACCCGTTTCGGTGTTCAACAGGTAGTCATCCCCGGAGACTTCGATTCCTGATGCGTCAATGTCCTTATCGTAAACATCGACTTCAGCTAAATTACTGTAGTAATTGGTGGTGTACGATATTGTCGACAAGCCATAAGCCGCACGGAATTGGAACGTTAGGTTTCCGGTAAAACTAGAATCGACCGTTACCGTTAAGGTACTGGAAAGGTTAGCCAAATCCCAGACACTCGTATTTGCTGCCTGGCTCACTGTAATAACATCCGGGACATTACCCGTCGTAAGATTATACCATTCTCCATTATATTGAACATACCAGTAGGCCTTCGTTGCGCCATTAACTGCGATTGCGCCAGTTCTAGCCGCCCCCGTTAACGTAAAGGTACTTCCGGAAGTCGTCGAGGTTACCGTAGCAGGTTGTTGCGTAATCCCGCCCAAAACTGTCCAGCCAAAGATCTTCGTGGCATCACCTGTTGGCTTTGACTGCCAGGATGACAGGTTATTCGAGTAATTTACTGCGTCCACCGCTGCCGAACTACCCAAACTAGCAGCAGTCGTCGCCGCCGTAGCGTAAGAACTAGCTTCAGACATGGCATCATTTGCGGCAGTGACATAAGAACTAGCTTCGTTGAAACTACCAGCTGCAACTGCTGAAGAGGCCATCGTCATGTAACTTGTCGCTGCCGAAGCCGCTTCACTGCCCATTGCTGCCGCGGATTGTGCGTCTTGAGCATAACTGGCGGTCATAGCTGTGTAGGAAGCCCCTAAACTCGTATTAGTCGTATTAGCTGCTGCTAAGGATGAAGCAACCGAAGCCGCCGAGGAGCCTAATTCATTAGCTGCTGAAGCAGCTTCAGTCGCTGCCGTGGCAACGGAATTTGTATAAGATGATTGCGCATCAACCACGCTCTGGGTCGCTGCTGCGGCAGCACTAGAAGCCGCACTAAGATTATCATTGACCAGAGCCAAATAAGTGTTCGCGTCATCGGCGGCACTAGAGGCTTCAGCGAAGTCTGATCCCGTAAAGGTTGCCGCTAAAGAAGCTGCTGAACTGGCAGCCGCCGCGTTAGAAGCAGCCGCACTAGCTGCTGAATTAGCCGCATTCATATAATCTGTTGCGGTTGAATTAAAGTCCGGTGCAGACGAGTAAGCATTGTTCGCATCGTTCGCGTGCGAATTAGCTATAGTGGCAACACTAGAAGCCGCACTAGCTAAGGAAGCCGCCGTTTCCGCATAACTGGAAGCCAAATAATTCGCGGTTGAGTCCTGTCCAGAACCCGCAGCCGCTTTCTGTAAGGCCGTATCAACATAACTCAATGCAGTGCTTGCCGCCGTACTGGTCTGAACGCTGTATGAACTGGCAACCGTCGCATAAGAAGCCGCGTTAACCGCGTAGGAACTCGCGAGATCGTAACTCCCGTTAGTTTCGTTTTCAGCGGCTAAGCTTTGGGCTTCACTAGCTGCTGTAGCGGCTGAAGTTGCTAAAGTTGCGTACGAACTAGCTTCATTGTAACTAGCAACGGCTTTAGTCGCGTAAGAACTTGGCGTAACACCGCTTACATTGGCAATGTCATACATGTTGTCGATTGCCGAACTTGCTGCAGTGGCTGCAGAATTAGCCGCTGAAGCGTAATCCGATGCCAGACTTGCTGAACTCTTCGCCTGCGTTGTGTAATCCCCGTTTTCATCCGTTACAACGACCGTTACAACATCAGATGCTACACTAAAGCTGGTTCCCAGTAAGCCCTTTTTCCCAGTAACAAGGAGTTGATAGTAATAAGTTCCTGCCGAGGCTATTGTTGCCGTGTAGCTATCCGTTTTGCTTGAAGTCGTTGATGCTGAAGTCTGGACCTGTGTCCAGGTTTTACCATCTGTCGACATATACCAAGTATAAGTAATATTTGACGTTGAACTAAGTGATGCTGAATTCGAAACGGTGGCATCAATATTGACACTGTCGCCAACAGATAAAGTATCGTTCGTCACATCCACTGCTACTGAAACGCTACTATCTTCACCAGTTTGTGCATTATCAACATCTGCGTAAAATTCTTGCGCGTACATGGCGGCACTCGAAGCTTGTAAGGTTGCTTCCTGTGTCGTGTTAGCCGCACTCGAAGCTACCCGGTATAACGAATTAGCTTCTTTGGTAGTCGATGCTACCGCTGCCGCAGATGCCGCGCTGCTGGCTACTGCCGCTGCTGATTGCGCAGTAGATGCATATTCAGAAGCCGCTACAACATACAGTGCAGACTGCGATCCGCCACTATACTGAGCGGCATCACTGGCATAACTTGTTGCGTCAGTTGCGGAACTAGCCGCTAACTGAGCACTGCTGCTGGCCATGCTTGCGGCTGTGCTGACCGTTGTAGTCGTCGCCAGACTGGCCGCCGATTCAGCCGTGCTGGTTGCGGTGCTGGCAATAGCATAATTATCGCTACTTTGACTGGCTAATGTTTGAGCCGTGACTAAAGCATCACTGGCTGCCGTGTAATCGCCACTTTCAGCGGCACTATTGGCTGTGCTGTAAGCTGCTTGAGCGGCAGTCGCTAAGCTGTTAGCGGTAATCGCGGCACTCGAGGCAACCTTAGCAGCACTGTTGGCTTGCGAGTAAGCGTTTGCAGCTGTCGAATTGGTTTTATCGTATTGCATCGACTCATAAGCGGCACTAGCTGCCGCCGAAGCCGTAGTAGCCATGGAATTCGCGGCACTGGCTTCAGAGTAAGTCGTACTATTCGTGCTGCTGACCAAACTATTAAGGTTTTGAGCTGCCGCTAATTCTGCCGCTTCGGCTGCGCTTGTAGCTACACTAGCGTAACTAACGGCTGCTTGAACATATGAATCTGCGGCCGTTGAAGCTTTTCCATAGCTAATCGACATGTCTGATGGTACCGAAGCGACATCTAATGCATCTATATACATTGATGCCAAACTATTGTAGTGCAAGGCTAAGTCAGCAGCCGTTGATGTTGCGATATAAGCACTTTGAGCCACTGAATTAGCGGCCGAAACTGGGTTATCAGTCGAAACAGAAGAGGCGCCAGAAGTATTGAATATTTCTGCATAGCTGCTGGCAGCCATCGCAGCGGAAGACGCACTAGCCGCGGTACTAGCAGCTGCAGTGGCAACTGAAGCATATTCGCTACTCAGCTTATCCTCTGCAGTTAATGCCGCAGCCGATTCTGTAGACGCTGCAGACGACACAGTTGCTGCAGTGGCCACGGCCGTCGTAGCGCTTTTACTAGTCGTAGTCGTTTGGGTGACGGCCGACGTAATGTTAGTCGTTAACGTCACATCCGCAACAGTTGCGGCGGCTGAACTTGCGGCCGAATTAATCGTTTGGTCGGCCGTAGCCGTACTAGTGGCCACCGCCGATGTTTGACTCGATTCAGTTGTGGCTGCGCTGACCGCTGACGTGGCACTAGAACTCGTCGTAGCTGAACTCAGGGCTTCACTGGCGACAGTTACGCTGCTTGAAGCTGCACTACTCGCGCTTGAGCTGGTAGCTGAACTGCTACTGGTACTGCTCGAACTACTACTTGCGGCACTCGAGCTAGTAGCTGAACTGCTACTGGTACTACTCGAACTGCTGCTCGTGGCGCTCGAACTGGTAGCTGAACTGCTACTGGTACTACTCGAACTGCTACTTGCGGCGCTCGAACTCGTCGCCGCACTACTAGTACTGCTCGAATTAGACTGGATCTCAGACTCTGTCGTTGTATCCTTAGTAACTACACTACTGCTTTCAGCTTGTGCGGAGGTATCCGCATGAGCCATCATTTGAGGTGCCCCCAAAAGTGAGAACGATGCCATAGCAGTGAAGACCCAGATCTTCCCAACCTTAAACATCTTGTATCTCAGCTTCGGATCACCGTAAAAAGCTTTATTCCGCATGAATTTCACTTTATACGTCCTCCTTTTAAATTACTCACTCGAAAAATAACTCTCCCTAAAATTGATGTATGAGACCATTAAGTAAGATAAGCGATTGCATCTATAATTTGTTCATATTGAAAACAAACGCTTATTCATAAGAAATGTTATCACAAATACATCATATATACCATTAAAAAAGGAACTATTTAATCCAAATATGATTCATAACTAAAAGATAATTAGCGATTCGTTTCACGACTTAATACATTATTTTTTATAAAATAAGAAAAAATATTAGAGTTCTAACTCAATCGACAAAATCGCTCTATGCCGCTAAAGAAAACGATTAAAATACCATCAAACGCCGCAAGTACGCGCTTGCAAAAACATTTTTAACGAAATATTTATTTTTGATTTGTGTATTAATTCCATAATAATTAAAAAAATAATATCTAGACCAATACAATATTTTTGCCCATTTTTAATGTCTTGTGTATAAATTATTGTGGCTTTTTTTACTGTGGTTTTAGACAAAAAAGTTTAAATGGACAACTCATTTTTGGAAGGAATTGCTTCAAAAATTGCGTCGAGATTCTTTTACACCCCTTAATTGCACACGATTTTCTGCCCTTATCGTCAAAATTTTCGTTCAAAAAAACCGTCCATGATCGACAAAATTCATCGATCATGGACGGTTCGTTTTAAATTTTTGGTTAGGAATCTAGTCCTTCATGCGTAATCAAGCTGGCCAAATCGGTCGGTAAAGGTGCGTAGCAAGTTATCCAGCGTTCCAAAAACGGCTGGTAGAACCGCAACCGTGCACAGTGCAAGGCTTGGCGGTGAATCCACGGATTAGTAGCATCGCCGTACAGCCAATCCCCCATCAAAGGATGGCCAATGGCCTGACAATGGACCCGAATCTGGTGCGTCCGACCAGTATGCAGCTTAATTGCCAACAACGTGGCCGTCGTCGACCGCCGCCGACACCAGAGTTCCGTCTTGGCCGCCTGCCCTGAGGCGCGCACGGTCCGCTTGATAAAGGACCCCTCCGCGCGCCCCAGCGGGTACGTGATCACCTGGTGGTCGGGTTCGACTCGGCCAGTAGCGACCGCAATGTAGCGTTTATCCAGTTGACCCAACTTCAACTGCTTATCCAAGATGGAATGGGCAAAGTGGTGTTTAGCAAACAGGACCGCTCCACTGGTGTCCCGGTCTAGGCGTGTCACGATGTGAGTCACCGTGCTGGGCGCGTGAATCGTCGTGAGGTGGCCTTTGACTCGGTTGGCCAACGTATCATCCGGGTACAGATGCGATGGGACACTCGCCATCCCCGCGGGCTTATTGACCACCAGAAAATGGTCGTCTTCATATAAGATGTCTAGTGGCTGAAACGACGTCGCCACGTGCGGGTTGGGCGCTTCCGGGGGCAACTGCAATCCCACAGTCTGCCCCGGGTGTGCCATGGCAATCACCCGGACGGCTTGCCCATCGAGTGTCACGACCCCGCCGTGGAACTTGACGCGTTTGAGATAGGTCCGTGTGACCCCGTGGGCCATGAGCACCGTGCGCACGTGCATCGGCGCGTCCCCCGTGACCGCCCATTCAAAGGCCGTCATAGGCGTTCTCTCCCGATAAAAGACGTCTCCACCCGTTGCCAGAAATGCGTGTGTCGATACTCCGCAAAGGAGATGCGCTGCTGGGCGATACGGTAGGTGATGGCCTTGATGGGCCGACCCTCGATACTGAGTTGGTCACACATCAAGACGTTGCCGGCGGATTTGACCGGTTCGATGCGGATCCATTCATCATCGGGAATAATCAGGGGCGAGCCCAACGTTCGAAAGACCAAATTGTTGATGGACGCAATCTCGGCCATTTGAATCGCGTTGAAACGGGGGTTGATCACGGCACCACCAACGGACTTATTATAAGCCGTCGAGCCGGTCGGCGTGGAGATACACAGGCCATCCCCCCGGAAACTTTCAAAAAATTCATCTTTGATGTAGACATCGGCCACCATGGTTCCCGAGACCTTTTTGATGGTCGATTCGTTTAACGCCAACGCCTGGTCTGGTTGGGTCCCATCGGCGTAATCGACGCGAATCGTGAGTAACGGGTAGCTGACACTTTGGCCATTATCCTGGACCAAACTTTGGATGAGCGCTTGGACCTCGTAGTCGCGCCAATCCGTATAAAACCCCAGGTGCCCAGTATGGATTCCCACGAAACGAATCTTGTCCAAGCGGTCGGAGTAGTGGTGAAACGCCGACAACAACGTCCCGTCGCCCCCCACCGTGACCACGATGTCGGGGTTCAGACTATCGATTTCGACCCCGCCGGCGACTAAGCCCTGATGCAATGCCGTCGCCACTTTGCGGGACGCTTGGCCGTCATTACTATAAATGGATACTTTCATGAACAACGGGCCAATCACCACTGATCACCAGCAGCATGGCCCGCTTCACCTCCTAAATCATTTGATGACTGATTAATCAGGACTACTCGACGTGGTGCGCCGTTGGTGGCGTCGCATCGGTCTTGCCCGGTGTGTAATGTTGCGCTTCTTGAATCTCTTCTCTAATTTCTGACATTTCGGTATCCAGCTTAAAGGCCGCCTCCGCCGTACGTTGCAACCGCTGGCTGAGGTCTTCCGGAAAGGCCCCTTGATACTTATAGTTTAACGAGTGCTCAATCGTAGCCCAAAAGTTCATGGCCAGGGTCCGCACCTGAATTTCCGCTAAAATTTTCTTTTCGCCCGTCACTAACTGGACCGGATATTCTACCACGATATGATACGAACGGTACCCACTTGGTTTTTCATTGTGGATGTAGTCACGTTCTTCCAAAATCGTTAAATCGGTCCGTTGCCGTAAGAGGTCGACGACTTGGTAGATGTCTTCGACGAACTGGCACATGATTCGTAACCCGGCAATGTCTTGCATGTCCCTTTCCAGCCGGGCTTCACTCACGTGACGACGCGTCATTTTTTCCTGGATGCTCGGGACCGGCTTGACCCGCCCCGTCACAAACTCGATGGGCGAACGCTGATTTTGGTTTTCAAATTGTTTACGCATCCCACGTAATTTCACCTTCAGCTCACTGACTGCTTGCTGATAAGGTAGTAAAAATTGATCCCAATTTTCGATCATAACAACTTCCCCCAGCCTTGTTTCCACATTTTACCCCTTGATTTTACCATATTTCGTCCGTAGCCGACTCTAATTCATCACATTCCCCTCGAATTGTGAAACCCTTCTCAACCATAAATAAACGGTTAGGTCAGCTTGCAAACTAAGTGCATTAACCACTTAATTTTTCCCGCAAGACCGGTCTTCCCCGGCATCGCGCCATTGGAAGCGATAAATTTTAAAGCCCCCACTTTTCACACTGATTTTTATAAGGCGTTTAACTTTACCTCCCCGGAAAAATGTTGCATGATTAAGTTGTGCCAAAACGTAAGGGGCATGAACGACTTAGAACGCATGTTCCGATTGCGTTTTTTTCATTTTTTGCTAATGTAATTATATTGTGACTTTTAAGTTTGGTGCCTCAACGCGCCAATTATTGAGGACGGATTATAGGAGGAAGCAATGTGTTAGAAGTTTATTTGTTTGTCAACCCACTGGGTGCACGATGTATGCAGTCCGAGCGCAACATCCTAAAGTTGGCCGACCATCTCACTACTAAGGTTTCATTTCAGTTTGTCCCACTACTCACGCAACAGATCGTCGAACAGGCATTAGCCACCACACACCCGACGTTAGCCGAGCGCAATGCCTGCTTCACGACTTATTATCAAGCTATCTTAGCCTATAAAGCCGCCCTATTTCAGGGGAAACGCAAGGGGCGAAACTTCTTATTAGATTTGCAAACTGCCATTATTAATCAGCACCAAAAGCTTTCCAACGATTTAGTGATTGCGCTGGCTAAAGATTGTCACCTCGACTTACCGATGTTTCTTGAAGATTGGGACTCGGACCTCGCTAAACAGTCCTTCCAGACCGACCAAAAGCTCGCCGCAGAAATGAAGATTCAACAATCTTCTTCAGCTGTCATTTTCAACTGTGACGTATCGCAATACGGCTTACTGTTAAACGACGTCACCTACGACGCGCTTTGCGACGTTTGTGAGAACCAAGGCGTGGCCACCAAGGAATCCTTGATGCAGGAACTCAATTACGCGGACGCTACAACTTCTGCCACTGCCACTGCCAGTGCTAGTCATCAACATCCCCACCTGCATATGTTGTAAGTCAGCAAACTGAATCGTTTTACTATTAAAGTGTTTGGGTTCAGCCCCAAGCCTTTTTTTAGTTTACGAACTATTTTGCCCCTCGCCAATTCGGCCCTCCAAATATGGTATGATGGACTCATTACTTGACCGAAGGGGCGACACTTATGTCTATTGCCATCGTTACCGATTCCGCAGCCTACCTGACACCGGCGCAACTTAACCGATATCACATCACCGCTTTACCCATCACCGTAATTTTAGGGGCCCACCAGTACCCCGAATCCGAGTTGACCGCGGCGACCTTTTACGATTACTTGAACAGTGACCAGCCACTGCCAACGACGGCTCAGGTCTCATTGGGCCAAATCGAAACGGCCTACGACCACCTGGTAAGCCAGGGTGTTACCCAAATCATCTCCATCCACCTGTCCAGTGGCATCACGTCCTTCATGGATAACCTGCGGGCGTTTTGCCGGACCTACACCAAGGCCGAGATCTTCCCCATCGATTCGTTGATGGCCAGCGCCAGCGAAGCCAATCTGTGCCTGTTGGCTGGTCGACTGATTGAAGCCGGTTATGACGCCGCGTGCATCGCTCACGCCTTAGTGACCTTCCGTGATACTCAACACGTGTACTTCGCCGTCGACAGTCTGCGGCATCTGGCCCGGACCGGGCGGCTCTCGAACCGTTCGGCCTTAGTCGGTAGCCTGCTCAACATCAAACCGTTATTAACTTTTAACGCTGACGGTCAAATCGTGGCCATCGCTAAGGAACGCACCATGCGCCGGGCCTTTCAGTACATGGAGTCGCACCTCGCTACCGACCTCAAAACGGTCGACTACCCGGTAGCCGCCACGGTAATCGACGCCAACAATCCCGACTTAGCCGCGCAGTGGCGGGAACACCTCACCACCGCCTTCCCCCAGGTCCGCTTTACTCAAAGCCAGTTGGGCCCCGCTATCAGCATCCACACCGGCGAAAAGACCATGGGCCTGTTCTGGCAACAGGACTGGCAAGAATTCTAACCCTAACTTTCTCCACGATAAACGTGGTCCTCACAGCCAAATCGGCTCTGGGGACCACGTTTTTTAAGTGATTTTACTTTAAGTTTTGTGCTAACTGGCTGAATTCCTTCAACCGGTCGGCGAAGGTCTGAAAGGCCGTTTCCAGGTAATCCGGTTGGGTCATATCGACCCCAGCTTGCCGCATCACATCGAGCGGTAATGCCGAACTGCCGGCCTTCAGGTAATTCAAGTAAGCCGTTCGCTTGGCATCGTCGCCGCTTAAAATGCGTTGCGAGAGCGTCGTCGCCGCTGCAAAGCCGGTCGCGTACTGGTAGACGTAGTAGTTATAGTAGAAATGCGGAATCCGGGTCCATTCGTCCGCAATCTGCGGATCTGAGATGACCGCATCCCCGTAGTAACGAGCGTTGAGCTTGCCGTAGAAGTCGCTCATAAAGTCCGCCGTCAACGACTTTCCTGCCGCCGCTTGACGGTGAATGTAATCTTCAAACTCCGCAAATTGGGTCTGACGGTAAATAGTCCCCTTGAACCCGTCGAGGTATTGGTTCAACACGTAGGCCCGAACTTGCGGATCCGTTTGGGTCTTCAAGAGGTAGTCGGTCAGGAGGTTCTCGTTCGTGGTCGAGGCGATTTCCGCCACGAAGATCGAGTAGTCGCCGTACTGGTAGGGCTGGTTGGTCCGGGTATAGTGACTGTGCATGCTGTGGCCCATTTCGTGGACCAGCGTGTACAGGCTTTCCAAGCTATCCTGCCAGTTCAACAGGATATACGGCTTGGTATCATACATCCCACCGGAGTAAGCGCCGGAACGCTTGCCCTTGTTTTCCACGACATCGATGCTGCGTTGGTCGAACATCTGTTGGACGTTGGCCACGTAATCTGGTCCCAGCACCGCTAAGGCCTTGAGCGCCTCTTCCTTGGCCTGGTCGTAGGTGTAACTCAGGCTCGGTTCCCCGGTCAACGGCGTGTAAAGATCGTACATGTGTAACTCGGAAACGCCCAAAAGCTTCTTGCGCAACGCGACGTACTGGTGTAAGAGGTCCAGGTGTTGGTCAACCGTCTTGACCAGCGTGTCATAAACCACGGCCGGCACGTTGTTTTGACTCATCGCTGCTTCGCGCGCACTGCCGTAGTGCCGGACCTGTGCTTCGAAGTTATGGGTCTTGACTTCACTGGCCAACGTTGAGGCAAAGGTGTGGCGGAATTGTTGGTAGACGCTGTATAACGCTTTGAAAGCTTGTTCCCGGACTTTCGGCGTCGTGGATTCCAATAAGATACCGTACAATCCCTGCGACAGGCGCACGTCGTTGCCGTTTTCGTCTTGGACGACAGGGAATTGTAAGTCCGCGTTGTCCAAAACGCCAAACGTCTTTTCCGACGCGTCGAAGATGTCACTGGCGCCGGCCAAGAGCCGCTCTTCTGGAATCGACAAGGTGTGGGGTCGCTGTTGCCCCAACACATCAAAGACATGTTGGTAGTCCGCTAAGCGGGGTTCCGCGTCGATCAAGGCTTGCAATTGCTCAGCCGATAACGCCAACACTTCGGGTTCGTACCAGGCCGTCGCTGTGGCCACAGTTGCGACCAAGCCGCTCGCCTGGTCCGCGAAATCCTGATACGTGGCGTTGCCGGTATCCTGGTCGTTCTTCAACGATGCGTAGACGTAAGCTCGTTCAAGTTGCCGGTTCAAGTCCATGACGGCCATCGTGACCCGGTACAGGTCGGCACCGCTAGTGGCCAACTGGCCCTTCAACTTGGCGACCGTTTGCGCTTGTTGCTTGATTTTCGCTAGCGCCTGGGTAAAGGCCGCATCGTCAGCGTAAATGGTGGTCAGGTCCCAGGTCAACGCCGTGGGGACCGCCGAACGTTCTGGAATTTGTCGCATCTTACATCATCCTCCTTAAAAGTTATCTAAGCCCCAGTTTAGCACTTTCCAGGCGTCAGCGCCCTTGATTCTTCAGTGCCGCCACTGAGGTTGTCGGCAAATTACCCACCCCGTGGCGGTGGCCCGTAAATACCCCGCGGTCGTCAGTTCCGCAAGAAATTGCGTCCGGAGGTGGTCGCATAAGTGCGGCACTTGGACCCGTACGGCTTGGTCGTGGGCCGCGACCAAGCAAAAACTGCGATGGGCCAAGGCGGTCACGCGCTGTTGCGTCAAGGGCGCGGTGGTCGCAAACAGCCAGGTTCCGAACACGATGCGCCACAATAGCAACCCCCGCCCCAGAAATGGCGGGGTAATCGCCGTTGTTGCAAACGCCAGCGGAAACCCCAGTAAATGGTGCCCCGTGAGATACACCTGTTCTTGAATCGGCCGTAAAGCTGGGGCTGAGCGGGCCAGTTGACGGGTCCATCGCCGCTGGACCGCCGCTAAATCCAAGGACGGGTAAGTCACCATGTGGGTGGGCCCCACCATCAATGCTGCGACACTACCCACCACGGTCGTCTGACCCCCGTAACGTCCCGCCGCATCCTGGTATAAATGATGGACCACGCGTAGCCGATTAGTCGTGACATCCCAAAATAACAGGCACAGCTCCCACCGTGGCAGCCAAGTCATGAATCGTTCGAGTAACGACCAGTTCAGCTTCTGGTGAGCGTAGCGGTGGCCCAACACCCACAACGGATAACAGCCGAGGCGGTGGTAGCCAGCGGTGCGGTGGGTCACACCGTGAACACTCAGCGGGCTACATTGAAACTCCACGGCCACTGGCTGGGTAGCCCGGTCGACCCACACGTCGGCGCGTTGTTGAATCGCGGGTAAGACGCGCTCCAACGTGGTCAGGCCCCACGACGCAAAAAAGGTCGCCAACTGACGTTTGCCCCGTAAGTGTTCGGCCGTCTCCCCCTCGCCGGCCAACCGACAAGGACTCGCGGGCAGGTGGGCAAAATACGGGCCGACCTGCTGGCCGCGATGCAAGCGGACTGGCCCGTGACAAGCCGGACAACGGTAATCAGGGCGCCGAGTAGCCGCCCGTGCGTCGATCAGGTGGTGGGCTAATTCTGCAATTAACAACTCATCGCCTCCTTAGCACTAACTCCGTAAAGAAATTGCTTCTGGTTGTTGTCCCACCTAAAAAGCGGTGTTTCCAGACTTTAAAGCCTGAAAACACCGCCACGCAGATGCGCTCCTGAGTTGGCGCTGCCCCACTCAAGAACCGTCAATTCATCATGTTTTATTTGTCGGTTCTAGTCAATTAGAATTTAAAGTTTACCACCAAAAACGGGGTAAGCACTCGCGTCGCCATATGACAGATTCCCCACCTTAGCGAGGGCCTGCATGTCATCTGCGCTAATTTCAAAATCAATTTCGGCGTTGGCCCGCATATGATCCGGGTTGGCCGACTTCGGTAACACGATGGTGTTCAGTTGCCAATCGTAGCGAATACACAATTGGGGCACGCTGACTTGATACTTTTGGGCCATCTTCACGATCCGGTCGTCATTCATGGCCGCCCCGTGGGCCACCGGCGAAAAGGCTTCGACCGCAATGTCGTTATCCTGCGAATACTTGATGATGTCGAGCGGGGTTTCCCCGATGTGCACCTGCACTTGATTGACGGCCGGCTTGGTGATGCTATTTTGAATCAAGTTATCCAAGTCGGCCTTTTCAAAGCTCGAGACCCCAATCGTCTTGAGCTTACCGGCCTTCATCGCGTCTTCCATGGCGCGCCAAGCCTCGAGATTGCCTTCAAAGTGGCGGTCGTCGGACTGGTTGACTTCCTTCCAGGGTTGCGGGTTATGGATGATCATCATGTCCAAGTAGTCCAAGCCCATCTTGTCCAACGTAGTGTCGATTGAGTCTTTAGCGCTATCATAGTCCTTGTGTTCGGCCGCGACCTTCGAGTTGACGAAGAGCTGGTCCCGGGGGATATCTGAATTTCGAATGGCTTCGCCCACCCCACGTTCATTACCGTACGCTTGCGCGGTATCCACGTGGCGGTAACCGATTTCCAGGGCGTGTTGGACCGCCGTTGCGACCTGGTCATCTGGAATCTCCCAAACACCCAAGGCAAAGCGCGGAATCTTAATCCCATTATTCAACGTGAACGTTTCATCAAAAACCGTCATGTAAGTTCCTCCTTCAAGTCTACGTGTGCCATAATCATTGTTTACGGGACACAGTCTAAACGTTCAGGGGGCAAAAGCAAAGTAAAACGATTTCAAAATCGCATCCGAAAAAGGCCTGATGCCCGCATAAACGAGCACCAGGCCAGTCAGTTGACTTTAGTTCGTTGATTCTGGAAAATGGGCAATCACTTGGTAGATAGGACCCTTAGCGGAGAATTTTTGCTCGTACTCCGTTTGGATATCTTCCACGTCGTCGGTCGCTTGGTGCAGGTCTAACCACACGCCGTCAAAGACCATCGGGAAGTTATTCAGACCCTGTAAAGAGTACTCGAACAAGCCCCGATTGTCGGTCTTGAACTGTAACTGTCCGCCTGAAGCCAAGACGTCCTGGTAATGCGCCAAGAAAATCGGTGACGTTAACCGCCGCTTGGTGTGGCGTTTTTTGGGCCACGGATCAGAAAAGTTCAGGTATAACGCGCTGACTTCGCCGGGAGCAAAGAACGTGTTCACCGCCTCGCCGTCCGTATGGACCATTTGAACGTTGGTCAAGCCGCTATCCACGACCTTGCGTAATGCTGTGGCCACCACGGATTCTTGGATTTCAATCCCCACGAAGTTGCGTTCAGGGTGTTCACGAGCCATTTCGACGATGAATTGGCCCATCCCCGTGCCGATCTCGACCCCAATCGGTTGGTCTTGCGGGAAGCGGCTCTGCCAGTTTCCCTTGAGAGTCTCTGGTTGGGAAACAAGGTGGTCAGGATGATTGGCCAGGTAATCCTTGGCCCAGGGTTTATTGCGTACACGCATGTTGAAACGTCCTCCTTAAGACGAACGGCGGGTGTGGAAATGGTCTTTCCACCCCGCCGTCAAGTTTAATCGTGAACTGACTGACGCGTCAGTTTCTCTAATAAAATCAAGTGTTGGTTCATAATTTGAAAACGTTGTTGCCGGTAACTTTCGGTAATCACGCTCAAGCAATGAATCCGCGCGTACCAGTTGACCCGAGCATTCAAAGCGGGCGTGACCCGTTCACCGTAGTCTTGCAACCAGCGGCGCCATTCATCCAGCGGCACATACTCACAGAGCAAGGCCCCCAGATCGAACGCCGGGTCCGCAAACGTCGCGGCGTCCCAGTCAACCAGATACAGGCGTTGCCGGTCTGACAACAGCCAATTTTTATGGTTTAAATCTCCGTGACAAACTTCATACGCAGTCGTGGGCAATTGGGGCTGTTCCGTCTTGAGCGCTTGGACAGCGCGTTGAATCAACGGATGTTCACTGAGCTCCGGCGCAATGGTCGGGGCCAAGCGGTCCAGCAATTGGGCGGGCGTCGTAGAACGGCCGCCGACTTTGGTCAACATGTTATGAAGTAAATCAGAATGGTGCACCCGATGAATCAAACGGGCCACTCTTTGCTGACGCATCTCAGTCCGGTGAAGCGTCCGGCCGTTCAACCATTCTTGAGCGGTCATCACATCGCCGCTAGCTAAGCGTTGCGTCCAGACTAACCGGGGCGTAATCCCCTCCATCGATAGGGCGGCTAGAAACGGTGACGCGTTTTGCTTCAAGAAAACCTTTTCGGAGGCTTTCGTGCCCATAAACGCCGTTCCGGTATTACCGCCCAAGGGGGATAACTGCCAGCCATCACGGATATTTGGTGTCATCATGCCACCCCTTCCTCAATTTGTCAGCTATCATCCATTTTAAAGGGCTAGCGAACCAGCGTCAACCTTTATTTTCAGCCGCGCGCTTCAAGCGTTGCGGGGTGTAGCCTCGTGCAAGGTAGGCGACCTCGACGATGGCGACCAGTAACGTCACTCCGATAGTCGTCCAGTCGCGGTTCACTGCCACGACCACCAGCCATAATAAGAGCGCCGTCGTGGACAAAATAATGGTAATCAGCGTCACGAAACTGTGCAGACGTTGGTCCCAACTCAACGGGTAGACGTGGGTGAACACAACGTCATCGTATTGTTGAAAGAATGGCAGGAGTTGAAAACCAATCAGATAGATGAACAGCGCCGTCAGGATCACCGGTAACCAGCGGCCCTGGATAAAGGCCAACAACAACATCCCAATCACGGTCAGCCGCACGACCAGGCCACTAAATTCGGTGCCCCGTAACATCCCGCGACTATACAAGTAGAGGTAGGTCTTATCGTGACGCACGGGAATCCGCCGTAACAAGCCATCTAAGTACCGGCGGCGGTGGATAGTCCCCTGCACCATCGGCACGTCCGTGAAGAGGTTAAAGAAGCGGTAAATTCCGAGCATCCGGTTGTCTTCACTGGCAATCTGTTGCCGCCAGCGAATCTGCTGGCTAGCCCAGTGGCGGCGTAACCAATCGGCCACGAGCACATCGACCACCAAGCTTAAGACCACTGCCAACCATGGGGTCAGCCAGAGACCACAAGCTAGCACTATCAGACTCACACCCCACTTGATCAGCCAGTGGTTCATTCGCCTTTGCCCCGTAACTTGGTAAGCACTGGCCAGATCCAATCGTAAAAGCGCATCTTTTAAGAGCACCTGCGCAACGACCAGGATGAGGACCTGCAATAACGACCAATTCAGGGTAACCCGTAAAAACGGCGTCAGAATGAACAGGATAATCAACTGCGTCGCCTGGGCTAGGCCCTGGCTGTACCGGCGGGCGGCAACCAAATAGTCGTGCATCGCCCGTTCCTTGGGTAACAAGAAGACTCGGTCGGCATCTTCAATCAACGTGGCGAACCGGCCGACTTGTGCCGTGATAGCGAGCACCACCAACGCCACCAGCGGTGCCCACCAGAAACCGGGGCGTAACTGCTTTAAGACGTTGGAGTAGCCTAGGCCCAAGCCCCCCAAGAAGAATAGTAGCGCAAAGACGAAGAAATCGTTGAAGACCAACCGTAAGTATTTGGCCATTTCGCGAAGGTGGCGTTGTTTACGAGTTTTAAAAAGTACCTTCATGCGCGATCGACCTCGGTCATGGATAAGTAGATATCGCTCAATGACTCCCCCGCCTTGGGTAAGGCTTGCCGCAAGTCGTTCAAGGTCCCTTCGGCTTCGACTTGGCCGGAATGCAACAGGACGAAACGGTCACAGTAACGCTGGGCGGTGTCCAGCACGTGAGTCGACATCAGGATGCTGGCCCCCTGCTTTTTCCGCTCTTCAATCAGGTTCAACAAGTCGTTGACCGCCAAGGGGTCCAAGCCCAAGAAGGGTTCGTCGATGATGTAGAGTTTGGCCTGGGTCAAAAAGGCACAAACGATCATCACCTTTTGCTTCATCCCCTTAGAGAAGTTGGCCGGAAACCAGTCTAACTTGTTCGCCAGCCGGAACGTCTTTAAGAGTTGCTTAGCCGTGACCCACGCTTGGTCCTGGTCCAAATCGTAGGCCATCATGGTCATCTCCAAGTGCTCGCGTAGCGTCAGCTCCTGGTAAAGGACTGGCGTCTCTGGAATGTAGGCGATCTGTTGCTTATACGCCTGACTATCCTGGGCGATTGTCACGCCGTTCAGGGTGATCTTTCCTTTGTGGGGCGTCAAGAGCCCAATAATGTGATTGATCGTGGTTGATTTTCCGGCCCCGTTCAGCCCAATCAGCCCGACTAGTTCACCGTCTCGCACATCAAAACTGATATCTTTTAAGACGGGAATCTGGGAGTAGCCCCCCACAACATGGCTCACTGTTAATGCCATCATTATCCCCTCATTTCTTCTATAATTAACCGCCCCATTATACCATAGACCGGCTCGTAAACGCGGCTAACGTCTGAACGGAACGGCGACCTGGTGTATAATGAATGAAACTGATATGAAAGAAGGAGTTTCCATGGAACCAATGACCCTTGACCCCCATTACGCTGATGATTGTGTCTTTTGCAAGATTTTGCAGGGGGACATCCCGAGTTATACCGTTTATGAAGACAACATTGTTAAGGCCTTCTTAGACATTTCGCAGGGGACGCCCGGCCACACCTTGGTCATCCCCAAGACCCACGTCAAAGACATCTTTGCTTACGACCCCGATTTAGCCGCGGCGGTCTTCGCCCGGATTCCCAAAATCGCCCGGGCAATCAAAGCTGCCGACCCGACCATCATCGGTATGAACATCATCAATAACAACGGCAAGGTCGCCTACCAGTCCGTATTCCATTCACATTTCCACTTGATTCCACGTTATTCGGACCAAGACGACTTCAAGATGCTTTTCAAAGACAACGGCGCTAACTATACGCCGGCGAAATACACCGCGATTCAAGACCAGATCAAAGCACAATTGGAGGACTAGCTTATGAGCGTAGGACGTTTCGTGGCTGGAGTCGGCTTAGCGGCCGGCCTTGGATTGGCCACTTACCTAACTGTCACCAAGCAGGATCCCCGCACCTGGGGGCGTAAAGTCAAGCACTCGGTCACCCAAACCAAGGCGGACCTCACCGACGTCAAGCACGCCAAAGACCGGGTCATTTCTAACGTGACCAAGCTGACCTCTGCCCTAGAAGACGGGACACAGGCCCTGACCACCATTCAACATCAGATCGAACAATTTCAATTCAAAATTGCCCCACGTGTGGCGGCCATCGAAGAAACAGTGAGCCACCTGGAAAATCACCAATCTTGAAGGTTTTATAAAAGTTCTGGGACCTTTTTAGGTTTGTCATTTTTTGTGTTATGATGTCTGAGTATGGTGTTTACACCAATTTTGATGAATGGATGTGTTGAGGAATATGAAGAAATGGTTTATCGCCCTGGCCGGCGTGCTTTTATCCGTCACGCTTGCCGGTTGTGGGAGCCAGACCGTTGCAACGACTAACGGTGGCAAAATCACCGAGAGTGCTTACTACAGCAGCCTGAAAGGGACTTCTTCTGGTAAGCAGGTCTTGCAACAAATGATTTTAAACAAGGTCTTAGAGAAGCAATACGGGAGCAAGGTCAGCAAGTCTGCCGTAACTAAGCAATTCAACAAGTACAAGTCCCAATACGGGTCTTCCTTTAACAGCGTTCTGACCCAAAGTGGTATGACGCAATCCAGTTTGAAGACCGAAATCCGGTCGAACTTACTGCTGAAGGAAGCCGTTAAGGACAACGTGACGATCACCAACAAGCAACTCAAGAAGCAATTCAAGAGTTACGAACCTAAGGTCACGGTTGCTCACATTCTGGTCTCCAAGAAAGCCACGGCCAACAAGGTCATCGACAAATTGAAGGACACCAAGAAGAGCGACTTGACTAGCGAATTCTCCAAGTTGGCGAAGAAGTACTCCACGGATACGGCTACGAAGAAAAAGGGTGGCGTGTTAAGCTCCTTTGATAGCACGGACACTTCCTTGGATTCAGACTTCAAGAAGGCGGCCTTCAAGTTGAAGACTGACGAATACACCACGACGCCAGTTAAGACCCAATACGGCTACCACGTTATCTTGATGAAGAAGAACCCTGGTAAGGGGACGTTGAAGCAACACAAGGCTGAACTGAAGCAACAGATCATCACTAGTGATATGAGTGACAGCACGGTCTTACACAACGTCGTTTCCAAGGTTCTGAAGAAGGGTAATGTTTCCATCAAGGATAGCGACATGAAGAACATCTTGTCGGACTACTTGTCCAGCAGCTCTTCATCATCATCATCCTCTTCTTCTTCGAAGTAAACCTAACCAGACAAATTCATCAAAGGGCCCGGAGCTTTCCGGGTCCTTTTTTGTGTCCCATCTTCTCATGCTCATTGCCCTGGCTATCGGACACGCACGATGCCAAACACCACTAAAACGCGCCCCGATTCGGCACTCAGGCCAAACCAGGACGCGTTTGCGTTTCAAAACCGATTATTCCTCTTTCACGGGCAGTGACCCTAGCAAACGTTGCGGGTCTTTCGGCGGATTCGCCAACAACTTGCGGACATCATCCAAATCGACGGCCACGTTCCAAACCAGGACGCCCGCCAATTTACCGGCGTCCAGAAAGTACACGATGGTCCCCATGCCCCGACGCTCAGCCTGCTGGTCTAACGCTAAGTCGATATTGCCGATTGCTTGCCAGGAAATGTCGAAAGTCATCGAGTAGAAATACGGGGTGTGTTGGTAGACTTGATGGGCGCCTGCCAAATTAGCCCCCGCTAATTCTCCGGACAACCGGGCATGGTCAACGTGTTCGAAGCGCTGCCGCCCCAATAACTTATCTGGATAAGCCGCAATGTCACCGGCCGCCCAAATGTGGGGATCGCTGGTCTGCAAGTATTGGTCGACTTCCACGCCACCTTCCGTCAGCTTCAAGTCACTGTCACGGGCCAAATCAAGCCGTGGCGTGACCCCGAGGCCCATCACAATGGTGTCTGCCGTGAGCGTCGTACCATCTTTAGTCGTCAGGACCAAGTGGTCGTCTTCACGTTGATAGGACGCAACGACTTGCTGATTACATAGTTCGACGCCGTTACGTTCAAAGGTCGTCGCAAATTCTTTTTGCAAGTCTTCCGGGAATTTGCCCATCCCCAGATCTTCTTCGGGGAAAACCAGCGTGACTTGCGTCTGGTTTTGGGCCAATGAAGCCGCGAGTTCGGTGCCGACGAACCCGCCACCGACGATGACCACGTGCTGGTTCTGGCCACTGAATTTACGCAATTTCCGATAGTCCGACCATTGCCGAAAAGTTAGGACGTGCGAATCGTCCGGCCCGTCGAGTTTGCGCGGGGCACACCCCGTTGCCAATAACAACTTGTCGTAGTGGACCGGGTCCCCCGCCGCTAACGTCAGGGTCTGCGTTTGCCGGTCAATCTGCGTTACGGTCGTCTTGAATCGAAACGTGACGTTGGCGCAATCTTCCGCGCCGATACGAATGTCTTCTTCTGTGAATTCATCATCTAGCCATAATTTTTTACTCAGGGCGGGCCGTTCGTACGGGGCGTCCGCTTCCGCCGAAATCACCAAAATGGCACCGGTAGGGTCTTGCTGGCGAATCCCCTTGACCGCATAGCCAGCCACCATACCGCCGCCCACGATTACATAGCGATACTGGTTATCCTTTGTCGTCTCACTCATTCGATCGCCTCCATAAGCTTTTTTGTTATCGATTCCATTTTAAGCTAAACGCCGGACTGGACCAACCATTACGCATCGTCACTGGGGATTGTTTTTGCACACTGCTGATACCATTCACAATTCGCTTTCGTTGAAACTCTCTGCTAATCATGGTAATTTTTAAGCGGTTACAGTATTTAAAGGTAAATCAGAGAAAGGACATGCACAATGACTGATAAATTAACCACTAGTTCCGGCCAACCGTGGGCTCATAACGAACATTCCCAAACTGCGGGCGCTCGAGGTCCGGTACTGATGCAGGATTACGATCTCCTGGAAAAACTGGCCCACTTCGACCGTGAACGGATTCCGGAACGGGTAGTCCACGCAAAGGGTGCCGGCGCCAAGGGCGTTTTTGTGCTAGAAAACGATATGAGTCGCTACACCAAAGCCGACCTATTTAACGGTGTTGGCAAAAAGACGCCCCTCATCATCCGCTTTTCGCAGGTCGCTGGTGAAAAAGGGTATCCGGACACGGTGCGTGATGTGCGGGGTTTCTCGTTGAAGTTCTACACGCAGGAAGGTAATTACGATCTGGTCGGCAACAACACCCCGGTCTTCTTCGTGAACGACCCGCTGAAGTTCCCCGACTTCATTCATTCCCAAAAGCGGGACCCTAAGACCAACCGCCGGACGCAGAACATGCAGTGGGATTTTTGGTCACACTCACCAGAATCGCTCCACCAGGTGACTTACCTCATGGGTGACCGTGGCCTCCCCGCCTCCTACCGGACGATGAACGGCTACGGGTCACACACGTTCAAGTGGGTCAACCAAGACGGCGAACAATTCTGGATCAAGTATCACCTACTCTCTGATCAGGGCGTGAAAAACATGTCCGCCAAGGCGGCCGAAAAAGCCATGGTCCAAAACGTCGACTACCTACAAGACGACCTCTACGATGCGATTGAAAAGAAGAACTATCCATCCTGGACCCTCTACGTGCAGATTCTGCCGTACCAGGACGGCTTGGACTACAAGTGGGACATTTTCGACATCACCAAGGTCATTTCCCACAAGGATTACCCGCTGATCAAGGTCGGCAAGCTGACTTTGAATGAGAACCCGACCAATAACTTTACCGACGTCGAAGAAGCCGCCATGTCCCCGGCCAACTTTGTTCCCGGCATCGAACCCTCACCAGACAAACTGTTACAGGGCCGCTTGTTCTCCTACAAGGACGCCCAGCGCTACCGGTTAGGGGCCAACTTCGAAGACTTGCCGGTGAACCGGCCCATCGTCCCCGTCCACAACTACGCTCGTGACGGCGCCATGAAGAACAGCCAAGACGACCAGGTCAACTACGAGCCAAATGGTCAAAACGGTCCGGTGGAAGATACCAGTGCTGAAGTCTCCCCGGACACCGTGTCTGGCCAGACCGGCGCTCAACCTTACCGTTATAAAGTGGATTATACGACCCAGGCCGGTGACTTATACCGGCTGATGTCCGCCGACGAGCAGGACCGATTGATTGAGACCATTAAAGGTGCCCTGGGTCAAGTGACCTTGCCCGGCGTCAAGGAACTGGAAATCAAACAGTTCTACGCCGCCGATAAGGATTACGGTACCCGCGTCGCCAAAGCCCTCGGTTTTTCGATCGATGACCTCCTCAAGGATGACACCACCAAATAAATCCAGCGTCACACCAACTTTTGGTGGTGAGCTAGCAGAATAAAGAACGACGAAACGCCGCTTTACGGTAACCAACAGGTTGCTGTAAAGCGGCGTTTGGCTTAATCCTATCGGGGTGACTGGGACTAAAAAGTCCAAAATGGTCTGTGAGCACCTGACTAGTGGCCACAGACCATGATATAACCTTATTTTTAAGTCGTTGTGCCCTCTAATCCGGCTTTTTAGCCTGGGGTAAATCCGGTCGGTAGAACCGCCGCCCATCGAGCGCGAAGACCCGCTCGGAGAATTCGCCCGGTTCCGTGTGTCCCACTACGGTGTCCAGCATCATGATGGAGGCATCGAGTTCATCCAACTGGTGTAGGACTTCCGCCTCCTTAAGCGCTGGTCGGACCGGCGACCCGTACTCCAACAATCCGTGGTGACTTAGTACCATATGGCGTAAAAGCAACACGTCTTCCGCCTGGGGGTCCAATTTCAACGGGTCACAAGCCCGGACCAGTTCCCCGTCCAACAAGACGATGTGACCGACTAGGTTGCCCGCCAACGTATAGGTGGTCGCTTTAGGGCCGGATAGTTCAATCGTCTTGCCTAAATCGTGTAAGATGGCGCCCGCAAACAAAAGCGAACCGTTCAAATCGGGATATTGTTTGACCACGTGATGGGCTAACTTCAAGATCGAAATCGTGTGGAATGCCAAGCCCCCTTGAAACGCGTGGTGGTTGCTTTTAGCCGCCGGGTAAGTAAAGAACTGGTCGTGATAGCGCGTCACCAACTCACGCACTAATCGTTGCCAAGTTGGTTGTTCAATCTCAAATAAGGTCTGGTTGATGTAGTCTTCCATGGCCGCCCGCGTCATCGGCGCCCGTTCAATGAAGTCACTGGCGGTCAGCCCCACATTAGTCGGCGCTAACTGCAAGTGAAAAATCTTAATCTGTGGGTGGGTCTGGTAATTCTCCCGGCGTCCCTGCAGATGAACCACTTGTCCCGCCACGAAGGTATCAATGTCCTGCGCCGAGGCGTCCCAATATTTGCCGGAGATTTCTCCTGACCGGTCTTCGAACACCATGGCGATATACGGTTTCCCGTTCTTCGCCGTCCGAACATCAGCCGACTTCAGTAATACGAACAAATCCACCGCCTCATCGACAGCGTAATCTAGTAATTGTTTTTTGGTCGTCACTTGAAACCCTCCTAATTTGCGGTCAATTTTAGGACCCGTTGATCCGCGACCGCAGTCCCGGCCGCTGGGTCTGCCGTGAGCAAAATCACCTGTAACTGTTGTGAGACCCGGTTCAATAATCGGTAGGCTGCTTGGCGTCGAGCGGCATCAAAGTTCACAAACCCGTCGTCGATTACCACGGGCATCGCGGCTTGCGCCTGCATCACGACGGCAAAGGCTAATTTCACGGCCAAGTCGAGTTGTTCGGCCGTCCCGCGGGACAACTGCCCCACCGTCCGCCACTGACCATCGGCCCGTTGCACCCGCAGTGTCGCCGCGGTCAACTCAATTTTAGTATACCGGTTTTCGGTCAATTCTGCATAGAAATCCCCTGCTTGGGTCACGATTTGGGGAAACCGGTCGCCAGAAGCCGCCTCGAGGGTCGCTTCGATCCATTGACTGGCTAGCCGATCGACGAGCCAATCACGGGCCGTCAGTTGCATCCTGGTCTCTAAGTTAGCCAGTTTTTGGCGTAACGTTGCCTGCGTCCCACTAGTGGTCAACTGCTCCAACTGCCCGGCCAACGTCGCTAAGTGTGTCGTGACCGCGTCAAGATCATGTTGGAGATTGGTAGTCGTTTGTTTCGCCGTCGCTACATCCTGGGTGACTTGTGCTTGAGTGGTCTGCTGGAGTTGCGCCAATCGTTTAGTGCCCAATTGGTCGGCCAAGGCTTGTCGTTGAGCTTGTTGGTTGCCCTGTTCCCGCGCAGCTTGGTACCGCTGATAAAAGACCCCACTGGTCGCCACGTTCCGGGTCTGCAGAAAGGTGTCTCGGGCCGTTTGGGCCGTGGTCAGTGCTTGCTGGTCGCGTTTCAGCCGGCCGCTCAAGTCCGCCAACTCACCATTTTGACTTGCCAATTGCCGCTGCGTCGTCCGCAACCGGGTTAATTGCTCGACCACCGCGGCGACGGATTGGTTCGCCAGCGTTGGTAACGCCGTAGTCACCTGCGTCAAGAAGTGGTGTTGCGCTTCATCAATCGTCGTCAACCGCTGGTGGACCTGGTCAAGTTGGTGCGTCAAGCGTTCCCAATCGCTAATCGCCCGCTGCACCGCTAACCACTGTTCGGCCGGGAGCCGGTCGAGATCGTGGGCCGTGCCGATGGCGTCGATCTGCGTGGTCAACTCATCGAGGCGTTGGCCCCCTTCGCGCAATTGGGCCTGCAAATCTTGAAATTCCGTCGATAACTGTTGGAGTTCCCGACCAACTGGCGTTTCCCCGTCGACGATAAAGACGCCGTAATAACCGATGGCAACTCCTCCCGCGGCCCCAATGAGCTTGATCAAGGCACCCGGTAAAAACATGGCTCCGACCAAGACCACTAAGCCCGCAATCAACCAACCAACTTGTTTATTAGCCAATAAATTTTGGCGCTGGCGCGTCGGTCGCAGCTGGCGGTAAGTTTCGTTGGCCTGGTTCAACTGCTGTTGCAACCGGTGGCGTTTCTGGGTCGCTAACGCCAGACTGGACTGGAGCTGTTTGAATTTCTGGGTCGTGGCTAACGAAAATGCTTGGGGCATCTGGCCGTTAGCATCGGCATACTGTCGTTCGTAATCATTAGTCCGTTGTTCGAGGTCCTTTTTTTGCGTGAGGAGTTGATTGCGTTCCTGGTCACGCGCCGTCACGGCGGCCAGGTCGTCAAAGAGTGGCGTCACCTGGTCACTTACCGCTAGATAGGCCTGGAATAATTTGGGCAACTGCGTGTGGGCCTGTAGGGTCTGCAATTGGCGCTGATCCGTCTGGAGGGTCGTTTGAGCCGCTTTCACCTGACTACTCAGCCGTTCAAAAGTCGTCATGTCCGCTTGGGTAAACCCACTGGCCGCAACTTTGGGAGTCGCTTGCAAGGCTTGCCACTGCTGATAGACTGGCCACGCTTGTAACAAGTGCTCCTTAGCGGTGGTCACCTGCCGTTGCTGGTGCAGTTGTGTCGTCAACTCAGTTTGCTGGCGTTTATTAGCGGTTTGTTGCTCACGCAACGTTAAGTACGTTTGATAGGCCGCATTAGCTTTCGTCAACTTAGCCGTCAACGCGGCATGTTCGGCCAATAATTGATTCAACGTGGGTTTGCGGCCCTGGGGCTTATAACGTGTGGCCGACGTTTGGTCCAGTGCGTGGGCCTGGTCCAGCCAAAAATCACTCCCCACGGCACCCACGTGGCGTAAACGGTCGATCAACGCTTGCTTCGACGCTTGAAAGACCGTCCCTAACCGGCTTTCATTGAGTGCATATACTGCCATGAACAATTGCGCGTCCACCGGGGCCAACAAGCGCTCAAGCTGGCTGGCCGGAAGGGGGAGGTCCGTGGTCAGGTTCTGTAACGTGACTTTCCCGCCGCGCGGTCCGTCCACCCGGGTCACCCGGTAAGTCACGTCATCCTGCTCGAATTCGATGGCACCCCCGAAACGGCTGCCGTCTAATGGTTCGTAGCGCAATTCGGGGTGCTTTTTGGTCGGAAACCCAAACAAAATCGCCGTAATAAATTGCGTGATGGTCGACTTTCCCGCCTCATTGGGGCCCAATAAAACGTTGAAGCCCGCTTGAAGGTGAAAAGTCTGGTCGTGAAATTGACCAAACCCAAACAACGTTAAAGTTTTAAGATTCATGGTCGCCCCCCTCTCGTAGACGTTGGTTAAGCCGTTCCGTTGCAGCTTGTTTGAGGTCCGCTGGTGATAAGTCTTGCGCCCACGCTGCTAAGGACGGTTCTTGCAATAGCTTACCCAAAAGGTCCTGTTGATTAGCTACGGTAAAGACTTGCTGACCGCCTCGTTTCCAATAAGTCTGATCTAACTTGGGGGCGGTCAACGGTTCGGCAGCTTGCTGGACCGTGACCCGGACGAATTCACGTTGCGCAGTTTGCAGTACTTTGTGTTGGGTTCGTTGAAACAATGCCACCCAGTCCGTCAATTGCGCCGTATCGCTCGCGGACAACGCTTGGCCTAACGTGACGTGTAACACCGTCAGCGTGGGTTGTGACGCTGGATGAGCTTGCAGCCAGGCCACGAGCTTCTGGCCCAATTCGACCAACGTGGTGGCCGAACTGTCCAGGGTGACTGGTTCCCACATAATTGCCGCCGTAGGGAAGAATTCTGGTACCAGCTTAGTTCCGTGACTGGTTACCAAATAAGCCCCCCGGGCCCCCGTCTCTTTGACGGAACGGCCCTGTGGGTTCCCCGCATACACGATGGGGGGGTCACTGGCCAACAGTTGATGGTGATGGATATGACCCAACGCCCAATAATCATAGTGTTTCGCCTGTAATTCGGCCACGGTAAACGGCGCGTAGTGGTCGGCCGGGCCGCCACTTCTGACCGCCCCGTGGAGCATCCCCACGTGCCAATCCGTCGCCGCGTGGTCCGGATAGTCCGCCAATACATCGTCGGCGACCCAGCGTTGCGGGTAGCTGAATCCACTCACGGCCACGGTTTCCCCGGAGGCTAAGGTCAGCGTGTGTGTCGTGACTTGCGACCCAAAGACCGTAACGTTATCGGGATAAGCCAACGTCTGGTGTTGGTCGGTCGCATAGTCGTGATTGCCAAAACTGATCAGCACCGGAATCTGGGCAGCGTTAAGCCGGTTGAACTGGTCGAATAAGTAGGCCTGAGCCGCCACACTCTGTTCGGCCCGGTCGAATAAGTCCCCCGCCAATAACACGAAGTCCACGTGTTCGGCTAACGCCCGGTCAAAGATCTTGGTCGCCGCAGCGAATGTCGAGCGTTGGACCTGGGTCAGAAACGCTGGCGGTAAGCTAGTCAGCCCTAAAAACGGACTATCGAGATGTAAATCCGCTGCATGGATAAATTTCACGCCGCATCACTCCTTAAAAAAACCGCCGGTGTCCCCCTCACACAGAGGAAAACACCGACGGTTTGAATTTTAGCCTTGGTAAATTGCTTGAATCGGCTTGGTAATCGTGTTATTCAACTCGTTTAAGAGCGCATTAACATCCTTTTCCTTAGCCATCAGCGTCTTGATAGCCGGCTTGGACCCCACCTGCGTTGCCAGGTCTTGGGCTTGTTTCAACTCATCATCGGTCAGCTTTTGACCGCCCATTTGCTTTTGTTGCAGCTTCGTTTGCAGGGCTTGGAAATCTTGAAACAGTTGGTAAGTGTCCGCGTCCGCCTTCATCTCAGCAAAAGCGGCTTGTAGTGCTTTGAATTCCGGCGTTGCTTGCAGCGTTTTGGCCACGGTCGCACCTAGATCTTGCAGAGTTTCAGCCATAAATGAAGTTCCTCCTCAAATTTAAATCGTTCATCAATCATTGTACCATGCTTTGCAGTGGGACCCTAGCCCAGGATTCGGTTAATCAACGGCTGATTTGGCCTTTTCCCACCAGGACTTGACCTTGTCGGCCACATTATTGAATGACTTGCCAGCATTATCGATGCCCTTTTGGACCGAATCCCAAATATCACTGGACGAATTCGACGATGAAGACGAGCTATTATTTTGAGCCTTGGCCAGCGTCGACGCATCCTTGGTGTCAAACGACGTGCCCTTGGTGTTCGGCAAAATCCCCTGCATTTCAGCTTGGAACAATGGGCCTTCTCCGGTCCCACTGACGTCTTCCAAGTGCTGTTTACTGCTGGTACTGTCGAATCCTTCCCAGGTGGTCACGACCACGTCGGGGGTGTAACCCACAATCCATTTGTCCCGGGTCGCATCGGCATCCCCGTCGGCTTCGGTACTCCCAGTCTTCCCGGCAATCGTGTAGCCGTAAGGTTTAGCCGTAGTCCCGGTCCCATAGTTGAAGACGCCCATCATCATACTGGTCATCTGCTTGGCCGTCTTCTTGGACATGACCTTCTTGGTCTTGGCCTGCGTGTCGTCTGTCGATACCACCACGTTCCCGGAGGCGTCCACAATCTTACGGATGTAATGGGCCGAATGCCGGACACCGTTGTCGGCAAAGGCCGTGTAAGCCTGTGCCAACTGTTGCGGGGAGACCCCGGTCTTCAAGCCCCCTAGCGCTAAGGCCAGGTTCTTATCCGACTTGCTGACGGGCAGGCCGAACTTCTTCACGGATTCGTAACCCTTGTCGACCCCTATCTTGTTCAATAACCACACGGCCGGCGCATTGGTACTTTGCGCTAACGCTTGGTACATCGGCAATTTTCCACTGTAAGTGCCACCATAGTTATGCGGCGTGTAGTGGTTACTACCATAAGACTTCTTCTTATCGGTCAATTGTGAATCGTAGAAATAGCCGTTTTCGAGCGCGGGAGTGTACACCGCTAACGGTTTGATGGTCGATCCGGGTTGCCGCCGCATCTGCGTCGCCCGGTTATAACCCCGAAAGACGTGCTTGCCTCGGCCCCCGACGACCGCCTCGACACCACCCGTGTTAGGGTCAATGGCGATGCTAGCGGCCTGGACCTTGGTGCCATCACTCGCGTTAGACGGGAAGTAGCTGTTGTTTTTGAACAGCGTCTGCATCTGTTTTTGATTGTCCTGATCTAGGGTCGTGTAAATCTTATATCCCTTGTTCATGATTTCGGATTCCGTCAAACCGTACTTCTTAATCGCCTCATTGATGACGGCGTCAAAGTAGTACGGGTACTTGTACGAATTTTTATAGGTGTAATCGTCATTGGTCACAATCGCCGTGGCCTGGTCGCGCTTGGCCTGGGTCTGACTCAAGTCCCCATTCTCGACCATCAGATCCAGCACCACGTTACGGCGTTGCTTAGCCGCCTTGGGGTGGTAGATTGGGTTATAGCCGTTGGGGTTGGTCAACATCCCCGCTAAAACCGCCGATTGCGATACCGTGAGGTTGGCTGCCGAGGTGCCAAAATAACGCTCCGAAGCGTCCTGGACGCCCCAGACCCCGTTACCGAAGTAGGCGTTGGTCAAATACATCGCCAAGATATCTTTTTTGTTGTAGACGTTCTCCACTTCAATCGCCAAGAAGAGCTCTTTGAACTTCCGGGTAAAGGTCTGTTCCTGCGTCAAGTAAGCATTTTTTACCAGTTGTTGGGTAAGTGTACTGCCCCCGCCACTGATGTAATCGCGACCCAGTAGTTTGTTTTTAGCGTACAAAAACAGCGCCCGGCCAATCCCCTTGACGGAAAACCCATGCTCATGATAGAAATTCCGGTCTTCCGTTGAAATAACGGCCTTTTGCAGGTTCGTGGAAATCTTACGTAACGGAACCGACGTCCCTTTTTGGGAGTAGAGGGTCCCCGCCTTGTTATTCTTCCGGTCATAAATCTGCGTTGGGTTATCTAAAGCCGCCTTTAAATCGCCGACGTTGGCGGTCTTAGCAATAAAGGTCAAGTAGCCACTCAGCACTAAGAACCCGGTCAAGACGATCACGATGAGCCAGCGGGTCAGCTGAAACCGGCGCCAAAACCGCTTAAAGTGGGCCTTGAACCCCCGTTCAGTAGGTTGATTCGGTTGTTGGTTATTCATGAAATAGCCTCTTCTAATTAGAAAATAGACGTGGACGCGCAATGGTCATCACCACTCGCCACATCACCTGAAACGTGTCGGTGAGCCCCCACATCAGTAAGAGCCGCACATTCGGGATTCTCAAAGACAGAACTCCGGATAATATGGTCTATTTTAGCATAGACTTCCCGCTCCGTTTCGTTGGGCACGAAAACTTTAGAAAAGTCTTTAGCCCCCACACCAAAACGACCGGTCCGTCAAAACGGAGCCGGCCGTGTGGACTGCTCATTTAATGCACGATTTCGGGATTCATTTCCGCGGCGATCCGGTCGTGGAGCTTAGCCGCAATCGTTGCGCTGGGACTGATAATAAAGATGGTATCGTGTCCCGCTAAGGTCCCCGCAATCTCCGGGAGATTGAGGTCATCGAAGATGGCAGCTAAGAGATTACCGTTACTCGGCAGCGTTTTCAAAATGTTGACAAACTCAACCCGGGTCAGGCCAGTGACCACTTCGTTGATGGTCTCGCGGAGGTGCTCTTCTTCACTGCGGTTGCCTGCCTTAAAAATCGTATACCGCAGATGGCCGTGGCCGTCCTGCGCCTTCACAATCTGCATCTCACGAATATCACGGGAAATTGTCGCTTGTGTGGCCTGAATATCCACTTCCTGCAGTCGCTCCATCAGTTCCTCTTGGGTCCCAATGGGATATTGATTGATCAGTTGTTCGATCCGTGCCTGGCGAATGCTTTTCTTCATGACAATAGCCCCCTCCGCATAAACTTTCATTGCGTCAATTCTAAGAAAGGGACTTCCACCCTCTATCGTTGAATATTTATGAACTCAGTGTACCAAATATTCGTTTTCAACGCAAAAAAAGACCCCATTGGCGGATTGCCAACGGAGTCGCGGTGACACAGATTTTAAATTCAGAGTTACATTTCGTCAGGAGATTCGACACCCAACAAGCGCAGAGCTTCCTTCAAGACCCCGGAGACTGCCTTGACTAAGGCCAAGCGGGCTGGTAATTGCGCGTCATCGGTCAAGACCTTAGCGTGTGCGTAGTACTTGTTGAAGGTCTTGGCTAAGCGAATCGCGTACTTGGCAATGACGGATGGTTCGAGTTCGGCACAAGCCATCTTCACGATTTGCGGGAAGTCCGCCAACGTCTTGATAGTGTCCCAAGCTAACGGATCGGCCAATTCATTGCCAGCCGCCGCAACGGTCACGTGTGGCGCCTTGCGCAAGATGCTTTCGGCCCGGGCATGGGCGTATTGTACATATGGTCCAGTCTCCCCTTCGAACTTCAACTGGTCGGCTAAGACAAAGTCGATGTTGTTGGTCCGTTCATTCTTCAAATCACCAAAGACGATGGCACCAACGCCGACTTGACGGGCCACCTCATCTTTGTTGGCCAAAGATGGGTTCTTTTCAGCGATTTCTTCTTGGGCCAACTTGACGGATTCTTCCAAGACCTTGGCCAACAAGATGATCCGGCCGGACCGCGTCGAGAGTTTCTTACCATCAGCGGTGATCAGTCCGAACGGCACGTGTTGCAAGTTTGGGGCCGACTTCACGCCCATTTCCTGTAAGACGGCCTTCAATTGCTTGAAGTAGTAGGTCTGTTCGGACCCCACGACGTACAAATTCTTCACGGGGCTGTAAGTCCGGTCCCGGTAAAGGGCCGTGGCGATGTCTCGCGTGATGTACAGCGATGCGCCATCACTTTTCAGAATCAAGGCCGGGTTCAAGTCGTACTTGCTCAAATCTACGACCTGGGCGCCTTGCGATTCGACCAACAGGTGCTTGTCGCGTAAAATCTGCACGACTTCTTCTAACTTATCATTGTAGAAGGCTTCCCCGTGGTAGGTATCAAATTTAACCCCTAGTTCCTGGTAAACGTCGTTGAATTCCTGTAAGGAAACTTCGCGGAACCATTCCCAGAGTTTGTGGGCTTCGGGGTCACCGTTTTCCAGCTTGCGGAACCACTCGCGGGCCACATCATCTAATTCGGGCTTGTCGACGTCTTCCTTATGGAAACGCACGTAGTATTCGACCAACTTGTTGATGGGATCTTTCTTGACGTCGGCTTCGTTCCCCCACAGCTTGTAGGCGGTGATCAGCTTCCCAAATTGGGTCCCCCAATCCCCTAAATGGTTATCCTTGATAGGATGGTAACCATTCTTAGTCAAGATGTTGGCGATGGCGTTCCCAATCACCGTGGAGCGTAAGTGCCCCATCGACATCGGCTTAGCGATGTTCGGGGACGACATATCAATCGGGACGTTCCCGTTTTGACCGTCCTGGTTCTGGCCGTAAGCTGCGCCAGCACTCAAAACCGTCTCTAGGGTATCCGCACTGTAAGCCGCCTTATCAAAGAAGAAGTTCAAATAAGGTCCCACGACTTCCACCTTTTCGAAGCCGGTGGTGTCTAACTTGGCAGCTAAATCCTGGGCGATCTGTTGGGGCGCTTGGTGCAGCGTCTTGGCTAAGGTAAACGTCGGGAACGCTAAATCCCCTTTATCAGACGTCTTGGGACGTTCTAACTTATTGGTCACTTCATCAGCCGTTAATTGGCCATCTAAGGCAGCAACCAACGCAGTCACGGCCTGTTGTTTGTAATCCATCCAAATTTCCTCCTTGATTGTTGACAATCATGGGACAAAAAAACGCCCCTTACATCCTTGTAAGAGACGAGTTTAGCCCGCGGTACCACTCTAATTGACCGTTCACGGTCCACTTAAATGATCAGTTTCTGTCTTGAACTTGGTTAGTCCGTTCGGCTAGTTTGTCAATCCGGCTTTCACCCTCCCGGACTCGCTTAATCACATGAGCTAACCTACTATTCTAACGCCTAAACTTTCGAATAATAATAAAGACGGCCACTGGCCGCCTCCTTCGAAAGCGGGTGACGGGAATCGGACCCGCGACGCAAGCTTGGGAAGCTTGAATTTTACCACTAAACTACACCCGCACAACACAAATGAGTATATCATACCATTTGTGAGTTGTCATTACTTTTTGCAAAAAAATTCAAAATATCTATTTTTATGATGTTTAGTTCTCTGGAGCTGTCGTCAATTTAGCGACCGACTTCCGCACTACGGCGCGGTTGTTCATGTCACCGACCGCCGTTTTATCGGCGGGATCGTACTGACGGATTTCAACGAGGACTGAATTATCATACACTTTGGTAATTTCACCCGTAAAATCATGTTCTAACGGCCCAAACTTCTTGGCCGCAATGTAATTGCCAACCTTAAGTTCCGTCTTACCAGTGTTATCAGCTGCTTCAGCCATCACTGATCGCCCCTTTCATCTCATCATACAAAATATCATTATACCCATCTTATTAGCAGACCGCAAGTCATAATGTCTCAGCTTGACCTGCAATCTAATTGTAAGCTTTTTGCAACAAAAGATAAAAGCCGAACTTTAATTATTATTTACGCCTTATTCGGCAAAAAGTCGTTAGATAACCCCATTATAGCCGCCTTAGTCGTTAAAATACGGTTGATTTGCGAACAATTAAGTATGACAGCTTAAAAATAATTTATACCCAAGTTCACACAGATACGTTATAATCAACTTGTTGCAGTACGAAGAAATTGAGGATGAGCCACTTATAGGAGGAGAATGTGAAAATGAAGACATGGCAACATTGGGTGGTTCGAGGTACCGCCCTCGTCGCTGGTTGTTTCGGATTGTGGTTAGGGGCCACGACATCCGCCAGCGCCAACAGCATCAACGATTACATTGCGCGTCAAGATTATTCGACGCCCAAGATCACCAGTAGTATCTGGTCCGAATTTCCCAAGTTAAGCTATCGGAATGGCCACCCTGAGGGGGTCGTGGTCCACGAAACGGCTAACCCAGATTCGACCATCTATAATGAAATTTCCTACATGAAGCGTAACTATCAAAACGCCTTCGTGCACACGTTCGTCGATGCCAGTCACATCATCAACATCGCGAACACCAAGTACTTAGCGTGGGGCTCTGGTCCCATGGGAAACGAGCGTTACGTCCAGTTCGAACAAGTTGAAGTCCACTCCAAGAGTGCCTTCGCTTCCGAATTGAACAACGCCGCCTACTACACGGCCTACATCTTGAAGCAATACGGGTTAACTCCGAAACGTTACACCACGGTCCTGTCCCACCACGACGTTTCAACGCGCCTAGGTGGCACCACCCATACCGACCCGGATGGGTACTGGTCGACGAACGCTAAGAAATACTTCGGGACGACCTACACCATGACGAACTTTGTCGCTTTGGTCAACACGCAGTACGCCAACCTCGGGGGCACGGTCACGACGGCTGATTCTAACACCACGACCAGCACCCCGCACGTTACCGCGCAAAAGAAGACCGTCACCTACAATCATGGGGGCAACAACGAAACGGCGACGTTGGCGAACAACTACACCAACTGGACGGTCTACACTCACGTCAAGGGAACCAGTAATTCCCGGCGGATCGGTTGGGGCAACCTGAGTAGTGACCACCGTGGCACCAAAGTCTACGTCGACAGTCGTGGCGTAAAACGCGGCGGCTGGAGCGGTACCTGGTACCGAATCCGTTTCGCTAAGAATTCGACTCACAAGTACTGGGTCTACCGTAAGGTCTTGAACTTCCCGAAGGTCACTTACAGTGACGCCAGTGGGAAGGCGACGTTGAACACGGCCACTAACGCCCCGTTGTACAACCACGTGCTGAACTCGACTTACTTGTCCAAAACCATGGGCCACACCGGTAGCTATGCCGCTGACACCCAAGTCACGGTCAACAAGAAAGGCTACAAGGCAAGTGATGGGACCACTTGGTACCGGCTCATCTTAAACGGCAAACCATACTGGACGCAAGCAGCTAACCTCACTTTCTAATACTCACAACGATTAAGGGCCCGCGGCGATTGCCGCGGGCCTTTTTTAAAGCCCATTTGTGCATCTCTTCACGCATTGCATTTCTAAACTGAGCTTGGTATGCTAATTCTTGAAAGCGCTAACCATCACCGACTACTTTCGGCAACCAGTTGATAGGTTGCGCGAGTTTTAGACCCTCTCACCCGCTACAAAGGAGATTTTTTCAATGACTTCACTTCAACGTTTCAAAACCATCGGCAATATCGGCGCCGGTACCATGGGCCACGCGACTGCTCTGCAGTTTGCCTTACACGGTTACACCGTGAATTTGCTAGATACCAGCCAAGAGGCATTAGACCACGGGTTACAGCTGATCAAAAATGACCTGAAGACCTTCCAGGAAAACGACTTACTTACAGACGACCCGGCCATCATCTTAGCGCGGATTCATCTCACGACCGATTACCAGCAGGCCCTACACACTGCTGACTTCGTGATTGAATCCGTAGTTGAGGATCTCGCTGTCAAACGCCAAGTCTGGCAACACGTCGAACAAGTCGTGCCCCAAGACACCCTGTTAGCCACCAACACTTCCGGCCTCAGTCCGTCCGCCATCCAACGGGTCTTAACCCATCCCGACCGCTTCGTCGTCGCCCACTTCTGGAACCCGGCCCAATTGATGCCGTTAGTTGAAGTCGTGCCAGGTGAGCAGACCGCTCCCGCCACGGTCACGACCACGGTGGCACTAATGACTGCTATCGGGAAACACGCCGTTCCCCTCAAAAAAGAGTCGCTAGGCTTCGTGGGCAATCGTATCCAACTGGCCGTCTTGCGAGAAGCTCTACATATCGTTCAGGAAGGTATCGCCACGCCTAGTGCCGTCGACGACATCGTCAAATACAGTCTGGGACGCCGCTGGAGTCTAGTCGGTCCCCTTGCCAGTGCCGACCTCAGTGGGTTAGACGTCTTCAACAACATCAGCCGTTACCTCTATGCCGATTTGGCAAACGAAACCGATGCCGATCCTACTCTGGCACGCCAAGTAGCGGCCCACCAATTGGGGCTCAAGACGGGACAGGGCCTATTCGATTGGACCGGTGACCGTGGGCAAGCTATTGTCGCTCAACGTGACCAACAACTGCTCACCTTACTGAAGCGAGACCACCAGCAAGACGAAACCCGCTAACCCCCACGGATTTTTCTCCCCCAGGTGACTACATCTGTCCCCATTTAAAGGGCACAGATTAAATTAACCTTATTAACGGCTAAATTAAGCGCCCACGGCCCCCAGAATATGGTAGGCTAAAGTTAACCGAGTTTGGGGGAAGGAAGCGATTAGATGTGGTTAGCCGTCCATTTTTGGACTTGGATTGTCTTGACCTTAGCGGTGTTGTTGGGATTGACTCGTCACGCTGAAAAACGGGTCATTCAATTTCTCCTCTTGGCCCGGTGCGCCTATTTGGTCATGATCATTAGTGGCGTCGTCCTAAGCATTCGGACCTTCGGGCACGCCCCGTTACTGGTCAGTTTCAAGTTTGCCCTGGGAATCGCCACGATTGCCCTCATCGAAATCAGTTTCGGACGCAAAATGGAACGCGACCAGACGCACCTGGTCTACTTCGTGATGGGCATCGTCGGGTTGATTACTGCCGGGCTAGGCTTGATGCTGGCTTTCAAGTAACTTTCGATAGTCTAATCTTTCAGTTAAACAAAAAGCGGATTGTTCCAGCCAGTTTTGGCTGGAACAATCCGTTTTAATTTTTGGTCACTTAAGCTTTTTCGGGCTTTAAAGCTAAGGCCTTTTCCAACGTCCGGTCGACTAAAATCGACTGACTGTCGGCGACCGGGTAAGTCGTTTCCGGTTCCCGTTCTTGGGCCAGTGATAATTCGGTACACCCCAGAATCACCACGTCGGCCTTTTGTTCCTGAATCATTTCTTGAATGATGGTGTGGAACAAGCGCGCATCGACCACGTTATGAGCCTTGATGTTGTCGTAGATCAGGCGCATGGTCTGGGCTTCGATGGTCTCGGTCGGTAACACCGGCGTCAATCCCGCGTTGGTAATCTCGTGTTCGTAGATTTTATCCGTGATGGTCCCCCGTGTCCCGGTAATGCCGATACGCTTAGCTTCCGGGTACTTGCGCTGAATCTCCTTAACGGTTTCGCGCGGCATGTGCAGGATGGGGATCTCCGTAGCGGCCTGTAAGTCATCAAAGAAATAGTGGGCCGTGTTGCACGGCAAGGTGAAAAATTCCGGCTTCAACTGGCTCTGTTGCTGGATATCTTCCAACAAGCCAGGCAACGGACTTGCCTGGGTGTGGTCTAAGATGTAGGCCGTCCGGTCCGGTACCGTGGCGTGATTGACCAAAATATAGTTCAAATAGTCTTGGTCGGCGTGCGCCGGGGTGCGCAAATTCAACTGGTGAATGTAACTTTCGGTCGCCATCGTGCCCATGCCGCCAATAATCGTAAAGAATTTTCTCATTATTCTTACCCCTTATTTTCCGCAAAGTACTTCTTAAAGTTCACCGTATAGTTGTGTTCCATCCACTTGATCAACAACCGTCGTTTCAAGCTCAAGTCCGGTTGGTACCGGTAGGTGGTGCCGTATTGCCCCGCCGCGATCAACTTCAAGGCGCGCTCTTTATCTGCGTTTTCTCGAGTATAGCGCTTAAAAACCTTAACGGGAACCCCCAACCACAAGGCGTGTTGCTGTTCGTCTTGGTTACCGTAGACCGTAGGCGCGTCCTTCAAACTGTGCTTGACGTAGTCTTTGACCACCCAATCGGCCAGATTATAGCCGTTGAGGGTGACGAAGAAACTACTCCGACCCTGACGCAAATTGATTTCAAATAACTTGAACGAGTGGTCGCGCACGTCATACTTCATGTCAAAGTTGGCGTAGCCGGTAAAGTCGATAGCTTCCAAGAAATTCTGGATGTCGTGGTAAATCGTCTCGTTGTATTCAGGGATGATAGCCACATAATTTCCGATAGCGGACGGTGCACAATCTTCCAATAACGGGTGCCCCAGGCACATCATTTTGACATGGTGGTCCTGGTCGACGTAGGCGTTGACCACCCGCATATTGCTGTCATCGCCGGGGATGAAGTCCTGTAAGATCAAATCGGACGTGTACCCGTTGGTATAAATTTTATGCACGATATCTTTGAATTCGGCTTCGGATTGGATTCGAAAGGCCTTCTTACGGCCCTCGAAGTGCACGTCCAACCACTCAACACTGTTGGCCGGTTTCAACGCGACCGGGTAACCAAAGGGTTGTTCAATGGGCGCATCGCCCGTGGCTTCCGCCTTGGTGATGATGCGGGTGTGCGGGTACGGCAAACCGTACTTGTCACAGACCTTGTAGAAGCTTTCCTTATTATTCAGTTGCCGCAATAAATCGTAATCCACGTACGGACAGATAAAGACGTCTTCTAGTTCGGCCTTGTGCTTACTGATCAATTCAGCGTAGCCATCCCCGCACCCAATCAAAATGACGGGTTCCGGGTGGTTGGCGTAACGTTCCTTCAGCTTCCGCATGGTCTCAATCCAGACTGGGTCCTCATCGAAGCCCGGGATGAGTTCTAGATTCACAATCTTGGTGTAGCGGGTCGGCGCCAATTGGATGCTGGCAAAAGCCTGCACGGGTTCGTGGTACAGGTCGTAAAACGACCGGGCCATCCCATAAACGTTAAAATCGCTCCCCAGCAAAACCGGGGTGAATTTTGCTCCATTCGTTTCCATAACTCAAAAAGTCCCTTCACAACTGCAAAATGTCGTTGACCGCGCCCGCCTAATTCGCCGCAGGGGCTGACTCACGGCTAAACCCCCGGTCAGCTTTGACCAATGGGCTTAGCCGTGGGGGCGAAGCCGGAATTCCCCCACCTCGCCCCATTAGGCTGGGGTCAACAAAAATATTTATTTTTAATCGTAAACAGAATCAAGGTTGTTAACGGACGAATCCAATAGCAACCTTGATCGGTGGTGCCGACTAAATTAGCCGACTGGTCTTAAATTTGCGTCCGGTGAACCAGGTCAACCGTCTTGGCCGTGGTATTTTCAGGGAAGTAAACTTCGTACCACAAGATAAAGGTGTAGATGGTGAAAATCTTTTGCATACTGGATTTTCCATTGATATGTTCGTGCAAGATATCC
This sequence comes from Levilactobacillus suantsaii, assembly GCF_004115745.1. Classification (GTDB taxonomy): domain Bacteria; phylum Bacillota; class Bacilli; order Lactobacillales; family Lactobacillaceae; genus Levilactobacillus; species Levilactobacillus suantsaii. Next base: position 6,787 of record NZ_QXIL01000005.1, on the reverse strand, counting down.
ATCAACGCGTCCGTATTGAAGAACTTGTGGGCCACATCCGAGTTGAACGCCTCGATAATCCGGGACTTGTAAGGTTCTTCCTTGATCCAGGTGGCGATTGGGGATGGGAAGCCCATCTTTTCCTTCTTCGCGACCCGTTCCGGCAGTTCGGCTTCCGCCGCGGTCCGCAACGAGACCTTAGTCTCATCTGCATGGATCCGCGTCTTGACCGGCATGGTGGCCGCAAACTTGGCGACTTCCTTGTCGACTAACGGCGTCCGCACTTCTAGGGAGTTGGCCATGCTCATCCGGTCTGCCTTGTGCAAGATGTCGTACGGCAACCAAGTATTGATGTCAAAGTACTGCATCTGCGTCATTTCGTCTAAGCCCTTCACGTCATCGAAGAGGTGTTGGGTGTAAGCCCCGGCATCTTGATTCAAGGCTGGGTTCTTTAAGATCTTATTGCGGTCATGGTAGTCGAACACGTAGTTGACCCGGTAGTACCGTTCACTCAACGGTTCGGCCCCACGGACCAAGAACCGCCGGCCATGGAACCGTGGCAACTTATCGGCAATCGCGCCTAAGCCCTTACGAATCGGCTTGGGTACCCACTTCTGGTAGCGTTCGAACGGGATGGCTTCCAGATAAGTGTTATAGCCACCGAAGAACTCGTCGGCCCCTTCCCCGGACAAGGCAACCTTCACGCTCTTGCGCGTGCCCTTAGATAGGTAGTACAGTTGCATCGCCGATGGGTTGGACAACGGTTCGTCCATGTAGTACATGATGGTCGGTAAAATATCGAAGTAGTCGTCACCGGTCATGTAAAGTGGCGTGTTCTTTTGCTTGATTTCCTTAGCAAATTCCGTGGACCAGCTCAATTCACTGTACTTGGAATTCTTGAAGCCCAAGGAGAAGGATTGAATCGGCTTTAACTTGGCCGCTTCGTTCAAGACATAAGAAGAATCAATCCCACTGGACAAGAAACTGCCGACTTCCACGTCAGCAATCATGTGGGCCTTGACGGATTCGTCGACAATCTGGCGAATCTTCTTGGCGTCACCTTCGACCGTCTGACTGTTGTCGATGTGGTCGTAGCTGTACTTGAAGTAGCGATGCGTTTCGGTCTTGCCCGCCTTGTGCAGGAAGTACTGGCCCGGTAAGACCTTGTACACGTGCTTGAACATGGTGTCGCGCGACGGAATGAACTCAAAGCTCAAGTGAATCGGCAAGAGTTCTTCATTAAATTCTTTTTTAAAGTTCGGGTGTTCCAAGAACGCCTTGATTTCGGAACCCCACAGGAAGGTCTCGCCATCATCATAGTAGTACAATGGCTTGATGCCAAAGTGGTCTCTGGCCCCGAACACTTCATTATTTGTTTTATCGTAGATGACGAAGGCGTACATCCCCCGTAACCGGTCCAACAATTTTGGTCCCCAGGCGTCGTAGCCGTGAATCAAAACTTCGGAATCCACATCCGTTTGGAATTCGTACCCTAGCTTTTGTAAGTCAGCCCGAATCTCTTGGTAGTTATAGATTTCACCGTTAAAGGTCAAAACTTTAGTTTGGTCCCGGTTGTACATCGGTTGCTTTCCGTGGGCTAAGTCAATGATTGACAGCCGCCGGAATCCCATCACAGCTTGGTCATCGCTGAAATAGGCCTCGTCATCCGGTCCCCGGTGCTTGATGCGATCCGCCATATCGTTGATGGTATTAGCGGGAACATCCTTCTGGTTCACATAACCAACGAATCCACACATGTGCGTATCCCCTTTTAATTTAATCTGCGTTTTTACTCTAAGCCTCTATTGAAACACAACACCCATCATTTTAGCAAATTTAATTTGGGAATACCATGCTATTTAAGATTCTTAACCGGAGCGCAAAGATTAAGTCACTGTGGCGCTACGGCTTGTAATTTGGCGAGCGTCACAATCGTAATCTCACGCCGACCATGCGTGGTAATCGCCCCCAGCGTGACCAGTTGTTTCAACTTGCGACTCAACGACTCCGGCGTCATCCCCAAATACGCGGCTAAGTCCTGCTTACTCATGGGTAAAGTCACCGTAGTCGCTTGACTCTGACTCAAGTCTAACAGGTACCCCGCTAACCGCGGCAAAGCATCAGGAATCGCCAATAAGGTGGCTTGATGTTCGGCGGTCTTCAAGCGTTGCGCCAACGCGTTCAAGAGCGCCAACGCTAACGTCGGCAATCGCCGAACCAGTTGAGTCAAGTCAGTTCGCGAAATCGTGCAAAGTTCCGTGGTCTGGGTGGCTTCGGCGTAATCGCTGTGGATTTCGTCGGTAAACAGCGCAATCTCCCCGATGAAGTCGCCGGGATTCAGCACCCGCAAGACCCGTTCCTTGCCGTCATCGGCCAGGTGGTACAGCCGGACCTGGCCAGTATTCACGATATACAACGTCTGGGAGACCGCATCCGGCCGGAAGACGATCTGACCCTTTTGGGCGTGGATGGCACGGGTGACTTCGGCGACCGAAATCATCTGGTTGTGTGCGAGTTGTTGAAAGATGGGCACTCCGGAGACACATTCCAATTCGCGGGCCAAGCTGTGTTGATGTGACTCAATTTCTGCTGCCATGTTACCAACCATCCCTTCCTATTCTCTTCCATTTTAGCAAACTTCCCCCAGTTTTTTTATTAAAACTGATTGTCCCATTCCAACGTGGCCGCGCAAAATGTGCTATATTAAGGTCACTTTCACGCCCCACACCTAATGGGACGGTTAATCGCACCCTTTCAAGGAGGAATTTTTGTGACCCGTTTACCCCATCAAGCCTGCACCTCAGTTTTAGTCGGCAAGTTAGCCACCCTGGATGGCAGCCCACTCATCGCCCGTAACGAAGACAATGCGGTGGCCATCTGGCCGAAACAAGCCGTCAGTCATCCCGCCAGCACGAGTGGCACCACCCACTTCGTCTCGAAAAACAATCAGTTCACGACCTCCCTGCCGCAAGCCGCCGCCCAGTACACGGCGGTGCCCGACAGCGACTCGAGTGCCGGCGATTACGGCGAAAGTGGCATCAACGCCCACCAAGTCGCCATGAGCGCCACCGAGAGTGCCTACACTAACAGTCGCGTGCTGGGTGTCGATCCGTTGGTCCCTAACGGTATCGCCGAAGATGCCATGCTAACGGTGATTCTGCCTTATATCGACTCCGCCCAAGCTGGCATTCAACGGCTAGGCCACCTGGTGCACACCCAAGGCGCCGCCGAGACCAACGGGGTGCTCTTCAGTGACCTCGACGAAGTCTGGTACATGGAAATCGTCAGTGGTCATCACTGAGTCGCTCAACGCATCCCGGACGACGCTTACGCCGTGGTCGCCAACCAACTGGCTATCGAAGAAGTCGACTTCGATAGCCCCAACTTCTTGACCTCACCAAATCTGCGCCAGTTCGTCCAAAGCCACCGCTTGAATCCAGACGGTGGGGGGTTCAATTCCCGGCACATCTTCGGCACCCACAGCGAGCAAGACGCCCATTACAACACGCCACGGGTCTGGTACGGTCATAAAATTTTGACGCCCAGCGCCTTTGAGAATCCGACCGATATGACGTTGCCCTTTATCCAACACGCCGAACGTAAAATCGGTCTCGATGACGTGGCCACGATCTTAGGTTCCCACTACAACGGCACCCCTTACGATCCGCTAGGCCACGGGACGGCTACCGAACGGACCGCTTACCGGGCGATTGGCTTGGCGCGAACCCAGAACAGCCACATCTTACAACTCCGCCGCAACGTCCCACCCTTACGCGCTGGCATCGTGTGGCAGGGCTTCGGGAACCCGGCGTTTACGCCCTACGTGCCGTTCTTTGCGGCCGGCGACCAGTTGGCGCCCACTTACGCCGTGGCTAATCCAACCTACAGCGCCACCAACCCGTACTGGCAAGCTAAGCTGGTCGAGGTCTTAAGTGAAGCCCACTACCACCAGAATCGCGGGCTCATTGACCATTTCTTGCAGGCCAGCCAGCAACGCGGAATTCAACGGGTCCAAGCGGGTGATGACCTAACACCTAGCACCCCAACGACCCTCGGCGAGTTCAACGTGGCGACCGCAGCTAGCTTCGCTACGGCTTTGCAGGCCCACATTGGGGCGTTGGTCCAGGCCAACGCCGAACAATCGGCGCTTTCGTTTGCCATGGATTCCCAACTGTAAAGTGATATCGTTTTCATAACGAGTGCGGTATAATGACCTTAGAATCTAATTCTGAAAGGAATGATGATGATGGATGAAGTTGTATTTTTCAATCCAGGAAACTCAATTGGTAACTTTCATGATTACAACGAAGCCGTGCAAACGGCCCAAATCTACCGGGCCCGGCACGCCCAATCGGGCCACGTGCTCGTGGTCAAGAGTCCCCAGGGCGAGCCGTCCTTTGACATCTTCTTGGCGGACCAAAAACTGGGTAACCAAATCACCGAAAATGAATCTTCCAAACGTTACACCGTTTCTAAAGAACTCTAACGTCTTTTTAGACCTTCTAAAGGGCCCCACCAGCGCGCTTGCCGGTGGGGCCCTTTAAACTTTTCGTGATTGAAGTAAATGGAAACTAAGCTCCCACCCACCAGCCTTTCAGTCCAAGACACCTTAATCTTGTAACAAGTAGACCTTGCTTTCGTACGGCCGCAACGTGGTCCCCTGGTCATCGGCATAGTTGCTGATGAGTAAGCGGTCCGCTTTGGCTTGCTGGTAGTCGCGTGTCACGGTCTGGTCCGTAAAGTTGACCATGACCAGTAACGTTTGGCCCTGATAATGACGCCGGTACGTCATGACCTGATCGTCTTGCGGGTCGATTTCCTCGTAAGTCCCGTAGAGGATAATGGCATTTTCGTGGCGCAACTTGATCAACTGCTGGTAGTAGTAATAGACCGAATCCTGGTCGGCCAATTCGGCGTCGACGTTAATCTGCTTATAGTTGGGGTTCAGCGCAAACCACGGCGTCGCATCCGTAAACCCGGCGTGCTTCTCGGCACTCCACTGCATCGGCGTCCGGGCGTTGTCCCGCGAAATGTTGGCCAAATACTTCAACATGGTCGGGCCATCGACGAGGTGCTTTTGGTCCACGAACTCATGGTAGAAGTTGATTGATTCCAAGTCCTCGTAGTCGCTCAATTGGGTGTAGTGGACGTTGGTCATCCCCAGTTCCTCGCCTTCGAACACGTACGGGGTCCCCTGCAGCATGTGCAACGCCGTTCCTAACGCCTTGGCGGACAAGGCCCGGTATTCCGGTCGGTCATCGCCAAAGCGGGACACGGCGCGCGGTTGGTCGTGGTTGTTCCAGTACAGACTATTCCAGCCCTTGCCGTCCAGTTCGGTCTGCCAGCGACTCAAGGAGTGCTTGAGTTCCGTCAGCTTGACCGGTTGATCGTTCCACTTGCCTAAACGGGTATCTGGGTTGGGACTTAGCGACACGTGTTCGAACTGGAAGACCATGTTCAACTCGTGGCTGTCCAACCCCGTGTATTGAATGGCGTCTTCTGGCTTGGACCCGGGCATCTCGCCCACCGTCATCACGTCATAATGGGACAGGACCTTGTCGTTCATTTCGTGTAAGTAGTCGTTTAGTTTCGGGCCGTCGGCGACTAAGTCCCCCACGGCACCGGCCGTCCCACCATCGGGCGCATCGGGCAAGCCCGCTGGTTTGGAGATGTAATTGATGACGTCCATCCGAAAGCCGTTGACCCCTTTATCCAACCAGAAGCGCATGATGTCCCAGACGCTTTCACGCACCTTGGGATTTTCCCAGTTCAAATCGGGTTGAGCCGGGGCAAAGAGGTGTAAGTAATACTGCCCCCGCGCCGGAACGAAGGTCCAGGCTGGACCCCCAAAGGCCGCTTGCCAGTTGTTCGGTTCGTGCCCGTCGACCGGATCGCGCCAGATGTAATAATCGGCGTAGGGATTAGTCCGCGATTGCTGGCTGGCTTGGAACCACGCGTTTTGATCGGAGGTGTGGTTAACGACCAAGTCCATCAAGAGTTTCATGCCGTGCCGGTGGGTCTCCGCCAACAAATGGTCAAAGTCGGCCATCGTACCGTAAACCGGATTCAACGCCTTATAGTCCGCGATGTCGTACCCGTTATCCTTGTTTGGGGACTTGTAAATCGGGTTCAACCACAGCACGTCGACCCCTAATTTCTGTAAATACGGGAGCCGCTGGACAATACCGTTCAAATCACCAATGCCGTCGTGATTACTGTCCTGAAAACTCATCGGATAAATCTGATACACGACGGCGTCTTGAAACCACTTTTTTTCTGCCACTTCGATAACCCTCCTCAGCTTAATCAATGTCCCATGCCACCGGGTAAATGACTAAGCATTCATCTGGCAGTTGAGCCATTGATGGGATTCCAGTCCAACAGTTCAGGAAGCGCTACCATTTTATGGTAGCTCGTCAACCACGGGGCCTAGAAAACCTACATTTAGTTTACCACGCTTCCTAACCTGACCCAAATCAGATTTTACCGTGTAGTGCCGGCTTAGGCCCACCCCAACCGGTTGCGCGGGGGGATCTTGTTGAAATTAACAGCTTACCAGTTCACTAAGGACCCCTAGCCCATTACTTAAGAAGCGTGTCCCAGCTACGCTTTATGTAGTTGGAACACGCTTCATTCACTTGACGCTTAAGTTTTAATGACAGTGTCTAGGATTGACACTTCCGCCCCCTTTAGGCCAAATCAGTCCATTTTGGTCTGCGTTAACGCCTGTTTCAAATAACGGCCGGTGACACTTTGCTCGTTATCACTGACGGCTTGTGGCGTGCCCGTTGCGACCAATTGGCCCCCC
>NZ_QXIL01000059.1 GCF_004115745.1 Levilactobacillus suantsaii | reverse complement strand
TCGCGAAGTTTGTCAGGAATTTAAATAATCGCCCCCGTAAGGTCTTAGGCTGGAAGACACCATCTGAAGTTTTCTTCGGTAAAAAGTTACACTTGATTTGACAATTCGTCCCATCATAAATTGCGTTCTTTATACAGGCGTGATACTGGGAACTTAGTTTGGCCATAGTTTCTTTAGACCGAGTTTGACCAATATTCCGGATGAAATTTTGGTAATCATATCGAGTGATATTATCCAACCTTGCAAAGGGCAGCCCCTCCGACAGAATCTTATGGCTTAACTCATAAGTGAGTCGGGTGCGTTCTTTGACCCCCGGTTCTTTATAGGTTTTATACCAATACCAAAAATAATCTTTGAAGTAAGGCACCTCGGCCATAACCAGCTTTCCACTATTTCGATCAACGGAAAATTGGTTGGCCCATGCAGTTGCTTCGCCTTTAGTTCTGAAACCACCATGTGTTTTTATTTTCGCTTTTCCGTCAGTATCTTTATAGCTGATCCTGGCCTGCCAGCTCTTGCCTCGCTTGGTAATACTTGCCATGGTTAATTCTCCTTTCAATGGCAAGGTCAACACTCGACTTTGCCAAACGTATGTTCTTTAAGCCTGTTAAAGAAAAGCCCAGTTGAGGGCCTATTCATTAGCTGTTGTTTTCTAGTGCTAAAGTCTCCCGATATTCGTCGGCTTCTGGACGTTCCTTAAAATCAACGGTAACATTTTTATACTTCTTTAATTCATTTTCGACATCTTCAATTGATATGCTGAAATATTCCTTTCGATTATTTACTTTATTAATTCTGCGATTTGTGAACCTATTATGTAACTCTGCTTCTAATTTGTAGGCATCTTCGCTAAAAATAAGTGCATGTACATCAAATTTAAAGGGGACGGACGCACTACTTAATTCGTTGATTCGGTCCATTGGTTCAAGTCGACGGGTAACTCCTATTTTGAATACATTTTTTCCAAAGGATCCTATATTAGAAATGATGTAAACATATCCTGCTGTTGCGTGTTGCTCACGGTAATCTACCTCGTCCTCTTGTTCGTGATACTTGGAAAGTTCTTCTTGTAATTTTGCGATTTCATCTTTCAAACTTTCATCTTGAGGATTGGCGGAATATTTCTCTTTCAGTTCAGAAATTGCCTGCGAATAATGTTTTATCTCTTTAGTTACTTGTTTTCGTTCGCGCGTTTTATAATCAAGTTAGCCAAATACTTTTAGCTAATTGATAAAATAAAAAACACCAAGACAAATCTCTGTTATCATTGATGTTCCTACACAAACAATGAAAGAGGTTATTG
>NZ_QXIL01000058.1 GCF_004115745.1 Levilactobacillus suantsaii | reverse complement strand
TGGCGATAGCCTGAAGGATACACCCGTTCCCATGCCGAACACGGAAGTTAAGCTTCAGCACGCCAATAGTAGTTGGGGGATCGCCCCCTGCGAGAATAGGACGTTGCCACGCAATGTTAGGAACCCAATCGGGTTCCTTTTTTTATATCATTTATTGGTATAGGAAGAAAAGGTCCAGAAAATTAAGTGAGGAAATAACCGGTAAAATGATGATTGCGTCATGTTATCACCGCTGTGCTGATTTATGCTATTTTAGGCCTACCTATTGTCAGCATAGAGATTTTCAGTAATAATAGAAAGAAATGCCGCTTTAGCTCAGAAGGTAGAGCGTTTCCATGGTAAGGAAGAGGTCGTTGGTTCAAATCCAATAAGCGGCTTATCAGCTGAAACTAGGCGTTTTTAGCTAAATGTAAAAGCCTGTCAGGTCAACATCTGACAGGCTTTTTGTTTTTGAATTGGTACTAGAAAGAACTAGAAGATAAAAAAACTTTGCGCAATCTTTGCACATTCAGTTTAAAGTTCCTATTGACAACTTTGAATTCATAGGAAGGCTTGTATAGTGTATCTAGCGAATCAATGATCTTTTGATCCGTACGTGACTTATACTCATCGATCATGTAAGCATATCGGTTGGCCGTTATAACAATGCTGCTGTGTCCAAGTCTTTTCGAGATAGCGTAAAGGTCAACGCCTTGCCCCAACAAATAAGCAACGTGGGTGTGACGGCATGAATGAAAGTGAAAGCCTTTAAGCGGGGAAACAATTTCCTTGAGTGCGTTCCTAAGCACCTTATTAATACCGGCTGATGTTGGAATTGTATCATTCTCAGCAAACACTAGTCCTCGAGGATTATCCTGTGGAAGTTCTTTAAGCACATCTAAGAGCCAATGGTTGGCTCGAATGGTGCGAAACGACCATTCATTCTTAACGTCTTCAAAATCCTGTGTCGACTCATTCCAAGAGTTTTTAACATCAATCATTCCAGTGTCAAAGTGAATGCTACTCCACTTGAGCCCTTCGACTTCCCCTGGACGCATTCCTGTATCTAGGGCAGTTAATATCATGTATTTACCTGTGAACTTAGGACGACGTGTTTTAAGCAAGTAAGCGCTTAGCTGCTTTAACTGCTTTTCGTTAAGGTATTGGATTTTACGTGTTCGATTTTTGTCGTAAACCATCGTCACGTTGTATGCGAAATCTTTCCCAAATTGCAAGAACAAATTAGCCACACGACAAATCCTATTAAATCAGTATTTTCATTAATATTCATATTTTATGGACTTAACTTAACCGGCGGAAGCAGCGGAGAAAAGCTCTTT
>NZ_QXIL01000057.1 GCF_004115745.1 Levilactobacillus suantsaii | reverse complement strand
TGTGCGCGGCAATTGGTGCTAAGATGGCATCCCGTAAGGCAGCCTTAGTCTTATACCGCCGATAGACCGTCCCCTCCGCAACGCCGGCCCGTTGTGCAATATCACTAGTACTGGTCTGGTCAAAACCCTTTTCAGCAAACAAATCCAGACTTGCCTGGAGGATGGCCCGTTGCTTAGGTGTAATCGTTTCATTCTGACTTAGATCCTGTTGAAAATAATCCCGTATCCGTGGTCGTTCCATATCCTCACACCTTCCGATAACGTTTCATTCCAACAATATTCAACATTGTTAGTACGACCATAAACCCTACTAATATTAATAAATTGACACCAATATCGCCAAGCCCAGCACCCTTTGTCACAACAGCCGTCAACGCATTAGCACCATAGTATAACGGCATGATGTGGGCAATTGCTTGCAACCAACTGGCCATGCCATCGACTGGAACCAACCCAGCAAAAAAGATTTGTGGTACAACAATCAGTGGAATAAACTGAATCATTTGAAATTCTGAGTTAGCAAAGGTGGAAATAAAGATACCCAAGGTCAAAGCCACTAACGCTAATAATAAGTTAGTCAGAAAGACCAGCCAAATACTACCAACTAAGTGAATCTTGAAGACCGTAATTGTAAAAACAACGGTCAGGACAGTCTGAATGATGGCAAAGCCCCCATAACCAATTAGATAGCCCATAATAATTTCACTCCGTCGAATTGGGGTTGCAAGTAGCCGGCTTAGGGTTCCAGTAGTGCGTTCATTCAAAAGTGAAACGCCAGAAATCAAGAACACAAAGAAGAAGACAAAGAAACCGAGAAAGGCTGGCAAAAAGTTTTCAAAGAACGTTGAATCACTACTACCATAAATATAATGAGACTTAGTCGTATAACTGGTTGCTTTAGCTGACTGAGTCGAACTAGACGTCGTGGCTGTGGCCTGCTTGAGTTGCTTTTGTAATTTCTCAGCAGTTGCCTGGTCACCGCGGGCCTGGGCTTGTGCAATGGCAGTCTTCAGCTTGGTCACCGTTGCTTGTGTCTGGGCTGCTGTCAGCTTCTTCAAAGCGGCTTGTTGCGATTCAAGGGCCGCGCGCTGTTTCTTAGTAACGGTCACCAGCGTCTTCATTTTCAACTTGACTAATCCTGATTGTAAACTCGCCTTAATTAAAGACGTGTTGGTTGGATTGCTATTTGAATAAGTAATCGTCAATTGACCATTTTTCTGAGTCAAATAGCCATCTAGATCATGCCGCTTAATCATTTTCCGTGCCTGTGAACTATCATAATGATGAATCGTCACGTTTTTGGTATCGATCACGTTAACCACGGATTGGTCTACATGATGAACACCCAAGCTTGCTACTTGCGTCGTGTTGTTTTGAAATAAGAAATAC
>NZ_QXIL01000056.1 GCF_004115745.1 Levilactobacillus suantsaii | reverse complement strand
GACATCATGTCTCACATTGAAAACCTCCTAAAGTCAATGTGATTCATAATATCAAAAAATGTAGGAAAACCGACATTTTTACGCCGTCATTTTCCTACATTTTATAACCGCCATGCACAATTAGCATCTAATTGTCAGCAAAATATAACTCGCCGATTTAAAATAAGCCCCCCTCACACTCCAGTACCCTAAGATGTATGTGTTAACCAAGGTGGATTTCCTCATTAATGGAAATAGAGAAAGATGGCCTCCCCCTTTTTTAAAGTGTCTATTAGTGACTTGTTCGGATTTGGCAGGAATCAGCTCTCTAGCTAAAATACGCATACCCTATTTCTAATGTGTAAGGTTTAAGACGTCTCTCAATCAGTTTTCGCTCCCAATTCAAGCGTCATTACAAATATTAAATGGCATGATTCCAAATCATCTCGGAAATCATGCCATTTTAGCAACTCTATAGCCGCTTTAATTAATTTGAACTGTCTTCTTAGCCTACAGGACCCACTGCTTAATTTTGATTACCCAAAGTCCTGATTACTTCTTCTGAGCAATGACGAAAGCATAGCTGTAATCGTTATCTGGATACATCGCTGCACTTCCCAGCTGTGTGTGATCAACAACCATTAATCCAACGTGATAATTTTTCAAGCTTTTAAGCTTCGATTTTGAATAACCATAAGATGAAAGAATACTCTTAATTTTTTTAATTCTAGTCTTAGTAGCTGATTTGCGACTCTGCGCCAAATACTTAGTTACTTTAGGGAAAGATTTGATGTTTTTATATTTTTTTGCATTGAAACTGCCAGCTATAACAAGCGGTTTCATCCCATCATAATAGTAGTAACTATATTTAGCCCCAGCCAATCTAGTGAGTTGCAAATCAAGCTTACTCTGCGGAAGTAATTTCAGCATTTGCCGAGTTATTCCCTGAGACGGTGAATACTTTATATAATTTGCATAGTCCTTAGTTGTTGGAAAAATGTTTAAGGTAATATATTGCGATTTAAGCATATCTTTGGCAAGACCCGGTTTGACAAAGCCATGCCAAACATATCCGGTAATTGACTTGGTTTTCTTCGTATTCCATCCCGTAATACGATAATATTTTGCATTAGTTTTACCGTGCTTTAGCGTAAGCATTGCGGTGCTTCTCCAAGTTCTATTAGGAACGCGCTTAAGGTTGCTAATCTTTTTGGTATGCTTTTTATTCCAAATCGTAACCGACTTGCTAACCTTTTTAGGAATGGCAAATTACAAGTTTAATCCGAACAAGCCCGGAATCTTTAAATGGCAGTCTGTTGATGATGTATTTTTAATGGTCGTTGATTAATTAGTTCAAGTGCTGCTAGGATCTCATCAGTCGTTACTTGGCTAAAATTGGTCTTTTTCGGGAAGAACCAGCGTA
>NZ_QXIL01000055.1 GCF_004115745.1 Levilactobacillus suantsaii | reverse complement strand
GGAAGTTTGTCAAATGGTGTTGAAGGATAGTTTCTATCCTTTGGAGATCTCCTCGTGTGGGAGATCTTTTTTGTTGTTTTATTAGTTGCGGCGTTTAATCTGGTGTGTTGTCTGAATATCGTACTTGAAGGCATAACAAATAAGCCTACCATCGTGACGTTATTGTGGTAGATAATCTAGGCAATCAGCTGGTAGACGCGTGTGAACATATTGGCCTGATTGGATAAGCCATAACAAGCACGTTTGAGCTCCTTGATCTTACGGTTGATGCCCTCTATCGGTCCGTTAGAGTAGGACGATTTGGCGGCGTTAATTACTCCATTAAGATTCTTTCGTAGGGTATGCATGGCCGTATCTAGGTGCGTGCCGTTAGGCTGATAGTTAGTGATGATATTCTTGAGTTCATCAGCGTGACGCCCCATCAAAGCATCGTGGAGATCGATGTAGGTTTCATAAGCTGTTTTGAAGGCCGGAAACGCATCGGTTCCAATATCAATAGCGTTCTGTTCGGTCGAGTACTCATTCAGGCCGAAGAGGTAGCGGCTCTTTTGTGCGTCAGGGTTGTCCTTGTGGAATAGGCGCCATAGTGATTTCAGTACTTTATATTCCCGCGAATGCTTGTCGAGTTGCTTTAAACATTGAGTGCGAATGGTATCCATCGTCCGGCCCATTAATTGAATAATGTGGAACCGATCAATAATGAGTTCGGCGTTAGGGAATAGTTCGTGCACGAATGCCTGATAGGAGGCGTTCATGTCCATGATGACGCGTTGAACCGCGGTCCGTTCTGCGGTGCTGTACTGACTAAGAAAGAACTGTTTGATGGTTCTATTAAGGCGGTCGCTAAGTACTTTAACTGATTTGTGAGTGTCGGCGTCAATGCAAATAAACGACATGGAGCCGTGCGTGGAACGGAATTCATCAAAGCATAGATTAATCGGTAACCGGCGGCTCGCGTGTGGATGAATATTAGCCGTCAAAATACGCTGAACTGAGTTTGTCGAAATACCGGTGAGACTGGCGATAGTCTTAGCCGGGAGTGATTTACTGGCTAGCTTCAGCACATGAGTCGCTAGTCCGTGACCGATGGCGTGGTTGGTTGATACCACTGGAGTGGTGGCCGTACAAGTGCTATGGCAGTTACTACAACGCCAGCGTTGCTTGTTTAGCTCTAGAATTACGGGCCGGTCCATGGGTCCTGCAATGTGGACATGAGTGAGCTTGTGTCCGTTAGGGTGCAACGTATTGTATCCACAGCTGGGACAGCGCCTGAGTGTGTAGGTAAGCTCTGCCTGGATGACCAAATACTTTTTGCGACCCGAGCCCCGACCATGAAATTCCTCACGAGTACCGAACACCTGAATGTTTGTGTCTGTAATTCCCAGTAATTTAAGTGTATTATCCAGTTGAGACATCTA
>NZ_QXIL01000054.1 GCF_004115745.1 Levilactobacillus suantsaii | reverse complement strand
ATGGACTCATAGCCTAAGAACTCCTTTAGATGATTGTTATGGTGACTTCATTCTACAGGACTCAGGCTAGGAGTCTATTTTTATTTTCTTACTTGTTGCACTTCAATTGTAAATTCGTCACAAATAAAAGAGCGGCAATGGCTTGCAGGAGTTTTCAATCAAGTTGGCTTTCGTTGGAAAGCGATGGCTGTGTTACAATTAAAAGAGTGCCACTCAGGCGTAAAAAATATTTTATTAATTAAAAGCGGATTGAGCTTGATGACTTGATCATTAGCTGAAATTGCTGGTGAACATATATTTTTCATTAGGACCAGTAATTGAACACCAGTGTAATTGCAATTCAAAACGGCGTGCTGCAATTTTAAAAAGCGCCGCCACTTTAAATTTAAAGTGCTAATGAAGACAAAAGTAAGACAAGTTGTTGTGAAAAGCTGATGGGGAGTTTGAATCCCGAGTTTGAGTAAAATTAAGACTGCTTTCGATAATATATATTATGTAAAGTAGAGAAACAGAAACGTGCAAACGCCATTTTTAGGTTACCCCCTGTTAACTTAAGTGACGTTTTTTAATTTCTTTGACGTCCGTTGCCAAAATTAGCAACCGTTTCTTAGCAAGGTCCTCAAAATTAACTGACAGATGAACCGAATCGAATTATTGTGACTCTTTCGATTAAAGCCAGTTAAAATTCAGATGATCATGTCTGACAACCTATTTCAGGACCAACTGGCAAGTCTTAACTATAAAAGTGCTGATTTTAAACGCGGCTGTCAGCGCACGTTCGTGATCAACTACCCATCTAAAAGCTGAACGTGTGCTCAGAATCAACGTCTGATTTTGCCGAATTTAGGGCGATTTAACCGTTCTTGCTACTGGGTTGGCTATGTCAGCGATAGTAGAATGATTGCGACTACATTAGCAACAGTTGATCAGTCATTCGCAGTTAAAGTTAAATCGCAGAGTTGTTGCTCAAAACCCGCGTTTTTAGGTGTTCAAGCTAATTGTTAGGCTTGCTAGGCCCAGCTGTTTTTGACTGCTGACCGGTTGATTTGCTGAAAATCAACCGCTATGAATGCTATTATACCGGGATTTATAACTTGCATTGCTGAATTTAATCATCCAGTTATAATGACTAAATTGCGGTTAAACTAACTAAAAAGCACGGTTTTTATATAAGATAACAACTAATTTGAAAAGAAAAGCTAAATGGTAATCTCATAACGTTAAATCGTGCTATTGCCGTTACTGGGTAGCGAATTCTCTACCTCCAAGGGCGGTTATTTTTCAATGGCTACTTTCATTAAAATTAATATTTTAAAGATAATAGTCTGGAATTAAACCAGACGGATTTTAATCTATTATTATTGCGCCGTAACCTGATATGAAAAATACTTTATGACAAAAAAGAACCTACTACTTATTTCATGGCCAATAGTATGGCTTGTCGCCAATATTTTTTTGCTCGCCCACCAATTACCAATTAAACTAAAAATACCACGGTCGCTCCCCCTAATTGCGATTAGCTGTCAAGGGCGGTGATAAAATGCAGGTTTATGGCGGTTTAAAAATGTAGGTTTTGGGCGGTCAACCGACGCCTTTTAGTCGATAAGACTTTCCGGTAATCTTGACGACATGGACATGAT
>NZ_QXIL01000053.1 GCF_004115745.1 Levilactobacillus suantsaii | reverse complement strand
AGTTAAGTACGTTCAATCTAGCGAGATGGTAAATTAAGCTCTTAAACGCCATTTTAAGCTCGTATAAGCGTTTTAAAGATGTGGACCGCCTAATTCATCAGATTTATGTTTGTCGAGTTCCTGTGAGCTTTCAGGGGCTTTTTTAGACGGTTTTTTTAGTCCTGCACGCTCTAGCCACTTGTCAGGTAAATTGATACCTAGTTTTTTGTGTAGAAACTCATCAACATTTCGTATAATGCCTTGAAGCATTCCTACTAGTTTTTGTAATCGCTCATTTTCTTTTTTCAGTTCATAGTTGTGACCCTTGGCTTCGCTCAAATCATTACGCAAACTATGATTTTCTACTTCCAGATGAATTTTTTCAAAGTTATAAGCGTCGCTAGTCACCGCCCTTTGTTCCAAATCAGCGAGATCAGATTTATCAACCGTGACTTTATTTTTATTCATCAAGGTGGGTTTACTAGCAATTTTCTTGGTATCCCGTGGTTTGATTTCATCAAGCTGTTTTTTAGTATCTGCAAGCTTTGCTTGTGTCTCTTGTTTTTCGGTCTCTATTTTTTTCAATTCTTCCCGCATAGCTTTGTATTCGGGTACTGATAAATTCTTACGCTCTTTATTTTTGTTACCACGTTGAACATCAAAGCCATTTTCTTTGAGGTACTGTGGTAATTCCTCTTGAATGTGCTGTAAGGCTTCACGATTGAATATACGCTTAGCTGAGAGCTTTTTATCATCATCAAAGGGCACAATGCCCATATGCATATGAGGGGTCTTCTCGTCCATATGAACAACTGCATAGCGAATATTTTCGTCACCATAGTTATCTGCAAAATATTGTTTGGCTGTTTCAAAATATTTACGGGTTTCGGCTTCGTCTAATTGCTCAAAAAAATCTTTGTCACTGGTTATAATCCACTCATTGACTAAAACAGCGTCTTTGCGAACTGCCCACTTACTCGCTTTGTTTTCGTTGATATAGGCTTCAATATCCGTTTTAAAATTATCAGTGCGTCCAGCCACCAAATCATAATTCAGGTGGGAGCGGGAAACATCAATATCTTCGTTGCTGTGATTAGTCGTTTTCCGTTGGTCATGATTGCCAATGCCGACTAAATTATCAGCTTTTAATTTCGTCATTCTAGCCACTGCAAAACTCATTGTACGCACCTCATTTCGGAGTTATCTTCCAAGTAAAGTATAACCCATTATACTTTACAAGGTAAAGTGTGGGCTCTACGAGGTAGTAGCGTTCTCCCTTCCTACTGGGAGAACTGCTATTTTTCTGCGCCTATTATCCGGCTAGAAAAACCTCCGGCGGGCTATTGCATAGCGAGCGCATTTCATGCAGAACTCTACCCGAGTAGGGCAAGCTGATGTCAGCTTAACCACAAAAAGAGCTGACCATTATATAGTCAGCTCTTAAAAAATTATACAGAAACTACCTTTTATTGATGTTTTTACTAGCATACTGTTGTTTCTGCCAATTTGACTTGATATATTCTTTAATAAAAAGCGTATTCCTTTCAGTTAGAAGTTCGAACCAGCCAGCTGGTGCTTCCTCAGACATGCAATAATCTGCAAAGTCTTTTAAATGCATAATTTCATTTTCAGAAATAAAAGTCAACATGTCACGTAAGGCTTGGCGCTTATCCCCAGTAGAAAGAGCTAAGCAACTCTCTAAATCAAAGCCTCCAAAGGTCTCAATATCAGCATTATCATACTGATATTTTTCAGGATTATCCATATGTGTCAAGTACCTAACAGCGCCAGTTAAACTACTAATTCTTTGAGGAGCAGGCGCCC
>NZ_QXIL01000052.1 GCF_004115745.1 Levilactobacillus suantsaii | reverse complement strand
TCCTGGCGGCGGCGACGTTTATGACCATCGTGGCCTGGTTGAACCTGGTCTTAGGCAAAGCCGGGGCGTTCTTTAGCATGGTGCTGTTGGTCCTACAACTGGGCGCATCGGCGGGGACCTACCCGTTGCCATTGACCAGTCACTTCTTCCAGGCCATTCATCCCTTCTTGCCCATGTCTTACGGGGTTGCGGGATTACGGCAAACGCTGATGATTGGCGATTCGGCTTGGCCGGATATCGGGATGTTAATCCTCTTCTTAATGGTCTTTACGGGCCTGACCTGGCTGTTCTACGCCCGCCGGTATGCGCGGCTCAAGCGGATTGACTTTAATGATGCCGCAGCTGTGAGTGCCACCCGAAGTCGCTTAGCGGCCCACCTGATTCGGCAAAAAGAGTAATTGTGCTCATTGAATGATCAACTTGTGGCAATGATTGGGTCCTCTCTTGGAGATGGCTCAATTTTTGTGATGAGTGAGGTGGTATGCAGACGCGTTATGGCGGGAATCGATTGGGTTTGAGTTCGGAGTGCGGGTTGTGAGAATGTTTGACATCATCAAAGAAAGCACTTTTACTTTAAGTAAGTGCTAATAAAAAATAAGGAGGACACCAACATGAAAGCAGTTAGAATTTATGGCGCCAAGGACGCCCGGTTAGAAGACGTGACGATTGCGGACCCGAAGGACGATGAGGTTCAACTCAAGGTCAAATACTGTGGGATTTGTGGCAGTGACTTACACGAGTATACGGAAGGGCTGACGTTACCCACGGTCAAGCACCCCATCAGTGGCCAGTCGCTCCCCATCATCATGGGCCACGAGTTCGCCGGTGAAGTCGTCAAGGTCGGCCAAAATGTGACTGACTTGCAGGTTGGTGACAGCGTCGCCGTTGAACCGTTGATTGCGTGTGGTCACTGTGACAATTGCCGGGCCGGGCGATACAACCTTTGCGAAAATGCCATTGGGGACGATGGCAGCAGTAACTTCCTTGGCTTTTCGGCCGACGGGGGGTACGCCGAGTACGCCAACGTCCGCGACTTCTTCGCCCACAAGATGCCAGCTGGCATGAGTTATGAACTGGGTGCCGTGACCGAACCAACGACGGTGGCCTACGAAGCCATCAAGAAGAGTCAACTGCGGGTCGGGCAAACGGTCGCCGTCATGGGGGCCGGTCCTATCGGCTTGTTAACGGCAACGTTGGCAAGACTTGCTGGGGCAACTAAGGTCTATATTACGGATGTCTCCCCGGAACGGCTACAAAAAGCCCGGGACTTAGGCCTGACAGACGTCTTGGATTCTAGCCACGGGGACGTGGTTGAGCAAATCAAGCAGGGTACTCCCGGTGGCGTAGATTTGGTTTACGATGCGGCTGGTATCCAAACGACCTTTGACACCGCCATCCGAGTGGCCAAGAAGGGTGGTAGGGTCATGTTGATTGCCCTCTTCAGTCAAAAGATCTCGGTCGACGTGACGAACCGTTTAATCATGCAAGGCCTGGATATCTTAACGACGTTAGGCTACAACAACGATTATCCTGCGGTCATGCGGTTAATTAACGAGCACGCCGAAACCTTCAAAAAGATCATCACGAAGAAGATTCCGTTGTCCCGGGCCATTGAAGATGGTGTGAAGACCTTGGCGACCGATAAATCACAAGTCAAAATTTTGATTTCGCCGACCATGTAGGCAACTGGCGGTCACCCACAGGAGGAAACTTGCTGGCCCACTAATTTAGCGGTATGGCAAATTACAAGTTTAATCCGAACAAGCCCGGAATCTTTCAATGGCAGTCTGTTGATGATGTATTTTTAATGGTCGTTGATTAATTAGTTCAAGTGCTGCTAGGATCTCATCAGTCG
>NZ_QXIL01000051.1 GCF_004115745.1 Levilactobacillus suantsaii | reverse complement strand
TTGAATCTTTGATGGGTAAGACAACTTGTTGCATAAGCTGTTAGTTCCTTTACTTTAAAATTAATTTAGTTGCAGAAAACCTAAAAATCGAATATTATAATGTAGTACGATGGTAAACTTAAAGGAGGCGGATTAGAATGAGTAATACTATTATTAAAAACAAGACAATTTCAACTCGTGTAACACCTGACATTAGTGAACGGGCTAAAGCTAATCTAGCAAAACAAGGGCTAACCGTTTCTGAGTATATACGCTTATCGTTAGTTAAAGCGGCCAATAATGAAGTTCGATTAGTCAGCTTTTTAGATTCTCCGGAAGCCTTAGCCGCTAAAAAAGAAGCAGAAACAGGGCAGGTCAAAAACATTGGTTCATTGACTGACTTTGAAGATTGGATCGATAAGTTAGATGCAAATTAAACAGACCAAATCTTTTGAACGTGAATTAAAAAAACTAGTCAAAAAACATTTCCCAATAACTGTCTTGAAGCCTTGTTTAGAAGCAATTGTTGAACAAGATGTACTTGTTTTGAAACAGATTAAAGATCATGCATTAAAAGGAAATTGGCGTGGCTATCGTGAATTTCACCCTGCCAGATATGGAAACTATGGTAAAAATTATGACAACTGGATTGTTATTTATCAGCTAGATCATGATGAATTGATTTTGTTATTGGTTGCAACTGGCTCCCATGAAATCTTGAATCAATAGCTATAGTTTAGGGGCACTTATAAAAAAATAAATTAAAATAGCCCCCAATATCTACAATGTAGATATTGGGGGCTATTCTTTCAATGTTTTTGAGGGGTTATTTGTTAATTATAGTCCCTAATATAGGGACAAAGCTTATTTGAAAGT
Source organism: Levilactobacillus suantsaii (assembly GCF_004115745.1). Lineage (GTDB taxonomy): Bacteria > Bacillota > Bacilli > Lactobacillales > Lactobacillaceae > Levilactobacillus > Levilactobacillus suantsaii. The sequence goes on along the minus strand of NZ_QXIL01000051.1, from coordinate 1,102 downwards.
TTTTCTCAAACACATCATGTATTTTAGACTGTGCCACTATTATTCTCTGTTATAGGCAGACCAGAAACGCCCTTTTTTGTACATTTTATAAGTTCTTTTTTCAGTCAAACGTGCACGTTGTAACCGTCGTTTTTGCATTTTCCATCACCCCAAATCCTTACTCGCTTTTTCACTTTAATCATTTATTTATATATTTCATATTAATGATAAGTATACCGCTTTTACTAATAAACCACCTAATGATTATTGTGATTACAACAAAAAAATAAGTACCCACTCAAGACCATGCTGGTCAAGATGTGGCTACTTATTTAGTCGGTTATGATTGACGTTTGTCATTCAATTGTTTTTCTAATTCTTTAATCTTCTTCTGCTTGCGGCGAATGTACCAGATCAGCAAGATGATCAAGAGTAAAATCAAGAGGCCAATGCCGATATACAGCCACCAGTTAGGGCCCTGCTTCAAGACCGCCGTATGATTCAGATTAGTGGCCTCGCCCTGCGTAATCACGAAGTTCTGCTTAAATTGCCAGTGCTGCTTCTTGGATTTGACCTTGACGACTGCGGTGTACTTGCCAGCCTTCAGAGCGTTTTGTCCGGTTCGCACCGGTAATTTGTAGATTGAACTGGGTGCCATCTGACCGTTAGTCAAATTTTGATGGTAGACTACTTTTTGGCCGCCACGATGGTAAATCTTGATCTTCGTTTGGACCTTATTCAAGTAGGCCGCCGTGTGGTTCACTAACGGAAAGTTGATGACGTTGCGGCCGTTGAGTTGCTCGACCGTGATCTTGTTCATCGTGAGGTGGTTCGTCGTCAAATCGCGATCACCATGCAGAACAACGGCTTCAGTATAGGCATACTGATTATTGACCGCGACCGCCTTTTTTGTTTCAGCGGCCGTTGCCTTTTTCAAGAAAGTCAGCCCACCAGCCAAGATACCGTCATACGATTTGGCCGGCATCTTGATTTGAAACTTGACGGTCTTAACTTGTCCCTTATCCAGCTTAACTTCGGACTGGTCAGTCGTCACCAGTTTGGCTAAATCATACGGCAAATCCGCACTTTTATTTTCAGTCGCCCGCTGATAAGCTACCACACC
>NZ_QXIL01000050.1 GCF_004115745.1 Levilactobacillus suantsaii | reverse complement strand
GTTTATCGACTACATTTTGTCTGTTTATCGACTACATTTATTTACTCCTGTATTCAAATAAGGTAGTATTATTCAAGGAGGTTATTTTATGAGCAATGAATTAGTCAAATATGACCCTGAATTAAATACAATCCCCTTGCGAAGGTTTACTCCTGTAGAAATGAACTTGTTCTTTTCTGTAGTTTCTAGAATGCGTGATAAAGGTGATGATACTGTTAGATTTACCTTTGATCAGTTAAAAGAGTTAAGTGCCTATAAGCCAACCGCAAATAATCGGTTTATTGATGACATACAAAGTACATATCAAAAAATACTAGGTCTTAGATTTGGCTCTCGAAGTAAAGATGGTCTTGATAGAGAGATGTTTGTCATGTTCACTCGATTTGAAATTAAGGGATCTGCAGACGTTCCTTATGTTGATATTCAAATTTATCCCAAAGCGTTGAAACTTCTAAATAATCTCGAAAGTTGGGTTCGTTATGCTTTGACAGAGTTTCGAGATTTAAAGAGTAGTTACGCAAAAACAACTTTTCGTATTCTTAAACAATTCCGAACCACTGGTTATGCTTATTTTTCTAAAAATGATTTCTTTGAACTACTAGATATTCCACAAAGCTATTGGAGTAAGCCTGCGAACGTTGAATCTAGGGTTATTCGCCCAATTAAGGAAGAACTAACCCCTTTGTTTAGAGGCCTAACTATACGAAAAAAATATGGTAAAGGTCGTGGGAAACCAGTGATTGGTTATACTTTTACTTGGAAGCCTGAAAGAAAAGACGCAAACGACTTTTCTCAAGGTAAGTTCCAAGATGAGCGTCAAAAACTTTTTAATATCCAGAATAATGGTGAATTAACAGAACAAGAAAAATGGCGTGCTACCGATAAAGTTAAAGGCCTACCACTAGGCTCAACTGAAAAACAGATTTTAGCCGAACGACAGATTGAGCATGATAAAACAATAAGAGATCAGACAAGACAAGAAATGCTTTCTGAACTCCGAAAGGGGTTTGGAAAACATGCCTAAAACTATTAGAGAACTTGCTGATGAATTGAAGGTCTCTAAACAAACTATTCAATATCACTACCAAAGACTACCAACAAAGAACCAACAAAAAGATAGTCAAGGTACAAACATGATTAGCCTTACAGCTGAAAGGATTATTAGGGACAAGGTAGCAAAGCCTTTGGTAGCAAAAGATCAACAAATAGGTAGCAAAAAAGCGACAAAGACTAGCAAAAAAAATAATGAGCTAATTGCTACTCTAAGAAAAGAGGTAGCAGATTTAAAGTCTCAACGTGACAAACAGCTTGCTACCAAAGACCGACAAATAGATCATCTAACAAAATTGGTGGATCAGCAGCAACAATTACAATTAGCAACAGTAGCAGAAGATCGCCATTTGAAAGAACGCCTACGAAAATTAGATGGCCCAGTTGAAGATCTTGAAAGTATAGAAAAAAGCCAAGTTGCAAAAACTGATGGTGCAAAAAAACAGGCAGCTAAAAATATAACTAATAAAAAATGGTGGCATTTTTGGTAATCGAATAATTATCGTAAATATGTACTAGAAAAGAGCATACAAATTATGGAGGGTCTGTACTAGAATTTCGGACAGAAACATAAGAGAATTAATTTATCCGAAAGGAGTCCTCAAAATGACCTATTCACGCAATCGCTACGACCAAGATTTTAAGAAAAATGCGGTACGTTTGAGTTTTAACTCTTCCAAACCAGTTAAAATCATTGCCTCCGAACTTGGTGTTCCTGAAAGTGCCCTGTATCGTTGGCGGAAGCTATATACCGAAGATGGAAAGCAAACGCCGTTTGCTTCTTTAGAAGCTGAGAACCGTGCCTTAAAACGTGAAAATGCCGAATTAGCATTGGAGCGTGATATGTTAAAAAAATCCGCCGCCTACTTTGCCAGTCTCCAGAAGGAACCCCGGTCTTTCCTCGTGAACCACT